>JAEXCH010000018.1 GCA_023402275.1 Methanobacteriota archaeon
CAAGACGATCTCCGATGCGATGATGTCAACCTCCATATCCTCCACCAGAAAACCTGAGCCTGCAAGTTCCTTGTAGAATATGTCCACGAACATCCCGTCGGAAGCGGGGAACATGCTGGACCTGTGAGCGCATATTATCTTCTTCCTGTTCATCATCGAAGAGACCTGTACGGTCTTCCTGAAGAGTTTCTCACAACTTATTATGGATTGGAACTTATGTGTGTTTACGCCGTCCAGACTCTCTGTCTCGACGATATTCAACAATGCATCGGGGTTGCCGTTGACTATTATCATATCCACCCTGGGATCGCCGATCTTCTTGCAGAGAGGGAAGAATTTCCTTACCACTGCGTACATATTGAGTTGTTTCTTCAGTGCTCTGATCGGATTCTGATATGCTCTGTCCTCTGGGTTGTCCACTACAACGCCTGATATTATGGCATCCGCATCCGTGGAGAGATCCACGGTCTCCGAGGGAAGATACTCGTCCGTTTTGACATAGGCGGATTGACCTATGTTCCCATAGACGATATCGAGTTTATCCTCGGCCACCTGATTCAATATCTCCACGGCCGAAGAAATGACCTCGGGACCGACCCCGTCTCCGGGAAGGACAAGTATCTTCTTTGACATATCACTCCTCAGTATCTGTTCAGTACGCCTGCGTATATCATTGGTAGGGTGATCGTCGCATCGCCTTCAACGACCATGTTCTTGGCGTCATACTTCACTTTGCCCCATGACACAGCCTCCCTTATGCGTGCCCCCGATAACGATCCGTCATATTCCTCTGCTGTTGTAAGATATATACAATAATCGAGACCGCCCCTGAACTGGCTCCACCATATCACGTGGTGTTTGGATATACCTCCGCCGACTATTATGGCGCCCATGTTCTTTGCGTTGTTGGTAATTTCGCTCAGCATCTGTTCATCACCGAAGAGGTCGATGCGGAGTTTCCTGTGCGTCTGGTAATACATCCAGAGCTGACATCCGAACGATCCGTCGGTTATGCCGGGAACGACTATAGGTACTCCGTTCTTGTGACACTGGTAGAGGAGGCTGTCCTCATCATTCAGTCTTGCTCCGACCGCATCTATTATCTCGTGTGTGGAAAGTGAATCCGTATCTGCAAATATCTCTTCGAACATCGGAAGGAGGTTATCCTCCAGGACAACGCCGTAGCATGCGTCAGGGACCAGAACGTTACCCAATCTGCTGACCTCATGCTCCTCTCTGAGCATTTGATCATCCATCATGAAATCCCCTTTGTAATAACTGGCAAAGCTTCTTGATAGATCGTGGTCCAATGTTCCGCAGGTGGTCATTATCAGATCCACCATTCCGTTCCTTACCATGTCAACGATCACGCCTCTCGTACCGGTAGCCATGATGCAGGCGGGGAATGAAAGTACCCTAAGGCAATCCTTATCCTTTATCAGCGATTCCGCGACATCTGTGGCATCAGCGAGTTTCTGTGCGGTGAATCCGCCGGCATTGCCCATCGCTTTAAGCATCTGATCGACGGTCATGCCCTTTGTTACCTTTATGTCCTGTACCGGTATCAATTCTAGATCTGCCATTTCAACAATCCTTCCTATGCTCCATGTCCAAGTATTGCTTTATTAAAAGTTTGCTGGTGTTTTGTATATGTTGTAACGAACAGTAGTATTATACGTCATCAAAAGATTATGCTGACGTGTTGATGGTCGCAAGGGACAGACCCTATTCGGAATTAAAGAAGGATCTAGAGGGAAAGAAGGTCCTGATATTCACTTGCAAAACATGTGCCAGATTATGCAATGAGATCGGTGGCACAGAGTCAGCCGAGAGGCTGGCGGCAGCACTCAAAAAGGATGGCATAGATGTTATCGGAGTACTCCACACTTCCGCTGCATGTCTTGAGAAGAAGGTCAGACAAGCAGGTGACGAAGAACTCCTGAAGGAGGCGGATATCGTACTGTCCATGACCTGCAACATAGGTGCATTATGCGCCAATAGGGTATTCGACAAAGAGGTCCTGAACCCTCTTGTGACAGTAGGGGCGGGATTCGTCGGAGAGGACCGAACGATATTCGTCTGCAATGATGATGACGGTGAACTCACTGTCAAGGAATTGTCGGAGATAGCATCAGAGAAAGGACTGTGGTCCGATCCCTACGCTTGAACCATATCTCTAGCCGAGATCGCAGTGGCTCTAACTATTATATAGGAAGAGTGGGTACAGGAGTCAAACTAAAGGGGTAAAACCAAAATGATAGACATACTGGACTTTAACAATATGTTGTTCATGATCCCGATCGCAGCTGTTATTGCGTTGGTTTTTGGAATCTATTTCTTCAGGAATGTCTGGTCCAAGGACAGAGGCACTCCTGAGATGCAGAAGATATCCGATGCCATCGAGACAGGTGCAATGGCGTACCTTAGGCGCCAGTACAAGACGATCGGAATCATCAGCATAATTCTGGCAGTCATCCTTGCATTAGCAGGATACGTTGATGCGTTCAAGAATTACCTTGGACCCATGGTCGCGATCGCCTTCCTTATCGGAGCAGGATTCTCGATACTTTCCGGATACATCGGAATGAAGATATCCGTCAACTCCAACATAAGGACGGCAAGCGCGGCAACAAGATCTTTGAATGAGGCATTCGTTTGTTCTTTCCGCGGCGGTGCGGTATCCGGTATCGCAGTCTCCGCACTCAGTCTTTTCGGATTGTTCGCAGTCGTTTTCGCATATGATGCATACCTCGCCGGCGACATGACAAAGACCCTGCACGCAGTAGTAGGATACGCATTCGGTGCATCCTTCGCAGCACTCTTCGCACAGCTCGGCGGTGGAATATACACCAAAGCAGCCGATGTCGGAGCAGACCTTGTAGGAAAAGTGGAAGCAGGAATTCCTGAGGATGACCCTAGGAACCCCGCGGTGATAGCAGACCTTGTCGGAGATAACGTCGGGGACTGTGCAGGCCGTGGAGCAGACATATTCGAATCTACCGCAGCAGAGATCATCGGTTCGATGGTCATCGGTACAGCAGTGATACTTGCCGCAAGCCACCAGGGTGTGGACCTCAGCAACAACTGGGTGTTCCTGCCCCTTGTGCTCATGGCATTTGGACTGATCGCATCACTCGTCGGAATATTCGTCGTCAGGATGAAGGATGAGAACACCGATGTGAACAAAGCGCTCAACAAGGGTTACTACGTGACCATGGCGTTAGTGTTGGTGTTCCTTGCGATAACATCGTTCTACATGCTCAAGGATGAGTGTGAACAGTGGTACAACTACTTCGGATGCGGTGTAGTGGGTATCGCTCTCGGATTGGCTATCGTGTACATCACACAGTACTACACAGGCATCAACAAGCCTGTGAAGCGCATAGCCAAATCATCTGAGACCGGACCTGCGACGAACGTCATAGAAGGAATATCCACAGGAATGGAATCAACGGTTCTTCCGGTCATATGCATTGTGATCGCAATAGTTGCGACATACATGCTCGGATACCCCGCAGCACCCGAGGAGTCCATGAGAATGGCATTCGGTCTGTACGGTACAGCTGTGGGAACGATAGCTATGCTCGCATCCTCCGCATTCATATTGGCAGAGGACACATTCGGACCTATCACAGACAATGCAGGCGGAATAGCGGAGATGTCCAACCAACCTGAAGAGGTCAGGAAGAGGACGGACAAGCTGGATGCGGCCGGTAACACGACAAAGGCACTCACAAAGGGATACGCAATGGCCTCCGCGGCACTTGCGGCCTTCCTCTTGTTCGCAGCGTTCTTCGAGATCGTTGCCGAGATAAAGGGAGTACCGCTCACAGAAGTGTTCCAGGTCAACATCGGTGACCCGTTGATATTCGTCGGTGCACTTGTCGGAGCTGTTCTGGTGTTCTACTTCGCATCACTTGCGATAAGGGCCGTCGGAAAGGCAGCCGGAGAGATGATCGAGGAAGTGCGCAGGCAGTTCCGTGAGGATCCCGGCATAATGGCCGGAACATCCGAACCCAGCTACAAGGACTGTGTCGATATCGCAACACGCGGTGCATTGAGGGCAATGGTGCTTCCGGCACTTCTGCCTATACTAGTACCGGTGATATTCGGTCTGATCTACAGGTTCCTGTTCCCGGACATAGCATATATGGCGGTCGGCGCCCTCATCATGGTGGGTACGATCACAGGTATACTCATGGCGAACTTCCTCAACAACGGAGGAGGGGCCTGGGACAATGCCAAGAAGTACATCGAGGACGGAAACCATGGCGGAAAGGGATCACCCGCTCACGCCGCAGCCGTTGTCGGAGATACCGTCGGGGATCCGTTCAAGGACACTGCAGGACCTTCGATCCACGTTCTTGTGAAACTGCTGTCCACCATATGTCTGGTGACCGCAGTGCTCTTCGTAGTGGTCTAAACACATTAAACTCAAGGCGGGCACCGCCCGCCCATACCTTTTATTATACGCGTACTCTGACGCACGAATGGATTTATTTATATAGGAGTGCCTTAATCCCTGCAATAATAGAGGATCCACCATGTATATGTTGACAGAAGCTGAAAGGATCGTAAGGATCCCTCCGTCAGAACTTGACGAGGATATTGAAAAGGTCATAGATGCTCTCACCTGGGACACCTTCGAGGGAAGGATCGGGGAGGACAGGGAGATCACCGTTCTCATAAGGAACGTTGAACCTGTAGGACCCGGACGCATAGTCCACGGAGACGGAGCTGTCTATCAGACAGTGAAGTATGAGCAGGTGGTGTTCAAGCTCAAGGACAACGAGATAATCGAAGGCGTGGTAGTGGAGATCCTCAAGTTCGGAGCCTTCGTAAGATTCGGTCCGCTGGACGGCCTCCTTCACATAAGTCAGGTGATGGATGACCGCGTGGATATCGATGAATCCAACCAGAGACTCATCGGAAAGGATACCGGAAGGTCACTTTCCGTCGGGGATGTGGTGAAGGCAAGGGTCGTGAGCATAGATCTCAACGAGAAGAACCCTCAGGACAGCAAGATAGGATTGACCATGCGTCAACCGGGACTCGGAAAGCTCCAGTGGCTGGAAGAGGACCGCAAGAAGAGACAGCAGCAGGAGAGTGAGGCCTGATGGCAGGTCCGGTATACAGGGCATGCAAACAGTGCAACTTCCTAACAGAGGAGGACACATGTCCCCGCTGTGGTGGACAAACCTCCAGGGAATGGCAGGGGTTCGTCGCTGTTGTCGATTTCGAGAGGTCGGATATCGCCAAGAGGATGGGAATAACCGCCAACGGCAGATATGCTCTGAAGGTCCGTTGATATGGAAGTGTCAAGCCGAAGAGTGCCCGAGAAGAACCGAGAGTTTTTCAAGGAACCTTTGGGCTTGGACCTTAAGGACAGCGAACTGAAAGACCTTAACACAAAAAACAAGCTCATAACGGTCGGGGATGTGGTGTCCCTGACTGTCAGGAGACACGGCATCTCCCCCGATCTGACCATCTACGATGGAATGACGGAAAGAAGGGAGATGACGGAGTTCGCAACCCTCGTCAAAGATGAGGGTTGGGAGGAAGTCGTCGTGAAGAACGATGCGGGAACGATAACCGCAGAGCTCATAACGGCGATATCAAACGCTTTGAACGGGAAGGAAGAGATAATCCGAGTCGAAGGGGAAGAGGACCTTGCTACGATACCTTGCATACTCCTTTCGCCCGAAGGCACGAACATAATCTATGGATGGCCCGGAAAGGGGATGAAGCTCATCGTAACCGATGAGAGCATCCGAATGAAGGCTCAGAACCTCATGGAAATGACGGAGGAGTTGGAATGAAGATAGAGATAACGAACCAGAAAGAGAATCCTTTGCAGAAGAGGACAGAGGTCTATTTCACAATAGACCATGTGGGAGAGACCACACCCGGCAGGAATGCCGTTGCAGAGGATATAGCGAAGAAGATGAAAGCGAAAAGAGACTGCATCGTAGTTGACAAAGTGGAATCCGTATACGGAATAGGAAAATCCAAAGGATACGCAAAGGTCTACGACAGCAAAGCATGCGCACTCTCGTTTGAGAGGGAATACCTTCTCACAAGGAACGGCATAACAAAGGATGAGCCCGCTCCAGCAGAGGAAGCACCCGCAGCAGAGGAGTGATCTGAATGGCAGCAAAAGCAGCAGCACCAAAGAAATCAATTTCAAAGAAGGATGCCTACAAGGTCGACGGCGACAAGGTCGAGAGATCCAAACCGGTATGTCCCAAATGCGGACCCGGTGTGTTCATGGCATCACACAAGGACCGTGTATCATGCGGAAAGTGCGGATACACCGAGTTCCACAAGAAAGAATAAACAAAAAATCTTCATTCGGCTCCCTCCCTCTCAAGACGGAGCCCCAGGATCGCCGAGGGAAGTATCTGGTCCCTCGGCAAAATATCTTATCTTTTGATATAATACTAAATAATAAGGGCCAGTAGTATAGCTTGGATAGAATGGGGGTTTCCGGAACCCTTGACCCGGGTTCGAATCCCGGCAGGCCCGCTTTACCCAATCAAAGATGATATAGATGAAACCGTTACAAAATGTAACGCTTTGAAAATTAAGTTAGCAATCGGAAATTCGTCGACTGATGTGGCTGAGGATCCAGATATCTCCTCAGCTCAACACATCGGACATGGCGTAGACGACACCCTTCTTCTGTGAGACTATCCACTTTGCAGCCATGACCGCCCCACCTACGAAGATCTCCCTAGTATGTGCCTGATGGCGTAATTCTATGCGTTCGGAGTTGCCTATGAACATAACTGTGTGGTCACCGACTATGTCCCCGCCTCTCACAGCATGTATGCCGATCTCCTTACTGCGTGGACAGATGCCCTCGCGTCCAAAGACGAACTCCTTGCCACCCATCTCTTTGCTGATTATCTCGGCTGTTGTCATAGCAGTTCCGCTGGGTGCATCCTTCTTTTGGTTGTGGTGGGCTTCGATGATCTCCACATCATAGTCGTTACCCAGATATCTGGCAGCTTCTTGGACAAGTTTGAAGAAAACCCCGACCCCAATAGAGTAATTGGATGATATCACTGCAGCTACTTTGTTTTTAATGACAGCCTCGGTTATGTCGGTCTTTTGTTCTGCTGTCAATCCGGTGGTTCCTATGATTAGGTTGACTCCAGCATTGGCGGCAATAGGTGCGTTTACGGCAGTTGCGTTTGCGATCGTGAAATCTATAAGGACATCGGTCTTCGTTTCTTTAAGAACGGATGATATGTCCTTTGAATCAGACACAGGTATGTTCAACTTCTCTGTGCCAGTGACCTCGCCTATATCCTTACCTATATTGACAAGGTCAAATGCCGCTGAGAGTGTGATGCCTTCCGTCTCTTGTATGCGGCGGATGATCAGAGTGCCCATCTTACCACATGCACCGACAAGTGCAGCCCTCACTTCGCTCATATTGACACCTCGTATTCGGACAGGTATTCAGAATAAGATAATGATGCGATGGTACGGGACTGTGAAGAAATGTTTACTCTGTTCATTATGATCAAAAGATGTAACCTTTATAGAGATATTTAATCCTCACTTATTGGAAATGATATGAAACAGGTGGAGTCGTTTATTGTGTTTGGGAGATATATGATATGCATGTGTTGTTAAATCCGGTATACAATAATAAATGAGGAATCAGGTATGTAAGAAGTGGTTTATTGTAAAGGGACGATCAGTTCCTCAGGCATCCTATCGGTACAACATGTACTCCATCGTCACGTTTGTATGCGTACTCTGTTCCGGTCATTACCGCAAGGAAAGATGGAGGATTTGCAACTTTTTCTCTTATCTTCAAAAGATTCTTTGCAGCATCATCGATCATCCCTGCACCCAATTTAACTTCGATAGCACCCCATCTCCCATCATGCAGATGTATTATCGCATCAGCTTCCAAGTTGTCGCTGTCACGATAGTGGTAAACATCCCCTCCCAGAGTTCTGGTATATGCTCTCAGATCCCTTACGACCAAAGATTCGAACAGAAGACCAAATGTATTCGGATCCCTCAAAAGGTCGTTGGCAGATGCACCTAAGAAGTATGCAGCTATTGCAGGATCAACAAGGTGTCTTGTATCCGAGGTCCTTATAGTGGCTTTAGAACGTAGTTTGGGGGTCCATGCAGTAAGATCATCTATTACATATATCGATCTCAATGCCTTCTCATAATCTCTTAAAGTGTTGATATGAATGGAGATGTTCTTACTCTCTATATCGGAAAGTATGGTGGTATCAGGTGCGGATGTTGATACGTTGCGGGATATGGAACGAAGTATCTGGCGCATCTTGTTACTGTCCCTATCGACCCCGCCAGCGGTTTTGACCTCTGATTCCAATATGGTCTCGCAGTAGCCTTTGATCTGTTCTTGAGCGGTCTCTGGATTTTTGTCTATTGTTCTTGGCCATCCTCCGCGTACAATCAATGCCGCAATATCCTCTATTGAGAGATTGGAATGGCCGGAGACTTCCTTTCCCATGAATATATCTGTCAAAGATACCTCGCCGTTGGAATCTCCAGATTCGAAGAGGCTCATTGTGGACATTCTCATCCTTACTATCCTTCCTGCACCTGAGTGTGATATCTTGGATTCGTCAACAACAGTGGATCCTGTCAGAATGTACAGCCCTTCTTCAGACAGCACATCCACACTGTGTCTGACAGCATCCCAAAGACCCGGGGCCATTTGCCACTCATCTATCAGTCTGGGTTTATCCCCTTCTAATAAAAGTGAGGGTTTGATATCCATCATCTTGCGATATTCTTCTGCCTTATCTGTATCTTGTAGATATATGGCACTCTTGGCAGCTTGATTCGCAGTAGTTGTCTTTCCACACCATTTTGGTCCGACTATCAGAACTGCACCGAATGCTTCCAAGCCTCTCTGCAATTCAATATCTGCCAATCTTGGTCTGTATCTGTCCATTGTTCAGTTATTGATATCCAGTATTATATAATTGTGGGAGTTGTGACATTTTTGCTGTGGTACTTGTGGATATTTTGTTGTGAGGGTTGAGGAATTACTTGGACGTTGCCCATTAACAACAGATAACTGTTAAGTATTGAATCTCGATAGATATCCATGGCCCTCATAGCGTTAAAGTGTCCACACTGCGGAGGCTCGGTCCAAATGGAAGAGGACATGAGATCCGGATTCTGCGTACATTGCGGAAGCAAGATAATCAATGAACCGAAGATCACTGGTAAGGTGACCATCGATAAAACAGATGATATCCGGAATCATCTGAAGATGGCAAAGAACGCATTGAAGGATAAGGATTGGGAGACAGCTTCGAAGTTAGTGGACAGCGTACTCCTGATGGATTCGGATTGTCTTGATGCCTGGTGCATGAAAGCATTGTTGTCATTCAGGGACAAGAAACAATATGATGCATATGCCGCAAAGATCGAAAATGAGGAACTGAACTCATATGGGATCTTCTCGAAGGATGACATAAAGGGATACTGGGGCGAATATACGATAACTGTGTCTGTTAAGAACAGCAGGTTCAAAGTGCCCCTTGAGAATATCGAGATCACCCTTGATGATAAGGACACTATCAACATTGGTAATGGGGCAGGGATATTCGGTACCGATCCCGGAGAACACACATTCAAGATGATAGAGAAAGGAAAGTTCAGCTCCAATACTTTTGTAGGAGAATACAAGTTCACAGCAAAAGGAAATGATCATTTTGCAATATCGCTGAAATCTGGGTCTCCCCCGACCTTGAAGATTGAATCATCAAAATGATTTGCAGAATATCCGTGTAAGGTCACAGAATAATCAGTATCGATCAGTTTATTCTCTTGTATATAATCATCTCATATTCTCTTATCGAATCGAGAAATTCATTGCTCATTGAGTCGGTTGGGATCAAATCCACAGGCATATTCAATGCCAGTTCCATTTTTACCATTAGTCCACAAAGGTCCAGAGTTCGTATATTGTCTGCATCGATCCGGATGTCAAGATCACTCTTCTCATCTGATTCTCCTTTGGCGTATGATCCAAACAGATAGGCACTTTTGACATCTTTATATTGTTCAATAATGGGAATTACAGTGTCCAGTATCTCCATCAAACCTTTGTTGTGCATGGTTACATTACGTATTACGTTTTGATAATAAATCATGTTCCATTAATGTTTCAATTCATTATTGGATCCGGTGTTCAATGATCTCTTCTTTCTCGGTAGGATAAAGGATGTGATGTATCGTTCTCCATGCATGATCTCTGAAACTGTATTTTGAGACATCATCTGCTTTCAATTGACAGAATGGCATCCAATATATCCCTGATATCAGAATGTTGTCTATAAGGTTCTCATATTCTCCTTCGAACTCCTCACTTCTTAAGATACCTTTCTTATTCAGTTCGTGGAATGCATCCTTGAGCACCTTTACATTATTCTCGTAGACTGCCCTTTGTTGTTCTTTAATAGGTTCAGATATCTGGGACATCTGTGCGTGATGCCAAAAATAGAAGGGATTCTCTTTAACAACCCTTTCAATGTTCATGAAGAAATCGTCCAGACCTTTGAGGTTTGAAGGGACATCAAGAAGAGGTCCTGATGGATTGCCGGCAAGGATGGCCTCCACGATATCCTCCTTCTTTTTGAAGTGATATGTGAGGTTGCCTTTGCTTATCCCAACGGCATCAGCAATATCCCTGACAGATACTGCGTTGTATCCTCTCTCATTGAACAGTTCCTTCGCTGTTTTGAGAATATCCTCTCTTGTATCCCTTTTCATTTATTGTTCTCCATTTACGATCAATCGTGGTGGTGTATCAGAGCTAATCTCACTCCGTTGGGGTCCTCTATGAATGCAACATGCCCCACCAAGGTTGGTGCAGGTTCTCCGGTTATCTTAACACCTTTCGATCTGAAATGTTCAAGTGCAGAATCCATATCATCAACCTCCATCCCTACAGAATAGAATCCAACATCGTTGACATCGTTCTTTATGAGTTCCACCATCGATTCTCCTTTGCCCTTCATCAATGTTATCACAAGCCCCGGTGCAGGATGATACTGGCTGTCTATCTCGAAACCCATGACATCTTTGTAAAAACCAATGGATTCGTCCATATCCTTCACTATCATTGTGGCGTATTTCACTCCTATTTCCATAGTCATATCTCCAATATTGTAATTAGTACAATCGTACTAATATGATACGATACAGAATATTTAATGCTTTGTTCATCGGACCTTAACATACTAGGGCAGTACTCACAGACTCATTTCAAATCCAATTGAATATATGGATGAATACCGATGCGATATCATACAGGAGTATGATGAATTGAGATGTGCCTATTGCAATGGATCATGTGTCGATCGATTCTGCAGTGATGATTGTGAGGAAGGGTACGCTGAATTCAAAACATTCCATGACAAATGGTATAAGAAGAGCGTCATACTGATGCTTCTGACACTTCTTCTTGGCCATATTCTTCCCAAGAATGGGAATAGGGATATGCGGTATTGTGTTGTTGATACTAGGTCTAGAACTTCAATTATTCCCATTCTCAACCGATGAGACATATTCGGATAAGGGAGTTGAAAGAGTAACATCGGACAATCGGAAGATATCCAGATATTTCATCATAGCAGGACTGGCAATGATGATCGTGAATGTGCTGATCACGGGTGTGCTATTTTATATTGATCTATGGTGATCATACGATTCCATATACAACAATCAATAATGGCGACAATGACATTCTGCGTAAGAAATGATATGTCATGTCATATTATTGTTATCTGTGATGTTGAATATGCGGGTACATGTCTCCTCAATGAACTCATTATCATGAGTTATGACTATTATCGTTCTTCCGTATTCCGAAGCTTTCCTCAATGCTTTGGATATGGACATCATGTTCCTCTTGTCAAGTCCTGATGTAGGTTCATCAAGTATTACGATATCTACATCCTCCATCATCGCCACACCGATCACCAATCTCTGTTTCTGTCCTCCCGACAATGTGGCCGGGTGTCTGTCCTTGAGATCGATCAATCCCAATTCTGTTAGTATGCTCTTGGCTCTTTCGATATTCTCATCGGTCTTATCGAACATAAGCAGCATTTCCCCGATCACGCTCTCCCCGAACAATTGTGTGAGGGTATCATGAGGAATGAATCTGACCCTTTTCATACGATCTCGTTTTGATGCTTCCTTGTCATCAATATGTATCCTTCCTTTCTTCGGTTTCAGGAATCCGCTCAATATCCTGGCCAAGGTCGTCTTTCCTGCACCGTTCTTTCCGGTGATCGCAAGTATCTCCCCCTTCCTTATCTCCAGATCCATATTCTCAATGACCTTGTTCTTGCCGTAGAAATGGGATAGTCCGTTAACCGACATCACAACGGACCCTTCTTGGGAGGGGTTCTTCAGTTGAGGGGAACCGTAGATGAGCTTTCTTAATCCGAGTCTTTCGATCTCTTGGTCCGGGAGAGTGGCGATCTCCTCTCTAGTTAGACTGTCCGTCACACGTCCCTTGTCCATGAATATGAATCTGTCAGCAATATCGGCAAGATACCATAATCTGTGTTCGGCCACTACGATGGTGTGACCCTTTTCCTTTAGGGATGATATTATGTCCCTTAGACATATGGTGGATTCGGTGTCAAGTGTTGATGATGGTTCATCCAGAACGAGTATTCCCGGGCCCATTGCCAGGATCGATGCCACTGCTATCTTCTGTTTCTCCCCTGTCGACAGTTTATCCAAACTCTTCCCCGACAGATCGTGTATGTTCAGTTCATC
The DNA here is from genome assembly GCA_023402275.1 of Methanobacteriota archaeon. Classification (GTDB taxonomy): domain Archaea; phylum Thermoplasmatota; class Thermoplasmata; order Methanomassiliicoccales; family Methanomethylophilaceae; genus Methanoplasma. Next base: position 12,808 of record JAEXCH010000018.1, read on the forward strand.
CATCGATTTTGCCACTCTGTTCCGTATCTCTTCGGATGGGTGGCCCATGTTCTCGCATCCGAATGCGATCTCCCCTTCCACTACATATGAGAAGAACTGACTCCTGGGATCCTGGAAGACGGTTCCTACCAAGGAACTCCGTTCCCACATCTGCATCCCATTATGGTCCTTGCCGTTCAGGTAAAGTGAACCAGTTAGGTCTCCTTTGTAGAATGAAGGTGCAAGACCGTTGATCAGTCGGGTCACTGTGGTCTTTCCGCTTCCGGAAGCCCCAAGCAACACAACTATCTCATTCTCATTGATGTTCAATGATAGGTCGTTTACGCCGTCATCTCCCTGGTCGTATCGGAAATTCATGTCCTCCATCCTTATCATACGGACAATCCCCCGTAATAGAGCAAAGAACCGGTGATGATCAGGAAGCATACGATACAGATCACATCCTGGGCTCTGAACTTGATATCGAAATAACTGTACCTTCTGTGAGGTGCTTCCACTCCTCTCGTCATTGCTGAGAGAGTTAGGTCATCCGCTATGTCGAGACTCCTTATCATCAATGGGACAAAAGCATATTCGACCGTCCTCGCGGGATGTCTGACAACGGAACCCGCAGACAGCATACCTCTGTTCTTCATGTTGTCCTTTATTGAGGACACTTCGCTTCCTACGGAAGGTGCGAACCTGAATGCGACCGTCAACATCAATGACACATTATTTGGCAGCTTTGCCTTCTGAAGGAATGAAGACGTCTCTCCAGGCTGGGTCTTCATTATGCAGTGTGCGGACATTATCGTTGGAAGCAACCTCAGGATCATAAAGAAGAAGAATTCCGGTATTATGAGATCGGATATGGCCAACTCTCTTTTTATGAAAAGTACGGCCATTATGATCGCAAATATCGGAATGTAATATTTCAGCGGTCCATAGAAACCCTGTATGGTCATGAACACGACCATCACAATGAACATCACAGGCGCGCACCATGTCCAAGCGGACAGGAACGCAGTCACCATATTGATTATGAGCACTGCGAACAGGGTGCCTACGTGGAACCGCATCTTGTATCTCATTCAGATCATTCCGGCCTTCTCGAAGTGTTTCTTCATCAGCTTCCTTCCGAACAGACATCCCAGGAATCCGCAGACAGTGGTCAATGCGAATATCACCAACAACCAAAGGGGATCCGTGAAGTACATATGTGCCGCATCAAGGTATTCCTCGCTGAAACCTCCTGCCTCAGCTATCTTTGAATACATATCCCAAAGGAATGCTATTGGTATGACAGATATGAAAACGAATGTGAAACTAAAGTATGTCCACAGTCCAGTCACTCTGTTCATGCTCTCATAGGAGTTCTCCCCCCTCATTATCACGAACTCTCCGACCAGACCTATCGCCAAAAGCACAGGGAACAGGAACCAGTATCCCATTATCACGTATGCTACGCTCATGAGCAGGGTGTATATCAGGAAAAGTCCTCTTTTCTTCACCCTTGCCGACATCAGCAGGAACACGGTCGCATTCAGGAAGCAGATGATCGCAGATGACAGCACCATGCTCACGAACACGTTGAATGCTGTGATTGACCCCACTAAGAATTGTATGATCAGCATTATCACACTCAGTATGACAATGGTGATCAGATCTCTAACGTTCAGATCCATATTGTTTCCTCATTTGCCGATTATCGTTGATCATGATCGGCTGGAGGAGCAATCATCTGAAGGGTATATAATTTTTAGGATATCCTAAACTTATAATATGAAAAGTACATTCCATATGAATATTTAGGATATACTAAATTCATTGGAGAAAGACAAATGAAAAAAGAATCGGTGGTCAGCCAGCTATTTGAAATGGCTGGAAAATACCGTTTTGCGATCATTCTCGGATGTATATTCGCAGCATTGAGTTCCATATTGTTGGTTGGACCCTTTGTCTGCATCTATTACATATTCGAGATAATAATCGAAAGCGGAGGTGTCGTGGCCGATATGGACACCGGAATGATGATCAGATATGGTTGGATGGCCGTTGGACTTGTGGTTGCAGGTATGCTTTGCTACTTCGTCGGTCTCATGTGCACTCATTACGGTGCATTCAAGACCATGGCGAAGACAAGATATGCATTGATGCAGCATCTCATATCGCTGCCTCTGGGTTACCACATAAACAATCCGAGCGGTAAGATAAGGAAGGTCGTGGATTCGAACGTTGCACAGACGGAAGGTTTCCTGGCCCATAACATCCCAGATCTGGCAGCGGCGGTCGTCGCACCTATTACGATAATTGTCATGATGATGTTCTTCGATTGGAGGCTGGGACTGCTATGCATAATACCTCTGATAATGGGATTCGCCATACAGTTCGCATGGGTCATGAAGAGGAGCAGGATGGGATTCATCGAGTTGTACCAGGAATCCCTGGCGGAGATGGAGAACTCGGCTGTTGAATACGTAAGAGGGATATCCGTTGTGAAGGTGTTCGGACAGACCGTAAGATCGTTCAAGAACTTCTACGATTCAATTGTCAGATACAAGGATTATGTCCTGAAGTACACGATGTCGATGAGAGGGGCAATGACGACATTCATGACGCTCGTCAATGCATCCTTCATCTTCCTGATACCTGCGGGTATAATAATCGGACAGGCCGCCACCGGGAATGAACAGTTTGTTCTCAGTCTGATGTTCTATCTGGTATTCACTCCGACCGCCACGGTTGCGATGGTAAGGCTTCTGTATACCGGATCCGCAACCATGCAGGTCGGGGATTCCGTCACACGTATCAACAACATACTCGAACAGAAACCTCTGGAGATAACGAATGATCCGAAGGTACCATCCGATAACGAGGTGGTGTTCGACAAGGTCACCTTCACATATGAGGGAGGAAAGGATCCTGCGATCCGAGAGGTATCGTTCAAAGCAAAGGAGGGAACGGTCACAGCGTTGGTTGGTCCGTCGGGAAGCGGTAAGAGCACAATCGCCAATCTGATCCCGCGTTTCTGGGATGTTGACAACGGCTCCGTTACTATAGGGGGAGTTGACGTAAGGAATGTCGATCCGAAGGAACTGATGGATAGGATAGGGTATGTCCATCAGGAATCATTCCTGTTCAAGGAATCCATCTATGACAACATATTGATCGGGGACCCGACAGCAGATAGGGAAAGGGTACTGAAGGCCGCAGAGATGGCCAGATGCAACGATATAATCGAGAAGTTCCCCGATGGCATAGACACTATAATCGGTACCAAAGGGACATATCTCTCCGGAGGAGAGAAACAACGCATAGCTCTCGCAAGGGTGATACTCAAGGATCCTCCGATCATAGTTCTGGATGAGGCAACGGCATTCGCCGACCCTGAGAATGAACATGAGATACAGATGGCCATCAATGAACTCATCAAGAACAAAACGGTCATAATGATAGCACACAGACTATCCACTGTCAGAGAGGCGGACAACATCATAGTTATCGATGAAGGAAGCATCACTGAATGCGGAATGCATGATCAGCTCCTTTCCAAGGATGGGACATATGCCGCAATGTGGACAGAGTACCAGAAAGGCATAGCTTGGAACATAAAGGGGGCCGGGGCATGAGATCCCTCAAGGAACTCTTCGCCCTTACGGATAAGGGTGCTTCGGACCTCAAGAAGGCAACGGCAGCTTCTGCGGTCGCCAATATATCCCTGATGCTTCCGATATGGCTCATGATCCTGGTGGTCATAGAACTAACGAATCCCATATTCGGTAATCCGACGAACGAGATGAATGTTTATCTCTATACAAGTGCAGCCCTTCTTCTGCTTGGTCTGATATATGTGGCACACCACATCCAATACAATGAGTGTTATGTGTCCGCATATGAGGAAAGCGCCAACAGAAGGATAACATTGGCAGAATCCCTCCGGAAACTGCCGTTATCCTTCTTTGGAAAGAGGGACCTGGCAGATCTTACGTCAACTCTCATGGGGGACGCAACCGCACTGGAGACGACATTCTCCCACACCGTACCTCAGTTGTTGGGATCTATACTGTCACTGGTTATCATCGGGATATTCATGTTCGTATTCGATTGGAAGATGGCAATAGCTTTGCTTGCCGCCCTTCCGATATCCATGCTGTTGTTGTTCGGTACCAAGAGGATACAGGACAATCTCAGCAGGAAGAGCATCAAGGCAACTGTGAACTCATCCGATACGATACAGGAGTGTCTGGAAGGGATAAAGGTCGTCAAAGGATACAACATGGACAACAAGATGCTCAACGATCTCGATGACAGGTTCGACAAGGTCTACAAGGCACAGATCAAAGGAGAGTTGGTGACCGGGATATTCGTTTCGGCAAGCCAGCTTGTTCTGAGGATCGGGATAGCGTTGGTCGTGATAGTCGGAACATATCTGCTGTCCAACGGACAGATCGATATAATCAAACTGATACTTTTCCTTCTTGTCGCATCAAGATTGTATGACCCGCTGTCAACTGCTATGATGCACATTGCGGAGATATTCAATGCAGGGGTCAGGATAGAGAGGATGAAGGAGATCAACGAATATCCTGTTCAGGGAGGATCATCAGAATATGAACCCAAAGGCTATGATATCGTATTCGACGATGTTGCATTCTCATACAATGACAATGAGGTGTTGCATGGCGTATCATTCACTGCAAAACAGGGCGAGGTCACTGCGTTGGTGGGACCAAGCGGAAGCGGTAAGAGCACAATAACGAAACTTGCGGCAAGATTCTGGGATGTCAACAGAGGATCCATCAAGATAGGAGGGACCGACGTGAACTCAGTTGAACCGGAAGCGCTGCTTCAGAGCTATGCGATCGTGTTCCAGGATGTTGTCCTGTTCAATGACACGGTGATGAACAACATCCGTATAGGAAAGAAGGATGCCACGGATGAAGAGGTAATGAAAGCAGCGAAGAACGCTCAATGCGAGGATTTCATCAATAAGCTGTCCAATGGATACAACACGGTCATCGGCGAGAACGGATACACACTGTCCGGAGGGGAAAGGCAGAGGATATCCATCGCAAGAGCTTTGTTGAAGGATGCACCGGTCATACTGTTGGACGAGGCCACCGCATCATTGGATGCCGGTAACGAGACCAAGATCCAAGAGGCAATATCAAATCTAATCCGTAACAAGACTGTCGTGGTAGTAGCCCATAGACTCCGTACTATCGTTGGAGCAGATAAGATCGTAGTACTTCAGGACGGGAACATCGTTGAAGAAGGGACACATGAGGAAATGGTCAAAGAGGACGGCCTTTACAAGAGGATGATATCCGTTCAGAAACAAAGTGCGGAGTGGGCAGTTAAGACAGGAGAATGATCAGAACCAACCAAACCTTTTATTTTTTCTTTATCTAAAAAATAGCTCAAATCCACTGAAAAACGCAATTTTTATACAAAAAATAGGGATAAATATATATGCTTACTATGTAAATCTACATATCCAGCCTCAGGGATGGGGCAGGAAAGTGCAATTATGGATGGAAAAGGAATACTAAATGCGATTCTTGCATTGATATTATACATTGTCTTTGCAATAGTCTATTTCCTGATACTGTCGGTCATAATCTATTTCGGAGCAGGACTGATAGGTGTAGGGGATGTAAGCGCGAACTCCCTGGCCATAGCTGCTGCAATACTTACTGCAGGTACTATAATAGCCGGTGGAAGGATATCGGACTCATTCTGATCGATCGTCCTTCAAAAGCGTCAAAACCATTTTAACTTCTCAATTTTATTTTTCTTCAATGTCACCTGAATGTCCAGAGGACTGTCCCTGTCCGGATAGGAACTGCCCCCGCCATGGAAAATGTGATCTCTGTGTCCCGTTCCATAGGGATGAGCGAAAAAACCTTCCAAAATGCTTAAGGCACATAGTAACCAAACGACAAAATTGATTAATTCCTGATAGACTATGTCGGAGCATGTATCTTACCAAGGAAGAAGAGAATATTTTAGCCGGAGAAGAAGGCGAAAGCAGCCAAAAGGCAATGGAACTCTTGGTCGCATTGGGTAAGATATACGGCGCAGAGGATCTCATCGATATAACATCCGCACACCTTTCAGGGGCATCATACAAGACCATCGGCGATGGAGGTCTGAAGTATCTCGAGGATATGGTGAAAGGCGGAGCATTCGTCACGGTCCCGTCGACCCTGAACCCAGTTGGTATGGACAGGGAGAGATGGAAGGAGATGCACATCCCTTTGGATTTCGCTGAGAAACAACTGAAGATAATAGAGCTGTATGGAAATATGGGCGTGAAGACCACCTGTTCGTGCACACCGTATCTCGGTGACAATGTCCCATCTTTGGGGGATCACGTAGCGTGGGCGGAATCCTCCGCTTTGTCCTTTGTCAATTCGTACATCGGTGCTAGGACCAACAGGGAAGGCGGACCCGGAGCTCTTGCCGCCGCAATACTAGGAAAGACAGCGAACTACGGTCTGCATCTGGATGAGAACAGAAGACCCACTGTCGTAATAGATGCTGATATCGATGGAACGATATTCAGCTATTCCATGCTGGGTCAAGCCGTGGGGATGGCCATCGGCGGAGGGATACCTTATTTCAGAGGCATAGATCCAACCGTCGATGATGCGAAGACAATGTCGGCAGCAATGGCAGCATCAGGTTCCGTTGCATTGTATCACGTCGAGGGAGTAACTCCAGAAGCAGGGAACTTCGATGTAAGCGGGTTGGATGTCATAAGCATAGGTGATAAAGAGATAAAAGCGGCCTATGACAAACTGAACAAGGTGGATGATGTTCAATTGATCGCTTTGGGATGCCCTCATCTCAGCCCAAAGGAGATGAAGGATATCGCAGCATTCCTGAAAGGCAAGAAGAAAAGGAACAAGGATGTGGAGATATGGTTCTGCACTTCATCGAAGGTAAGGGATGAATGTAAGGATGAAGTTACCATAATGGAGGAGTTCGGACCTGTACTGGCAGATACATGTATGGTGGTCGCTCCGATAGAGGGGACATTCAAACGAACAGGTACCAACTCTGCAAAGGCAGGGAATTATCTTCCCACATTGTGTTCTCAGGATGTCATGTGCAGGGACATCTCCAAACTCATGGAGGTGGTGTTCTGATGATAAAAGGGAGAGCGATATCCTCAGGCAAGGTCGAAGGAAAGGTCCTGAAACTCGATGACGCATTCAGTTTCCTGGGAGGCGTAAATGCTTCGACCGGAGAATTGAAAGTAAGGGAGGGCAACATCGCCGGAAAGGTATTCGTTTTCCCGAGAGGTAAAGGAAGCACTGTCGGATCCTTTGTGATGTATGATCTGATGGTCCATGGCAAGGCCCCTGCTGCCGTAATCAATGAATCAGCGGAGACCATCGTAACCACAGGTGCGGTCATCTCATCAATACCAATGGTCGATCAGATCAATGTGGACATATTCAATGAAGGTGATGAGGTCATCGTCGATGGGGATGAGGGAACTGTCGAGATCAAAGGTACGAAATTGATAAGGGTGGTATCATCCGCGATATACGATAAAGGTAAGGTTCTAATGCTTCAAAGGCCAGATACGGCAAGGTCGTTCCCTGGAGCAAGGTCCTTGGTAGCAGGTAAGATGGAAGGAGAAGAATCTCCGGAAGAAGCTGCCAAAAGAGAGATAATGGAAGAGACCCAGATATCTGTTCCCGATCCCGATGCATCACTCCCTCCAGTATATGTTCGTGAGGGGGATGTGATATGGGAAGTGTATCCGTTCCTCTTCAAGGTCAAGGATCCAAAACCGATTCTCAATAAAGAGAATGTAAGTTTTGAATGGGTCGATCCCGTCGAAATAAAGAAGGATAGTTCGATTGTGCCTCTGACACACGAGGTCGTAAATAAGATGTTATTGAAATGATCAACAATTAAAGAATCTTTATTGAAACTTTCAACACCATAGTGTGAATTACGTAATGCTGAATAATATGCCCATAATATTTTATATGGCACAATTTGGTGTGATTTCGTCCAAAAATATGGATGATGTGGCATCAGGAGTTAAGGACAATGAAGGAATCATATCTCAAGGTAGCTTTGGCAGTGTGTATAGTTGCCATTCTTGTTCTTGTAGGTGTCAATTATGTGGATCTCGATAAAAAGGATAACAACAGATATCCTGTAAATGAGGGACTAACATCAGTGTTCGATTTCGAGGCGGATGCTCCTGAGGTCGGTACCTCTGCAAAAGGAACGTTCTTTGTCATGCAAAACAAAGACTCCTTGAAAATAAAGATCGTAGCCGAAATAGAGGTTGGTGAAACGGATATCGGCGGAGTAGAGTTCGGTACTCGCTATGAAGGACTTGATCTTGTGAGTGTTCTTTGCAGTTACAGAGATGAGATGTCAAATGAATATATCACTACATATGGGGGGTCCAGAGGAAATTTTGTGGAGATAGCACGTTCAACGCCTTACTCCATGGGCATAGCCAGCGGCGGAGGATCGGGATGGGTCATAATAGAATTCAAATTGAACGGATCGGCCGATCTGAGTGGCATGGATACGTTGGACTTCTTCGTTGTGGTAGGCGGCAGTAAGAATGTAATGGGGTTGGATGTGGACAGGATCTACATACCTATTGCGCATGACCTTTGATCGATCCATAAGAATAAGGAAAAAGGGGACGAACCCCCTGTTTATTGCTCTGCGGAGCTTATTCCGATGACGATGTCCTTTCCCATGACATCCCATGTCTTGATCTCATCGCCGCCAGGGCTGTCTGTGAACACAAGCTTCTTTGCTCTGACCTCGGTGGAGATGTGGTCCACCCATGTGCCGAAGAGATCCACGAGATAAGGTTCGGCATTTACGTCGCAGTTGATGTATTGCTCAACATTGAGTTTCATGTCCTTTCTCATCTGCTGTATCCTTCTGATGAGTTCTCTGGCATATCCTTCTGCTTCGATCTCGGGTGTGACATCGAAATCGATGAATATCTGTCCGCCGTCGAAATCCACACCCTCAAGTCCTGCAGGGGCTTCGGTCGCATATTCGATCTTCTTTATGTTCCCTTGCTGTGCCAGGACATCCTCGAAAGTGGATATCGAGAGGTTCACGTCCCCCTCCCCTTTTATGAAGATCTGCTTCAAAGGCCACCTGAGCTTGCTGCTCATCTTGGCCCTTTCTGCCGCTACGACCTCTATGACATTCTGTATCAGGTACATACTGCGCTCGAGATCATCATTCATAAGTGATTCGTCGTATTCCACCCAATCCTCCATGTGTACTGAGAGCTTTGTCCCTCCCATGTGCTGGTACACCTCCTCTGAGATGTGGGGTGTCAATGGAGCGAGCAGTAGAGCAGTGTTCATTATGGAATAATGAAGAACGAAGTATGATGCGATCTTATCGTCCATTGAGTCGCTCTCCTCGCTCCAGCTCCTATCCCTCACAAGACGGACATACCAGCGCGAGAGGTCCTCCATTATGTAATCCTCCAATGCCCTTGCGACCTTGTGGAGTTCTCTGGATTCCAATCCTTGTGTCACTGCTTTCTTGACCTTCTCGGTCCTCGATAACATCCATCTATCTTCATCCCTGAGGTTCTTACGGACGCTGTCCAGAGAGTGCTTGGACGGATCGTAGTCGTCTATGTTCATGTATGTGGAGGCGAAGTTGACGACATTCCAGTAAGTGTTCAGTATCTTCCTAGCATTCTTTGGACCATCCTTTTGGAATGCCGTATCCTCCCATGGGGCATTCGCTTTGATCAAGTACAGTCTCAGAGCATCTGCCCCTAGTTCGTTTATGATCTCCATGGGCTCTATTATGTTACCTTTGGATTTGGACATCTTCTGTCCTTTGGGGTCAAGGACCCATCCATGCATCATCACTTCATCGTAAGGTGAACGGTCAAATGATACAACTCCGGATGCAAGTTGGGTGTAGAACCACCCTCTTGTTTGGTCATGTGCCTCTATTATGAATCTTCCAGGCCACCATCTGTCGAACTCATCCTTCTTTGCAGGATATCCGAGCTGAGCCCATGCCGCTACCCCGGAATCGAACCAGACGTCAAGGACATCCTTTACTCTGTTCATAGTGCGTCCGCACTTCGGACATTTGAATGTGACCTCATCTATCCAAGGTCTGTGGGTGTCCATTCCGTCAGTGTATCCTTCTCCTTTGTGAAGTTCCTTATATTGACCGACGACATGCGTCTCTCCGCATTCGCACTCCCATACGGGCATGGGTATCCCCCAATATCTCTGACGGGATACGCACCATTCCCTGGCACCTTCGACCCAGTTCCTCTCTCTGGATTCTCCTGCCCATTCAGGTACCCATTTCACCCTGTCGATCTCATCCAGCATCGTTTCCTTTATGCTTGGGACGTCTATGAACCACTGGCGTGTGTTCCTGTAGATTATAGGGGTCTTGCATCTCCAGCAGTGACCGTATCTGTGCTTGACCTTGTCTGAATTGAAAAGTATGCCCTTCTCGTCGAGATATTTTATTATATCGTCATTGGAGGCCCTTACCTTCTTGTTCTCCATCAGAGGGAATTCCTCGGTGAATCTTCCGGCCTCTCCTACGGGTGAGAATGGTTCTATCCCATATTTCTTTCCCGTCTCATAATCATCCGGACCGAAACCGGGGGCTGTATGTACAAGACCTGTATTGTCCTTCTCAACGTAATCCGCATTCAGGACCCTGAATGTCCAGTCGCTTCTTTTCAGATATTGGGGATCTATGTCAAAGGGGGGTATGTACTCTATGCCCTCGAGCTCCTTTCCACTCAGTCTGTCTATGACATCGAATTTGTCATAGCCTCCCTTCTTTGCCACATACTCTGCCTGAGAGAGCATGCATATGACTATCTCCTCTCCTTTGTCTCCCGATAGTCTCACTTTAGCGTATTCGAAATCAGGGTGGGCCGCGACCGCCATGTTCGAAGGAAGGGTCCAAGGGGTTGTTGTCCATATCACCAGTGAGATATCGTTGTTCTCAACGAGCGGGAACCTAACCATCACGGAAGGATCGTTCTCGTCCCAATACTCTATCTCTGCCTCCGCAAGTGCGGTCTCACATCTCGGACACCACGTGACAACCTTGCTGGATGGCCCAAGTAGGCCCTTATCATAAGCACATTTGACGGTCCACCACGCGGATTCTATGAAATCCAGTTTCAATGTCTGATAGGGGTCGTCCCAATCCATCCATACTCCGAGCTGTTTGAACTGATCCGTCATGCTCTCCCTGAGATCATTTGCGAATTTCTTGCAGGTATCAACGAACTTGTCGATACCTATCTCCTCGATCTCCTTCTTTGAGTGTACACCGATCTTCTTCTCCACCTGGACCTCTATCGGAAGCCCGTGCATATCGAAACCGGGCTGGTCTCGGACATTGTAACCGTTCATCCTGAGGTATCTTATCATGATATCCTTCAGGGCCTTGTTCATCGCTGTCCCAAGATGAATGGATCCCGTGGTGTACGGAGGACCGTCAAGGAAGTAGAACTTCTCCCCTTCCGATCTCAGTTCCTTTGTCTTCTCATAAGCATTGCTGGATCCCCAGAAGTCCTGGATCTCCCTCTCTATAACTGGCGCATCATAATTCGCGCGGACCTGCTTTATCATCGCTAATCCTCTTGAGCCCGGTATATCTTGCCAGACCGTATCAGGCAATTGACGTTCTGATTAAATACTTAATGCTGTAGAACGCGTTCGAATATATCTTCCAAGTTTCACGTTATTGGAATAACTACTTATTATCGTATAAGCTACCTATATATTTGAGGAAGATTGCAATATATTGCGAGTCGGCAGCTATTGTTAAATAAGGATACATGTTATTGATTAGTTAAAGATAACACAATGTTGTCTTTGACCTGTCTGTCTCTGATGATTCAGATAGGGAAAAGATAGGCTGTCACAAGCGATAAAAACCAGGGGGGCGTGTTGCAATGACATTAGTGAGCAACAACAAGAATGACAAAGTGATGATGTTCATCGACGTACAGAACATCATGAAAAGCGTCGAAACAGCGGAAGCAGGAAAGTTCAGGTTGGACCTTTTTGCGCTGGCTAGACAGCTTACGGGAGCAAGGGACCTTGTGGCAGCCTATGTTTTCGATACCCGTATGCCTTATGGGATGGATGACGGATCAAAAAGATTCCACGACCGTCTGAGCTATCTGGGATTCAGGGTCATCGCCAGGGAATCCTTCGATCAATCCAAACACATTCAGAAAGAGGTGGATGTGGCCATGGCTTGCGAAATGGTCGTACACGCATTGAGGGACCATTACGATGTTGCGTTGGTAGTGAGCGGTGACGCTGATTTCATTCCTGCGATACAGCATGTACAGGCAGCAGGTAAGAGGGTCGAGGTCGCAGCATTCAATAAATCAGTATCCCATGAATTGAAGAGGGTAGGGGACAGATTCTACGAATTGGAGAAGATGCCCCTGATGTCGATGTTCAATCATCAGAATGAGCCTCATGAGGAATTCCCAGATGGTATGACCGAGACAGAAGAGGATATGGATGTTCCGAATACATTGACGGTTGAGGAGGTGAAGTGAAATGGAAATAGGCGATTTCATCACCGGTCTCAATGAGAAATACGGCACGACCGATGATGATTGGTATAAGATAAGAAAGGCTGCCATTGTCACGTTCGAGTACGATGACAGAGGTAATGTCTCAGGAAGATACAAAGGGATACTTGTTCTAAGGGACAAGAACTACAAGAACGTTATACTGCCCGGTGAGACATGGATATGCAGTCTGGAACAGAATCTTCTGATGAGCAACAACTATTATGCAAGACCTCTGCAGAGGATAGATTCATCGTTCATGTTCGAACTTAAGAAGGAACAGCTCGGGGAGATCGCCGAGACCATCTGGGAGAAGCACAGGGATTCAATAGAACCTCTTATGGAGGACAGATACGGCAAGGCGATAGCGGAGGAGATATCCAATGCTGTGGCAGAGACCAAGGCAGAGTATGAATCACAGTTGAAGGAGATGTCCATACTTATGCAGGAGCTTGAACTGAAGGACATAGAGAACCGCAAGATAATCGGGTCCCTCCAGAACAGGGCACCAACCATGGATGTTGTGAACACCACTATATCAGAACCTGCCGCAAGCATAGGATCGTATCCGGACGTATCGGTAAGAAGGATAGGTCCTGATTCCATAACATCTGATTTCTTCACAAGTTCCAGATACTATGTGCATATGAGTGCGGATTACAGGACAATGATCATAGTTCCAAATCTTGAAGGTGATGTTGTCTGCATAGACAACACCATAACTCTGATGGGGCTCAGTGCGGCATCACCCTTCTCCGAACCTTATGATATGCTTTCGGAGTACAGCCCTCACTATGGTGGAGTACAGATACATCTGAAGTGAGTCAGTGGACAAACGGTCCTGTTAGGACCACATTCTTAATTTCATAGATCAGAAGAATGCATCAAGGGAACGCTGGCTCTGTTTTGCCTTTGTGTTCTTTCTGGAGATATCTATCTTGTCAAGTGTGTTCTCCACCCTTTCCTCTGAGAAATCATATTCCCTGAGCATCCTGATGACGCCTTCTCTATCTATCTCCGAGGCGGCGGTGGAATAATCATCGGAGTATTCGCTGTTCAGGAATATGTCCCGGATCTCCTGATAACCTGGGATCTCTATCCCAAGATGTTCCATTACGTGTTCGAGGTCACCGTGGTCCTTGATCAGTTTCAATCCCTTCTTTGGGCCTATTCCCGAAACTCCCGGGTTGAAATCCGTACCTATCATTATGCCCATGTCCACAAGCTGTTCCCTTGTTACGCCCAGTGATCCCATGAATTCCTTAGAGTCTATTATCTCAGTCTTCACGTCCCTGTACTGATCCCTTCCCGGGACCTTTCTCCTTCCAGTTATGGTCATGTTCCTCACAAGAGTGGGGGTTCCGAACAATATGGAATCGAAATCCTGTGATGCTGATGCCCACACATCACCTTTCATACACATGTATGCTGCCTGAGCCTCCCCGTCGGATGGGGCCTCTATGATCGGAAGTCCAAGATAACGTATCAGTTCCTTCGATGACTCCCTGATCTCAGGCGTCATCCTGGAGGTCTGCTGGGCCTTGGAGAATGCTTTTTTAAGATCGCCCTCTTCCTTGGCGTCATCCCACTCGGTCATCGCTTTGTCCCTTCTCTCTTTCCTTTCGGTCAGGGTCGCCTTCTTGAGTTCATGTGGTTTTCCGTCGAATACGAAGGACGGTTCTATGCCTTGGGCGATCAGATTGGACGTTCTGTAAAGTATACCTGAAAGGTGGGAGGTGACCCTCCCCATTCTATCGCAAAGAGGAGAACCATCAGGCTGTCTGATGATTGAAAGGAACTGGTATATCGTATTGTAGGCGTCAATGGCGATGGTCCTGCCGTTCAATTCCGACAGCTCCACTGTCCTAGGTTCGAACAATCCGGAAAGATTAACTCCCATCTATATCACCTGGCATTAGGACCGTATCCCTTCCAAAGGGCTATCTCTGCTCCCATATCATCAGATTTGAAAAGCGAACTGCCTGCTGCCAGTACCGTTGCTCCAGATGATACGCACATCTTGCCTGTGTTCCTGTTTATCCCGCCGTCGACGGATATCTCCAGTTTAGGATTATGTGAATCGGCGTAATCCCTGACATATTCTATCTTGGACAACCCTATCTCTTGGAAACTCTGTCCTCCGAATCCTGCCTGAACGGTCATTATCAGAACAAGGTCCACGAGATCAAGGTAAGGATCGACATCGCTTATCGGGGTACCGGGATTCAAGGTTATTCCCGGACTGATCCCGAGATCCCTTATCTTCTTCAGTGTGGACCTCACATCACCCGATGCCTCGGTGTGTATCGTAAGCATATCCGCCCCGGCATCCGCGAAGTTCTTCACATATCTGATGGGATCCTCTATCATAAGGTGCACATCGAATGGAAGTTTTGTGAGTTCCCTTATGGACCCCACTACCGAGGGTCCGATGGTGATATTCGGTACGAACATACCGTCCATGACATCCAAATGCACCCAGTCCGCACCCGCTATCTCTATCCTTTTGATCTCCTCTCCCAATCTGGAGAAATCGGCCGAAAGCATGGAAGGTGCGACCTTTGTCATGAATGGTCATCGCTCTTCTCTGATTTATATTTTGAATAGAATGTTCAAGAAAGTAATATATCCGCTCAGTAAGATTAAGAGATATGGCATTGGCAAAACATGGAGCGGACAACAAGGTCTGCGATGTTATGAATTGTGAGAAGGAAGCCGAGAGGTCCATAAGCCTCAAACAGGTATCTCAATCATCACTGAAACTCAAGGACCCTAAGGTAAGGAGCGCACATCTCTGCAAGGAACACTACAAGGATTTCAAGAAAGAGACCAAGACCAGCAGGGAACTTGACAAGTACTATTGATCGGGGTTCTGATGTTGGACATCCTGTTCCTGGGTACCGGAGCGAGCATCCCGTCTAGGGACAGATCGATGCCTTGCGTTGCGGTAAGATGCGGTACCGAGATAATATTATTCGATTGCGGAGAGGGAAGTCAGAGACAGCTGATGATGTCTCCATTCTCATTCATGAAGGTCAAAGGAATTCTGATAACGCACCTTCACGGCGACCATTTCCTGGGCCTTCCCGGTCTTTTGCAGACCATGGGACTCTCCGGAAGAAAGGATAGACTCATCGTATGCGGGCCGGAAGGTCTCAAAGAAGGCCTGGATTCTATACTTTCGGTGTGTGAGGGCAATATCGAATATGAACTGGAGATCAGGGAACTGATCCCGGGCGATGAGATCGTGTTCGATGGTTGCAGGGTAAGCGCTTTCAAAACAGAACACACGATACCCTCTCTTGGATACAAATTGATCGAGGATCCTCCGAAAGGAAGATTCGACCGTGAAAAGGCAATAGAACTCGGTCTCAAACCCGGGCCGGATTTCACGAGGCTTCAGAATGGGGAGAGTGTAGGGAACGTCACCCCCGATATGGTGATCGGACCTTCCAGATCGGGGATACAGGTGGTCTATTCAGGCGACACCATTCCTTGTGAAGGATTGGACAAGGCAGTCAAAGATGCGGATGTCCTGATACATGAGGCCACATTCTCCAACAAAGAGTTGAGGCTGGCAGAGGAACATAAACACACAACTTCAACACAAGCGGCAGAGACCGCGAGAAAGGGAGGGTGCAAAGCGTTGTTCCTGATACACATAAGCAACCGTTATGATGACAAGAGCAAGATAGAGGACGAGGCCAAAGGGATATTCCAGAATTCCGTCGTCCCAGACGATATGGATATGTTCAAGGTATCAAAGAACGGGATCAAAGCAGTTTGAGCAGGTCGGAGTTCGTTATCATACCGACTATCTTTCCCTTGCTCCCTACCAACACAGCATCGTAATTGCTCATTATGGAAGTTACAGCCGATATCGGTGTGTTCTCATTCACCAAAGGGAATGAATCATCCATTATGCTGTATATCACGGAATCCTTGAGGTCCTCCATTGTCCTCCCCGTCCTGAGAAGGTCGAATATGCTCCTCTCCGATATGCTTCCAACCGGTATCTCTCCGGTCAGGACAGGCAGCTGAGAGAATCCAGTCGATCTCATAAGTTCGGTTGCAGCATGGACCTTCTCGTTACTTTGTATCGTGATCAGATTCTTTGATGCGACATCTATTGCCAGTACATCCTCGGCCCTGCTCTGTTTCATACGTTCCAGTGTATCGAACAGCGATACCACTGTATCGTAGCTTGCGGATATCTTACCCCTTTCTATCTTCGCAATGGTGCTCTGGCTCACACCTGACGCATTGGCCAGTTCGGTCTGGGTTATGTCCAATCCTTTTCTTATCTTCCTTATCTCTGTAGCACGGGGGAATTTCACAATAAAGTAATAAATTATTCATATATGAATATGTATCTCAAATCACTTTATAAATAATAAATTATTAACCACATCCAATTACCTTTCATTTTAGGTGCATATAGAAGGAATGAAAATGGCCAAGAAGAAGAACATTTACGTAAGCGGTGTTGACGAGGTCCCACTGCCGAAAAGGAATATCGAGATCGTAGAGAGGAAAGGAATAGGTCACCCTGACAGTGTATCGGATGCTCTTGCCGAAGAGGTGAGCAGAGCACTGTGCAGGATGTACATCAAAGAATACGGCCACATACTCCACCACAACACCGATGAGACCCAAATTGTCGCAGGTCAGGCCGCCCCCAGGTTCGGGGGAGGTGTGATAATCGATCCGTCGTACATACTCCTGGTAGGACGTACCACGACCACGATAGACATGGGGAAGGAGTGCAGAGCGCTTCCCTGCAAGCCGACCGCACTCGCTGCGGCCAGGAAGTACCTCAAGAAGACATTCCCTAATCTGGATGTTGATTCGGAGGTCATACTGGATGCAAAGCTCGGAATGGGATCCGACGATCTCACCGGAGTATACAAAGCATCAGGTCAGCTCGCCAACGACACGTCATTCGGTGTCGGATATGCACCATACTCCATAACTGACAAACTCGTCCTTAAGACAGAGGAGTACATCAACGGAAGATTGAAGAGAAAGCTTCCGGAGACAGGACAGGATGTCAAGGTAATGGCATCAAGGGTCGGTAACAAAGTGACCATGACCGTTGCATGTGCGATGGTCGATAAGTTCATCGACGATGTCAACGGATACAAATCCGCGGTCGAGCAGTTGTATGATGCAACCTACGACAATGCATTGAAGATCATAGGTTCCCAGAAGGTGGACATCGATCTTGCTGTAAACACAGGTGATGATTACAAGAGGAAAGTGTACTACCTCACATGTACAGGTATGTCCCAAGAGATGGGAGATGATGGTTCAGTTGGAAGAGGCAACAGATGCAACGGTCTGATAACACCATACAGGCCGATGTCAATGGAGGCCACCTCAGGAAAGAACCCGATAACACACATCGGAAAGATATACAACATAATGTCAAAGCTGATTGCGGACGATGTCGCAAAGAGCATAGGCGGAGATGCGGAGATCAGGGTAAGATTGCTCTCCCAGATTGGAAAGCCTGTATCTGAGCCTCTCAACGCATCCATCGATATCGTTACTGTCGGAGCAGACATGAATCCAAAGCTTCCGAAATGGCAGTCTGAAGCGGAAGTTATAGCCGCAGACTGGCTGGACAACATAGATAAGGTAACAGAGCTTATCGTGAATGGAAAGGTCAGGACATTCTGATCCTACACCATTCGGGGGACAGATAATGAAGATAATGGAAGTTCCGCAATTCGGACCTATGTTCAGGTTCAGTGACGCAAGCATCTACTGGGCACTCCATATCCTTTCAGATGGTAGAAGGATGGGCAGGAAGAGGCTCTCTGAGCTCATAGGTATCGGAGAGGGAAGCATGAGGAGGATAGTCGATACCCTGAAGGAATGGAATTTCATCACTGTCAAACAGACAGGGATAACCATAACCAAGGCAGGGCAGTCGTTCCTCAATCAGATCCCAATAAGGGTAGTGGATGTCGATCTCGGGGAGTCCACCGTGGGTGATTTCTCACAAGGGGTCGTCGTAATGGGTGTTGCCGATAAAG
This sequence comes from Methanobacteriota archaeon, assembly GCA_023402275.1. Taxonomy (GTDB): domain Archaea; phylum Thermoplasmatota; class Thermoplasmata; order Methanomassiliicoccales; family Methanomethylophilaceae; genus Methanoplasma. Next base: position 31,438 of record JAEXCH010000018.1, read on the forward strand.
TGCACAACGGAATGCAGCAAAGGGATGCAGGCATCAAAGTGGGAGCCACCGGATGCACGACGGTCGTCATAAGGGACGGCGTCCTGATGATACCTCCGGATTGGAACATCGATGAGAGGGATCCGGATCTGGCATATAAGATCAGAAAGGATACTGGACTCACTCAGAACGATGTTCTGATAGTAGGAAGCGGGGATACTCACAACATTGCGGTGGAAGCCGCGATAAACGCTGCCTTCGAATTGATATAAGGTATTCAATAAACCAGTTCATTTAAACCCTTTAATCTCTTTTGTGATATCATGAAGCACCTTTTCAATTATTCAGTGTGCCAATCCCTTCAGGACCTTCCCGGTAACGGCAGCGACATCGCCAGTATCGGATGCGACGGTCTTGAGATGTTCACACTGTTCGAGAAGGTGCCCGAGGAGTACATCAGCATATCCCCGTCCGTACACCTTCCTTTTGCAATAGATTGGTACAGAGGATGGCAGGGCAAGGCCGACCTGAGCGAATTCGACGAGTCCAACGTGAAACATGTGATGTACGGAAGGGACAGGGAGGAGATGGCAAAGAACATCAGCGAAGCGATAGCATTCGCTGCCGAGATCGAACCGGCATACGGTGTATTCCATGCAAGCAACACGAATGTCGAAGAGGTCATGTTTAGGGAACAGACGGATGATAGCAAGGATGTACTGAGTGCATTCTGCGAATTGATGAATATGACCGTCTCAAGATTCAAAGGCGGGGAACCGCCGTTGAAACTCGCATTCGAGAATCTATGGTGGCCGGGCCTAAAGCTTCTTGACCCATGGGAATATGATTTCATGACCGACAATCTTGAATTCGATAACTGGGGGTTCTGTTTGGACACAGGGCACATGATGAACACACTTACGGATGCTTACGAGGAGGATCACTGCATCGACAGGCTTCTCGGGATATTCCAGAACTATCCAAAGGAGATGAAGGACCGTATCTGCACCATGCACCTGCACTTCAGTACCAGTTCCGAGTACAGGAGCACATTCGAACCATCCGCCAGACCGAAAGGGGAAACGATGCAGGAAACGATATCAAGATCGTATGAGCATGTGATGAAAATAGATCAACACAGGCCGTTCACCAGCAGCAGATGCAAACTCCTCGTGGATGAACTGCAGCCGGACTTCGTTACCCATGAGATCGTCGGGGATTCCGTAAAAGCACTGGAAGGATTCAAGCTTCAGAGGTCCCATTTTCCGATGTGATGACGAATCATATAAATAATACTTCAATAATGGACTGCCAGAGGAATAGATAATGGCACGTTTCAAAGAGGCCGAACAGAGACTTCTTGACAAATCCGTCTGCATGAATTGCTACGCAACAAACCCAAAGAAAGCAGACAGATGCCGCAAATGCGGTTACAGCAATCTCAGGCCCAAGGCAAAAGAGAGCAGGAAGCAGTAAGTTCCTGACTATTGTCTGGTTCTTTTGAGATCAGCTTATTCGAAGGTCTCTGACCTTCTTTCATTTGTTTAATATAGTTCAAGGGCGGTTAAGGTATCATACACCCCACCCAGGGAGTAGTAAAGATGAGGATCCTTATAGCAGATGACAATGTCGCTCTCCAAGAGGTTCTGACAGAGATCATCACAAACGCCGATCATACCGTGGAGGTAGCAGCATCCATCGAGGATGCGGTTACAGCAATGGATTCATTCCTTCCCGAACTGATAATTCTTGATGCGGATACCGAGAACGGTAACGGATTGACATTGGTTGACAGGATACAGGAGGAACACCCCCAGACCACTACCGGCATACTGGTGCTGAGAAGCTGGGGGCAGCAGATCCCCCAGGACAGTTCATTGATTAGAGGGGTTGTACAGAAACCATTCTCCACCTCGGATATATTGGAAGGGATAGCAACATCATTCGGAATCGAATATGTCCCTGACGAGTCAAAGAGGGTCTTCAAGGACGAGGCCGATGACGAAGAGGGCCCGAAGATGACACTTTCCGATAAAGGTGTGGTGTTCGGAGCATCGTACGTTATGTTCCAAAGCAACAGCATGGAACTCTTCGACATAGTGTCGCTCTTTGACAATGATGGATATGACGTACTGCTTGTGACGTCTAAGAAGAAAAAGGCCATAACGGAACGTTTCAAGAAGAACAAGATCGAGACCCTCCCCATGACACTAAAACTCATGGGCGGTCATTTCAACATATACAGATTGGGGTCGATGATATCGGAGGTATCCGATTTCATCAAGGTCAAAGAACGTCCGGTGGTGGCTTTCGATGATCTCAACCCGTTGATAGAAAGGAACGGTATGAATTCCGTTCTTACGACCATCCACCAGATAATAAACGAGAATTATGATAAGAAGGTAACATTCCTTGTATCCGTCGATCCCATAGGATTCACCAAGAAGGACAAGGAGATACTATTGAATCATATGAACAATCACGATCCAAGCGGAGAATAATCATGAAGATCGAAAAAGTATGGGCAAGAGAGGTATTGGACTCCAGAGGCAACCCCACTGTCGAGGCGGAATTGACAGTCAACGGCAAGAGGATAACCGCAATAGCTCCGTCAGGAGCATCCACGGGAACATGGGAAGCCCATGAACTCAGGGACGGGGGAGATAGATACGGCGGAAAAGGTGTTCTGAAGGCTGTTGAGAATATAAGAGGCGAGATCGCAAGGACCATTGTAGGAATGGATCCCGCCGATCAGCGTACGATAGACTATGCACTCATCGATCTTGACGGTACGGATAACAAGACAAGATTGGGCGGGAACGCAACTGTGGCAGTATCCCTTGCAGCGGTAAAGGCGGGAGCATATGCCTTGGACATACCTGTATATGAACACGTTGGAAATGATCACGTCACACTACCTTCGCCTATGTTCAACATAATCAACGGAGGCAAACATGCAGGCGGGGACCTGAAGATCCAAGAGTGCATGATAATTCCGGCAGGGGCAAGTTCATTCTCGGAGTGCCTGAGGATGTCCTCCGAGATATACATGGAACTGAAATCCATACTGAAGAAGAAATATGGTACAGGTGCGATAAACATCGGTGACGAAGGAGGTTTCGCCCCCCCGCTCGGCACAGTGGAAGAGGCAATGGAGACCATAATGTCCGCAGTATCCGGTGCCGGTTATTCTCCAGGCGATGAGGTGTTCCTGGCAATTGATGCCGCATCATCGGAATTCTATTCCGATGGGGTATACGAGGTGGATGGAATGAAATTATCCGCAGGGGAACTTGCTGACCACTATGCATTCCTTTCGGACAAATTCCCGTTGATAAGTATCGAGGATCCCTTTTTCGAGGATGATTTCGATACCACTGCAGAACTCACCTCGATGATAGGGAACAAGGTACAGATCGTTGGGGATGACCTGTTCGTCACCAACACCCGACGTTTGTGCAAAGGCATCGAGATGGGGGCTGCCAATGCATTACTGCTCAAGGTCAACCAGATAGGAACAATAACTGAATCGGCCGATGCGGCACAGATGAGCTTCGATAACGGATATAATGTTGTGGTGTCACACAGATCCGGAGAATCGGAGGACACAACGATCGCCGATCTATCTGTTGGATGGGGATCCGGGGAGATAAAGACCGGCGCTCCGGCAAGAGGTGAGCGTACGGCAAAGTACAACAGGCTCCTGAGGATAGAGGAGGAACTCGGTTCCAAGGCCGTGTTCGCGGGAAAGAAGGTATTCGGTCTGTGATATTATGGAAAGACTGTTCATTGCCGATGAGAATGACGTTCGCAGCGGATACACGATGGACGTCTATTTCGAAAGGACAAAAAGGATACTGGAATCCTGCGGTCTGGCGGATACGAACGTCTGTGCCGAGGTAACGGGCAGTTCTTTACCGAACGGATGGAACAAAGCAGTTTTCTGCGGTCTTGAAGAAGTGATAAGGCTGGTCGAAGGTCTTCCCATAAGCATATCCGCGATACCGGAAGGGACCGTATTCAGAACAAGGACGGCAGACAGTGTCAGAGTACCTCTTATGAACGTGTTCGGGAGATACACAGATTTTGGGATAATGGAAACGGCGATATTGGGAATGCTGTGCCAACCATCAGGAATAGCTACGGCAGCCGCCCGTACAAAGATGGCTGCCAAGAACAAGACGGTACTCGCATTCGGCAACAGAAGGATGCATCCCGCCATATCAGGGGTGTTGGATCGATCCTCATACATAGGAGGATGCGACGGTGTATCCTCTAAGATAGGAGGGGACATAATCGGTCAGGAACCGATCGGAACGGTTCCCCACACCCTCATGCTTCTTATGGGAAGCAACGATGCGGCATTCAAGGCGTTCGACAGGGTAATAGAGAAGGATGTGCCAAGGATCATGCTGATCGATACATTCTCTGATGAAAGGACGGCAGCCATCGAGGCCTGTCGATCGATAAAGGACCTGAAAGGAGTGAGATTGGACACTCCCGGTTCGAGAAGGGGTAATTTCAAGGAATTGATAAATGAGGTCCGTTGGGAATTGGACATGAACGGACACAAGGATGTAGATATAATCGTCTCAGGAGGATTGAACGAAGCGTCCATCGCCGACATTGTGGATACAAGCGTCTCCGGATTCGGGGTGGGGACATCAATAAGCAACGCCCCTACATTGGACATGTCGATGGATGTGGTAGAAAAGGACGGCAATCCCATATCCAAGAGAGGAAAGTTCGGCGGAAGGAAGTATGCCTATAGGTGTCCTCGTTGTTTTGAGATGGGAGTATCACTAAAACCAGATGATGATATCAAATGCACCTGCGGATGCAGCATGGATATGATCGAAAAAGAGGTGCTTCGCAACGGTCAGCGTGTCGACAAGGAAAGGACTCCTTCCGAGATACGTGATTCGGTGTTAGAACAGCTAAAAGTTGTTGGAGAATTGTAATAACTCATTGGTGTTTTCCGCCGAAAAACCGTTTAATTATTATATATAAAGATTTCTATCAGAAAAATGCAAAAACCTGCACTTTTATTGGGATTATATATACCCTAAAAATGAGGATAACAGAAAGCTTATATCTACATGCCCCATAGAGAAGCCTGCACTTGTCTGTCGCATTATGGATGGGATCTGTGACGGTAAAGGCAACATAGCATAGGAGCAGGCTTATTGTGAGTTGCAACTACACATCAGATGTATTGATCCCCTTCGGAGACGCTTACATCAGAACGCTGGATACGATGCATCCATGCGGTTTGATGAAGATCTACTGCGCGTGCGGCAGGATCGTTGACCTTGATAAGAAGGAGATGGGCCTCAAGTTATCTCTGAAAAAGGATCTAGAATGTGTAAGTTGCAGGAATGCCCGTATTTCGAAGGAGATCGAAAGTTTGAATGAACATTTCGATGGGATAGATAATGGCGAAGAAGAGCCACTCTATTGATTTCCCTATATTTTTCCAAGTGTTTTATAAATATTACGAAATATCAATTTAGTAATACCAAAGACAAGTGCCATGACATGTGCTTTTCAATGATCATTAAAAGTAAAAGGTCCGGAGACCTTCATTGAGCTTTCGAAGTGGTTTTAGTCGCACGGGGCTTCTTTACGACAGCATCCTTTTCCGTTGCGGTCTTCTTCCTGCGGCTTCGGGTCTCGCAGTCAGGGTTGATGCATTCTTTGGTACCGTTGAATAGCACAACAGGTGCACCGCAGGATCCGCACTGTTCCCCTGTAGGGGTTATGGTCCCTCTGGGCCTCAACGGATACGTCTGTGTGCACTTAGGCCATTCCGAACATCCTGCAAAACGTCTTCCCGCCTTGGAGAATGTGACCCTTATCGTTCCTTCCTTACATGTCGGACACGATCCGAGATTGTTCTTCTCGGTGTTGCTCTTGCACTTAGGGTCGATACATTGTATCGATGGCGGCATACCCTTCCTTATTATCTTGAGCTGAGCCAGACTGCATTCCGGGCATGTGGTCTCGGTGGTCTGTATCATTGCCCCTCTCGGAAGAGGATATGCACGGGTACATTCGGGGTATCCGTCGCAGCCGATGAAGTTGCCGTTCTTCGACTTCTTGATGGTCATGTTGTTGCCGCAGGTAGGGCATATTCCGATATGCTGTTGAGTCCTCAAGGCAGAACGTATCTCGTCGCCTATCTCCTCCTTCTCGGATTCAATCTTCTTGGCCACATCATACAACATGTTCTGTGATTCCTTGACGACCCCTTCCAGAGTGTTCTTTCCCTCACTTATGTCCAGCATATCCGCCTCTAACTTGGAGGTCATTTCAGGTTCGGTTATGCCGCCACCGTGTTTCTCAAGCGATTTGGTCAGTGCCGTGCCGCTTGCGGTAGGCGTCATGTAGTTCCCTTGAACATAATTCCTGGAGAACAGTTTGCCTATGATGTCATGTCTGGTACTCTTGGTACCAAGCTGCAGACGATCCATCTCCTGTATGAGTGAACCCTGATTGTATCTGTACGGAGGTTTGGTCTCTGATTCCTCCATGCTCTTGGTTCTGATGTCGATATCATCCCCTACATTCAGCTTAGGGATGTGCGTATCGACGGTCTTGAGATATTTCTTGTAGTATTTCTTCCAACCCAGGTCCTTCTGGACATATCCGTGGGCTTTGAAGATCTCTCCATTGACATCTATCTCGCAATCTGTCAGTTCTGCAAGGGCGTTAGGACCTACTGTTGCAAGGAACCTTCTGACTATGAGTTCATACAGTTTCCATTTGTCCCCCTTCATCTTATCCGCTCTGGCACCTGCCGTCGGGTAGATAGGCGGATGATCGGTGGTCCTCTTCTTTCCTTTTGAGGGGCTGATCCTTTCCTGACGGAGTATCTCCTCTGCCTCAGCCTTGAAATCCGAATCCTTGAGTTTCTCGAGAACTCCCTTCAAGCTCAGACTCTTTGGATACTCGGTGTTCTCTGTACGGGGATATGAGATGTATCCTCCGGTGTAAAGGTCCTCTGCGAGTTTCATGGCCACGGTAGGCGGTATGCCGATCTTGTTGGCCTCTACCTGCATGAGTGTGGTATCAAAAGGTGAAGGGCGGTATTCCTCTTTGTCCTCGGTCTTGTACGATATGATCTTTCCCTTTGTTGAGTCTGCTATCCTATCCATGACGGATTCGGCATCCTTCTTTTCCCAGAACGGATTCTTCTCATGCTCGCCCTTGAATGCGAGCATTCCGAATTTGCCGACAACATTCCAGAATGGAACGGGAACGAATCTCTCGATCTCCTCGTGACGATCCACAAGAAGTTTCAGAGTAGGGCTTTGGACCCTTCCTACGGACATGAAGTTCTTACCGACCTGTCCTGATGATAAAGAGATTAGTCTTGTGAGTACGGCACCCCAGGACAGATCGACGATCTGTCTCGCTTCTGCGGCATCTGCAAGTTTCTCATCGGGAAGGGTGAGTTCGGCGAATGCCTTCTCCACCTCCCCTTTCGTCAACGCACTGAATCTGGCACGTTTGACCTTTGACATGTCCGCACCTATGGAGGTTATGGTCTCCATGCCTATGAGCTCTCCCTCCCTATCGAAATCGGTAGCGATTATTATCTCATCTGCGGTCTTGGCTATCTCGTTTATCTTGTTGATGATGGATTTTACCTTGACCTTCTTCACAGGGGTCGCATGTACAAGTTCTACCGGCGAAGTGCCTCCCCAGTCGTTGTATTCCTCCGGATAGTCCAATTCTATGATGTGGCCTCTTAGGCTGATCACAGTGTAATCATCGCCTCCAGCCTCGAATGTGATAGCCGTAACGCCGCCGCTTGATTCGGAATGTGATTTCCCGTCAGACAAAATTGTGGAGATCCTCCTTGCGGCATTGGCTTTCTCCGTGATTATCAGTTTCCTCATTCGACCCCAGCGAGAACATAAGGATTATTTAATCGTTGGGAACTCAACGAAAAATGATGATCGGGGGTGAAGGATCACTGTCTGACGCCAATGTGATGCATGTGTCCGCTGGACTGTGATGCCATTGTCAGCTTGCATCTGAGAACACCCTTTATCGCGGAGATGTCATTGGCCAAATTCTTAAGTTGACCCAACTCTCCCTCTACGATCAATACCTCCATGCACCTGTCGTGATCGAGGTGCACATGGATGGAGGTATTTATGTTCTGCATCTTGCCGTGCTGAAGTTCAGTGAGCTTCTCACCTATACCTGTGGTATGGTGGTCATATATCATCACTATGACGCCGCACATGAACTCCTTATCATTCTTCCATTCATTCTCCGCAAGAGAATCCCTGACCAGATCCCTTATTGCCTCTGATCTGCTGACATATCCCTTCTTGGATATCGCTTTGTCAAACTCTTTAAGGAGTTCGGGCTCAAGTGAGACACCGATGCGTGTTACGCCATCCATACATACGAATGAGAGTACATGTTAATAAAAATATCAGAGGGCTGACGGACAGCATACTACAATATCAAGCAATAACACGTCATGCACACTACTTATATCATCCCCTCTCATTACAACGATCGATGGACCATACCCGAACTCTGCTTCAAGCGATCGAAAAGGCAGTTAAGGATGCTACAGAAGGAAAGGATACAGCCGTTGCATTCTCAGGAGGATTGGATTCGGGTGTGGTAGCGGCATTCGCATCAAAGTATTTCAGGGAATTGAGGTCATACACCGTCGGTACGCCGGATTCCCACGATGTGGTGTCTGCAAAGGAAATGGCCAAAAAAATGGGCATCGATAATACAGTGATCAAGATCGAAGAAGATGACATCATTCAGGCTTTGGAGAAAATGATAATGATAACAGGCACAAGAGACCCCGTCACATTATCATTTGAGATACCTTTGTTCTTCGTATGCAGGGAATGCAGTGAGAAGGATATCATCGGAGGACAGGGTGCAGATGAATTGTTCGCAGGATATTCAAAGTATGTAGGGGTGGGTCCTGAACCTCTTAAAGCTATGATATCATCCGATATGGAAAAACTTAGGAATTCAACATTACCCCATGAGAAGGCGGTGGCGGACCATTTCGGAAAAACGATCCACTATCCATTCCTGAATGAGGATGTGGTAAGGGTTGTGGAAGAGATGGATATCAGTGAACTGATGTCGGACGGATCCCCATTATCAAGGAAGAGGCCGCTCAGGGATATTGCTGATATAATGGGATTGGAAGCACTGTCAACAAGGGATAAGAAGGCGGCCCAATACGGCTCAGGCGCCATGACATTGATAAAGAGGATATGCAGATCCAAGGACATCACATACAAACAGCTTATCGATGAATTGTCTGGAGGCGATACGATTGACCAATGAGAACATGACATGGTTATACTCCTTCACCACCCGTGGGATAAAGCTCGATCTTGAGAACACAAAGACCCTTCTGAGGAGGCTTGGGGACCCTCAGAACGATTTCAAGAGCATCCATGTGGCCGGTACAGACGGCAAGGGATCGATATGTGCCTGCATATCCTCGATACTGATATCCTCACACATAAGAACGGGGTTGTACACATCACCGCACATTGAGGAATTCAATGAAAGGATCACCGTTGACGGGAACAAGATATCCGATGATGAGATGGAAAGGATGATCGATATCATGAGGCCTGTCGTGAAAAGTATGGAGGATGAGGGCATGATACCTACATTCTTCGAGGTGACCACCGCGCTGGCATTCTTACATTTCAAGAAACAGGGTGTTGAGTATGCCGTCATAGAGGTGGGATTGGGCGGAAGATTGGACTCCACCAATGTCGTGATCCCCGAGGTGTCGGTCATAGGCAACATAAGCATGGATCACCAGGAGTTCCTTGGCAATACCATGGAGGAGATAGCACTCGAAAAAGCAGGGATAATTAAACCCGGTGTGCCCTGCGTGACAATGAACCCCGATCCCGTTTTCAAAGTCATAGAAAGGACCGCATCCGAAAGAGGTTCCAAGATATTCAGGATCGATCCCAATGACATTTTGATCGGTAACGTGAAAGCCGAAGGGACGGAATTCCTGTACAAGGAAGAGGGATATTTCGTATCGATCCCGGGAAGCCGTCAGGCGAACAATGCCTCCATGGCGATAGAGGCTGTATCCAAATTAAAGATATTTGGTCAGTGCGTAAGATGTAATATCAAGAAGGGTCTTAAGGAGGTACGTTGGCCCTGCAGGCTCGAGAGGATAGGGGACACACCATTCATAGTGGATGTCACCCATACCGCTGCCGGCTCGTCCGCACTTGCCGATGATGTGGAAGCCATCTATGGCAAAGTGGATGTCGTGATAGGGATGCTTAAGGATAAGGACATCAGAAGCATGTCAAGGAACCTGTCAAGAATATCCGATAAGGCATACATATCGGAATTGGACACGGAGAGGACCGCAAGCATCGATATAATGGAAGAGGCATTCATATCGGACCTCAGGGAGGTAGTGGTCTGCGACAACATACATCAGGCTATGGAAAGGGCCGCAAGATCAGTATCCGACAATAAGATACTGATAACAGGGTCATTCCACACAGCAGAGGAGGCATTGGATTGGTTAAGAAGGACATCACATGGATCTTGGACGTACTCTCAAAGGAATACAACAGAGGGGCATACCCAGGAAGATCGTCGGAAGGTCTGAATCCGGAGTGGGAACCCGATCCCTTCCATGTTCTGATAGCCACAATACTATCCCAAAGGACAAGGGATGACAACACACGGAAAGCATCCGATAATCTTTTCAAAAAATACAATTCAATAGAGGAGATAGCCGATGCTGATGCAGATGATGTGGCCATACTAGTCAGACCAGCAGGGTTCCCAAAGCAGAAGGCGAAGGCCATTGTGGATTGCTGCAAGGTGCTTAGGGACGAATACGATTGCATCGTCCCGGAAGATACCGACGTCCTTATGACGCTCCCAATGGTGGGAAGGAAGACCGCAGCATGTGTCAGATCATATGCGATGGGGATACCGGCGGTATGCGTCGACACCCATGTTCACAGGATATCCAATCTTATGGGACTTGTACATACCAAGGATCCTTGTGCAACAGAGATGGAGCTGATGAGGATAACTCCAGAGGACAGATGGATCGATATAAACAGATACCTCGTCAGACACGGCCAGGTGGTATGTCTTCCGAACCACCCTCATTGCGAAAGATGTTCTGTAAGGGATATGTGCGATCACTATCTTTTAAAGTAAGAGGGCATTGAGTTATATTTGGATCGCCATATCCCAAAAGATGCATGAGGTCTCTGTGGTGGCCGATCTTATGACAGCCATAAAGAAGGAACTCGAAAGATATGATGTCATCTCCGTTAAGGAGGTGACCATGACCGTAGGGAAACTCACCAATCTGGGAACGGAACAGATGGAGTTCGCTTATGAGATCATGTCAAGGGATTCGATCCTGGAAGGTTCAAAGCTTGTGATCGAGGAAGAGGAGATAGAGGTCGAGTGCGAAAAGTGCGGTTACAAAGGACCGACCAAGAAACTTGAGATGGGGGAGGAGATGCATTATCAGATACCTATACTCTCATGCCCTGAGTGCAATGGTCAGGTCAACATAACAGCAGGAAAGACCTGCTGTGTCAAATCGATGGAGATAGAGGAGGCCGACTGATGTTCAAATACAGGGATGAGGAGACAGCCAAGAAGGTGCTGGCCGCAATAAAGGACACAGGCATTGAAAGCAAGTTCATGCATGTGTGCGGTACCCATCAGGATACGATAGTCAGATTCGGTCTGGAGGACATGTTGGCAGATGCAGGCGTGGAGATATGCCAAGGCCCTGGATGCCCGGTCTGCGTGACAACAAGCAAGGAGATAGCCGATGCCATAACAATGGCGCGGAACGGCATAACGATAACGGCATTCGGTGACATGATGAGGGTCCCGACGACCATCGGGTCACTTTTCGAAGCGAAGGCCGACGGTGCCGATGTCAGGATAGTGTATTCGATAGAGGACGCTGTAAGGATGGCGTCCGAGCAGACAGACCCACTTGTATTCGTCTCAGTGGGATTCGAGACGACCGCACCATCGACATGCGTTCCTCTGCAGAAAGGAAACCTTCCTAAAAACTTCAGCATCTACAGCTGCCACAGGATATGCCCTCCGATACTGGAAGCGATATTCGATATGGGTGAGACGAAGATGAACGGAATGATCATGCCGGGGCACGTTGCGGTGATAACCGGGGTGGACCCGTTCCGAAAATTCTCAGAGGAATATCACATGCCGCAGGTCGTGGCAGGGTTCGAACCTCTCGATATACTGATGGCGTCATACATGCTCACCAAACAGATACAGGAAGGGCGTGCGGAGATCGAGAATGAGTATACCAGACTGGTAAAGGAGAACGGTAATCCCATAGCCAGAAAGCTGATGGACGATACATTCGTTCCTGTGGATAGGGAATGGAGAGGATTCCCGGTGATACCCAAGAGTGCATTGGCCTTAAGGCCAGAATTCGCAGAACATGACGCGAACATAGTTCATGCGGATATATTGGAAAAGACCCCTGAAGTGGAAGCGGAAGCGGCAGGCTGCAGATGCGGTGAGGTATTAAGAGGTTTGATAAGGTCGGAAGACTGTCCTATGTTCGGGACCGCATGCAAACCAATGAGTCCGAAAGGCCCATGTATGGTGTCTGAAGAGGGCAATTGCAGCATAGCATACAGGTTCTCAGGCAAGAGGTCATGAACATGAAGAAGGCAGACGGAACGAACCTAAGATCGGTTTTGGTTGTCACCAATGATTCAACGGTATTCCTTAAGAAAGGTCTGGCTACAGCATTCGAGATGTTCGGGGGGCGGGCAGAGGAGATCAAGAAGCTGGTTGCAAGACTGGATACCGCAGAGAAGGACGGAAGGAAGATGTGCGACGTATCCTACGGTGTGATATCCTCCAGATTCGGATTCGTTCCCGGGAACTATGTCATAACCAATTACGATAACGTGATGACGTCCAAAGAGGACTATGAGAGGGTCCAGAACGAGAAGGATTATCTGGGCCAGCTTCATCAGATGTCCCTCTACTTCGACAGGATCATAATGTGTGTTCCGAAGGACATGTTCGTCATGATCCTTAATGATGAGACCTTACAACAGGGCAAGGTAATAGCGGTCACAAGTTTGGACCTAAAGGAAGAGTGTGAAAGCAGAGGTTGGACGTTCTTCGAAAGAAAAGGTGCAAGGCTCGGGAATGAGAATGCCGAAAGGATATTCAACCTGATACAAAGCGAGTCCTGATCAGGTCGTCGCCTTCTTCTTTGCCTTCAATCTGTCCTTATCATCTTTGTCCACTCTGAAGGAATCCGATATCTTCTGTATAGCCTTGTTGCGGATATCCTTGTCCAGAGTGTCAACGAAAAGCATAGGTTCAGTTATTTCCGGGAATTTGATATAGCAGTATGACAGGGTCCATGCTGCACCCATTCGGTAATAGTAGCCTTCATGGTATCTTGTAGTGAGGATGTCGAGTACATCGTTTATATGCTCCTCATCTATGAAATGAGCCAGCATCATAACTGCCGATACCCTCATCATGTATTCATCATCGGTGTCGATCAATTCCAGACAATAGTTCCAAAGTCCTTCTCTATCCTCATTGCCCTTTACTTTCCAATCGCCGCAGAATATGTCGCAGAATGCCCAATTATCGATCTCTGGGATGAACATCTTCGTTAGCTCCATCCTTTCAGGGAATCCCATCTTCGCATTCGCTATCACCAATGCTCTCAGCATTGTCTCTTCATAATGGTCAGCAGGTTCATTCAGGAATGACCGCCAGTCATCTTTGCATATCTCCTTTGCGATCCTTCTGATGACAGGCATCCTGACACCCAATATCTCTTTGGCTCCCGGAACCAGTCCGGAGTGAAAATCCCTATATTTCGGATCGATGTTGTCCGTCAATTCCTTCTTGACATCGATCAATACTCTATCCCCTCGATGTCCATCAATTTCTTCTTGATGATCAGGCCGTCGCTGAATCCGCCTATGCCGTTGGTGGCGACGACGCGGTGGCAAGGTATGATCACAGGTATGGGGTTGATATTGCATACGCCCCCGACAGCGCGATATGCCTTTGGATGTCCAACCTTCTCTGCCAGATCCTTATATGATGCCGTTTCCCCATAAGGTATCTCACTTATTGCCTTCAGCACTCTCTTCTGAAAATCCGTCCCCTCTACTACAATGGGAACGTCGAACTCAATTCTCTTTCCGGCAAGGAACTCATCCATCTGACATGCCGTCTCCTTTATCACAGGACTCTCAATGTCATCTCTGGCAGGGAGGTTGCTGTTCGGAAGGAAGACCCCGTCTATGTTGCCATTCCCATCATCGGATATGCTTATCATTCCTATCATTGTGATGTATGTGTGAATTCCTCCGGCCATGATGGGGAATTTTATCGAGAATACTTATGTTCTCCTATCCTATTGCATTTTTTGTGATAATATGTGCAAGCAGGAGAACAGACATCCCCGCATTCCATTCCGAATGGTTGATGAATCGTTTGCGGGCAGGTTATGCTCTTGTCCGTAATCCGATAAGGAAGGATGTGGTGTACAAGGTCGACCTATCCCCAAAGAATGTGGACCTGCTCCTGCTCATGACAAAGGATCCGAGACCTATGGTACCGCATATGGATGAACTCCTATCATATGACATCAAATGCGGATTCCAGGTATCAATCACTCCATACGGCAGGGATATCGAACCGGGTGTTAAGGATAAGGCCGGGATCGCGGAAGCGTTCAGGGTCATATCGGAAAGGATAAGGAAGGAGAACATGATATGGAGATACGATCCCGTCATACTCAATGGAAGATTCGACATCAACTATCACAAAAGGAAGTTCGAGGTAATCTGCAGGGAACTATCAGGGTACACCGAGAGGTGCATATTCAGTTTCGTTGACATACATGATAAATTGAAACATCTGCATGATGACGGCATCATCCGAAATGTTCCTGAAGATGAGGCCAGGGGGTTAGGTGAGGTACTGGCACCGATCGCATATGATCATAATATACAATTGAACATATGCTGTTCCGAATATGATCTTTCAGATATCGGTATATTTTCAAGAGGTTGCATAGATAAGGATCACATGAGATCCATCGGCGTACCATTTGAGGAGATGAGCACACCCTTGAGGGAAGGCTGCAGGTGTGTCAGGAACATAGATATCGGAGAGTATGACACCTGTGATCATGATTGCATATACTGTTATGCGAACCGGAACACAACGGGATCCAGGAAGAGCAGGGTATATGATCCTGAGAATGAGCTTCTTTATGGAAGCGTGAACGGATCCGATAGGATCGTTGAGTTGGCCTCAAGGAAGGTCTCAAAGATCACTGACTTCTGATCCTTCCCTCTCCAGTTCCCGTTTCATCCTCTTCCTTGAGAACAGGACGGAGTCCATGAACACGACCCAACATATCTCTATCACAATGGATGATGCTATCGCCACCATCGCATAGGGAACAAGCGGACCCATTGTCGCAACGCACAATGCGATGGCTATTCCTTTGTTCTTGTAAGAGACCATCAATATATCGGTCACTCTCTGCGACCATCCTATACCGGCACGTTTCTCGATGTATTCCACCGCATTCCCCAATCCAAAGGTCCTGAAGAAGACTATGAGCATGAAGGCCAGCATGATCCATATTCCGCAATCGAATGATGTGGAACTCACAGAGAGCCAGACCAGGAAGAATATGATACAATTCAACAGTATCGCCATGACATCCTTATTGATCTTCAACCATGTCAGGAATCTTGATGCTATCAACGGTACTCCGATTATCTCGATCACCGTGATAACAAGGCTTGACATATTCACGGTCTCTCCGAGAAGGGCGTAGACTATGAAAGGTATCCAAAGAAGTGAAGCTATGTATACATAAATTGTAGAGCGGAGTGCGTGCTCCATATCCCCCCTCAGTATGAAGGATAATGGCGCAACTGAAGCTGCGAACGGTGTTGCCGCAATGAATACAAGACCTGCAGCGTAATCGGCATATTCCGTGTTCTTCAACAATAGGTATCCGATTATAGGTATTATCGAGGATATTACCAATCCCAACAACAATCCCCTCAGAATGGACTTCGGGTTCTTGGTGGGGCTGAGGTTCTTACTTGGTATCCTGGAAAGGGATATGGTCATCATTATGGCCAGAAGCAGTATGGTCAGATTGCTGCGTATCGGTGCGGTAAGGACATCCCCTGGAAACACACCTGCGAAATTAGTTCCAAGTGATACTATCAAAGCCAGACTCATTACGAAGGCACTGCTCGTCAAAAGCTTCAAAGCCAGACCCATGACCGAGGATATTGATTGGTGTATATGAAGATTTATTTTTAAGCGGGAGGCACAACATAAATAGCACATCATGTAATCCGAGGTCTCCATGGAAGACATCAAGCCTGTTAGGTCAGGGTGGTACAACGCATTCAGACCATGGTCGCTTCACGGAGCGGTAGTGCCGGTTCTGATCGGAGGCGTTGTTGCATACTATGATGGATTCTTCTCGTGGTGGATCTTCGTAATGGTCCTGATATGCGGATGTCTTCTGCAATCCGCAGCGAATCTCCTGAACACATATGGGGATTTCGTTAAAGGCACTGACACCCTGGAGAATGAGACAAGATCCCCCGAGCTTGTCACAGGGACCCTGAGGCCGAAGGCCGTCCTCCTTGCAGGGATGGCATGCTTAGGAATAACCGCATTATGCGGGCTTGTATTCATTTGGTACATCGGATGGGGAATACTGTTATTCGGATTATTGGGTCTTGCCGGAGCCGGACTTTACACTGTCGGATTGTCATACAAATATCATGCCATGGGATTGATCAGTGTGTTTTTCATGATGGGAGTACTGATGCCTCTGGGAACATACTATGTGATGTCAGGCCTGATATCGTATGAGGTGTTGCTCATGTCCCTGCCCAATGCATTCCTGATAACCGCTGTCCTAAGCGGTAACGAGACCAGGGACTACTTCGAGGACAAGAAGGCAGGGGTAAGGACCCTTTCCAGTCATTTCTCGTACAAGGGAAGCCTGAATCTTTATTTCGCGTTGAACATTATCGCATTCCCTATATTGGCAATACTTCTGATAGCTCAGGTTATACCTTGGCCTTGTGCACTCGCTTTCATCTCCTTGTATGATCTGATGAAACTGATACGGAACGGCAAACGCGCATCGGAGGATGAAAGGAGCAACAGGTTACTTGTACCGTTATCATTCAGGATGAATTGGCATTTCGGACTGCTTCTGGTAGTAGGATACTTAATAGGCCAATATCTTATCGCGGGAGTGATAATATGAGCGAGGACATCAAACCGAACGGCATCCAATTCGAAGGTAAGGAAGACTACGTCAGGGACGTATTCACCGAGATCGCATCATATTATGACAAGATGAATGAGATAATGTCAATGGGTATGATACAAGGCTGGCATAGATTCATGATGAGGAAGGCCGGCGACATATGTTCAAAGAGATGCCTGGACATAGGTACCGGTACCGGCGACATAGCGTTCCTACTTGCCGAGAACGCCGGAAGTGACGGTGAGGTGTACGGAGTCGACATCACACCAAAGATGCTGGAGTTCGCTGAGGAGAAGATGAAGACCAAGGATCTTCCGAGACCTGTTATATTCGAGGTAGGCGACGCCCTGGCTCTAAAGTTCGATGACGATTCCTTCGATGTGGTCACATCAGGATATATGTTGAGGAACGTAACGGATGTTCAGAAGGCCGTTGATGAGATGTACAGGGTACTGAGGCCGGGAGGAGTGGCGGTCGTTGCAGAACTGTCAAAGCCCGATAACAGGATCATAAGATATTTCTATGAACTTTACATGAAACACAGAGTTGCCAGACTCGGAAGGAAATATGATAAGGGGGAAGCGATAGACGGAAGATATTCCGCATACGAATGGTTAACTTCCTCAGTTGAAGGATTCCCAAGAGGAAAGGAGATGGCCGACAAGTTCACCAAGGCAGGATTCGAAGAAGTAAGATACTACGTCAAATCCATGGGTGCGGTGAACATATATGTCGGAATGAAGAAGTGAGGGTCGCTCACTTCTTCTCAAGTTTGCTTCCGTAGAACGCCAATATGGCCTTGTACAGAAGATATACATCCGTTTTTGATGTTATCTCCAACGGAGAATGCATAGAGAGCACAGGAACTCCCATATCCACGGTATCCAGATTATGGTATGATATCTCTGACGCAACTGTTCCGCCGCCGCCGATATCGACCCTTCCCAATTCTCCTACCTGCCAAGGTATGTCCGCATCGTCCAATATCTTCCTGAGGAATCCCATGGTCTCTGCGGAAGCATCGTTCGTGGAGTATTTTCCTCTGCTTCCGGTGTATTTGGAAACTACTGGCCCGCGGTTCAGGAATGAGCAGTTGTTCCTTTCGAACACCTCTCCGAATGCAGGATCTATGGCCGCATTCACATCGCAAGAGAGACACATCGATCTCTTCAGGACATGACGCACTTCGAGTCCGTATGCGGATACCAGGTCCTCTATGAAATCCCTGAAGAAGAATGACCTCATTCCCGTGTTACCGTCGGATCCAGTTTCCTCTTTGTCCGCGAATACCGTGACTGTCGTGAATTCTGGATCCTTGCAATCGATCTCCGCCATAAGACTGGTGAACGCACAGGCGCTGTCATCCTGGCCATATGCTCCGATCATGGATCGGTCGAGACCGAGATCGGTGGGCTTGAATGCCGGGACGGCACAGAGTTCGGCTGTCAGGAAATCCTTCTCGACAATACCGTATTTCTCGAACAGTATGTTCATTATGTTGAGCTTCACCTTGCCGGATATCTTCTCATCCCCGTAAGGCCAGCATCCTACTAGGATGTTCAGCTGTTCTCCCTCTATTATGTCCGGGGCCGGTTTCTTCATCTGGTTCATTGCCAGATGGGGCAACAGGTCCGTAACGCAGAATATGGGATCACCGTCGTCCTCTCCGATGTTGACCCTCACACTTTCCCCGTTCATCAGGGATATGACCCCATGAAGTGAGAGAGGTATCGCCGCCCACTGATATTTCTTGATCCCGCCGTAATAGTGGGTCTTGAAGTAGGCCATGTCCGTGTCCTCGAAGAGAGGATTCGGTTTGAAATCCAGTCTTGGGCTGTCCGTGTGGCTCACGCCTATCCTGAGTCCGTCCTCTACCGGTCTCCTTCCCATTGTGACCATTATGAGGGCCTTTCCGCGGTTGTTCATGTAGAATTTGTTCCCCGGGGAATATTTCTTACCGAGAACGAATTCCGTATATCCTTTGCTTTTGAGCAGAGGTATCGTATAATCTACGACCTCCCTCTCTGTCTTATTGTTAAGGAATCTCTTGTATTCCTCGCAGAAGTCCGTTGCCTGTTCCAGCAGTGAACCGTCGGTCTCGCCGAGGTTCTTCGATCTCATCAGAAGTTTCTCTTCCAATTGCTGTCCTGCACTCTTTTCTTCACTCATGCCACCCTTAACGGAACATGATTACTTGACGTTTGTGCATTTACAGTTTATGATCCTGCTCTGTTACATATGAAAAAGTCATCCGACAACCTAAAATCCTCTGCAGGTCATGTTATATCATATGGCGTATGACGGAAGGCATAGGATCGAGGACATAGACGACGAGAACAGGATCGTTTATTTCGACCCCTACCAGATCAAGAAGATCACAGGAACCAGACTTGCACCGATCCTTGGAAAAGGTGATTTCCAAACACCCTTCTCAGTAGCGTTGGACCTTGCAGGGATATACAGGGAGGATGTGAGAACAAAATATATCGAAGCCGGGAACATTATCGAACCGATCCTTAGGTCGTATCTGAGAAAGAACATCTCCCTGCTAGCACCTCTATTGGAAATCCCAGATGGATCCAGTATGGCCATAGAGGAACCGGTTCCCGGAGATGCTTGTGGGTATGATCATTTTCATAATGAGAGGATATTCGGCGGGCTCGTTGACGGTTACATTACCGTCGATGGCAAAAGGAATGCCATACTCGAGATCAAAACCTCTGGGGAGAGGGAGAAGTGGCAGGATAGTAATGGTGAATACACTGTGATCGCAGAACAATACATGTTGCAAGCGTCATTGTATGCAGAACTCTCCCGTTTGGATAAGATCGTATTCGTTGTAGGGTTCCTTGAGGATGCTGATTACAACAGGCCAAAGTCATGGGTCCCTACCGAGGATAACACCAAGATAATCGTCAAGGACAGGATGGATATGACACCATGTATGGAAGAGGCAGTGGATTGGTACAATGAGTACATGAAGAACGGTCAGACCCCGGAATGGACCGATGAGGACAAGGAACTGGTGAAATATCTTAAAGCATACAAACACGGGAAACGATGAGCAAATGAAAAACATTGATCATAACTATTGGATCGGGGAATATGTGGGAAGGGATGCAGATTATTGCAATCCCGATCTCAGAATCACTATGCAAGAACTTTATGGTGAAAAAGGATTCGATTTCGGAAGAGGATTCGGAGTATTCTATGGAAGTGATAGAAAAACACATTGCAATCCAGACGGATACACGACCTATACTTCTCTGACCAAGAATTACATAACAAGGATGCCATTCAGAGCAAATGCGGTCAAGAATAACTATGAACTATCGAAAAGATGCTATTTCTTGGCCGGAACCATCGCGGGAGAGATATTCTTTCCTGCACATCAATCAAATGGCAGAACCTTGAACCCTGCTCGTGGTTTCCACCGTGAGATAAATGATATGTTCTATCATACTTTGGAGAGCATTAGAAAATACTATGAGAATGAATGTGGGGATTATCCTATCAAGAATGATATAGAACGTTATGGATATTTCTTCGATTCTTTCGGATCATTTGATGGTTACCTAGAATATAACCTGTTGCAGGATCACGAATTTTTACCTAAAAAATTCCCAACAAACGAGGGAGAGTTAGTTGATTTCTGGACAGGATCAGTTGATTTTTTGGAGGCGAGGGCACGAAGGATCGAAGAATATGCGATAGATAATGGTCTTTTGGATCACTGAATCATTTAAATGATCTTGAAAAATCATACTTCCTTAAAGCTAATAAATTTTAATGATTAAATTCATGCTCAAATCCATATGGGGAAGAATAAAGAAGGTCCATCCATGACCTCCAAAGAAAGGATGATCCTTATCTCGATCGTCCTGGGAACCTTCATGGCCGCATTGGACGCAACCATCGTTGCTGTTGCGCTTCCGACCATGGCGATAGAGTTCTCGACACCCGGTAGCACAACCGATGTCTCATGGATACTGCTCGGATATACTCTGGCAATTTGTTGTTATATTCTCCTGTGGGGGAAACTCGGTACCAACATCGGATACAAGAAGGTGTTCCTGACCGGTGTTATGATCTTCACGATAATGTCAGGACTAATCGGTCTTGCAGGAATGATCGACGGGATCGGTCTGAATGAGGTCATCGTGATGAGGGTCATACAAGGTATCGGGGCCGGTATGCTTACCGCAATGGGTCTGGCAATGGTCTCATCCTATCTGCCAAGCGTGAAAGGTTTCGCAACAGGTATAATCACTCTCGCAGCATCCGCAGGGACAGCATTCGGTCCTGCACTGGGAGGGATACTTTGCCACTTCCATTGGTCCTACATATTCTTCATCAACGTTCCGATAGGATTGCTCTGTTTCTTCATGTCCGTAAAGTACATGGCGAACGTGGAGGAAGTAAGGGAAGGAAAGAAGAAACTGGATCTTGTCGGCGTTCTTCTGATGATAATAATGATGTTCTCGCTCATCTACTATCTCAACATGGGAAAGAGCATAGGGTGGATGTCGCATGAGGCGGTCATCCTGATAATGGGGATATTGTTGTCCGCAGGAATTCTTGCATGGTGGGAACAGAGGGTCAAGGATCCTCTCATTCCCGTTAGACTGATGAGGATAAGGGATGTTGTAGGCAGCAACCTGGTCGCGCTGTTGTTATTCGGTGCAATGGCCGGTTCATATCTTCTTTTGCCGTATTATCTGCAGGCTTGTTTGGGATACAATACCGTTGAGATGGGATTGATACTGATCGCTAATTCCATCGGAATGATGGTCGTAGGTCCAACGGTTGGAAAGATCTCCGACCGTACCAGCATAAACAGCAGGTTGGTATCCGTAGGATGTCTGGTCACCGCAGTCGGATTCTTCATGCTGACCATGCTTCAAGCACATTCAGCTCTTTGGTACATCCTGTTATCGTTGTTCATCATGGGAATGGGTATCGGTATAGCTTTGGTCTCATCCACGAACCTGACGATGGGATATTCGGACCAGGGTGAGGAAGGATCGGTATCCGGATTGGTTAACACATTCAGGCAGGCGGGAAGTACGGCAGGGGTCGCTGTTCTGGAGGCCGTTTTCGCAGGTGCGGTCGTTGTTCCGATGGTGATCGATCCCGGAAATCTCGATTGGTTAATGACAGGATTCAAGCCTGCGTTCTTCGTTGCCATGGTGCTTGCGATGATAGCATTCGTGGTCTCGATGTTCATAAAGGACAAGAAGATAAGGATGCAGATACCGGAATTCTGAATAAACAAGGGAGAGGGATCTCCCTTTCTTACTTTTCATTCATAAGTGATTTAGCATCGGCATACAATCGTTCCGTGGGACCCAGACCGACCCAGTCAGGTTCGATATCCACGATCTCCAGACCGAGTTCGTTTGCGAATTCATTAAGGGATCTGTCAAAATCCTCCTCGTCTCCCAGACCTGTCGAGATCTTCAACACTCTGTTGTATCCTAAATAGCTGAAGAGCTGCTTTATGTCCCCAAAACCCGTCTCTTCCACTCCTTTGAAGACATCCTTGTAGAAATCCCTCCATTTCGTTGCCATTGCCGGAGTGTAGTATAGGGATCGGGAATAGGCCTTTTGCATCTTGAAGTATCGATCATTGCCTCCGACAGCCACACCGATGCAGTCATCGCATATCTTCCCCGATGCATCCCTGAATATCGCAACAGGTTTGTCGATATTATCGGATGCCCATTCTATGATATCATTATTGGCGTTCCCGCATACTCCGTAGTATAGGGCTATCGCATCCACCTTGGTCTGCATGAAGTGCAGGGATTCCCTCAATGTCTCTTTCAACATCTTCGGGTCCGCATGCAGCTTCATTCCTTTCATTTGGATGATGATATTGAACTCGTCCTCAGGCAGGCGGACCAACCCTCTTAAGAATTCCTGTTCATCCAACGTCTCGAATGGGATGTTATTCTTGATCAATTTCCTTGATATTTCATAAGAATTTGTGTTCTCAAGGATAAAAACGTTCTTTTTATCCTTATCTTGGGATATATTATAGACCAATTCGTCCTCTAGTATAGGACATACGATCACTCCCAAGTTCTTGGACATATGTTCACTATTGATAGGGATTATTTTATGATTTTCCAATTTTGGGTTGGATGTTGAACTGTGATGTCCTGAGTGTTCGTATGGAGTTCAGTATCGCTATTACAGCAACCCCGACATCGGCGAACACAGCCTCCACCAATGTTATATGACCCAGAGCACCCAATACAAGGAATAATCCCTTTACTCCGAGGGCGAATATTATGTTCTCCATGGCTATCGATCTTGTCTTCTTAGCGACCTTTATGGCAAGTGGTACCTTGGATGGCATATCATCCATGATGACTATGTCCGCAGCCTCTATTGCGGCATCCGATCCCATGCCCCCCATGGCGATGCCGACATCGGATCTAGCAAGTGAGGGAGCGTCATTTATCCCATCACCGACGAATGCTATCGATCTGCCCTGTGATATCATATCCTCGACGATATCTATCTTATCCGCAGGAAGTAGGTCCGTGTAGACCGTATCAATGCCAAGCAGGTCCGCTGTGTGCTCTCCCACTTGTTTGGTGTCCCCTGTAAGCATGGATACATTACTGATACCTATCCTCTTCAATGTCGAGACAGCATCCTTGGAATCCTCCCTAATACGGTCATAGATCACCAGAGTTCCCGCATACTTCTCATCAACAGAGATGTGGATCATGGTACCGAACTCATTCCTGTGTATGAAATCCACTTTGTTGTCGGACATCAAGGCCTCATTACCAACTAGTACCCTGTGTCCCCTGACATCGGCGATAACGCCCTTTCCCGCTATCTCCTCGACTATCTTGACGGATGTACCGTCTATCTCTCTGCCGTAGGCTCCCCTTATGCTTACGGCGATTGGATGGTTGGAATGAAGTTCCGCATACGCGGCATACATGAGGAGGTCCTCCTCGCTCATTCCTTCGGTCATGATACTTTCAACATCGAATGTTCCTTCCGTAAGAGTACCGGTCTTGTCGAATACCACCGTATCCACCCCTGCAAGGGCCTCCAGGTAGTTCCCTCCCTTGACCAGTATACCCATCCTGGATGCACCGCCTATTCCGCCGAAGAATGCAAGGGGTATCGAGATCACCAATGCACAAGGGCAGGATATCACAAGGAATGTGAGTGCGCGGTAGATCCAATCCTCGAACGGTGCGTTCAGTGCCAGAGGCGGGATCACAGCAAGCAATAATGCCGCAACCACAACTGCAGGGGTATAGTATCTTGCGAACTTCGTCACAAAGTTCTCTGATTTGGATTTGGCATCATAGGCGTCCTCTATCATGCTTATTATCCTGGTTGCGGTGGAATCCGAGTAAAGAGAGGTCACTTTGATCCTTATGACCCCGTTGGTGGATATGCATCCGCTCAATACAGGATCCCCGACATCGGCCCTTCTGGGAACCGATTCTCCAGTTATGGAGGAGGTGTCTATCATAGAGGATCCGTCAACGACCACGCCGTCCAACGGTATCCTTTCTCCAGGTCTTACAAGTATGACTGAATCCAGAGCTACGGACTCCGGGTCCACCTCTTTTATTTCATCACCTTCAACAAGGTTCACATGATCCGGTATAAGATCCATCAGCGATGATATGGATCTGCGTGAACGATCAACTGCGTACTGCTCGAAAAGAGTTCCAACCTGGTAGAACAACAATATGGCTATCCCCTCTGGATACTCTCCGATGGCGAATGCCCCTATTGCAGCGATCGTCATAAGGAAGTTCTCGTTGAACGGCTGCCTGTTATATATCGCCCTAAGGAACTCTATGAATACGGGATATCCGGCTATCAGACAGGATGCCAGATATATCACGAACTCCGGCTCTCTGCCGAGATCCGTGAATAATCCTATCCCAAGGAGCACCCCTGATATCAGTATACGTATGATCGTTCTGGATCCGAACACTTGTTCACGCTCTTAACATTTTGACCTGGGACTCGATCTTCCTTATGGCCTTGTCGGCCTCTTTCTCAATGTCGTCGATGAACGATTCATTCGCTTCTATGGTGAGCTTTGCGGTCATAAATGTTATCTTCGCATCATCCACACCTTTGATCTTGTTGATCGCTGTCTCCATCTTCGCTGCGCATGATGCACATCCCAATCTCTCCAGTTTGTAAACGTATCTCATGGTATCAATTCCCTCATATGTTCCAGACCTATGTCCAATAGTATTTTCACGTGATCATCGTCCAAAGAGTAGTAGATGTTCTTTCCCTCTCTTCTTGCCTTGACAAGGTGGGCCTTTCTAAGTGTCTTCAGTTGATGGGATACAGCCGATACGGACATGTCAAGGACCTCGGAGATACAGCAAACGCACATCTCTCCATTCTCCATTGCCCAAAGGATCCTCAGACGGGTACTGTCAGACAATACCTTGAAGAGATCCGACAGTTCGTACACTGTCTCCTCGTCAGGCATGTTCTCCATTGCCCTCTTCTTGATCGTTTCGTGCTCGTCCCTATGGCAGTTCTCATCTTCCAAAATAAACATCTCCACGCTTGAACATTTGAACAATCACTCAAATGTTATCATAGGATATAAACCTTCTTTTCCAAACCTAGAATAGTTTATTATCGCAGCAACAGGATTCCAAAATGTATTGCAATGGCGGAGGAGGCCGGACTGGGGAAGCTGACAAAACTGCAGCCTGTTTTGATAATATTAGCGGCTGTTATCGGTATAATACTGGGACAGTCCGTATTCTTCGCTGATAGTATGGGCGGATTGATCGAACCCTTCCTGATGATCCTTCTGTTCTTCATATTCCTTAAGATAGATATCGGTGAGATAGGGAGGTCCTTCAAGAACGTAAGGTTCTCCGGAGCATCCATTCTCATAAACTTTGTCTGGACGCCGATATTGGCGGTAATCCTGGGTTATGCTTTCCTTGGGGATTCCTTGGATATGAGGATAGGGTTCCTAATGTTGTTGGTCACTCCGTGTACGGATTGGTATCTGG
>JAEXCH010000007.1 GCA_023402275.1 Methanobacteriota archaeon
AAGACCGTGACCAAGAACGGCACGGTCACACTGGGGGCCACAGCATCACCGACATTCGCATTCGACGGATGGTCGGGGGATCTGACCTCATTCGGGACCATGTCCCCGATAACCGTTACGATGGACCGCGATATAGTTACCGCCTCTGCATTCAGAAACGGAACTCCGCCGATACTCCATCACTATATAACATCCTCTGCCGACCCAGGAGCCACGATCTCTCCTATAGGGGTGATAAGCATACAAAAAGGTGATAGCATAACCTTCAGGTTCTCAGCAGTGGAAGGATATTCCATATCCGATGTCATAGTCGATGGTGAATCCCGTAAGGACCTGATATCTCAGGGATACTACACATTCACCAATGTCAATATGAACCATTCGATCGAGATAAAGAACACCAGGAGCATGATAACCCTTGATGTATCCGTTATCGAAGGCAATGGTAAGGTGGAGTACAGTATCAACGGTGGGTCCTTCCAAACATACTCTGAACAAGTGGTCCTGGACATGGGAGACAACGTGATACTCAAGGCAGTACCAGATAGAGGATATCACTTCGTACAGTGGTCGGGACATGTATCATCAACAGAATCCGAGATATCCGTGTCAAACATCGACCACTCTGTCCATCTTGATGTCACATTCAAGGAAGACTCCCCCAATCCCTTCCCCTGGTGGATAGTGGTCGCGATAGTGATCGGCATATTGCTGATAATCATACTGGTATGGCGCTGGAGATCGAATTGATAGGAACAGCTATGAAAAACGATCGGTCAAGCACATCTTGACCGATCATAACCCTTGTTTTTGTCAGGTATTCGACGATAGCCAACAAAATCAATATATCTTCAAGCATCCATGCAGAAATGATGAAGGAGCTCAGGGTAAGGGACCTAATGACCACACAGGTTTTGACCGTCAAACCGACGGATACGATAAAACGTGCCACGATCAAGTTCGCCGTTGACAACGTGACAGGCGCACCGGTAGTGGATAACAGGAACCACGTGATCGGAATGATAACCGAGAATGACATCCTGGGTCTGATCCTGAAATATCAAGATAAATTGGACAAGGCGATGAATCCACATTCTCTCCTAAGCCTTCCTATGGATGGTGAGTCAGACGATGAGGAGTTGGCCGAGGCTAACAGAGCGATATCAGAGATGAAGGTCGAGGACCTAATGGTCAGAAGCGTTCTCACTACCTCTCCGGATGAGAAGATAGTTCAGGCACTGAAGAAGATGATGCAACTGAACGTCAACCGTATACCAGTTCTTGAGAAAGGGGTCCTGGTCGGGATATTGTCCAGATCGGATATCATATTCTACATCTACAAGAAGAAGGTCTGAGTTCGGATGTTCGAGGTCCACGTACTGGCAAGCGGAAGCGATGGTAATTGCACAGTGGTCCAGTTCGAGGATGAGGCTGTGATGATCGATGCTGGGATAAGCTGCAAGAGGATCATGGGCCTGATGGAACAGGAAGGTGTGGAGCAAAGTTGTTTGAAAGCACTCCTGGTGACACATGAGCATTCTGATCACATCTCCGGAGCAGGCGTCGTATCCAGAAGATTCAAGATACCTGTCATGTGCAACAGGGCCACATTCGACTGCAGCAATATCGGCAACGTTGAATATTCGGAGATAAAGACCATGGGTTCGTTCTGCATCGGAAGTATGGACATAACCCCACTTCCGACATCCCACAATGCGGTGGAACCCAATGCATTCCTGATCGAGGCCGAAGGCAAGAAAGTGCTTGTGGCAACAGACACAGGGAAGCTGACATTCCAAGTGGAACATGCACTGAAGGAGGCGGATGTGGCTGTGATAGAATCCAATTATGACAAGAGGATGCTTGCGGACGGCCCTTATCCTGCGTATCTCAAGAAACTCATAGCCAGTGACAGAGGACACCTGTCGAACGTCGATTGCGCAGGCGCTATAAGAAGGACAATGTGCGACAACCGCCAAATCTTCTTGGCCCATCTGAGTAAGACCAATAATGCCCCTGATGTCGCAAGGGACACTGTTGCCGAGATAACCGGTATGAAAAGGATGAAGATCGATTGTCTTGAGTTCCAAGGGGATACAAGGACGCTCAAGGTGCAGGGTTGATAAGGACCGCTTTATCTCTGTTTATAAGAGCAGATGCCATCGTCTTCGGCATCCTAACTATGTCCTCTTTGGTAAGATCATAATTGCGGTCAGGTCCGGAGAAGGGAGGAAGATCCTCTGTGATCCTTATGACAACGAATTCCTCGTCGATCTCAGATGGAGATTCTTCGACCAACGGAACAGGTTCTTCGATCGATGAGGGCTCTATAGCACTGTCCTCTCCATAGATCTGTTCCATCATCATTCGATCCAGGTCATCTTCCTCTTCTTCCATAGGAGGATCAGGTACCGTTTCGATCTTGTGTTCAGTAACTTTTTCCTCAACAGGTTCAGGATCTATTGCCGGTGTTTCGAATCTCCTCTTTCCGCTCAATCTGTCCATTATGCTTACGTGACGCCGTGATATGTTCAGGATGTCGTCATAATACTCCCTTTCTTCCGGCGTAAGGTGATCCCGGACATTCTGTCCTCCTCTGGCACCTATCAGTGCCAAAGATGCGATCTTCCCCATCCTTATCTCGGTTATCTCCTTTGATAGGGACATAGCCTTCTTCCTGCGCTGGTTCACGCCCTCGCAGATGATGGAATCGGGATCGATGGAGAGATGCTTCTCATACTCTGTCCTGAGCGAGATTATGAGACTCGCCATCGAAGGGTACAGGTCCTTTCTGACCGCGGATAGGGTCGGTGTCTTCTTTTCCACCCTGTATATCGCACCGAGGTCCTCGAAGGATAACTGATCCGAGTTGGTAGGCATCGTCAACCCCTATTTTACTGTCGATATATGGTTTTATTCACTCATCCCTTTGTCGGTGATGCGTCATTGCCACTGCGAACGTTGATGGCCCTTGCCAACATAAGATATGAAATAAGCAGGATCGTCACTCCCGCGGCCAATATCAAAGGTATCAGCCAGCGATCATCATCGTTATCGCCAATCATTACAAAGACGCCTGAATCATGGGCTCTGAACGATATATCCGAAAGGACCCTGGCATCCTTCATCATCGCACCATCCCCTGAGATGTGTGCTATTCCGAGAAGAGGGGAATCCGGGGTATCCATGGATATTCTGAAATCACCTCCGGGATGCCAGATGTGCCCATCGGTAAGATCGATGAATGAGACCCTTTGAGCTGACACTATATCGTGCTCCACATCCCCCATCAGTGAACCTACGAGATCGGACATCCTGTTCCAGTATTCCCATTCCTTATCCATATCATTGGCATCCATCACAACGTGCCAAGGGATGTCCCCATAGACGATGACCCCTTCATCTACCCTGTTCAGTCCCCCCGCCTCGATCTCACTCACAGCCTCGTAGATGACGTCTGTGACGGATGCGGGGACAACTGCCCTTTGAATGGATACGAATCTGGTGTAGAGATCATAAGCATGGGCCACCAGCTCTATGTCATTCCATGTTATCCTCTCCGGTATCCTGGCTGCTGCATCGATCACATCATCAAGTGACAAAGGAGGAAGGATCCTGAACTCTCTGGTCATATTGCCCGTAAAGTTTCCGATACCGATTATCGAAACGCTCCCTCTGCCCACATTGACATTGTTGCTGTATTCAATATTGAAATCGATACCTTCCTCCAATGGGGTCAAAAGATACTCCACGGTAACGTTCTGTGATATGCCGGAACCGGTGTGGTATTGATCGATGATCCCTGTGACCATCCTATCCTCCAGATGCTTGGGGTTTACCGTCAGACATCCGTTGAATGTCATGTTGTAGTTATTCAACAGATCCCCTGTAAGTATTATGCTGTATGTTCCTGCCGGTAATCCCGATCTTAGTTCTATCTCGTTCCCGTGTTCATCGATATACGCATAGTTCAGACGACCGTTCTCTATTAGGTCCAGTATGTTCCCATCGAAGAATGAGGAAGGATCACCTAGTGATACATCCCCGTGGGAAGGGGTCGTGCCATCCCGGTACGTCACGATCTCATCATTGATTGTTATGCTGTTATTTGCAGGAAGTATCTCAAAGTGAACATCATCCGCAAAGGATATCTGATAAGGCAGGCCGTCGATGTTCATCTCGAATATCTCTATTCTATACCTTCCTGCATCCTTAGGATATACCCAGTTGGATCCGTTGTCAAGATATGCCATCAGGGGCTCTATTCCCTCTACATCCCTGTCGGATATCCATTGGGGCTGATCCCTGAATGCGCTGCCTTTGTAATATGAGGTCTCCACAGCAGGGCTTATCAGTACATTGTTCTCCATGCTTGTGAGGTAAGGATAACCGTATCCGATGTTCCCGTCCGATGACAGATACATTCCCCACTTGGAATTATGATAGTTCACTCCCCACCCTTGGTCGTTGAATGTGGAAAGGGCCATCAGTTCCTCAGAACTCCTTCCGTATTGATCCTGGGATGGTTCATTCCCGATACCGTTTGCGGTCACTATCCTATCCGTATCGTAGAAAGATGATCTTATGGTACCGTTGTATCGGTATCCTATCAATCCGCCTACATACTCATCATCCGCAGCATCCACTGATATGCCTCCGGCTGCGAAACAGTCCCTCACATCCCCTCTATTCAGGAAACCCAGCAAGGATCCCACATGCAGATACTTCCCCCTGACATCTATGTCGCTAAGAGAGTAACTGTCCTCGATGAGGCACATGTACTCATTGCCCACCAGACCTCCGACGAAAGGATTGAATCCGTCGACCACCAGGTCCCCGGACGAATAACATCCGGATACCAGACTGCTGTAGTATATCCTCCCCACAAGTCCGCCGACGTCATCATCGGTACCTATGGAGTTGACCTCCCCTGTGGAGTAGGAGTCGATGACCTTGCTGCTCCCGTCCTGCATTCCAAGGAGTCCTCCCATCTTGTCCCCGTCGTAAACAGAGGAGGGGGAAAGACCGGCGGTCGCCCTTCTGGGTCCGCCGCTCACAATGACCTCCTCATCAGCAAAGACTATGCCGTGCGAACTGCAATCCATTATGAGGCCGCTGTTCTCCTGCAGACCTACAAGTCCGCCGACACAGCTTGTACCCTCCGTCGAGTTCACATTGACATAGGAGCGGCAATCAATGATACTTCCGCCGCTCTGATAACCGGCGATCCCGCCGATGTTCACCGATGCTGATACACCTGTATTGCCGGACGACCTCACTGTGCAACCCTCTATCGTTCCATAGTTGCTCCCCGCTATCGTACCGGCAATGACATCCCCCTTGACTCCCCCCTTGTCGGAGTCAATGATCACGTTAAGATCCCTGATCATTCCTCCGCTGCCTATGGCGCCGAACAATCCGGAGCATTCCGTACCGGCGATCCATAATCCAGTTATGGTATGGCCGTTACCGTTCAGTATCCCGTAGAACCCGCTCTCTCGATCATCATCGTTACCAATAGGCATCCAGCCGCTGTACGTTATCAGCTCTGAAAGGGAGATGTCCTCAGTGATCTCGAACGTCATTCCTGAGTTTGTCATTCCCAGATAGTTCCTGATATCATCCAGGTCCTCCGGGGAATCTATTATCATCGTTCCGTTATCAGAGAACGATCCGTCCGAGACACCAGAGGGAAAGAGAAGCAGAGCTGATGATGCTGCCACCAGCAGCACTATTCCTGCGATAGGATATATTCTGTGCATGTCATTCATCTCTCTCCCCCTTGACCGCTTCCATATGCAGTCAAAATTATATCGGAAAAAATGATATATATAAATTCTTAATTAAGAAATGATTTTTATATTTATTATATATAGAGTATCTATATCTTCAGATGAGTAATGTATCCTATATACTTCCTGACCCCAAATTAAAGATACTCCGCAGAATGATATGGTGGACCGATGCCTCTGGAAGATGCCGTCAGGAAGAAGGATTCAGGTGTGGAGGTCGATATACTTGTATCTCCAAGATCCAACAGGTCCGGCGTAGAAGGTATCGATGAGTGGAGGAACAGACTCATACTGAAGGTGAAGGCACCGCCGCTGGACGGCAAAGCTAACAAAGAGGTGGAGGACACCTTGTCTGAAATCACCCGGGGCAATGCCAAAGTCGTATCGGGTCATACCAGCAGACAGAAGACGGTATTGATCGAAGGAGACCCATCCTCTATAATCAAGGATCTGGAGGGATGTCTTTGAATGACGAGGAGAGACTGAAGGAGATAGAAGAGGCTTTGGAAGATCTTATCCATCTTTCCGATGACCATATACTGTTGATCGAAGGATTAAAGGACAAACGCGCACTGGAATCCTTAGGCATAGGGGGAGAGGTCTTCATGATACAGGCGGAAGGCGGTCCAATAAAAGCATCCGAATACGTATCTGAACACGGAGGTAAGGCAGTGATCCTCACAGATTGGGACAGAAGAGGAGGCACTATGGCAAAGGAGTTGGAGATCCAACTCTCATCTCTGGGAGCAGAGTTCGATACCTCGGTCAGGACCAGACTGTCCATACTATGCAGGAAGTACATCAAGGACGTGGAATCATTGGACACACTGATGGAAAGACTGACCGCCAACGCAATGGGTATTAAGGGCAGGATATGATACGGTAAAGGAGCGTGGACCACTGAAAGGAAGATTCTTGGTGTTGGAGGGCATAGACGGATCGGGCAAATCCTCGTTATGCAGGATCCTCGGACAGATGCTCTCATCAGAAGGTATCGATGTCATCATGACACAAGAGCCCACCAATGATGAGATAGGGAAGCTCATAAGGGAAGGAAGAGTGAAGGATATTTCCCAAAAGGCCGAAGCCCTTCTTTTCGTGGCAGACCGTGCGGTCCACACTGAACAGATAAAGAGCTGGATGGCAGAAGGCAAACTGGTGATATGCGACAGGTATTTCGCATCCACCGTTGCATACCAATCCTCCGGACTGAACGATGAGTCCCTTGACAGGGAATGGCTAATTGCACTGAATGTGCCTGTGATGATCGAGCCGGACCTCACCGTACTTTTGGATATGGATCCGGAGAAAGGTCTCCAGAGAATAGGGGAAAGAGGCGAGATAAGCAAGTTCGAGGAACTGCGATATCTGGGGAATGTACGAAGGGAATACCTCAGATTAGCGGACGAATTCGGATTCCTGGTCATAGATGCTGAAAAGAGCCAGAAAGAGATAGCAGAGATTATTATTGACAGAATGAAGGAGATGATGTGATGCACCCGTCGGAAGAGATATACTGTGAGAAGAGCAGCAGGTTGAGAGGAAAGACCATAGTATTGGGAATAACAGGCAGTATAGCCGCAACAGAGTGTTTCTCATTCATCAGGGAGCTGATAAGGCATGGGGCAAAGGTCATACCTGTCATGACCCCCAGCGCAGTAAAGCTTGTGGCACCGGACGCCATAGAGTTCGCATCCGGAACAAGACCGATCCTGGAGCTTACTGGTCAGACCGAACACGTGACCTATCTGGGGGATCCATCTGCAGCTGATCTTTTCATAGTCTGTCCCGCGACAGCCAATACGATATCGAAGATGGCCCAAGGTATAGATGATACCGCAGTTACATCAATGGCAACGATAGCACTCGGAGGAGGGATACCCGTTGCGGTGGCCCCCGCCATGCATGAACTGATGCTTGACAATCCCGCGGTATCCCGTAACCTCAGGACCCTAAAGGAGTGGGGGGTGCACATAATCGGACCTCACAGGGACGGGGTCAGAGCAAAGGCGGCATCCAAGGACGAGATAACATCATGGGCGATAAAGCTCCTTTCCAGAAATGATCTTGCGGGAAGACGTATACTAATAATCGGAGGAAGGAGCGAGGAGCCTTTGGACTCCATGAGGATGATAACGAACAGATCCACAGGGCAGATGTCCGTAGCTCTGGCACAGCGTGCATTCGAGAGAGGTGCCGATGTAGAGCTTTGGATGGGGGGATGCGGTGTATCCCTGCCAGACTTCCTGAAGATAAGGAGATTCTCGACCGTTTCCGATCTTGTCGGCATGGTCAAGACCATAGATCATGATCTTGTGATCATGCCTGCCGCTTTAGCGGACTTCACTCCCTCCCAAAGGGTGGACGGAAAGATACCCAGCGACAATTCATTTGATATAACTCTCAATCCTGTTCCAAAGGTCCTGCCGATGGTCAGGGAAAGATGCGAGAATGTGATAGGTTTCAAGGCGGAATCAGGACTCAGTCTTTCCGATCTTGAGGCAAAGGCAAGGGGACGCATGAAGGAATACGATCTCAAAGCGGTCGTCGCCAACGACATAGATGATGCAGGAAGATCCACGTCATCGGTCATATTGGTGACAAAAGGACCGTCGAAGAACATAACCGGCACTAAGATCGAGGTCTCGGACGAGATCCTGAACTATTGTGCGGAAATATTATGACCTCGGCGTTCAGTCCCGCACACATAACCTGTTTCTTCAGACCTGTTGGATCAGATGACATTCTAAGCAAAGGGTCCAGAGGAGCAGGCATACGGCTTTCGAAGGGAACGACAGTTCATATCAGTGAGATATCCGGCAGAACAAAGGTGACCCTGAACGGACATTCCCAAAAGGCACCGATAACAGAACATGTTCTGAGGAACATGTCCCCTGATAGGAATTTCGATGTAACTGTGGAATGCGATCTGCCTTTAGGCCAGGGATTCGGGATGAGCGCATCAGGTGCTGTTGCCGCAGCTCTCTGTCTTTCTGAGATGACAGGTAAGAGCAGACAGGACGCATTCGAAGCGGCACACAGGGCGGAAGTGGAATGCGGAGGAGGTCTGGGAGACGTTGCAGGAATAATGTGCGATTGCCACCAACCCATCAGGATACGGGAAGGGATACCGCCTGCGGGATCGATCATCGACGGAGGCATCGCCTTTGAAAGTCTGTCCCTTGTGATAATCGGTGATGAACTTAGAACATCCTCCGTTCTGAACGATCCCGGGACCGTCAGCAGGATATGCGAGGCCGGGGACCGCGCGATGTTCGATTATCTCTCTGACACAACAAGGAATTCCCTGTTCAGGATATCGAACCGGTTCTCTAAGGAATCCGGAGTAATAAGCGACGACATTGAGAGCATGACATTTAAATTAGGGGCAGAAGGAATAAGGTCGTCCATGTGTATGCTGGGAAACAGCATCTTCTCTGATTCACCCAGTGATGTTATAGAGGATATCATAGGGGATCCGTTAATTATCGGCACATCATCCACGGACGTGCCGGCCCAGATCATTCGAAAAGCGTGAAGAGGACGTCATCCTCCCCAACATCGAAAAGACCGATCCTGGCACCGCAATCCAGCCATCCGTGTGCGTAATTGACCGCGGCAAAGGCGGTGACAAGATCCCCTGACTCACGGAAGTGTACTGCGTCGTTGTAATACGATGTGGCCATCTCTAAGAAATCGTCTGCCAATCTCTTTCCGTACGATCTCTCCGGGGATGCGATGACAAGTTTATCCAGTGCCCTCTTGGTTATGTCAAGATATCTGTCGATCTTATCCTCGGTAATGGTATTGAGCATTCAATTGGATTATGTTGCACGATGATAAAAATGTGGTGGCAATAAACAAGATATGTTGATCATGAAATGATTGTCGATCACATGAGAACAGTTGTATTGAACAATCTTGTTTGTCGAGTACCGGGTGGACCCACCTTTGGAGGATAGTAAAGTCCGATTATCATCCAAGTCCCCCAAACATGGTGTGTTCCTACAAAGAAATGAAGATCATGCTCGTCCTTGAATTTATCAAAGAATTTCTGGTGCATCTTCTCCCATACCGCATCTTCTGTTCCATATATGTCCAACCATGATCTAGAGGACTCGTATATTTCCCAGTCCTCACACATGACCTCATGCGGTTTATCTTCACCTTCACATTTGAATTTGTAACGATAATATCTTTCAAGACCGTCGATAACAGGAATCTGTTTCATATCTGTAGAACCATCCTTTGTATCAAAGATCATTTGCATGACCTTACGACGACTCTTCACCTCCTCTTCAATGGTCTTATTAATGGAATCCGATCGATACAGCTCATACAACTCTGATGGACGGACCACTCCCAAACTGACTCCTTTTTCTTTCAATTCAGAGAAATTCTTTGATACTAGAGGTAATATGAGACTATTTCTCTCTGCCCAGTTGTAATCCGTGCCAATGTGACCTATCACTTTTATGTGTTCTCCAATTATCTTGTAACTCTCAGGTCTTTGATCTTCTGTAGCCTTTTCGCATTCAACTTCGATCCAGTCATATTTGTTGAATTTTGCATCCTTATCGCAGAACATCCTATAGGGTATGGGATAGAGTCTGACGAATTCTCCATCTTCTGTGATGCCTGCGGTACAAACAGAAGCTCCATATTTATTACTGGGAACGGGTTCTGCTTTTACGATCACAAGGACCTTCTTTCTCATAGGTGTATGACCTCATACCCAATATTTGACAGCTCTTTTGCGATTATCTTCCTATGGCAGTGGACATATGATAATTCAAAACACATCAAAGCGGACGGGGTGGACGACACATAATCATCAAGTAAGAGAATCTGATCACAAGCCTCATTCTTCAAGTATGATTCATATCTCTCGAAGAATAGTCTTTCTGAACCTCCTTCTTTATACTCATGTCGGATATCTGAAGGGGAACCCAATCTGGGCATGTGTATATACTCAATGTATTCTTCAGTCAATGCCTCTCTGAGTTTTGTCTTTGAGAATCCCTTCTTTCTGCTTATTGGCTTTTCTCTGACGTCGATCAGTTGTTTGATGCCGTGCGTCTTTAGTCTATTAATGAACTTATCGATATCTCTTGATTCATATCCTATTGTGAATATTGTTTTGTGTTTTTCTTCTTCCTCAATGCTGAAATGCGAAAGGGGTTTCACAAAAGATATCGTTGTACCGTCAGTCATCACATTGAGGGTCGCTCCAGCTTGAATTTGAGCAGATTCGCATACACTTTTTGGTAATATGATCTGAAGACTTGAACCATTTTTTGTTACTTTCGGACACATTAATTTAATTAATACTTAAGTTGTATTTATAAATAATTTGAATATAATTAAAACAATATCGTACTGCACCCGATGATCTGGAGTTATATTGGTCCTTGAAGAAAGACAAAGATATGCGGATGCGTATGTAATTATAATATCATGGGAATTATGGAATCATGATAATAGTCGGGGGATCATCTTCAAGGGATCTTGCTAAAGAACTTTCGAACATACTGGAATGCCCATACATACAGGCAGCTACGACCAGATTCCCTGACGGAGAATGCTATACCCGAATAGATGTCGAATCATTGAACGATGATGTGGTGATCGTTCAGAACACCTACCCCGACTCCAATATGATAGAGATGTTCCTCCTGCAGGATGCGGTCAAGAAGATGGGTGCAAAGACGATAACGTTGGTCATCCCGTACTTCGGATATGCAAGGCAGGACAGGGTATTCAAACCCGGGGAACCGGAGAGCGCAAAGGTCATGACCAAACATCTGGGTCTAATGTGCGATCGTGTTCTGACCGTTGATATACACAAGGAGTCCATCCTTGATTACTTCGATTGTCCTCATAAGGACCTCAAAGCAGCTCCTGCAATCGCAGATTACTTCAAAGGAAGGAAGATCGATCTTGTCCTTTCTCCTGATGTAGGTGCAAAGGACAGGGCAAAGGCGGTAGGAGAGAGGATGGGCGTACCATACGATCATCTGGAGAAGATACGTCTGTCAGGTTCCGAGGTAAAGATCTTCCCCGCTCAGATGGACTGTAAGGGCAAGAACGTCCTGATAGTCGATGACATGATCTCCACAGGCGGGACCATAGTCGCAGCGAAACAGGCTTTGAAAGAGGCAGGTGCCGAGAGCGTTTCCGTCGCATGTACCCATGGGATATTCGTGAACAATGCCTTAGAGAGACTCACAGGCAATTCCTTGGACGCGGTCCTATGCTGCAACACGCTGGAGAATGAGGTATCCCACATATCCGTTGCTGATATAATCGCCGATGCATTGAAAGAGAAGTGGTGAAGATGGCCTTGGAGAAAGAGGATAATTTCGGTGATTGGTATCTTGACATAGTCGAGAAGGCCAACCTTTCGGATAAAAGATACCCGATAAAAGGAATGAACGTCTGGACGCCTTACGGTTGGAAGGCGATGAGGAACATAGACACCTACATCCGTCAGGAACTGGATGCCACAGGACACGATGAGGTCTGTTTTCCGCTAATGATACCGGAGACAGAGTTCAAGAAGGAGAAGGATCACATAAAGGGATTCGATTCCGAGGTATATTGGGTGACGCATGCCGGCCTTAATGAACTGGATGTCAGACTCGTCCTCAGGCCAACATCCGAGACCTCAATGTATCCAATGTTTGCCCTCTGGGTAAGATCGCATCAGGATCTTCCACTCAAGGTGTATCAGATAGTCAACACGTTCCGTTACGAGACCAAGCAGACCCGTGCGTTCATGAGGGTAAGGGAGATCCATTTCTTTGAATCACATACATGCCACGTATCCGAAGAGGATGCACAATGCCAGATCGATGAGGATGCTGAGATACTGTCAAGATTGGCAAAGAGACTGTGTCTGCCGTACTTCCTTTCGGTCAGGACCGATTGGGACAAGTTCCCGGGCGCTCACTACACGGTCGGTATAGACACCGTCATGCCCAATGGAAAAACCCTTCAGATAGGATCGATACACCATTACCGCACCAATTTCTCCATACCTTATGAGATAACATACGAGGCAGAGGACGGTGAACACAAGTTCGTTCACCAGACGACCTTCGGAATGAGTGAGAGGCTCTTGGGAGCGATAATCGGGGTCCATTCCGATGATAAAGGATTGATAATGCCTCCCGATGTTGCTCCGTTCCAAGTAGTGATAATACCGATAGTCTCCAAGGACAACGGACCGTTGGTGATCGATGCGGCAAAGGTCCTGGCCTCAAGACTCACAGACTATGGAATAAGGGTTAAACTTGACGACAGGGATGCAAGGCCCGGCAGCAAGTACTTCGATTGGGAGATCAAAGGTGTTCCGCTCAGACTCGAATTGGGAGGAAGGGACATAGAGAACAATGTCGCCACCTTCGCAAGAAGGGATACGGGAGAGAAAGGAACGATCGATCTGAAGAATATCGGCGAAGGGGTGGAACTCCTCCTGAGGATGATATCCTCGTCATTACTTGAAAAGGCCAAAGAATCCCAGATGTCAAAGGTCCAGGATATTGATTCGCTTGATAACATACCGGAGAACAAGATACTGAGATTCGGATGGTGCGGCTGTGAGGAATGCGGCCACAAGTTCGAGGATACATATGACCTTAAGATCCTGGGAACATCCTACCTCCCAGAAGAATACAACGGCAAGTGCATAATATGCGGAAAGGAGACCAAACTTCCCACGCTTGCCGCACGCACGATGTGATATAATGGCCTTCAAAGAGGATGAGACGATCTATCTTGTCGACGGATCAGGAAAAAGGATCTGGATCAAGGTATCATATGAGATGTTGAAGATCCCATCCCTCGGAACGGTGGACGGTTCTAGGTTCAAGGACCTCGACGACGGGTCCAAGGTGAACATAATAGGGAAGGATTATGCGGTGTTCAGGCCAGGGACCTTAGAGCTCATGGAATCCTTGGACAGAGGGGCACAGATAATAAACCCTAAGGATGCGGCAACCATAATCCTGAACTGTGACGTAAGAAGCGGGAAGACCGTTCTGGAAGTGGGTGCAGGATCGGGAGGTCTGACCACAGCACTCCTCAGTGCAGTTGCACCTGATGGGAAGGTACACACGCTGGAGTTCAAGGAGGACAATGCGAAGAAGGTCCTCAAGAACATCAGACGCACAGGTCTTGACAGATACTGGGGACACACTATCGGAGATGCAAGGGATACGAAGGTAGACATGATCGCCGATGCTCTGATCATGGACATGCCCGACCCATGGTTGGCGTTGGACAATCTTTACGACAATCTCAGATCGGGCGGAAGGATATGCTCGTATGTCCCGAACATGAATCAAGCGGAGATGATAGTCACCGCATTGAGGTATAAGGGATTCGTCGAGGTATACGCATTGGAGAACATACAACGCGGCCTTGAGGTACATCCAGGGGGAGTAAGGCCATCATTCGAGATGCTGGGTCATACTGGATACCTTATATTCGGAAGGAAAGCCGGCATATTATGACCAATGCTCGGATCGCAAGTTAAAGTATAAACTTTAATTATACGCGCGTGTTACATCAACCAATGGCAGTCATTGACATCAGGATCGATCTCAAGAAGGGTGTTGCGGATCCGGAAGGAAGCAATACAAAGAAAACACTCGAGTCCCTAGGTTTCAAAGGGATCGAGGATGTGAAGGCGGTAAAGGTCTTCGAGATAACCTTGGACATGTCTCCCGAAGAAGCAAAGGAATGCGGAGAGGAGATGTGCAGGAAGCTTCTGGCCAATCCGGTGATACAGAATTTCACCGTTACCGTGAGATGAACAGATGTCCAAAGATCTGATAAGGAAAAGGAATGTTCCTTTTGAATTGTACGAGATCGATATACTATCTGCCAATGATAACGATCTTGAAAAGATATCCGGGGAATTGAGTCTATGCCTCTCTCTGGATGAGATGAGGACGATAAAGGAATACTTCCAAAAAGAAGGAAGGAATCCGACCGATATAGAACTTCAGGCACTGGGGCAGGCGTGGAGCGAACATTGCTGTTACAAGAGTTCCAAACTGATACTCAGGGAGTTCGTGTTCGGTATCGACAGGGATGATGTGCTCTCGAGAGGGGATGCAGGGGTGATGGTCTTCGATGAGGACCATGGATACGCTTTGAGAGTGGAGAGCCATAATCACCCGTCTGCGATAGAACCGTATGGCGGAGCGGCAACAGGCATCGGAGGGATACTCAGGGATGTTGTTTGCATGGGCGCCCAACCCATAGGGTTGGCGGATCCGTTATGCTTCGGCCCCATCGACAGGCCGCAGGATATGCCTCTCGGCGTCAAACACCCCCGATATCTCTTGAACGGTGTCGTTTCCGGAATACGCGATTACGGCAACCGCTGCGGCATACCGACCATCACGGGAGGGATGTTCTTCGATGAAAGATACACTGGGAACTGCCTTGTGAACGTTGGATGTTTCGGTATAGTGAAAAAGAAGGATCTGGCACTGAATTATGCAGGCGGACCCGGAGAGGTCATGATACTCATAGGCGGACGTACCGGAAGGGATGGTATCCATGGGGTCAATTTCGCATCACAGGACCTGACCGCAACATCGGATGATGACTCAAGGGGCGCTGTTCAACTAGGGGATCCGATAACAAAGGAACCGGTGATACACGCATGCTTGGAGGTCAACGAGAAACACCTGATCACAGGAATGAAGGACCTCGGAGGAGGAGGACTGAGCTGTGTGGTAGGAGAGATGGCCCTTGCGGCATGCTGCGGAGCAGATGTCGATCTTGAGAAAGTACCTTTGAAGGAAGAAGGCCTCGCACCATGGGAGATATGGGTGTCGGAGTCCCAAGAGAGGATGATGTGCACATGCAAACCGGAGAATGTGGACAAGGTGCTTGAGATATTCGATATGTGGGATGTCCTGGCGACCCCCATTGCCGTTACCACGGGATCTCAGAGGATGAGACTATATTGGAACGGCGAACACATCTTCGAGATGGATCTGGAATTCCTTACCGGTGGGCCGATATACGACCGTCCATATGTTCTTCCCAGCGTATCATCAAAGGATAATGAGAGATTCCCAACCCTACCCGACAACAATGAGGTGATCAAAGCATTGCTGTCCGACCTCAATGTAGCATCCAAGGAGTGGGCGATAAGACAATATGATCACGAGGTCAGAGCATCGACCGCGATACATCCGATGGTCGGAAAGATGAATATGACCGGGCCCGGCGACGCTTCGATACTCATTCCCGTTCAGGGAAGCATGAAGGGATTGGCTGTAGCAACAGGCTGCAACCCATGGTTCACATCACTGGACCCGTACAAGGGCGGAATGTCCGGGATAGATGAAGCATGCCGCAACATAGTCGCAGTTGGAGCAAGACCCAATGCATTCACGGACTGTCTTAACTTCGGCAATCCGGAGAGGCCCGAG
The DNA here is from genome assembly GCA_023402275.1 of Methanobacteriota archaeon. GTDB lineage: Archaea > Thermoplasmatota > Thermoplasmata > Methanomassiliicoccales > Methanomethylophilaceae > Methanoplasma. The sequence goes on from JAEXCH010000007.1 coordinate 16,250, forward strand.
AGACTCGGGGAGTTCAGAGAGGCAGTGAGAGGTATAGGTGAGATAGCCAGGGAATTGAATATCCCGATCCCATCGGGTAATGTCAGCCTTTACAATGAGGCAGCGGGCGGGACATGCATACTTCCCACACCGATGATCGTATCATGCGGCATCATTGATGATGTGCGCAAGGCTGTAACAGCCGACATGAAATCATCGGATAACGGATTATTCCTTATCGGTAAGACAAAGGATGAGATGGGCGGTTCATTGTTGTTCAGGAAATTCGACGGAGAGGAAGGAGATGTCCCCGGTGTGGACATAGGATCCCTGAAGAGAATAATGGACAAGCTACTGAAAGCAATGGACCAGGAACTGATATCGAGCTGTCACGATTGTTCCGATGGAGGTATGATAGTTGCAGTAGCAGAGATGTGTATCTCCGGGGATATCGGAGCTCAACTAACTATTCCAAAGGCCGATCTGGATATCAAGCGCTTCCTGTACTCTGAGAGCAATACAAGATGGATAGCCGAGGTCCCTGAGAAGAACATTGACATATTCATGGATATCATGGGCGATGATGCTGTCCTGATAGGGAGGACAGGAGGTGATTCCCTGTCCGTCAAGGAAGCGGATGTCAAGATCACCGTTGAGGAACTCAGGAAAGCATGGAACGATCCAATATGGTCCATAATGGGAGGTGGTCCGCAATGAACAAGGAGATCAGGGTCTGCGTTCTGAGGATAGAGGGCACCAACTGCGAGGATGAGATGGCGGAGGCATTCCGCTCCGTAGGCGCATCCGCAGAGAAGGTCCATCTTAAACAGTTGATAGGTAAAGCACCGTCCGAAATGAGAAGGGATCTTGAGGACTATGATATACTGGCACTTCCGGGAGGATTCTCTGCCGGGGACTATGTACGCGCCGGAGCGATATTCGCGGCCAGGATGAGGAGTGCGATAGGCCCGGAGATAAAGAGATTCGTTGAGGATGATAGGCCGGTACTCGGAATATGCAACGGATTCCAGATCCTGGTGGAATTGGGACTGCTGCCTGCGTTCAATGAGACCATGTCGGCTGCACCCACCGCAGCATTGTATACAAACGATTCCGGAAGATTCGAATGCAGACCTACTGTACTTCGCAATGACAACAACGGGAAATGCATATTCACAGGATCGATACCGAAAGGGGAACTCCTGATGATACCTTCGGCGCATGCGGAGGGCAAACTCATGAGTGCCGACCCGAAATTCATACAGAAGCTGGAGGATAACGATCAAATCGTCTTCAGATATGTCAAAGAGGATGGCAGCAAAGCGGAATATCCGTGGAATCCAAATGGTTCAGAATCTGACATTGCCGGAATATGCAACCCTGCAGGCAATGTACTGGGTATGATGCCCCATCCTGAACGTGTGATGACAAGATACACACATCCGGATTGGACAAGAGGCCACTCGAAAGAAGAAGGCGACGGCGCAGTTATATTCAGATCCGTGGTCGAGAGATCGATCAGATCTTGACCTTGACCTCGACCCTGTCACCGTTCCCGATGCTGAGGGTCCTTCTTAGGTGATACTGGCACACTATCTCTATAACATTATCGTAATGTGATCTCTCAGGTATGACGATGGCACAATCTATACTGCGTATCTTTGCCTTGTGAGCGACCACCTTCCCAAAGGTCCTGCCTTCGGTGGTGAACCCTTCGATCACATCTCCAGGTGCGCTTCTGATTATATCGAGCTTCCCGAGATCCTCTTTGTCCACCACTATGTTCAAGGTCCCCTCAAAGGGTCTGAATCCTAATTTGTCCTCGAACTGTCCCATGTATGCTGATTGGCAGATGTAGTATCCGCCCTCTCCCATACCGTCCGTGACGATCCCGTGAAGGGTTATCTGATCGTTGACCTCGAATATCCTGCGATATTCGCTGTATTCCTGTTTCAGTTCATCTATTCCCTTCTGGGTGAGCTTTATGCGCTGTTTCCTTGCTCCCAGATCCCTGGTTATCAGTTTCTCGTCAAGAAGCTCCAATATCCTCTTGGATGCGGACTGCTGACTCATCTCCAATGCATCGCCTAATTCCCTAGATGAAAGAACAACGTAATCATCCATGCCGCCTAGCAAGGCTATCTTCCTTAACGCGAATGCATATTTTGAGTCCACGTCTCTATATTATATCCAAAGAATTTAAACATACCCTATATAGGAGCTCTGGTTGCGGTTATTATATATTTTCAGATGACAATCGTTCTTTCATGGCCAAGGGAATACTAGGGGTCATCACCTGTCCAAAGCTGGAAGATGAACTAATCTATGGTATCAGTAATGATCCTGAGGACAAGAAAGTGATCGTTATAGATTCCCCATACGACCGTAACTTAATGCGTAAACTCGAAAAAAGAGGAATACCCTTTGAAAAGATGGACAAAGGGGACTTCATGGACGCAGATAACAAGATAGATCGCGACGAGTTCACGATCGCCGTTCTGGTGAATGATCCCGGACTCCATATGGAACCCAAGGAACTTAGGGCCACTGTGCAGGAGCAATTGGTCACGCTGCAGGGCCATGTGGATGCCGTAGGTCTTTATTATGGAACATGCGGGAACCTGGGCTGGGACATCTCCAAATGGGCGGAGGATAATCTGTCATATCCTGTAACGGCAATCAGGGACAGGGAAGGACATGTGATCAATAACTGCATCGGTGTCGCGGTAGGCGGAAGCGAAGGATACAGGAATCTTGTGAAAAAATATGGTTCGAGCATGTTCATAACTCCCGCAAATGCCGCAGAATGGGAGGATGCGGCCTCCGAGGCAGATAAAGGGGAAGCATCCAAAGAGAGTATGAAGAAGATGCTCCGAGTGGCAGGATATAAGCATGCGGTTCAGATAGACACAGGACTGGTGGATCGCGATGAGTTCGATAAGGCCATAAACAAATATGCTGAATCCATGGAATTGGAGATAATCCAGGCAGAACCGGGGATCACTGATATCTGGCCGACGGACAATATGTATAAGGAATCAAAAGCTAAACTCGAATGAGTAGATGACCCCATATTGATATCTAACGCTATCGACCAGAAAATATTGGGACTGGTCGATCGGATCCAATGGATTAAAAATAAAGATGGCCCGTTTTACGGGCATAGGTTTCAGAATCTCATTCTGTCTGCCCAGGTCTTTGACGAGGGCATTGCTACATTCACTGTTATCAGTGCGCCAATGATCACCAATAGTATACCTATGTAGAGATCGACCGCGCCGAACACGACAGCGGCACCGACAACACCGATGGTCAGGAATGACATGAGAAGCAGGACCTCCCATGACCACTGGCCGGTCCTTGCAAGGCCGCCTGCCAAAGCGAAGAACATGATTGCGATCAGCATGTACACGCCCATGTCAATCAATGTACTCTCTTCGGGTACGAAATACATCGCGATGCAGATCATCGCAATTAGGCCCCCTAGGAATCCGAGTGCACCGCCTATCTTGGCATTTCTGGGTATTGTTTCCATATCTTTACACCTACCTGTTAATCCTATTCTCACTAATTAATTCTTTTTGGCCGTCATGATCATCCTGACACTCTCTATCAGGAACCAGATCATTGCAAGGATTATGCCGTATGCCTCTATCTTAGCAACATCATATGCAAAGAACATAGCAACGAACATACATGCGAAAATCACGGTTATTCCACCGAACATCTTCTGATCAGAGAACCAGTTGCCTGCTCCGACAGCTATCATTCCCATAAACAGGAATAGCGCGGATGAGATCGCCACGTAGTTGTGGAGATTCCCGTTCCCTACGTCCATTGTTACGATACCAATGAGTGCCAAGAACACTCCGCCTATGACGAAGAGTACCCCGCCAGCGGTGTGTCCCGCGTTCTTTGCAGAGACGGCGTGTCCGAATCCGAACAATGCTATCAATGCACCTGTTATCATACATCCGTAATTGAAATAGAACCTTGCATCAGTGTTAGATATACCGAATTCAGAAAGGGTGTTCACACCGAACTCCCAAGCTGTATCGATGGATGCAGCACAGATCCAAGCGATAATGAATGTCGCCACTCCGATAATCCCGAACCAGGAGAATGCGACACCGTAATCTTTTGTGGCTTTCATGAATCCTGAACATTCTTTTGCTTTAATTATATTTATGCATAAACGGGGGCCATAGGGAATCCCATGTGTGATCATTCATGTCTTCATACAACCATGCAACCGGTGTACAGC
>JAEXCH010000016.1 GCA_023402275.1 Methanobacteriota archaeon
CATCGGAGATGGTCTTGGACCCAGCTCACATTGATGTTATAGTTTCCACTGATATCTACGGTACGGTATTGTCGGGAGTAGGTGCCGGAATGGTCGGAGGAAGTTACCTGACACCGGTCGGGAGCATAGGGGATTCAGTAGGTCTTTTCGAGCCGATGCACGGTCCGAACCTTGACCTCACGGACAAAGGGAATGTGAATCCCACATCCGCGATACTATCGGCCGCTATGGCCCTTGACCATATCGGAATGTCCTTTGAAGCAGAGAAAATTAGAAAAGCCGTAAGGTGCGTGTACAGTAAAGGTCTGGTGACCCCCGATCTCGGAGGCACCGCCACTACAAGGGAGTTCACAGGATCGATAATGGGGATCCTCAAGAACAATGAATGAGGAATGATTATGAAAGATGCAGGACACAGAGCGTGCGTTGAGGCTGCACTTAGACATGAGATGACTGACAGAACGCCTGTGAACAACTTCGCATTGGTCACTGCGGCAAGAAGTGCCGGTATCACTGTGGATGCCGCGAGATGGCACCCAAAGGTATCAGCGAGAGTATCGATAGAATATTCGTTGAGGACCCACTCGGATTTCGTCAAGCCCGTGCTTGATTCCCAGATACCCTTTGCGGATCTGGGAATGAACGTGAGATTCCCGGAGGACGATTACGGGTCCATCAAGGAACACCCCGTCAACGATATGGAGGACATAGCCGAACTTGCATTCTTCGACCCCAATGTTGCGAAGGAATGCCCCAACTTCACCAAGGTCATCGTCGAAGGTCTCGAGGAGACTGACCGACAATTGGAAGAGGACCTTCACATCTGCGGTCTGTCCTGGGGCCCGATCACCACCGCAGGTTATCTGATGGGCACCGAAGAGATGCTCATGATGACCATGATGGAACCTGATATGGTGAAGAAATTGATCACCAAGACCACTCCTTTCGTTACTGCTATGCAGAACAAGATGGTGGAATCCGGAGCGACCGTCATGTGGATGGCGGATCCCACATCCTCAGAGGATATGATATCCCCACATATGTTCAAGGAATACTCCTACCCTCATCTTGAGAATGTGATCCGTGATGTTAAGAAGGAACATGATGTCCCGGCTTTCCTGCACATATGCGGCAACACCTTGGATACGATGAACATGCTGCCGGAGATAGGAGTTGATTGTTTCAGCTTCGATCATGCTGTGGATATAGTGAAAGCAAAGGCGAATGCAGGGAACAGGATGGCATTGATGGGCAACATCGATCCGGTAGGGATGATAATGTTCGGAACCCCCGATAAGATAACCAAGGAATGTTTCCGACTCATAGACGCCGCAGGAAGGGACAGCGGACTCATATTGGCACCTGGTTGCGAAACACCGCAGTCAAGTCCTGATGAGAACGTCGAGGCGATGGGGAGAGCTGGAATCGATTACTGGAAGAACTGATCCAGAATACATTTTCAGATTCATTAAAAAGAGAAATATAGTGCAGAGGAAGGGATTTGAACCCTCGGACCACTAAGGACAAGGCCCTCAACCTTGCGTCGTTGGCCAGGCTTGACTACCTCTGCTTGATGTCCGTTGAATGACCATTCGATAAATAAGCTTTGTTATTGACCTGTCCTGTTTGTTCTATCGGTTCGACATATTGGATATCTATCATTACACTGTCCTATTCGCTACCATGTACCTTCCAAATACCGCATTCATAGTATTCATAGCAAAATAGTATGAAATATGATGTGAGCAATACTCCATCAAACATGGTGAAAGATATGCCAAATACCATCTATCTCGACAACGCCGCAACAACAGCGATCAAACCTGAGGTACTGGATGCGATGATGCCTTACCTCACAGAGAAATACGGGAACGCATCAAGCATACACTCGTTCGGTGCGGAATGCAACGTAGCCTGTGAGAATGCTAGGAAGCAGGTCGCTAAGGTCATCAACGCAAAGGATAACGAGATCTACTTCACATCAGGCGGAAGCGAATCCGACAATTGGGTCCTGAAATCCGTTGCGTACATGAAGAAGGATAAAGGAAGGCATATCATAACATCGACCATCGAACACCCTGCCGTTCTCCAAACATGTGAGTTCCTTGCAAGGGAAGGATTCGAGGTCACATTCGTGAATGTTGACGACAAGGGAATATTGAAGGTGGATGAGCTGGAAGCCGCGATACGTCCTGATACGATCCTGATCTCGATCATGTTCGCGAACAATGAGATAGGAACAATTCAACCGATAAGGAAGATCGGAGAGATAGCCCGTTCAAAGGGGATACTGTTACACACCGATGCAGTACAAGCATACGGCCACATACCGATAGATGTTGAGGCAGATAACATAGATCTCCTAAGTGCCAGTGCACACAAGATACACGGACCGAAAGGTGTCGGTATGCTCTATATGAAGAATAATGTCAAACTGCTTCCGCTACTTCACGGCGGACCCCATGAAAGGAAGCGCAGAGCCGGGACACTCAATGTGCCGGGCATAGTGGGGTTCGGAAAGGCAGCGGAACTCGCATCCCAGCATATGGATGAGAATGCGAAGAAAGTGACCGAATTGAGGGATTATCTCATGGACAGGATGCTCAAGGAGATCCCTCACTCAAGACTCAACGGGGACAAGGAACGGAGACTTCCCGGAAACGTGAATATAAGTTTCCAATACATAGAAGGGGAATCACTCCTGATGCTTGTCGATATGAAGGGGATATGCGCATCCACCGGGTCCGCATGCGCATCCGGTTCATTGGACCCTTCACATGTTCTGCTTGGTATAGGTCTTCCGCACGAGATAGCACACGGTTCACTAAGGATGACGCTATCGGAATTCAATACCAAAGAAGAAATGGATTATACTGTAGAAGCCGTAAAGGAAGTCGTAGCTAGATTAAGGTCGATGTCCCCATTGTATGAGGACGCAATGAAGAATAAGGAGGCATGAAGATGCAATACAGCGATAAGGTGATGGATCACTTCACGAACCCACGCAACGTGGGAGAGATAGAGAACGCAAGCGGTGTGGGTACGGTCGGTAACGCGAAATGCGGAGACATAATGAGAGTGTACCTGGACATAGATGATGACGGGATAATCCAAGATGTCAAATTCAAGACATTCGGATGCGGTGCTGCTGTCGCAACAAGCAGCATGGCAACCGAACTGATCAAAGGGAAACACATCAATGAAGCACTGAAACTCACAAACAGAACTGTGATGGAAGCATTGGACGGTCTCCCGCCGGTGAAGGTCCACTGTTCGGTACTGGCTGAGGAAGCGGTCCACGCAGCGCTCTGGGACTATGCAGAGAAGCATGGAATAAAGATCGAAGGTCTGGAAAAGCCTGCGGAAGACATACACGACAGCCACCATGAGGATCTGACGGAAGACGATTGATCATGATACACGAGAACCTATCCGAACTCATCGGCAAAACACCTTTGCTCAGACTCAGGAATATCGAGAATGAATTCGGTCTTGACTCCAAGATAATTGCCAAGATCGAATCAAGGAATCCCTCTGGCAGCGTAAAGGACAGGATAGCGTTCTCAATGATCGATGATGCGGAGAAGAGGGGCATTCTCAAAAAAGGCTCGGTTATCATCGAACCTACATCAGGTAACACAGGCATAGGGCTTGCATCCATATCAGCGGCCAAGGGATACCGTTTGATCCTGACCATGCCGGAGACAATGTCCATAGAACGCCGCAAACTACTCAGCGCATACGGTGCAGAACTAGTTCTGACTCCCGGCAAGGATGGGATGTCGGGAGCGATATCGAAAGCGAACGAATTGTCCAAGGAGATAGAGGGCGCCATAATATTGGGGCAGTTCGTGAATCCTGCGAATCCTCATTTCCACGAGATAACGACCGGACCGGAGATATGGAATGATACCAAAGGTAAAGTGGACATTCTGATCGCCGGTGTTGGCACAGGCGGTACCATAACAGGTGTCGGAAGATATCTCAAATCAAAGAACAGTGATATCAAGGTAGTTGCAGTGGAACCTTTTGGATCCGATGTACTATCAGGCGGCAACCCCGGACCTCACGGACTCCAAGGGATCGGTGCAGGTTTCATACCGGACATACTTGATAAGGACATTATCGACGATATCATCAAGATAAAGGATGAGGAAGCATTCGAGTTCGGGAGGCTCTCTGCCAAGAAAGAAGGATTGCTGATAGGGATATCCGCAGGAGCCGCACTGGCCGCATCGGTGAAACTTGCAAAACTCCCGGAGAACAAGGACAAGATGATCGTCTTCATCGCTCCTGACAGTGGAGAGAGATATCTTTCCTCTAATATGTTTCAGTAATCAGGTATCTTGATGTCAATGAGTTGACCTTTGGAACCCCAATCCATCATATCTGCAAGGGTGGTCCCTTCCAGTACCGAGTTGACAGCATCATTGAGTTTCTTCCACAATATCATTGATACACACTTATCGGATCTCTTGCACTCGCCTTCCGTGAGACAGGATACAGGAACAGTATCTCCTTCGATGAGCTTTATTATCATCCCAACCGTATAATCCTCGGGTGGATTGGAAAGCCTGTATCCTCCGTTCGGCCCCCTTTCACCTTTTACATATCCTGCCTTATTCAATACGGATATTATCTGTTCAAGGTACTTTATCGGAATGTCCTGCCTCTCCGCTATATCCTTGAGTTTCACATTTCCCTCTGTACCATTTATGGATAGGTCCAGCATGGATCTCAACGCATAACGTCCTTTGGCAGAAATCAACATAGGCCGGGAGATTGCATTCGCACGTAAAAGATTTCCTACCTAACAGCAGTATTTTTCAAAGCTCTTCTCCCAAGAACATACCCAGTTGTTCGGAAATGAACATTTTGATACTGTTTTTTTCTGATAGGTCTATTCCGGAATAATCTTGGAATCCCTCCGTGTTCAATGCAACGGAACGGATATAGGAGACCATTTTGTAAGAATCCTCCTTTATTTCATCGATATGACAGTTCCTGCATTTGCATCGTATACATATGTCTGCTATCTCTGATGCCAAGGAAAGATTCTCATTTGCATAACCTGTCACATCCTTATTCAGGTTGTATCTGGAATACAAAGCGGTCGTTTCATATGATGACAACAACATATCGAACATTATCTTTCTCGGATTATCTACCCCGGCATCTGCATTCCTTCTATGTCCAATATATTCCGTCAGGGATATCTTGATCAATTCATCTTTGGATCCGAAGTAATAGTTTACCATTGCAGGATTTATGCCGGCATTGTCTGCTATCCTTTTTGTCGTCAATTCCTCCGGATCGGCCGTAGCGGATATCAGTTCTGCTGTTCTTTTAACTATATCTTGGAGTTTCCGTTCCGAGGACATTGAATATTAAATGTGTTTAAATTCTATTTAATATATTCTAATGATATTATTTATTAAATGCATTTAAAATATGATTAATCACAACTGGATACTGACCATTAAAGAAAAATACCAACGATGTATACCGCAGTTGTCAAGAGATGAAGGGCGGCCGACGGTAGGACTTTGTCCAGCTGAGGAACTTCCCTCCTCCACAGGGCAAGATGAACCGGGAAATCCGGTAAGGCGAGAGCTTTGGCAAGGGCCCAGAAACGACACAGCCTTGGTTAAGGATGATCTGCTGACAGTGACGTTCCCAAGGATATGGTGAAACGGCGACACCTCATCGGAGCAAACTCATACAGCCGGGATGATTTGCCCAGGACCGGCGGGTAGAGCGCATAGTTGAATGCTGCCTGAAACAGAAGGGGGGGTACTATCACCACTTGACACTTTTTTATCCCAAAGTTAATAATAACCATTACATTGCACCAATCATGGCACTGGACCCAAGATTCAAAGCTGTCGCTTTCGACATGGACGGAACATTCATGAGAACAAAGGTAGACTATGTGAAATTGGCCAATGTCATTTTTGATGAGATGTTGGAGATCGGGGTCCCCGAGTCCGCAATAATAAGAAGCCAAGGTACCAAATTCGAATTGGACAGTGGAATGAACTGGCTCAGAGAGAATGGAAGGGAGAACGACATCTATGAGATATATGACAGGATCTCTGATCGAACCACCGGTATCGAAATGGAATATGCGGACATATCCGAACCTTTCGAGGGCGCCGTGGAGCTGGTGGACCTACTAAGGAAGAAAGGATACAAGACAGCCATACTTACAAGAGGCGGAAGAGCCTATGCGGACTATATCCTCAAAAGAAGCAATGTCATCGATAAGTTCGATGCTGTGATAGCAAGGGATGATTTCCCGGAAAGCGAGGCAAAACCATCTCCGAAAGCAATGATGAATCTTGCGGATGCTTTGGGTGTCAGACCAGAGGAGATACTCTTCTTCGGAGATCATAAATTCGATTGGCTGACCGCAAGGGATTCCGGAGCAGGATTCTACGGTGTTCTCACCGGAGGATATGACGAGGATGATTGGAGGAATGCCGATCCGAACATACCTGTTCTGGACAGCGTTGCTTCGCTCCTTGAGATGATATAAATGACCAATAATTGAAAAGTGCGACATTCGATACTTTATATGTCAAACCAAAAGGAGCGAATGCCGCATGAGATACATTGGTCTGGATGTACATAAAAACAACACCACAGCCTGCGTTATATC
>JAEXCH010000005.1 GCA_023402275.1 Methanobacteriota archaeon
TATCAGCATCGTTCTCAGGAACGGGAACGGTGGATTACTCGGTACCCGGGACCATAACCGTCACCGGAGTGAGATCATCAGGAGCTGTCACCGTGACGGTCACAGAGGACGATTACGTCGTGACACCAACAATCTCTGGTGGAGGCACATCTACTGTAGACCCTACCTCTGCGATCGTGAATTATGGCGGCGTCATAATCTTCACAGTAACGCCTGAGGCAGGATATGTGATAACAGGTGCCACAGCAAACAATGCATCAGTTTCATTCATCGGTAATATAGTCACTGTATCCAATGTTACAGGGAATTCTACAGTGACCATAACTATGGCAAGCGGATACACTGTCACTCTTGTTGATGATCCAACGAACTCCGGTAAATTCCAATACTCCATAGATGGAGGCACTTGGCAAACATACATTGGACCAATAAATCTGATTCAGAACCAGACATTGGATGTCAAGGCCATACCCAACACTGGATACAGATTTGTTGAATGGGATGATGGTACAATGACCGCTGAGATACAGGTACCTGTGAATGTGACCGGAACATATACTGCGACGTTCATCAACGATGCACCACCAGTGATAAATCACTACATCACAGCAACAGCTGATCCAGGCGCTGATATAACACCGTCCGGTACTATATCCGTATTGAGAGGTAATGATCAAACCTTCTACTTCTCAGCAGTTGAAGGTTATATGATATCGGATGTCTTGATCGATGGTCAAAGCCTTTCCAAGGACGAGATCGCCTTAGGATACTACACATTCAAGAATATCAGAATGAACCATTCCATAGAAGTAAAGAACACAAGGGGAATGATAACCCTTGATATCTCTATAACCCAAGGAAATGGAAAGGTCGAATACAGTATCAATGGAGCACTGGCCAAGACATATGAAGGGGCGTTGATCCTCAATGAAGGAGATAATGTCTCACTCAAGGCAATACCCGATCAGGGATACAGATTCCTGAATTGGTCTGGGGATATATCAAGCACAGAGTTCGAGATATCGATATCGAATATCGCCCACTCAATGTCATTGGAAGTGGAATTTGATTCCAATCCATCACCCGGTCCTACTCCTGGCCCGGGAAAGATACCACTGTGGGCGATAGTGTTGATACTGTTGTTGATATTGGGATTCGCAATATTGTTGGCCTTATACTTCGCAAGATCATATGAGGTCGTAAGGTCCATATCGTCGGGAACAACATTCATTGGTGATGCCAAGGCTCGCAGAAAGAAACCCTATTCATTCAGTTTAGGAGGAGCTTCAGGTGATGTATCATACCGCACAGGAGAAGGTGAATGGAAGATCATACGTCCTGATGCGGATGGAAACTATGTGATACCCAAAGAGGATGTTACAGGTAAGTTGACCATAGAAAGCCGTTAAGAAAATATTTACCACGGCCGCAAGGCCGTGTGGATCAGTTTTACATCTTACGCTGACCTTGATAAAGGGAATTATTTTGATATCTCGGCTCACAAGTTATGTTAAGGCCCAGTCTCTTAAGTATAGAATCATCCACTGTGGACAATATAACAGAAGAATGCATCTCGCATCCTCTGAGTCTCGGGAGCTGTTCAAGTGCGACCTTAGCGATCGGATCGCTTTGAGCCGATATCGATAAGGCGATGAGCATCTCATCGACATGGAGTTTCGTGTTCTCGAATCCAAGATTCTCAAGTTTCAGTTTCTGTATAGGTTCCAGAATGTCAGGGGATATCAGAAGTATACTGTCATCCAATCCTGCAAGGGTCTTCAGAGCATTCAGTATAACTGCCGAACTTGCACCCAATAATGCAGAGGTCCTTCCGGTTATGATCTCGCCGTTCTCTAATTCTATGCCTGAAACAGGTACATCCAGCACCTCTGCTCTTGCAAGAACTGCAGGTATGACCTTCCTCTCATTGCATACTATTCCCGCATTCTTCATCAGGAGTTCCATCCTAGATACCATCTCGTCCGAGGACAATCCTTGTACTCTATCTTTGAGGATAGCATAGTATCTTCTTATGACCTCGAATCTGGATGCTTCAGATACAACATCGTCATCCGTGATGCAATATCCGACCATGTTCACTCCCATATCCGTTGGGGATCTGTAAGGTGATTCCCCAAGTATCTTCTCCAGCATTGAGTTCAGAACAGGGAATATCTCAATATCTCTGTTGTAATTGACCGATGTCTTTCCGTAAGCCTCAAGATGGAAAGGATCTATCATATTCACATCGCCAAGATCAATAGTTGCAGCTTCGTATGCAAGATTTATAGGATGTTTCAGAGGTATGTTCCAGATAGGGAACGTTTCGAACTTAGCATAACCTGCCGAGATCCCTCTTTTATTCTCATGGTATAACTGGGAAAGGCATGTGGCCATCTTTCCGCTTCCAGGTCCGGGGGCGGTCACCACGACCAGAGGTTTACTGGTCTCAATGAACTCGTTCTTACCGTATCCGTTATCGCTGACGATATTCTCAACATCAAGCGGATATCCTTCTATCGGGTAGTGTTTGTATACCTTGACCTTCAAAGACCTCAGTCTTTTTCTGAAGGCATCTGCAGCAGGCTGTGATGCATATTGGGTCATGACAACACTGTTAGCCAGCATCCCCCTTTCCCTGAAGGAATCTATGAGCCTGAGGACCTCCATGTCATATGTTATTCCAAGGTCCCCCCTCATCTTGTTCTTCTCAATGTCGCCTGCGTTAACGACTATTATCGCTTCGACATCATCCTTCATCTGCATGAGCATCTTGATCTTACTGTCAGGCTTGAAGCCAGGTAATACCCTTGATGCATGGTAATCATCGAATAGTTTCCCACCGAACTCAAGGTAAAGTTTCCCACCGAACTCGTCGATCCTTTCTTTGATATGTTCAGATTGGATTCTAAGATATTTTTCGTTATCAAAACCTGTCTTCATATTAACAGGAATTGATGATATACTACACTCCTAAAATAGTTTATTGTCCTCTATGGAGGATTTCCTTTAGGTAAGTATATAAGATAACGTAAGATTCGTCATTTGAAACAGAGGTGTCTGCGTTAAAGTCGCAGGCGGTTTGGATTCAGATCAGTGATGTATAAATGATCTCAAAGTTCACAGATTTAGGGATATCCGAGGATATCGCACAGGCAATGGATGATATGGGATGGGATGAACCGACCCCCATACAGTTAGCAGCGGTCCCGATAGGGCTGAAAGGGAAGGACATGTTCGCCCAGGCCCAGACCGGGACTGGAAAGACAGGGACATTCGGATCGATAGTCCTTCAGAAGATCGATGCTAAACAGAAACTTCCGGCAGCAATAGTCCTGGTTCCGACAAGGGAATTGGCGAATCAGGTCTCGGACGAGCTTACAAAGCTCGCAAAGTACACCGGCCATGAAAGCGTTCCGATATATGGAGGAGCTAGCATCGAGGGACAGATAAAGAAACTCGAGAAAGGTGCCGACATAATCGCAGGGACCCCCGGAAGGGTCAAGGACATGATCAACAGAGGGGTTCTCAATCTCAGTAAGATAAAGATCGTAGTGCTTGACGAAGCTGACAGGATGCTTGACATGGGGTTCATCGAGGATATCGAGGATATACTGTCGGCAATGCCCAAGGAAAGGCAGGCAATGTTGTTCTCTGCTACCATGCCCGAGGACATCAAGAGGCTTGCCAGCGACTACATGTACAAGCCGAAGGAGATAAGCGTGTCCAAGGACGAGATGGTCCTGGACCTCACCAAGCAGTATTACATATCGGTTGGGAGAAGGAACAAATCCTGGGCATTGACCAGGATACTGGACATCGATAAACCGAAAGCGATAATATTCTGTCAGACAAAGAAGATGGTCGACATACTCGATGAAAGATTATCCAATTTGGACTACAAGGTAAAAGCGATACACGGCGACATGCCCCAATCGAAGAGGGAGAAGGTCCTCAAGGACTTCAAGGACGACAAGGTCGATATGCTAATAGCGACAGATGTTGCTGCCAGAGGTCTTGATATCGATGATATCTCCTACGTAATAAACTACGATATGCCGGAGGATGTGGATACATACATCCACAGGATCGGAAGGACCGGCAGAGCAGGCAAAGAGGGCGTAGCGATATCCTTCATAACAGCCGAGGAAGAATACCTCATCAAAGAGTTTGAACTGAGAACAGAGATGAAGATCGAGAAGAGGGAGGTCCCTGATCAGGAGGAAGGGACCAAGGACACCATAAGAAGGGTCGTCGACTACGATCAGATCTCCGACGTATATGGAATGGTCAGATTCGAGATAAATCTGGGAAAGAATGACGGTCTTGGAAAGGTCAGTCTCGCAGACCATATAATACGTGCCGCAAAGATCAGGGATTTTGCCATAGGCAAGATACAGATAGGACCGGATTCCTCTGTCGTGGAGGTCCATAAGGACTTCGGCAACAGGATGACCATGGACCTTCCCAAGGTGAAATACAAAGGGAAGAAGGTCACTGTCAAAGTTATCCAGGATTGATCATATCTCAAGGGCGATCAGTGTATCGCCCAATTGCATGGTATCAACGGCCTTGCCGCCGAGCATGAGTCTCTTCTCCATCTCTATGAATTCCGTTCCCAGGATGATATTCTCGCCGTCAACGTTGAGTTCCAAGCCTTCATCCTTGATCCTGGATACCGCATCTGCTGCGGACATCGATGACAGAGCGGAGACGATAGCCTTGGCCTGACCTTTGAATGCTGGCCCGAGTTTGGAGTGGACAGGTTTTATTCCCACCACTTCCTCTGTCAGATCTGCTTCCTTGGAGAACACAAGCTCTTTGATCTTGGATGTCTCAATGATGTCAGCAGATGCCTTCTCCAACGATACTGCATCGGGACCGATTATCTCTACCTTTGACAGCTCAGTATTCAACGGCATCTTCTTCTCTGATTTCCATGCCCTTATCGCAGATGTGATCTCAGTAAGTGATCTGCCGATGTCCAATGCCTTCTCATCGATGAATATGGGCTTCGGCCATTCTGTGATGTGAATGCTCTTCGTTCCTTCGTAAGCGACGAAATGCTCCTGATATATGTCCTCAGTAACATGAGGCATGAATGGGGCCATCATCTTAACGCATCCGAGGAACACGTTGTATAACGTGTATTTTACAGCGGGGTCCTTCCTAGCTTTGACCATTTCGATGTAGTTGTCTGCAAGATCGCGCCATATGAATCCCTCGATCTCCTTCAACGCCTTATCGAATTGATATTCTTCGAGATATGATGTTGCTGTTTCTATCGTCTGAGAATAACGGCTTATTATCCATTTATCCGACTCGCGAAGCTCTTTTGTCTCTGCAGGTCTACCATCGAAGAACCTTCCGACGAACTGTCCGATATTGAATATCTTGTTGCAGAGCTTCTTACCTCTGGTGACATCCGGTTCTCTGAACGCATGATCCGTTCCAAGTGAACATGATGCAGCAAAGTACCTGAGAGCATCTGCTCCATGTACCTCGAGTATGGGTATCGGATCTATGACATTCCCTACAGATGAGTGCATGGGGGTGCCGTCAGGGGCCATTATGAAACCGTGTATCATTATGTCGTTCCATGGACGTGAGTCCTTGAGCTGTTCAGCCCTCAATATCGAATAGAATGCCCACGTCCTTATGATGTCGTGGGATTGAGGCCTCATGCTCATAGGGAAGAACTTCTTGTGGAGATCCTCATCCCTCTTCCAGAATGTGTTGTAGAGGGATGAACCGGATGAATCCATCCAAGTGTCGAAGACATCAGTACATCCGATCAGTCTGCTGCTGCCGCAGTTGGGACATTTCTCAACCGGCGGGGCATCCATTGTGGGATCCGTGTAACATTGTTCTTCAGTCGCACACACAGCCTCTCCGCAGTCCTCACATTCCCAAACGGGTATGGGGGTTGCGAATATGCGTTGTCTGCTGATGACCCAATCCCATTCCAGGGAATCCACCCAATCCTGAAGTCTGATCTTCATGAAATCCGGATACCAGTTGACCTCGTTGGCCCTTCTCATGACCTGTTCTTTGAATTCAAGGGTCTTGAGGAACCATTGCGGTACCTGAAGGTATTCTACGGGTGTACCGCATCTCCAACAGACAGATACCTGTTGTGGGGTATCCTCCTGTTTAATAAGGGCCCCTATCTCCTTAAGGTCCTGAATTATACAATCCCTTGCCTCTTTGACAGGCATGTTGGCATATTTGCCGGCGAGCGCGGTCATCTTGCCTGTCTCATCGATACCTTTCTCCATTTCAAGATGGTATTTCATCACCCATTCCAGATCATCCTTGTCCCCTATGGTACATATCATGACGTTCCCGGTACCATACTTCGGATCGACCTTCGGGTCGGCTATGACCTTGATCTTACGTCCGTAAATGGGCGTAATGAGTTCTTTATCGAGAAGGTGTTGTTTCTCTTTATCATCAGGATGTATGGCAACGACCTTGCATGTGCAGATCAACTCAGGTCTGGTTGTAGCTATTGTGACATGGCCGTCCTCCCCTGCGATCTGGAAATTGACGAAGTTGAGTTTTGTGACATTATCCTTGTGGTTGACCTCGGCATCCGCAAGTGCGGTCATGCATCTCGGACACCAGTTGACAGGGAAATCCCCTTTATAGACAAGGCCTTTGTTGAAGAGTTCGACAAAGGATATCTGGGTGATCCTTCTGTAGTACGGAGCATCTGTCTGATAGTATATGGAGGGGTCCATGCTCTCCCCGAGTATCTCAAAGTGGTGTGTCATCTCATCGATGAAACTGTTGGCATACTCGCTGCATAATCTCCTGTATTCCTCACGAGGAAGATCCAATTTCGTTATGTTGTATTTCTTCTCCACCTTCACTTCGATGGGCGTACCGTTGACATCGAAACATAATGGGAAGAAAACATTGTGTCCTCTCATCCTTCTGTACCTTGCGGCGAAGTCGATCAGGGAATATCCTGTGGCATGCCCTAGGTGCAGAGGTCCCGAGGTATATCTGGGAGGGTTGTCGATGCTGAATGCGGGCTTATCCGACTCGGGATCGAAGCGATAGATCTCCTCATCCTTCCACATCTTCTGCCAGCGTCTCTCAACCGAAACTGAATCATACTGTGACATTTTGAACATACAGTGAATCATCCTAATATAAAAAAAGGTTATGAAAAAACCAAAGTGAACGAAATGTCTTAAAAACCATGACACAATTGCATATTATGTCCCTTCCGATAGAGAATCGATATGTTTCGTTGGCATTCAAGCTGATCCTGGTGGCGATATGTGCTGTCGGTCTGTATATGAATGTCATATTGCCGGAAGGCGTCCAGATATCCATACTTCTTAGTTATTTCACAATACAGAGCAACATATTCTGTCTGGTGTACTTTGCGGTGGCGGCAGCATATTGTGTGATGGACATAAGGAATGATGGAAAGATCGGTACCACAACTCCGTTCCCGAGGATCAAAGGTGCCGTTGTACTCGCGATAACCATAACCTTCCTGGTCTACACATTCATACTGAATCCAGGATTCTCAATGACTGGGGAAGCAGCAGACCTGATACCCAATCTGATAGTCCATCTCATAGTCCCGGTCATGGCGATAATGGACTGGATACTCTTTGACAGGAAAGGGAATTACCAGAAGTACGATCCAGTGTATTGGTTGTCGATACCCCTGTTGTACATGGTGTACATAATGATAAGGGCACAGATAGGAGGGCCGTTCCCCAATGACAGTCAGTATCCGTATCCATTCATGGACGTGGATATATTGGGCGTCGGAGGAACGATACTCAGCTTTGTTCTCCTCGCGGCATTCTTCGCATTATTGGGTTATGTATTCTATTTCATTGATAGAAAAATGAAAGAAATAGAAAATAAAAAAGAGGTTTGAAGGTCACTTCTTCCTTCTGCGGAATGTGATCTTCGTATCCTTCATGCTTGCGACCTGATTGCTCATCTTCTTCATGAGGTCGTTGTTGACCTTCACAAGGTCCCAACCGATCTCCTTTAGATTCAGAGTAGTGCCGTGGATGAATAGCTTGCCGGTAAGGCTGTACTTCTTCTTGTCGCCGTCCTCATTGTACCTTGATACATGGATCGTAAGCGATTCAGGCTTGTATATCTTGGAGATCTTCATCATTTCGGATTCTATGTCAGCGTACATAGCATCGGCGTAGAACTTGTCCTCCTCATCCAGGCCGCTTATCTGTACGAAAAGGGCATCCCTCTCCCTGCTGGCGGATATCAACTGAACGATATCGAACTCTGTCAGTATGCCGACAAGTTCCTTACCATCCACGACCGGAAGGGTGGAGAATCCTCTCTCCTCCATTATGGATACCGCCGAACCCAAGGTATCCTCCCATTCCACCGTCCTTACGGCTCCGGCATAGACGCTCTCTATGGTGATCTGTGCCTTGGAACTCTTCTGGAAATCCCCGAAACTCTTGGTATCGGTCTTCCAGTGGTTGTCTATGATCTCGTTCATTCCGACTATCCCGATCGGTATCCCTTCGCTGTTTACAACAGGAACCGTCCTGATATCCAATCTTCTCATGATCTCCAATGCATCATCCAGAAGTCCGTTGTCCTCAACGAAATCCACAGGCGTGGTCATTATCTCCCACACCTTTATGTCCCTGAGTATCTTCATTCCGGCAGCTATCTTCGTAAGGCCGCTTCTGGATACTATCCCTATGACCTTCTTTCCGTTCAACACCGCAAGCTGTCTGCAGTTGTTCTCGACTATGTGTTCGGCTATCTTCGTTACATCGGTATCCAAAGATACTGTGGGAAGGTTGCGGATAAGGTTCTTGACCTTTGTATCCGGTGTGACGCTTCTCTTTCTCAGTATGGAGCCGTAACTGACCATTCCTATGTAGCTCCCGTTCTCGATTATGGGTATCTCCTGGAACCCTGAGTCACGCATCCTTGAAAGTGCCTCGGCGATTCTGTCCTCCGGACCGATGGTCGGGAAATCAGTGATCATTATGTCCTCAACGGTTATTCCTTCAAGCTGTGATCTCAAAATCGATAACTTCTTCAGATCCTCTAGGTCTTCTACTCCTATCGTCTCACCTCAGTTAACCATCGGCTTACTGTGGATATAAAGATTATCTGGATTCTTGCTATGAAAATACGTCGAACGTCGAAGAAATCCATATTCTATGTATGAAAAATCAAAGCTGGACCGGGCCGACCGTCCGATCCAGCAAGGTATTAAATAGATTGACTCAGAGCCTGTCGAATGAGGAACCAGACAATAATGATCCGATTGTATCGGATATGGAGTCTATCGGTATCCGCTTCTGAGCACTTGTATCGCGGTCCCTTATCGTGACCGTTCCCTTGTCAGGTCCTTCCAAGGACTCATAGTCCACTGTGATACACCATGGAGTACCTATCTCGTCCATTCTGGCATATCTTTTACCGATCGTACCTGAACCATCATAATATGCTTCCATGCGTGGTGAATGTACATTCCTGTAGATGTCCATGGCAAGGGTGTCCAGACCGTCCTTCTCCATCAGAGGGAATATCCCGACCTTTATGGGAGCGACCTCCGGTGCCAATCTCATGACCGTGTAGTCCTTTTCAGTATCCTGATGGAAAGAATGTTCCAGAACGGAATAGAATATCCTGTCCAGTCCGTGTGAAGGCTCTATCACGTGAGGTACCACTCTCTCTCCGGAGACCTTCTCGCGTACTCTGACGACCTCAAAGAACTCCTCATCGAGTGTTATCTCCTCGCCGTCCACAGACAATATTAGTTTTCCGTCCTTTATGTCGGAGGTCTGTTTTGTCTCCATGAGTTCGGCGATCCTCTTTGCCTTATCCTTGAACTTGGGTCCGAGTGCCTTGTGTTTAGCTTTCACCTTGTCGATGTCCATCTCCTTAGGCTCATTGAACTTCTTGAAGTGTGTCAGGTCCACGCCGGAGAACTCTGCATGCCTTGAAAGGTCCCAGCATCCTCTGTCAGCTATGCCGGTGATCTCAATCCAACCGTACGACAATAGGACCTCCGCATCCCAGCAGTCCATGGCATAATGTGCCATCTCGTTGCACAGGTGCTGTCTGAATCTCAGTTTCTTCTCATCTATTCCGAGTCTCAGAAGGAGCTGTTTCGTAGTGTATACGAAATACGCCAGAACTCTGTTGGCTATTATGCCATTATCCACCGCTTCCTTTACGGTCAGCGTTACGGTCTCATCACCTGTGTTGGGTACCAGAGTAAGCAACTCATTCTCTATCTCAGGGAATCTTATCCAATCCTTATCCTCAGGATCAACGAAGAGCTCAACCTCCATCATGTTGAACTCCCTCATTCTGATCATTCCCTGTCTGGGAGCGATCTCATTCCTGTATCCTCTCCCTGTCTGTATCACTCCGAGAGGCATCTTCTCCCTGTTGTATCTGTACAGGTTGGGGTAATTGACGAATATCCCCTGTGCCGTCTCAGGTCTGAGATATCCAACCCTTGAGGATCCCGGACCTATTGTGGTCTTGAACATAAGGTTGAATTCCTCGACAGGACCGAGTTTACCGCCGCATTCAGGACATTTTATATCGAATTTCACGAACGCTTCGTCCAGTTCCTTGGGCGACAGGACATCCGGATTGTCGAAATGCTCCTTCACAAGATGGTCCGCTCTGAACGCATTATTGCAATCTTCACAATACGTAATCAGGTCTGCGAACTCATCAACATGACCGGATGCTTTGAACACCTCTCTGGGGTTGACGGTCTCGGAATCGATCTCAATGAAACCCTCCCTTCCTTTGTATATGTCCCTCCAGACCTCAACTATGTTGTTCCTCATGTTGAGGCCGAGCGGACCGTAATCGAACATGCCCGCCACTCCTCCGTATACTTCGAAGGATGGCCATATGAAGCCTCTGCGTTTGCAGATGGACATCAGATCGTTGTTGTTGATCTCATTCTTCATTGCAATTCCCTGTAAGAGCGCACAGAACATCCACATCGTATATCATGCCGACGATCTCGTCCTTTGTACCATGGACCGGAAGCTGACCAAAGTCATTCTGGGTCATGATGCGGGCAACATCATTCAACGGGGTCTTCTTGAAAACTGTGTGCGGATCCTTGACCATATAGTGGCTGACCGTTGTCTCATCCGGGATGTATTTATCAGTGGCAGCGTAGAATAATGGAAGGACGTTCCTGTATCCTGCCAGTTCGGAATCCTCTATTCCTAGACGGGACATGGCATCCGCATCCACGGTCTGATCGCTGAAAAGGTCACGGTCTGTCAGTATTCCGACCAGCCTTCCCTTTATATCGAGCACAGGGACCGCAGATACATCGCTGATCCTCATTGCTGCGACAGTATATGCCAGAGGCTCCCCCTCGTATGATGTGACACAGGTCGTCCTTATGACGTCCTCTGCGGTCATCGTGGTCTTCATATCCCTTATCTCTTTCAAAAGATCGGTGGGAGTGATTATACCGACCAGCATCCCATCCTCTATAACCGGGAGTCTGTGTATCCTTCTCTTAGCGAATATCCTTGCTGCCTCGATTATGCTCTCGTCCGGAGTGATCGTTATACAATCCTTCTTCATGATCAAGGAGAGCTGATCCTCATCGAATTTTCTGAATATGTCCCTTCTGGATACTATTCCCATAAGCTTTCCGTCAGAAGCACGGACCACCGGAAGACCGGTTAGTTTGTTCCTGACCATCATATTGATCGCATCGCTGCGGCTACCAGGTACCTCTACCACTATCGGAGCTGCAGTCATTATATCCGCTATTGTCTTCATTATGAACCGACCTCGGGTCTATCTCCAATAAAGCGGGGGTTAAGCCTGCTTTTTGGTATATCTAGCGGGTTAATTCCCTTTAGGTAATTAAGTGCATTGATTGGTCACTCTTTTACGACAACAGGTGATTTTGCCACCATTACGGGGCATTTTGCGTTCTGGACTATCTTCTCAGCGACGCTCCCCATGAGCAGCTTCGATATCCCGGTCCTTCCGAGTGTTCCCATGACCACGATATCGTATGCCTCCGATTCCTGGAGTATGACCTTTGCCGGAACTCCCTCGACGAGTTTCTCTTCGACATTCACTCCCATCTCCTTTGCCTTCTCTGCGACATAGGATGTTGCATAGGACCCTTCTTTCTCAAGCGTGTCATAAACATTGATGACGGCAGTGTCCATTGGAGAGTTGGCATATATCGACCTGTCGAGGACGTAAAGGGCGGTAACCTTGCCGCCCGAGAGCTTTGCAAGCTCCAATGCCTTATCTACAGCGTGTTTTGTGAATTCGCTCCCATCAGTTGGGACAAGTATCTTTTCGAAGCTCAAATCAGATCCCCCTTACGGCCTGTATCTGAAAATATGTTCTCCATTCTCAAGGACCTTCCTCATTCCGAAGGCCCCCTCGTACGGGAACACGGTCAGATCGGCAGCCATTCCTACCGAAACAGGGATTTTGTTATGTGGATATAATAGCTTTTGTCCATTCATGAACATTATCCCCTCAAGTTCCTCAATAGATCCTCCCTGAGAGGCCAGTATATTCCAGAATACGGACGTTTCTGCGCGTATGTCGGGTGTGGCAAGCATGGCATTGTCCGTTCCTATGGAGACATCTATCCCGCAGTCCAACATCCTTTTTATCGGAGGGGTCTTTCCAAAATATAGGTTCGATCTTGTACAAATGACCACTGGTACTTCCGACTCGGCACATTTCAACATGTCTGAATCCGTTGCTTCCACCATGTGCACAATGAAGGACGGGTCCAAGGAAAGTATGATGTCGATATCCTCTCTAACCCTTTCGCTGGCATGTATCGCGAAGATCTTGTTCCTCTTACGGACATGGTCAGCAACGTCCTCTATGTAACTTCGATCCATATCGGAGATACTTGGAAGACCGATCCCATCAGCAATATCCAGTATATCATCGATCTCTTCCGGATCGTACATATTCGAAATAGGTCTTCCCAATATGGTTGACCCCGGAGCAGCCCTCCTGAGGATTCTGCACCCTTTAACTCCTCCTTCTCTGAAATCAATGAATGTACCTATTCCGTTCTCATCCGATAATGCAGAATATTCCCTTATGTTGCTCTCCAATGCAGAATCGCTTATGTTCCTAAGATAAACATGTTTAAGACCATTGGGAGGAGCAACGAGTTCTTTCAAACCCATTCCAGGACGGACCCTCAATCCCATATCTGCACAATGTGTGTGTGCATTGACGAGAGGGGTGGTTATCAGACCGTTTGCCAAAGAGGGACCTCGGTGGTCCCCCTCGATAATATCGATTATCTTACGATCCTCGATCAGAATGTATCCTTCTATGATACCATCCTTCGTAACGATGGAGCCGCTCAATACATCCATGGAATAGAAATCACATTTTGATATAAAGTAGGATATGGATAGAACAAGAGGTGAGATAACATGATTAAAGGTATATTGATGACAAAGGATGTAGGTTTGATTCTTTTAGTTTATCCTAAAATATTTTTATCGTCTGGGTCATTGAAATAATATACTTTTGGGAAGCCAAAAATACCCAAAAAATTGGAAACGTTCAAATACCAAAATCACGTAATGAGTTTTGGTGTAAACCTATGGTAAAAGTCATAGATGCAGAATGTGTAGCATGCGGAGCATGCGTGGATGTTTGCCCTGAGGATGCGATAACAGTCGACGACGTCGCAGTTATCGATCACGACAAGTGTGTCGACTGTGGAGCATGCATCGACGAGTGTCCTTCCGACGCTATAGTCGAGTGAGTCGAAAGATTCATTGAAACCCATGTCGGCGGATAAAACTGCCGAAATCAAACACTTTAAGCCCAATATGGCTTTTTGACGAATTTATAAGCACTCACAACAGCCGTTGCAGCCTCTCCGCATGCGGTTATGATCTGTTTGTATTTTCCGGGGTAGTCGATGACATCTCCGCATGCGAATACGCCGTTACGGTTGGTGGCCATATCGAAATCCACCTTAACAAGTCCTTCTTCAGTAAGGTCTATGTTCCATTTCTTCAGATCGGCCAGATCGGCATTGATACCGATATTTATGACAGCCAGATCAACAGGGATATCGAATACTTTGCCCTCTTGATCCAATGTGACGGTCTTCAGATGATTTGTACCGTTGAATGACACAACATTGGCATTCATTATCGTCTTTATGTCGCTCTCGTTCAGATCGATGACATTGGCCTCATCTGCCCTGAACTCAGGTCTCCTGTGGACAATCGTGGTGTCAGTGACCGAATCTGCGATCATGGCCATCTCGATGGCACTGTTGCCGCCGCCGAACATTACCACTTTCTTTCCTACAAGTTCCTCTTTGACAGGAAGTATGTACGCAACCCCCTTATCGGTGAGTTCCTCTTCTCCGGGACAACCCATCTTCTTAGGGTGGAAACTTCCCATTCCGATGGCAACAATGACCGATCTTGCACGATAGGTCTCTTTGTTGGTGATGACAAGGAGCTCTTCATTCCCGTCATTGATCTCAATGACCTTCTCATTCTCCTTTATGTCGCATCCCATGGATTCAGCTTGAGCATACAATCTGTCAGAAAGCTTCCTCGCCTGCACGGTCTCGAATCCAGGATAGTTGTGGATACCTTTCTCAGGATAAAGGCTGGTGAGTTGTCCACCGACCTTTCCCGCTTCGATTATCAAAGTATCCATCATCTTTGACCTTGCATAGATGCCGGCCGTAAGTCCCCCTGGCCCTGCACCGATAATGACAACATCGTAGCACATTTTAGGGTCGTATAGGTTAGCCCTATAAAATCTTGTCTTCGACCGATTGTGGTTTTTGGTCATTTATCTTACAAAAATTGGATTATTATCTAATAGAATTATGTTTTTCGTAAATTTATTACGAATTATGTAAAAAGACCATGTTGCAGTTGACATCAGACACTCAGTATCCAACATCATCATTATGTATTCAGTAAGTGGATGTCATATCATCATGGCAATAGATGACATATCCGCAGAGAGACTTCTCAACATGATATTGGATGAGGTAGACGACCTCATAGTCATCAACGATTCGGATCGTAATGTCATATGGATGAACTGTTCCGCGCAGAGGAATCTGGGGATACCGCTTGATGAAGCGGTAGGTACAAAATGCTTCAGATTATTGGGTGCGACATGCTGTTGTGATGTATGTACCGCGAATCATACCGTAGGGGGACCCCACAGATGCGGCTGTACCTTCAAGTGCAGGGATAAGAACGGAGTGTATGAGTGCACTCCGGTACCGTACTACAAGGACGGTAAATTGAGGATCGTGGTCCAGCACATAAAGGCCATCGATAAAAATGAATAAATATCGATATACGATACTCTGTCACGTTAACTATGGATATAGCTGAATTCTCTATTTTCATTGGGATACTGGTCGCGTTCGCAGCAATATTGCTTATCGTGAACAAGGTCAAAAGGCCCAAGGAAGAATGATACGATATCATTTCAGGACATACGGAACGACCGTTCCTAAAATATACTTGTAGTCCGATTTGTCAGCGGTGAAAAAATGGTAAACATACCTAACAACGTATTGGAGATAATGAAGGCTCAGACAACGACCAAGGCACTGGTGACCGCAAGCAAAGCCGGAAAACCCCACGCAATAGTGGCAGGAAGCATAGTGGCACCCACTGCAGATACAGTAGTTGTCGGCGAGGTCTTGATGAAGGTGTCTGCAAAGAACCTTGCAGAGAACCCCACCGCAGCATTCCTGATAGCCTCAGGAAAGGATGCCTTCGAGATACAGTGCACAGCAAGGGCACGTCTCGACTCCGGACCCGAGATAGAGGCGATGAACAAAGAGCTCGCCAATGTCGGCCTAAAAGCCGCAGCGGTATGGGTGTTCAGTGTCGATGCCGTGTTCGATCAGGGCGCATCACCCAAAGCAGGCACGAAATTGGCGTGATCGCATCCTGACCAAACACTTTAACTAAATCCTTTCCTTTTTATGTTCTCAATAGGTGTGATGAATCATGGCAAATATGGCCCCCAAGATCATGGATATGCTCAAAAGACCGGAAACAAACAAGGTTCTGTCAACAGTTTCCCCAGAAGGGGATCCACATTCCATAGTATGCGGAAGCCTTCTCGTCATTGACGAGGAGACAGTCATAGTCGGCGAGGTCTACATGTATGCGACATGCAGGAATCTCAATAACAATCCAAAGGCGGAGTTCCTTGTATGGTCCGGAAAGGATGCATATTCGATACAGGCAACACTTTCCTCGAGGATCGATTCAGGCCCATTGCTTGAGAAGATGAATCATAACCTTGAACGTATGAAGATGAAGGCAGTTGCGGTTCTGGAATTCAAGGTCAGGTCCGTCTATGACGAAGGAATCTCTCCAGATACAGCCGGGACACAAATTGCCTGAGGCGATGATTTGGTCTTTGAGAAAGAGAAGAGGAACAACAACATCGCAATGGCAGCAGGCATAATACTGGCCATTGCAGGATTATGCCTTTATTTTTTGAATTATCAACTTGCAGGTGTACTTGTACTCATCCTTGGTATAGCGATCGTCATGATATCATGGTCGATATCCAATGTATTCTACAGAATAAGGATGAAAGAACTGATGGATTCCCGTAAAAAGTAAGGGTTTTGTGGTAAAAGGTTTGAAGGAGGTCTTAGAACCTTCTTCTGTCGTTCCTGCCGCCTTCAGGCTGGTGTTTCCTGAAGCATTCCCTGCAGTACACGGGTCTGTCCTGTGTTGGTTTGAATGGAACCTCACACTCATTTCCGCAATCTGAGCAGGTTGTCTTAAAGTATTCCCTTGGTTGATCTCTGCGATCTCCCCTGTATCCGCCATTTCCGTTTCCGTAGGCCATTTCTATTCCTCTACTATTGTTGGGTATTCCCAATACACTACCTTTACCTCTTCAACGATGGACCAGGAGCAATATTTGAATTCCTAAGTATGGTGATGACGTACAGCTTAAAAACGTTGCTATAAAAAAGTAACAAAAAAGTGGGTTTTGAAAGAGGTTTGACAGGTATTTTTCAGATTTCTCTTCCTGCTAGGGCACTTTTCAGTATGGCGACTTCCTCATCGGAAAGCGTTATGCCCTTCCCCATCTTCTCTCCGTCCGGAGACCATTCCCTTATGTCATATTTGGGGTCCCTGTCATTCCAACTGATCAAGTTCAGCTCTTTCGTCCATCCCTTTGAGGATTCTGAGAGAACTGCGATCTTCTCCACTATTTCGTATTTGAACTCTACCGGCATCGGCGTCACTCCTTTTGCGCATTACGTTCCCATAATATATAATAATAGTATGAAGAAAAATAGGTAAATAAAGCCAATTTTTACGACTTTTTAAGGGTATTGCGGAGGTCGGATATTACTCCAAAAAATCTCAACACCAAAGACCCAGAGGGGCAAAAAAGTGCATTTTTTGAAGATAATATTAAATAGATGTAATTCCGTAGATACAATATGTCATTCTTTGACGACAACGGAAAAATAGGACTCGCACTTATCATAGTGGGTATCCTCAACATAATCGTTGCAATAGCCAACGTGATAGTCGCCTTCACAGACGACTCATACAACACAGGTGCTACTGCAGTTGGTGCAATAGGAACAGTCATATTCGGTATACTGATCCTCATGTTTGGAATGAATGTACGCTCCGGATCCAATGACAGGGTCGGTATCCTTTCAGGCCTTGTAAGGGTCATCGGTATAGCTACAATAATCACCGCTGTGTTCAGTGCAGCTTCCAGCTACATGGCAAGCGATGAGGTGGGCATAGGGGCAGCGATCGGTGCAGCGATAATCGCTATAATAATCGGTCTGATCCTCCTGTGGATCGCATCCAAGATCGCTGGCTCGAACAAGAACGTTATCAGCAATGTCCTCTGGATCCTGCTGGTCATAGTGTTCTTGATACTCATAATACTCGAGCTCATAGCATTCGTCGGCGGACTGTTGGATGCAACAACGATGTCCATACTCGGAGCAGTAAGCTCACTTTGTATGTTCTTCGTGTACGCCTACGCTTTCCTCGCGTGTCTCTCACCCGAGGTCAAGAGCTCAATGGGCATCTAAGCGCGAAACCAACGCAAACAAACCCTTTAAACATCTTACCTTTTTTCTCATAAAGTTTTATATCCTAGTTCCTGAATAGAATATGGTACATAGGGTCGGAATCAAAAGTGATACTTGATTAGAATATGTTGGGACGTGATGCCTGATGGACGCGTCCCTTTTGATAATAGCTTTGGTGATGGGCGTATTGACATTCTTCTCTGCGTACTTCTCCTGTTCGGAGACCACGTATACCGGGATGAACACCATCCGTGTTAAGAATCTTGCACTCGAAGGAAAGAAGAATGCCGAAAAGGCATTGGCGATACATGAGAACTACGACAAATTGCTGACGACCATATTGGTCGGTAATAATGTTGTCAATGTAGCGATCTCAACACTGGGAACAATGTTGTTCTCCGAACTGTTCGGAGCGGCATGGGGTGTGATCATTGCAACTGTGTTCACTGCAACAGTGATCCTGATATTCGGTGAGATAACCCCCAAGACACTGGCAAAAAGGAACTCCGAACGTTATGCTTTGAAGCTTGCGGGTTCACTGAGCATAATACTCACCATACTCACACCTATAACATGGGCATTCATGAAACTGACGAATCTGGTCTCCAGAAATGCGAAGAACGATTCTGCAGAGTCCCCGTCATTCACAGAGGACGAGCTCTACGTTATGATCGATGAGATCGAAGAGGAAGGGACCCTTGAGAAAAGTGAGAGCGATCTTATAAAATCGGCAATGCAGTTCGATGACATCAATGTCTCCGAGATGTATACTCCGAGAGCGAACATAACAGCTGTTGATATGGAGACAACCGTCGAGGACATGAAGAACATCTTCATCGAATCGGAATACTCAAGGATACCTGTTTATGAAGGATCCATAGACCGCATAATCGGTGCCGTCTATTCCAGGGATTTCTTCTTTGCATATGTTGAAGGTAAGGAATTCACGGTATCGGATATAATGAGGCCTGTGAAGTTCGTTCCGGAGAATACAAGCATCGCCACATTGCTTACCGATCTGCAGAAGTCCAGGATACATATGGCCATAGTCCTCGATAATTTCGGAAGGACATTGGGATTGGTGAGCATGGAGGATGTACTTGAGGAACTGGTAGGGGACATTTGGGACGAGAGTGACGAGGTCGGCTATCCACTGGTAGAGGAGAAGGACGGTAGTTTCACTGTTCCCGGTGAGGCGAATATATTCGATGTCATGGGAAGGATAGGGGTCGGTTTCGAGCCCGGGGATTTCGAAGGTCACTCGATAAGTGCATTCATATCCAATAGTCTTGACAGAGTACCCAGAAGAGGCGATGTGGTTGATACTGAGAACACCAAGATCCTGGTGAGGTCAATGAAGAGCCGCAGTGTCAAAGAGGCGAGGATATTCCCAATCAAGGGGTCTGAGGATCAAGAGGGAACTCAAGGGAACTGAGGAAATCCCTCATATTCCTCAAGGCTATCTCTTTCCTGGCAGGATGGGATACCAACTTACCTGTCAGAGATATAACATCGCCGTGATGGGCGATCATATATGTTCCCTGTACGAGTTCCTGCTTGTCCAGCCTCAGATAGAAAACGCAATCATCATCGATCCTGTCCTCAAGATTCTTCAGGACATCATCGATGACATCCTTTCCCATATGAACGAAGATGGGGACTATGTCTCTCTGTTTGGTGAGTTCCGTGCTAAAGATAACTACTCTGTTGCCATGTTCGCTGTTGGTTATGTCGCATTCGAACTCATCGGTACCAAGGAGATCCGTCATTGCATCATGTATGATCGATTCATCCTCGGTGGCATAACAGAACACGTTGACCCTTAGCCAATGGAATGTCCCTTGCATAATGGGACCATACAGTATCCGTTAATAATCTAAACGGTCAGTTCTCGGGCTTAGGCAGAAGGGCCACGAACTCATCGGGATCGGAAACCGATATGGTTATGACACGTCTCCCCATCAATTTCAGGGATACTCCGCGGTCATATCCTATGCTGATGAGATTCTTGAACGTGACCTTCTTGATCCCCCATCCGCTGTAGTTCCTTATTATATCGACATCCCCGGTCTTGTAATCTATTATGTCGCTGAAAGGTATGTCGTATCTCTTTAGGAATCGGATATGGATGACATCATCCTCTATCCATATCCTCAGTTTCAAAAAGAAACAGAACAGTATGATAGCTGCGAATACGATCGACGATACATAGAACATCCATATGGGCGTGCCTATCGATCCTATGAATGAACACATCAGTAGGAATATGTCCGTGGCCACCAGGACCGCCGTCAACATGACGAATGCATTCCTGGGAAGCAGGTCCTGTGTTTCTTCAAAAGTCTTTGCCATGCAACAACCATACCTTGATAAGGTTTATATGGTAAGTCCTTATTTGAGTGATTGAGGGCCCATAGCTTAGACTGGCTGGAGCGTCCGGCTGATAACCGGAAGGTCGTGAGTTCAAATCTCATTGGGCCCACTATCAATCACTTTTTCTGGAACTCTCCTGTTTTCTTGTGTTTGACCACTCTTGATCCCTCATTGTTGGATTTAAGGGTCTTGACGTAATCCTCTGCTTCGGCCTTGGTCTTGAACAACTTGGTAGCTCTGGATGCTCCCTGTGCCTTTACCTGCCACATGCCGTCCTCTTCACGTTTTGTTATATGCCATACCTTGTTGGCGGACTTAGGCTTCTTTGCCGCAGATTCCTTCTTCTCAGGAGTATCCTCCTCATCTTCCACAGGCTCCGCTGTCTTCTCTCTTGTCGTGGCCCAGGTAACTTCCTTTTCCTCTTTCTTGGGCTTCACTTCTTTCTCAGCTTCATCGTCTTTCTTTATATCATCTATTTTTTTCTTGAATTTATCCAAAAAACCCATTCTTATTCCCCCATTTACTTCTGATCCTTTATCTGGATCAGATGCCATCCGAAATCAGTTTTCACAGGGCCTACCAGGTCCCCTTTCTTTCCGTTGAATGCAGCGGTCTCGAAAGGTGCGACCATCTGCCCCTTCCCGAACCATCCGAGATCTCCGCCTTTCTTTCCGGAAGGGCATGTAGAGCGCTTCTTTGCGACTTCCGCAAAGCTCTTGCCGCCTAGGATCTCGTCCTTGAGTTCCTTGGCCTCTTTCTCTGTTTTTACGAGTATATGCGCTGCATTGACCTGTTTTACCATATTATATGTAGAGACTCTAGACTTTATATGTTATTTGTCTGGAATCGTCTTGAAAATGATTATATCCGCTTATTATGATAGGGTCGCAGATGAACAGGATGAACCAGGCATTGATGGGACCCCTATTGGGGATTGCCTTAGTTTACGCCGCTCTTTCATTCGTATATACAATACTGAATCTGAACGACGGGAACTTCACTGTAGCAATTGACCCTTTGGGATTGTTTGAGGAAAGTATCATACCCGTGGCATTGCACGATGCATATTGGGAGCTTATCGCATTGTATACAAATCTTGCAGGCGATATGAACCTTGAGTATGTGACAATGGCATTGTTCACGATAGGTTTCGTTTTGGTAGTTGCCGGAGTAGCATCAAAACCGACCAGGGATCTCCGCGGTAGCGACGACGATCCTCAACAGTATCTTTTCACACACCAGCCGAAGGCATTCATGAGATGCCTGCTGATACCATGGAACATAATGGTCGCAGCATGGAGGAAGAAGAAGATACCGGTGATTCTTCCGATAATATTCATACCTTTCATGTTGCCATTCGCTCTGTTGATGGACGTGATCCTTGTTGTGATATTCGTTATAGAATGGGCAATAATGAGCATAAGGATACGTCTGGTGTCCTCCAAGGACAAAGAGGAATATGATACCGAGACACAGTATGCGGTCTGTCCAAAATGCAAGAGACAGTTCTATCAACCGAATATCAAATGCAAATGCGGCCTGATGATATCATACCCTGTGCCCAACAGACACGGGGTCAAGTTCCATTATTGCAACAACGGACATAAGATACCAAGCACAAATGCTGACGGAGCAAGGGCAAAGCTCGATGCATCCTGTCCATTTTGCACATCGGACATGACAACACATGAGGCCAAACCCCTTGTGATATCCTTGGTCGGCTCCGTGGGCTCGGGAAAGACGACATTGATGCTCTCCTCGGTCGAAGAGATAAGTATGTCCGCAAAGGAGAAAGGGATCGTTTCCGAGGTCATAACCGATGGGATATCCCCGGAGAAACAACGCAGGAGGTCCAATGTGATACCCACCGTTGCCGGAGAACTCGATTCAGAGTATTTCTTCCTGAGAGCAAGGGACCTTCCCGAGAAACAGGTCATGATCAATGACATATCCGGTCTGGAGTTCCAACCGGACAGCGATAAGATACTGTTTGAGGAATACTATCGTTACAATGACGGGATAATATTGACGGTGGATCCGTTGGAGATAATGGCGTTGCATCATTCCCAATCCCCCACAAAGGGATCGAAAGATACCCCTGTAGCTACACTGGAATCATTCTATCACATGTACACCGAGATAAATGGTTACGGCCCGGCTGTTAAATCCACGGTTCCGTTCGCTGTCGTGCTGACCAAAATGGACAATCCTAAGGTAAAGGCATCCATAGAGGCAGAGGGATCCGCCCAGCAATTCCTTGAGGCATACGGTCATAAGATGATGGTGGACATCATACAATCCGCTTTCAGGAATGTGAGGTATTTCACCGTGGCATCATTGGGTGACGACAGCAATGCTGCGGAACCATTCGGATGGATATTATCGGAAGGCGACAAGGACCTTAAGATCCGGCTGTTCTGATATCAAAGAGGAGGGATCTCCTCGCTTCCGTCCGAATATCTCATGAATCTTTCAGTACCTTTAGGATGGAATTTGTCAATAAGGTCCCAAGGCCAGTTGTCGAATTCCTCTTTCCTGATATAGTTCATGGCATCAATTACGCTTTGATCATTATCGAGTATAACAGGTCCGAAGGATGACATCTTCTCCCCTATGGGTTCGCCCTCCAAGAGCCAATAGGTCCCTTCGGTTTCTCCGTTGGTGAATGTGACATCCACATCCCCTTTCAGTTTGAAACGCTGTATGACATCATATTCAGCATCTTCGAATCTGACCTTTGAACCATCCACAAAATAAAGGTTCCTGTTGATCCTGTCGGATACGGCAGGTATGGTGATGCTTGCTCCGGGTGACATCCTTATCAGCAATATCCTGACATTGTGATCCTTGTCCGCAGCCCAGGAGATATCATTGGGGGGCAGTGCCTCGATCCCATTGAATGTGCCTGCGATAATCTTTATCGAATATCCGTTACCGTTCTCATCCTTCTCCTGTATTATCGGTATGTTCTCTGACCACATCATCCTGACCGCAGGTTCACTTCCCTTGTCCTTCAGAGGGAGGTTGATCATTATCTGCGTTATGTTGTTGGGATTGGGGCGATCATCGTACGCAAGAGGGTACATCTCGTCATGCAGGTACATACTGCCAGCTGATACCCATTGTACATCACCGAAACCGTATCTTCCCTGATTGCCGAGAGAATCGAAGTGGTCTATGAAACCCACCTCAGGGATGGTGACCGTCTCGTACCCCCAATGCGCATGCATAGGGAAGCCGGGAACGACCTTTCCGTGATACATCCTGAATCCGAAGATCTTCTTGTAATCCCTTCCGAGATTCCTTCCGCCTATCTGACTCAAAGGAGGCGCCTGTTGGGCATTTCCTTCAGGGTAATCATCTGTGTGATGTGATACGAAAACGAAAGGATCCTCCGTATCCCAATGCAGTTTCAGATATTGTGTCTTCAGAACCGGTCCCGATCTCTTCCTTCCGAACATATGAGCAACCGATACTTGAATTGAACAATAGATTAAAAACTATCATCCCTGCTACGGTTGGACATGACAGATGATCACGACCCCTCCGACGGCATACGTCTGAACAAATTCATCAGCGAGGCCGGTATATCATCCAGAAGAGGTTCTGACAGGATCATAGAGGAAGGCAGGGTGACCATAGACGGCAGATCGGCGGTCATAGGCGACAAGGTATATCCTGAGAACAGGGTGTTCGTTGACGGAAAGGAGATAGAGCGCGTAAAGGAGGATATAATCCTCGCATTCTACAAACCGGTAGGGATAACATCAACCTCCAGCCCCACTGATAAGGATAACGTCATAGATTATATCGGATATCCGAGAAGGATATTCTCCATCGGCAGGTTGGACAAGGATTCAGAAGGCCTACTTCTGATGACCAATAACGGCGATCTTGCAGACAGTATAATGCGTTCAAGGAATGAGCACGAGAAGGAGTATATCGTCACTGTCAACAAGGACATAACGAAGGATTTCATCAAAGGTATGTCCAACGGGGTCCGATTGCCGGACGGCAAGGTCACAAGGAAATGTACTATCGAGACAACCGGACCCAGGGAATTCAGGATCATTCTGAAACAGGGACTGAACAGGCAGATAAGGAGAATGTGTGAATATTTCGATTATGACGTAGTCAACCTCAAAAGGGTCAGGGTGGTCAACATAACCCTCGGCAATCTCAAGGAAGGCCGTTACAGGGACATATCAAAAAAGGAAAGAGAAGAGCTGTATGAGCAGCTCGGTTTGAGATGAGATATCACCACGGAGGGGTCCCGAATCTTCTTAGGCCCGCATTATAATTATCCAGGTAACTCTTGGCATCATACAGGCTCCAAACATACAATGCGATATAACCTACAAATGCGGCTATTGAGAATATCGCTACGACCCCATTCATCATTGACAAAAGCATGGCAATGAGTGCAATTCCGATCCCGGACACCATGATCAGCAATCCTCTTGTGATCTTCCCCGCATATAGGTGTCCGCCCCCCAACAGGAGGAAGGCGATCAATATGCCTGCACCGACGCTCTTATCCCTGCCTTGAACCACATAGGTATGCGATATCGCTTCCTCCCTTATATTCAGGACAAAACCGCAAGCACGGCAATTCTTTGCTCCATTCTCTATCTCTGCTCCACAATTATGACAATACAAGTGTGCATCACCAAGATAAAGACACAGTATGATTAGAAAAAACTATGCTAAAAAATGTAAGGATGGGGGTTGAACCCCATGTTTTGCTTATTCGTTGCCTTTGGATACCTTGTCCATCAGACCCTGTGAATCCCTGATCTCGGAATCCGACATCTGAAGCTCGTTCTGCAACTGATATTCTGCGTGTTGGTTCATGCAGTCTACAGATGCAACGAGGATACCCTCATCGGTGGCGATGAACTTCACCATAATTGGGGTGCTTCTGGTCACTCCATCGGGAAGGTCCATCTCGAACTCTCCGACGCTGTATCCTTCTATGAGGTCGATCCTCTTTCCGTCTTCGCCGTTGGTCGCTGAGTTCTCGAATATCTCGACCCTTATGGACGTCTGTCCGTCATCGATCGGATAGTATGTCTTCGTGGACACTATGGGCAGGACCTCGTTCCTGAATATGATGTTGGACACCATCTCCCTTCCGTCATCGTACATGGCCTTGATACCGAATGATTTGCTTAGAACGTTGTGAACGGTTATCTCACCCTCTGCGGGAACATACTCCTCTCCTGCGGCAGCCGCGGCAGCGAATGACTCAGAACCATCCCAGCTGTGTGACTTGGCGAATATCGCCGCACCCTTTGCAATTGACTGGTCAGGATCGAACACCCTTATGTTCGCATTCGGATATTTCTCCATTATCCCGTTCTTCACCTGAGGCATCCTTGATGAACCTCCGACGAGTATTATGTCATCGATATCCTCTATTGAGAACTCTTTCGAATCGAGCGTTCTCTGTATTATGTCAAGGGTGGTCTGCATGAGCGGTGCTGTTGCAGATTCGAACTCGGCCCTTGTTATCGTATACACGGCCTTCTTACCTCCGACCGTTAGCGTTCCCTTGGTGGATTCAGCCGAGGAGAGTCTCTTCTTGATCGTCTCAGAGTCAAGTATCAATGATTGTTTCACATCGTCATCATCATCGAGTTCACTCTCTTCGATATCGTTCTCCTCGCATACCTTCTGCTTTATGATCTTTATAAGGGCCTGATCCCAGTCCTTACCGCCGAGCAGTCTCTCTCCGTCCGTTGCAACGGCAGTGAACGCACTCTCATCTATATCTAGGACGGTGACGTCGAAGGTACCTCCTCCAAGGTCGTATACCATAACTCTTTTCTTTCCCTCATTGGTGTTGCCGAATCCGAAGGATATGGCCGCCGCCGTGGGTTCGTTGATTATCGTGACGTCATCCAATCCTGCGACCTTTCCCGCGGTCTTGGTCGCATCCCTCTCGGTCTGTCCGAAGTACGCGGGGCAGGTGATCACCGCTCTCTTGACATCCACGCCGTGGTTGTCGTTGAAGTCGTTGATCATCTTCCTCAGTATCGCTGCGGACAGTGTTATCGGGGTGTACTTGTCACCGTCGATATCGACCTCGTAATCAGTACCGA
Organism: Methanobacteriota archaeon; assembly: GCA_023402275.1. Classification (GTDB taxonomy): domain Archaea; phylum Thermoplasmatota; class Thermoplasmata; order Methanomassiliicoccales; family Methanomethylophilaceae; genus Methanoplasma. The sequence goes on from JAEXCH010000005.1 coordinate 26,593, forward strand.
TCTGTCTCTTGATGGCCGTGACAACCCTGTCCATAGGATACATTATCGCCATATCCTTGGCCGGGGATCCGACTATTATCTCTCCGTTCTCGTTGAAGAGTATGACCGAAGGCGTGGTGTCCTCCTGTTCGAAGTTCTTCTCCACGACCGGGTCGCCCTCATCGTCTATGTACGCAAGGCACGAGTATGTCGTACCAAGGTCAATTCCGATCACATATTCATTTTCCATTTTCATTCATCTCCTTCTGCTGTTTTCCCATCTTCAGAAAATCTGTAGATCTTCACTTTCTCCTTGTGGAGCACCCGTCCTTCGTATTCGTATCCGTCGGACAGTCTCTCCGCTATCATACCGTTCATGGATTGATCATCGGTGGGTATGACATCGACGATCCTTTGGTGTATGGTGTTCAGTTTCTCGTACTTGAACGGCCCGATGTAGACACCGGAATCCACAAGCATGTTCTCCATGTCCACTCCGTAGGCCTCGAAGGACCCCAGAATATCCTTGGGGGTGAAACTGTCCAGTTTAGTGTTCATTGCGTTACATAGTTTGAAGAAGTCCTCTCTCATTGTGGAAAGCTGCTCCAGCATCCTTATGAACTTCTTGTTTGCAAGTTCGGCATCCCTTTTGCTTATCTGTGCCGAATACTCCTTGAATTGTTCTTTTGTCGTGGCGTATCTGTCAAGCTGGGAGGTCAATGCGGCGACCATTTCCCTAAGCTCACATATCTCCCTCTCCAGATCGGATGTGTCGACCACAGCTATCTCGGCATGATCTTTGATGGGAGAGGTATCATCAAGGTCGGATTCCTCGGTCACTACAAGATCCTCTATTATGATCTCCTCCTCTTCGATGATGACCTCTTCCTCCTCGATCACGATCTCTGCGGCATCCTCGATGATCTCTTCCTGCGGCATCTCCTCTTCTGTATCGATGGGTTCCTCATCGGCCTCGATCACTCCTGTTACAAGGAAGTTCTTCAGTTTGTTGGTCTTCTTCGACCAGTTGTTCTCACTCATCTCTTCCTCTCCTTCAGACTGTCGCAGTTAAGGAGCCATATGAATGGGTCCTCAACCCTCATGGGCGATATGCCCCTGCTCAATACGTTGCCGGTGGGGTTGCTTCCCAATGCGGATACCGCAAAGTATGAATGTTCTTTGAACTCCTTCACCGTCTGCACGAAGTTCTTCGATACCGCTCTTCTCATGTATTCCTCTATCTCCGCACTTATCTGATCGAAGTTGGTCTTGTCGTATCTTCCTTTCTCCCTGTCTATGTTAAGGGATGAGTTGAGGCCGAACAGTATGCTGCTCTCCTCATCATTCTCCGGTGCCTTCATCAGTACATCTGCTTTCGTAAGCACCACGGCCAACGGTATGTCTATCTGATCCCTCATCTTGAGGGATTTGTTCGTCCTTATGATATTGGCTATGTTGGCCAGCATATTGGCGACATCCTCTCCCACAGGTGGTTTATTGTCCATCCTGATCCTGGTGTTTATGTACGGTATCTGCAAAGGATCGACAAGGAACACTATTCCGGATGCCCGTGTTATGAACGAGTTGATGTTGAGACCCATTATCTTCTTTGCAGAGTCGAGATCCTCTCCTGCCGTATCGAAGAATGCCAATGTGTATACGCGGGGGGAATCCCCTTCCAGGAACCTGAGATAGTATATCATCGGTTCTCTTGCCTCCCTGCTCTCCTCGAACGACAATGTGGGAGCTAGTTTCCTCCCTTCTTCGTAGAGCCTCTTGTAATACATGTCCCTGTACTTCAGAGTGGTACGGTCGGTGGCAGGGCTCATCGTCGCTCCGAACTCCGGGGAGAACGAATTTCTCAGTTGGTTGATGAGGACCGCGATGTAATGGCTCTTACCGACCCCTTTCGGACCTAGCACCACGAACACCGTGCTGCCTTCCTCCTCGGCACCCTGCGGTATAGGATTATGACAGCTGGGGCACAATCTCTTGTATGCGGGTTTCTTGCATATGTCGCATGATCCGGATGAATTCCTTATTATGTGGTATTTGGTGGTGACAGGCGAAGGCCCGGCCGGGTCCTTCCCCAGGAATATGGAATTCTCGATATCTATCTCCTCTTCCAGATTCTTCGATCTGTACTTGTTTGCATTCTTGTCATCGAGTTCCCTGAGGAATATCTTGGTGCATGCCGGATTTGTACACTGATAATGTATGTTCTTCAGATCTATCGAACTGAAACAGAATGGACATGTGTATGTCGACGATGATGTGTTCGATTCCTTTCTTCTTGCCATCTGCTCACTTCTCCTTGTACAACGGGTGTATGAATCTGAATAGGTTGTAATCCTCCTCGTTGGTGAAGAACAGCCTGACCTTGCTGATGTCAACATTGTCCTTCACCGAGAATATCACGACCGCCTTTCCCGAACTCATCGGAACAGGCCGGTTGGATGCCCATATGGATTCTCCGTCCCAGATCTTCAGAGGTATCCCCTCCTTAACGGCAATTGCGGTCATCGGGGGCAGTTCCTTCACTCCCTGGTCGGTGTCCAGACTGATCATCAGCTTCGATTCGGTCTTCGATGCGCTGTCAACGGACATGGAATATCTTACCTTGTTGCAAACTCCCGAATAGATATCGAAGCTCATTCCGCGGGAGGTCATCCTCTCCCCAGATACATCATAGACGGCGTACATGGTGACGACCCTTTTCTTAGAGCTCCCCATCGGTATCCTGACCATCTTGTCCTTGTTGTATGCGTCACGGGTCATGGTTATCCTTTCGGCGTCAAGATCATCGGGACCCGTTGCTACGGTTGAATCCTTTATGACAAGTATCGCGGATTCCGCACCTGTAGGCCAGGTCATGGTTATATCGCAGTCGTTGCCGCTGATCCTCTTCTCAACATCCCTGAACGGTTTGAGATTCGCGACCATCATGTCCTTCCCCCTCACCGCTACCTTTCCGACGGGTATCATGGGGTAGATGTATTGTACGGCACCATCGGGAAGCAGGAATCTCATTCCGTTCTCGTATACCTCCAAGGGCTGTATCTCCTTCATCCATGCGTTCAGGTCATCGATCTTGACCATCCTGCCGAACATGTTCACCTTCCTCGGAGAGAAGTAGAGTACGACCTTTTCCTTGCTCTTCCATTTTGCCGTGTATGAGCCGTCGGCCCTGTTCCATCTTATCTCCATGTCCCTGACGGGTTCTGGGAACTTGGTGGTGGTATATGAGAAGGCATTTCCCATCGATCTCTCGATCCTTCCCTTGTTCTTGTATTCGGCAACGAACAGGTAGTGATACTTTACACCGCCTTTCAATCCGTAATCGTCGATGACCGTCTCTCCTCCGTGGTCTATCTCTATCTCTTCTCCAGCGCCCGCGGCTGTTGTACCTTCCTTCCTCCATATCCTTACGTCAGAGGCTCCCTTGGGCTTCTCATATATGAGTCTCAGACCGCCGTTTATAGGTTCAATGATAACGTTCTCGACCTCTTTGAATACTATCACCGGGCCGCAGGTCGCAGCCTCTCGCGAGAGTATTCCCCATCTTTTGGAATAAACGGAATAATATGTATCCACACCAGGGTCGATGGTCTTGTCAAGGAAGACGCTTCCCGGTATCTCTGCCAGAGGGACCGTCTCTTCGGTAACAGCAGGAAGGGATTCCCTTCCTCTGAATATGCAGAATGTCATCCCGCTCCTGTCCTCGGGAACAGCGAATTTGATCAGTACCTTGCCCTCCCTTATCTGAGCAGATGCATCGGCAGGTGATTCAGGAGGGTGTTCCTTCATCTTGGCCTTGGCAAGAGGATGGTCCGGGCACAGTTCTATTGCTGTGACGTACATCATCATAATGTTGCTTTCATCATCGGATCCGGATGCTCTTTCACATATCCTGTCAGCTTCCAATATCTTTGAGTTGGATTCCTCATACTTCCTTTCTATATCCGGGTTGTTCAGTATCTTGGTGAAATCGAGCTTGGCATCCTCTATCGTTGATCTCAGGGTGTAGTATTTCCTCTGTTTGTACAGAAGGTCTATCGTGTTGATCAGTTCTGTGTATTTTGCCGACAGGGGTTTGAGATCGCTCTTCATCTCCTGTATGGCGGGGTATGTCGAATAGGTCCTTTCTATCTTTGATATACAATTCGCCGCCTCATCTATCATACCATATGACAAAGCGATCCTGAACTTCTTCTCCAGGTCCTTTGCCTTGGAGAGTCCATCCTGGAAATCGAAACCGCACTTTATGCATGCGCGGTTGTTCGATGACTGGTCGGTACCGCATTGCGGGCATTTCGTCTTTATACTGCTTCCGCACACGGAGCAGCACATCACATTGTTCCCGGACTCTACCAATGCGCCGCACTTTGCGCATGTGGTCATCTTGCTTTCCTTGGTCGAGAAATTGGCAAGGTACTTCTTCTTTACACAATACTCCTCCAATATGGACAGCGCCATTGACGGATCGGCATTGGTGTTCCTCACGAAACGGTTGATGATGTCATCTATGTACTCTCTGGTGAAGGGTTGCCCGTAATCCTCATCCATCATCTGTTTGGCAGGACCGAGTATCCTCATGCATTTCCCATATTTCACGAGATTCGAAAGTTCCTGATCGGAACTCAGGACAAGTTTCAATGATCGCAGTGACTGGATATAGGAATCCTGATTCGGCAGTATCTCCTGCCTAACGCTGTTCACTCTTTTCTCGCATGAGTCGAACGCTGATCTGATGGATGTCAGGGAGCTCCCTTCATCCAAAGCGTTTATGTTTATCTCCAGATCGGGGTTCTTTATGAGATCATTCAGGATATCCATGGGGGTGAAGGCATGGACCTCCTGTAATCCCTTGAATGCGGATATGACCTTGTCGCTCACTATCGGCGGTACAGAGGTCTTCCTGATCCCGGCCATATTGACCAGATCATCCTTGGTTATGCTGTCCCATTGAAGCTTCTTTACAAGGTTCTCTGCCGTTCCGGGAAGAAGTACGCGGCTTCCGTCGTGTAAGACTATCGAATCGCGATTGAGTCGCGATGCTTTTGCCTTCAGGATCTTCCTGCCTTCATCGAATTCCTTGGATCTGAGGATAGGGTCCTTCATGACCCTCTTCATATCCGGTACCATGTCGAGCCATTTGCTGATCTGGAACCTCTTGTCGAGATCGTTCTGCTTATCCTTGCTCTCTTTGGTCCATTTCGTTTCTTTAGAGGAGATCTTCTTCTCTATGGCTTCGTAATCGTAGGTGCTTTCCCTCAAAGGGTTGAGTCCTATGAGGCGACAGTAGTTCTCTCTGTCACTGGTCATCGGTCATGTCCCTCGATCAGCGGAGTCTTCCTCTGACCTCTGCGCTCCCAAGTCTTGCATCGTCACCAGCACTTTCGCGTATTCCCATGGAACCTGCGTTGATCGCTGTTGCGATAGTGCTGAATGTATCTCCGAGTCTGTCAAGTGTTGTGAACATCGCTCCTTCCTCAACAGTCGCTATCTGCTTTAGGAAACCGAGGTCCGCCTCTCCTATACCGACCCCGACCACGGCGATCTTCGAGTTCTTACAGGACAATGCCTCATTCACGGCAAAGTCCCTCTTTCCCCAGATCCCGTCGGTGAGTACGACGATCATCTTTCCGCCCGGGCGGTTTGACAGCATCATCGATGCCGTTCCCAGCGGGCTTCCGTCAGTACCTCTTCCGTACACATTGACCTTCAGATCGTCAAGGGCACCGATGATCATGTTCGGATCATGCGTCATATCCCTCATTATCCCGACCTTGTCCCCGAATCCGACAAGTCCGAATCTTGTGTTCTCATCGGCAACGCTAAGAACAAGGTCCTTGACAGCGCTCTTCACCTCTTCCAGTGAGTTCCTCATGCTCCTTGACAGATCGATGCAAATGACAACGTTCTTCGCAATGGGTACACCGGAAGATACGCTGCTTGGCGGTTCGTTCATCCATGATATGTCATCGGGAACAGGTTCGGAATCAACCTGTAAGGGCTCGCCGTTCTGGAATGCGGATACCCTGACCACTCCGTTCTCGTCGTAATTGTATTCTATATCGACCAAAGTTCCGTTGCCGTCGTTGTAGAATCCTGAGATGACGACCTTTGCAAGGACATAACAATCCAGAGGCACCCTGCTCTCGCCCTGTAGTGTGTACACTTCGATTATATCGGTCATGTTGCCAGGATCTATCCTGAAGGGCTTCTTGATGGAGGTGGGGACCTTTGCGTTCCTTTTTATCATTATCTCGTTGATGAATTTGTCCCCTCCGGCACTAACGGATAGTGCTCCGAGGCTGTGTGCTGTCACGTCAGTGATCTGCACTTCCCTTATCCCTGTGCTGTCGCTGCAGTAGAACTCAGATGTTATCGCTGCTCCTTTGGCGACCGCAAGATCGGTATCGGCATGTGCTATTACGGCTTTTCCAGATATGTCCTCCAGGAACTCTGTCACCTGAGGCATCCTTGTGGATCCGCCCACCAGGAGTATCTCGTCAATGTCCGACCATGATACTCCGAGGTCATTCATCAATTTGCTGAAAACATCCTTGGTTGCGTTAAGAAGGAACTGTGTCCTGGTGTCGAACTGTTCCTTGGTAAGTGTGTATTTTCCGGTATAGCCTTCGTATTTGACCTGTATGGTCACGCTGTCGGTCTTTGTAAGGACCTTCTTGTAGTTCTCCGCGGCGACGATGAGCTCATTCTTGGTCGCTTCATCATCCCTCGGGTCCACTCCGTACTCCTCAAGGAACTGTTCGCTCACGTATTTCACGATCGCAGCATCCCAGTCCTTTCCACCCAGTATGTGGTTGCCGTCTGTTCCGAGTACCTGTATGTTTCCTTTGTTGACCTTCACAATAGTGACGTCAAAGGTACCTCCTCCCAGATCGTAGACCATTATGGTCTTGTTGGATTCTCTGTTGTATCCGTATGATATCGCTGCCGCGGTAGGTTCGTTTATGATCTTCATGACCTTGACGCCGCATGCCTCTCCGGCACGTATCGTCGCTGTCCTCTGGAAATCATTGAAGTAAGCGGGCACCGTTATGACAACGGAATCGATCTTCTCTCCTGTCTTTGCTTCTGCATCCGATATGAGTTTTCCGAGAAGCATCGCAGAGAGATCCTCGGCGGTGTACACCTTACCGTTCGCTTCGACGGTAAAACTGTTGTCGCCCATCCCTCTCTTGAATGATGCTGCGATGATGCCTGCCCCTCCGGCCTGCATATCCTTGGCATCCTCTCCGATCAATATCTCTCCATTATCCAAGAAGCAGATGACCGACGGGGTCAGTTCCTTCTCGAACATGTTGTTGATTATCTCCGGTCTCGATGTTTGCTTATCATATTTTGCTACTGCAGAGTACGTTGTTCCTAGGTCTATACCAACCTTCATATCCCATCGTTAAAGATATTAACCACACGATATAAAATAGGTTTGACACCCCTCTACGAATTTCGAAGTATCAGTTAAGCAGGAAGATTGATTTTTTCAAACATCGGGTTTACGCTACGAATATCGTAGAGACTCAACCAACAAGTCATATTTACATTCTATTTACAAATTAACAACAGTACCAGATCATCACATAACAAGATCCAAGGAATCTATCACTTCGTCGGCCTCTGTCATAAAGGGGTCGTTTATGTTCCTGCTTATCAACACCGTTCGTATCCCTGCGTGTTTCCCGGATCGTATATCATTCTCACTATCTCCGATCATTATCGTTCTTTCTGGGATAGCATTCATTTCCGACATGCAAAGAAGTACAGGTTCAGGATCGGGTTTGGGGAAGGAGACATCATCATAACCCACCATGGAAGAGAAGAGTTCCAGTATATCCAATTTCGATAGTATCGATGATATGTGGGAATGGTATGAATTAGAGACAACACCCAGGACCTTACCTTCATTGTAAAGTCTTATCAAACATCTCTCTGCATCAGGGAACAGACCTACGTTATCGAGGTAACAGTTCTCATAGGTATTGATCACAATGGAAAGGAAATCCCTATACTTGCAGGGCGAGTTCGGATGATAACTCGAGAATATCATATCCAGCGGGGTTCCGATATATTCGTCATATCTGTTCGGATCATAAGGCATATCGAATTCTTTGAATGCAGTTCGGTATGCCTTTTCGTAACCTTTCCTTGAATCCACCAGTGTGTTGTCAAGATCGAATATGTAATGATCCGTCCTATCCATGATATGCTGTTGATGATATCCGTATTGATATGACTTTCTTCATGTATGGCATTAACATGATCAACCCTGTTGTGGATATCAATATACCATTATGCAAAGAATGTATGGAGTTCCTATGTCCAGATTGACCCCTCCAACCGGTCATATTTATTAACTGAATACGTCAATTCACATTTCGTGAGGCAATGAAGGACGACATTCAGATCGAGGAAGAGGCCAACGTCAGGAACATAACCGAGATAGCCGGTAAGATAGGACTCAAACCCGAGGACATAGATCAATACGGCAAATACATCGCAAAGGTCCCTCTTGATGTACTGTCACGTTTTGATAAGAACAAAGACGGAAAACTGATAATGGTGACAGCCGTCACCCCTACCCCTGCCGGGGAGGGAAAGACCGTTACCACGATCGGTCTGATACAGGGCCTCAGTCATATTGGTAAGAAAGTGGTCGGTGCATTGAGGGAACCGTCCGTCGGACCTACATTCGGCGTAAAAGGAGGAGCTACAGGAGGCGGTTATTCCCAGGTCTATCCGATGTGGGATATCGATCTCCACTTCACCGGCGATATACATGCAGTATCCTCGGCACACAACCTTCTTTCTGCAATACTTGAGAACAATCTTGTTAGGGATAATCCTCTGAACATAGATCCTTCCAGGATAGTCCTGAAGAAAGCGATGGACATGAACTGCCGTGAATTGAGGAATGTCGTGGTAGGTCTCGGCGGAGGAAAGACATCTGGAGGAGTTACACACGAGAGCGGGTTCCTGATAACATCCGCATCAGAGATCTCCGCGATACTCGCCCTGGCGACAAGTTATGATGATCTCAGGGAGAGGATAGAGAGCATGGTTGTCGCCTACACATACAAAGGGGAGATGGTAACCGTCAAGGACCTGGGATGTGCGGGTGCTATGATGATACTTCTGAAAGATGCGATAAAGCCGAATCTCGTACAGACCCTCGAGGGCCAGCCGGTATTTGTTCATGGATTCCCATTCGCCAACATTGCGCATGGTAACAACAGCGTCATAGCTACCAGATATGCAATGAAACTCGGGGATTATGCTGTTACGGAAGCAGGATTCGCAGCCGATCTTGGAGGGGAGAAGTTCATGGACATAGTCTGCAGGCAATCCGGTATATCCCCGGATTGTGTCGTCATAGTCGCATCGGTCAGAGCATTGATGACACACGGCGGAGCAAGACTGGAGGAACTGGAGACACTAACAAAGGATGCTCTTCTCAGAGGACTGTCTAATCTGGACAAACACATCGAGAATGTCAAGAGATACGGTGTCCCAGTGGTTGTTTCCATCAATCACTTCGCATTCGATGATCCGGAACACATGCAGATGTTACGTGATCACTGCAGGGAATTGGGAGCGGAATGCGTTCAATCCGATGCCTTCATGGAAGGAGGAAAGGGTGCAGAGGAACTTGCCAATAAGGTCGTCGAGGTCATTGAAAGAGGGGAGAAGGATTTCAAATTGTTGTATGAGGATGATCTCTCGCTGAAGGAGAAGATCGAAACGATCGCCACCAAGATATATGGAGCGGATGGAGTAATATACTCTGGACCTGCCAGCAAGACCTTGAAGGACCTGGAGGACAAGGGATACGGAAAACTCCCCATCTGTATCGCAAAGACCCAATATTCATTGTCCGATGTTGCAGATCTGAAGGGAGCGCCAAAAGGATGGAACCTCAACGTAAGGGAGGTCGCTGTATCCGCCGGAGCAGGATTCGTGGTCCCCATATGCGGAACGATGATGCTTATGCCCGGTCTTTCAAAGACGCCTGCGGCTATGAGGATGGACCTTACAAGCGATGGAAAGGTCAGAGGGCTGAAATAAGCGAGTTGTCGGACATCTGGTACCAGCGGTCGGCCTCTTCCTTATCCACAGGAACGCCGTCACCGCTGTCGTATATGTTGCCTAGCAATATCTGGGCCCCGCGGTGTTTGTTCATTGCCGCTGATATCAACCAATTCAGTGCGGTCTCCATGTCCTGGTCCACACCGTAGCCGGTCTTATAGAGCTGCCCAAGTATGAACTGTGCCTCCGAGTGTCCTGATTCCGCTGATTGTATGAACCAACTGACAGCAAGTCCGAGATCCTTCTTTATTCCTTCTCCGTCAAAGAATATCAATCCCAAAGAATATTGTGCACGGGGGTCGCCCATCTCTGCCGGGAGTTTGAAGAAAGATGCCGCCTTCTCGATATCCCTTTCCGTTCCGTAACCCCTTGTGTACATCTTACCCAAGAAGTACATCGCACTGAGGTTACCGCCTCCTGCTGCACGTTCGAACCAGTGCCTGGCTGCGTTCAAATCCCTTTGTACGCCCTGACCTCTTGAATAAAGTAGACCAAGATAGAATTCCGCATCGGACGATCCCTTATTGGCCGATGAGGATAGTATTGAGAATGCTGAGGTATAATTCTTCTCGGATCTTGTCCGAACTATGAACTTTGCCCATTCCAATGGCTCCATTTGGCTCTCAAATGGAATGCCAGCATCCTCCCACATGTTAAGACAATATCAGATGATAATTATAACTCTTATGCTTTTATTGTAATATCTATAATGTAATTTACAGTGACAAATACAGTGACATTATCTTATTATCTTCCAATGTCCGGTCTTATCGCTCCCTTCTCTGATCAAAATTCCTTTCTGAACCAAGGAAGCGATGTATCTTTTCACGGTCCTTTCACTGATCCCTAGTATTTCTGCCATCTTTGCAGAAGTTAGATTCTCATCATCAGATATGATATTCATGATATCAATTTCCCTATTGGAGAGAGCTTTGGGATCAATTACCGCTTCATCGATGAACTCATCAACAGCGGTCTGTGTGATACTAAGCATGAACTTTATGAATGGCGTAAGATCCCCATTATCTGAATCTTCCAATGCTTTGTAATATTCTCTCTGGTTCAGTTTGATCCATGTCTCAATTGGAAGATATGCAAATACACTCTTCCATTTGGATAGGATCAATGAATGCCACAATCTTCCCATCCTGCCATTTCCATCAACGAAGGGATGGATGAATTCAAATCTGCAGTGGAAAACGCATCCTTTGATAAGAGGATGGGCATCAGAATCCCTTGCCCACGTCATGAGGTCTTATATCATCACAGGTACATCTTCAAAATCGGGGGCGATATGAATGGGTACATTTCCTTTGTAAACACCAACGCCGCAATCCCTGAATTCTCTGGGAGAATCAACGAGCCCCTCTGTCATATCAGCATGTACCTTCAGCAGATCATCGATAGAATAGGGGTTCAGATCTTCGATGTGGTCATACGCCTTTATGGCACCCTTTACCTCTTGGATCTCTCTCGGATCCCCAATTACTCTTTTACCAGCCACTATGTCTGTTACCTTATCAATGGATAATGTGTTCCCTTCTATCGCAAGAGATGACTGGATGGATTTCACCCTATTGGACTTCCTGAGTCTTGGATCGATGGCCGGTATCCTATGATCGGGTATCTTTCCCACTGATACTGGGATATCGGAAACAAGACCGAGAATATCATTATCAATGTTGAATTCAGGTTTATAGACCATCGTCATCTGGTATGCAGATGTATCATTATAATTTAGGGTAATAATGCGACTGAATTACAAATCGAACATATGGTTTGATGTAATATAGCTAAATCAATAAATACGTGGGAATTATGGTAATGAATATGCCATTCGATATATCTGACAGCGGCAAATGTTCTGTAGCACGTTCGCACATGGATTGTGCATCTCCCGATCACGATCTGGAGAGAGCTGTCGCTATCCTTGAGAGAATGGCAAACGAAGGGGACCCAGATTCCCAGTATCTTTATGCTCTTTTCCTCTACACCGGAACCTCAACGATACAGGATAAGAACACTGCAAAGGAATTCTTGATCAATTCATCCGCAGGCGGCAATGAGGATGCCGCAGTAACGCTCAGGGAACTGGATGTGGTCAGCGATACAGAGGATCTTGATCGACTTATCGCATTGAAATTGAAAGGAGAACAGAGGAACACCGATTCATGTAAGGAATTGTTCGATCTTTATACCAACGGAAATAAACCTGTAAGGAAGGACCACCGTACTGCCGCAAGATGGTATACCGTATGTGCAGAAGAGGATGATGTTAGTGCACAGAACACGGTTGGTTTCATGTACATGATGGGTAAAGGTGTCTCAAAGGACAGGGACAAGGCAATGCATTGGCTAAGGAAAGCTGCGGAGAACGGCAATCCTGAGGCGATGTATCACATCGGAGAGATGTATGATGCCGGTCTTTGCTATACGGATAAGGACCTCAAGGAGGCTGTGAACTGGTACCAACTAGCTGCTGAGACAGGGAGTGCGGATGCACAATATGCCCTCGCGTCGATACATATGATACCAAAGACGAAACTGTTCGATCCTGTCAAAGCGGCAATGCTGCTTGAGAAGGCATCGGAACAGGGACACAGCGAAGCGCAATATCAGCTGGGTATGATGTACGCTTACGGACAAGGCGTATCCAGGAACCCTGTTAAGGCAATATCTATGCTGGAAGCATCATCCGAAGCAGGATTCCAACAGGCAATGGTGGATTATGCGAACCTAAGATTCGAAGGCGAGGTGCTTCCACAAGACCTTCCGACTGCCGCAAAATGGTTCGAGAAGGCAGCTGCATCGTGCAACGGATATGCACAATATGCCTTGGCATGCATGTACGGGAACGGCAGTTATTATAAAAGGGACGAGAAGACGGCCGCCAAATACTTCAAGGATGCAGCGGAGATGGGAGAGGTCAACTCCCAGTATTGTCTGGGCTGTTTCTATTATGAAGGAAGAGGGGTCGACAAGGATGAGAAGGAGGCGGCAGTATGGTTCGACCAGGCTGCGGACCAAGGACATCCGGGTGCAAAGGCGTTCTTAGGAATGCTCAGAGTGACAGGGTCCGGTGTCGATCAGGATATCGAAGAAGGCATGAAACTGTTGAATGAATCCGCAGATTCAGGTTATTATGAAGGCCAGTACTATCTCGGAAAGCTATATATGGACGGTAAGTACGTGAAAAGGAACATACCTCGTGCGAAGAGGTATCTGTCCATGGCTGCCAGACAAGGGGACCCTGATGCAAAGGAACTTCTTGAGAGGATCAAGTCAAAGAAGATGCGCTAAGGGAGGGGAGCGATCATAGCAAAGAGAACAATATTCCATGATGCCGAAGCAGGCAATCCCTATGCCAGGCTGGGTCTGGCATATATGTTCCATCATGGAAAGAACATCGACCCCGATCCAGATATGGCAATGAGATGGTATGTCAGATCATCCGAGGTCGGATGTTCAAGGGCAAAATGGGAATTGGCGAAGATATTCCGCGATGGAACGATCGCCATGAAGGATGAGGAATTATTCATATTGTATCTGAAAGCATCAGCGGATTCCGGGGTCCCTGAGGCAAGGATGGAGCTGGGGGTCCATTATCTGAATGGAAGGATCGTTGACAGGGATGTGAAGTTCGCATTCAAATGGATACTTTCCGCAGCTGATCAAGGTCTTCCGATGGCACAATTCATGATCGGATATATGTACGGAAAGGGCATCGGAATAGACAGGGACATATCAGAACGGGAGAAATGGTATGCAAGAGTGGGGCTCAGAGGGGATGCCGAGCTGTTCTATTGGATCGGTAGGAATTTCGAATACGGCCTTTTCAATATAGATGTGGATCTGTTCGAGGCAGGACGATGGTACAAGTTCGGTGCGGATATGGGACACGAGAAATGCATACTATGCTGGCAGGCTGTATTGAGGGCACTTGACGGCGGAAAACATGATTCCCTTGAGGATAGGGAGTTCATGCTCATAGAGACCGAGGTCGAGAAGGAGAAGCTGGAAAGGGATTATGCATTGGTCATAGCAGATAAGTTCCTTGAAGCAGGGGATGAGGAGAAGGCCTTCTACTATTATCAAGAGGCCGCAGATCTCGGGAATCCAACCGCCATGTTCATCCTGGCGATGATGTATCACACAGGAGTGTATGTTAGAAGGAGCGACAGGACAGCACTGGAGTTGATGACACAAGCTTCGGTAGCAGGGTCGGAGGATGCACAATTCGTGATGGGAACGCTTTACGAGGAAGGAAGGGGCGTACAGAAGGATGACGATGAGGCGGTCAAGTTCTATACGATGGCAGCCGCCAATGGGTATCTTGCTGCATATTACAGATTAAGTAAGTACATAGAACATCCGGAGATCCATGTTAGGAATTCCGGTATCGTTATAAGGTGATAGGTTGGGATTCAAAGAGGTCATGGATGCAGCCTCAGGCGGGGACCCGCATGCACAGAGTGCAATGGGGTACATGTATTTTGAAGGGAATGGGGTGCAAAAGGATCTGGACAAGGCATTCATGTGGTTCAGGCTGTCCGCCAGACAAGGAGACCCGGAAGGACAATGCAACATGGGATATATGCTGACCCATGGATATGGCGCCAATCAGGATCTGGACAAGGCGTTCAAACTCTACAGGTGTTCTGCAGAGCAGGGATATGTGAGAGCACAATTCAATCTTGCCCATATGTACTCGGAGGGACTGGGCACGGATCAGGATTGGAATGAGGCCCTGAAGTGGTATTCGACCGCAGCCGAGAACGGCAGTTTGGCAGCCCATTATAGAGTTGGTGTGATGAACGAAGAGGGCAGAGGGATACCTATCGATGAGAAAGAGGCTGCAAGGATATACAAGGAGTGTTCAGATGTCGGGCATCCGAAGGCCGGATTCAGATTAGGTATGATGGTCCTTGACGGAAGAGGAGTACAAAAGAACGCGGATCAGGCCGCAAAGATATTGATCAAAGCGGCAGAGGAAGGAAGTCCGGATGCCATGTTCCAACTGGGAAGGATGTCCCTGTCGGGAGAAGGCATGGTAAAAAGCAACAACAATGCGATAAAATGGTTCAAGAAGGCTGCTGCGAGAGGCAGTGAGGAAGCTGCAGAGTACCTCAAGGATAGCAGGACCTGATATCACATTCTCAACATCTCGTCTTTACCGTAGTTAAGATGAAGTGTCTTTATCACAGTGGACAGAGCGATATTATCCGAACGGGCTATGTTCAAACATCCGTCCCCCATATCATATCTTCTGATTATCTCGTTGTAAAGATTATCATCCGTACGTCCATAGGAGAAGGGATCGGCCGAATCATCCGCAGGGGTGTCCCATTTATCACTTTTACAATTCGGACATCTTACGGGGGCCCCATCCCCTCGAGGTATCCAGGAGGATCCGCATCTCTTACATTCAACGGCCTTTATGTCGCTGTTCCATCTGTAAGAGCCGCATCGGGGGCATCTCTTCGGTCTCTCAATGTAACTCGTCCATTCATAGCTGCATATCTTGCAACATTTCTGGTAACCGGAAACATCATCGGACCCATCAACATCCAAAATGAGGCTGAAAGGAAGCTTGTGCCCACAATGCGGACATGAATGTTCTATGTTCTCCGTCATCAGTATACCTTTCCATTCATTTGGATGAGATATCCAATGTATTCTTTCGATTAATATATTACTTTGGAAAAATATGGAATAATAGGTAATATTTGATACATATCAGTGGTAAAAACAAGATAAATTGGTAATAAAGAATAAATCGTACTGTCCATATTTTCCTATTGCTCAGTAGAAAGCAAAAGGATTCTCTGTGAAGACAGTATCATCAACTATGATACCGGAATCGATATAGGCTTCCATTATCCTGTCGAATGATTCCCTTATCTCTTCTTTGGACATTCCGAATCTGAGGGCTATGTATCGAGGCCCCATTCCCGTGAAGTGGATCGAAAGTACATTCGCATCAGTTTCTGACAGATTGAGCCTCTTCATGAAATACCCTGTACGTTCCTTGTATCTGTCCTTCTCATCCAACATCTCCTTTGCAAGAGTTCCCATCTCTTCCTGCATACTGCCGTTGTTCATCGCATCGATGATATGCTCGGCTGTTGCATTGAAACGCCTGCAGAACTCATGGAAATACATGGCAGCAAGTGGAAGGTCACCTTCCCAAAGGTAAACGGATCCGAATCTATCCTCTGAAAGGTATCTGAGCTGATATACGCCGTCTGTCCAAAGATCCGCATATGTGCTGTTTATGATATCCCTCTTGTACATCTCCACATAACATCTTGGACACCTGTCGGTATTTGCTTTGCCTGACCATTTCTTACCGCAGACCTTACATTGGATCATCACTGATCTGGATGGATTACAGGATGGACATCCGTTCACTATCTTTCCCGATCTGGCGATATATGTCTTACCGCATATGTTGCATGTCCGTATATTGGGGGATTCCATCCATTTCTTGGATTTACAGGAAGGACATATCGAAGCTTTATCGGAATCCTTCCTTCCTCTCCACTCATGACCGCATCTTTGACATTTTGATGCGATGGGAGGCACATTCCAAAGGGATGAATGACATTTAGGACATTTCTTTGGACTCTCGGACCTGTTGTTCCATATGTGCCTGCAACGAAGACAGACCTCTCTGTTCCCTTTGGGCTCATTCCATTTGGTGGACCTGCATAAAGGGCATTTCAGTGGTGGATCGGACCTATGCTGCAACCAATCATAGTCGCATTGATTGCAGTGAAGGGACCTGGGAGTAAGCCCATCCATCTGGCTTCTTCCGCAGGAGGGACAATCCGCGTTGGCATCGTTGGATCTCCAGACGCTGCCGCAGAATTTGCATGCCCTCTCCTTGGTGACCGGTACATTCCATCTGGAGGAATGGCATCTCGGACATCTTTTCGGTTCAGTATCCGTTTTCGGTGTCCATACATGACCGCATCTGAAACAGAATGTGAAATCGATATCGCAAGGATCATCAGTCTTTATGTCATCGGTCTCATTCATTACGTTCCTCTTTGCGTCAACGATCTTCACTTGATATCATTTTGTTTATATTAAGCAGGCAATTGTAGTATTATCGTATGCTCCAATATAAAATGATATTCTCTTCTTTTCGGTATTCATTTATATATTATTTAATTTTCTCTTACCTAATATTCAACATTTTTCCAAAGTAATAAACAAATCAAATGATGTCATATTGGTCTTTATATCCAACACTGTGGGATCCATTCAGGACAAGTGATAAGGACATGTTGTCAGAAAGTACAGAGGGCAATATTCGAAAGAAGGACCAGGACCGTATGAAATCATACAAATGTCCGCATTGCGGACTCAGGATCGATCCTGCGATAGTCATTCATGAATCTGAACCAGAACCCAAAATATGTATGTCGTGCGGATTCCGATGGAAAAGTAAGAAGGAGGACCCGAAACGTTGTCCGGAATGCGGTTCATACAGATGGAACAGCAAGGCAACAAAATGCAAATGCTCAAAATGCGGATATTCATGGATACCGAGGGTATCGGTGGGAACTCCGCTCAGATGTCCTAAATGCCAATCATCGAAATGGATGGAGAAGTCAAAGAAAAAGAAAAACTCCTCAAAGAAGGGAAATGCGAAGAAAAGAGCTGTACCGTCTCCGAAACTTTCAAAGGTCGCAGGGTTGGAAGAGGCAATAAAAAGGTGTGCCAAGGGAGAAGGATGTACAAAAGTGGCACTTGATACAGGATTGCCGTTCTTCCTAATTGCCAGATCGATGGTCCAGACCAACGGGAAATACAAGATCTGAGATTCATATAAGATTGAATGCTGCGAACAATGCACCCGATACCGCCGACCTATCGTCAGCACCGCCGCTTATTATGAGGGCATCGGAATTGGTCATCTTGGTGACATCTCTTATCTCCTTTGCGAAATCAGGCGAATTGGCATCCAGATCCCAATCGGGAGGGACCATCATCCTGCCTTCTCTTATGACGATCGAAGTACATCCGTATGCACCCTTCTTTATGCCGTCATTCCTTTGCTCCACTCCCCTGTCTATCTTGTCTGCGGCACCCATCACCAGAACCCCTGCCTGACATTCTCCCATTACAGAATCCGTCCTGTTGAGTTTGACGGGTCTTATCGGTATGCTCTCCAGGAATCTCACTCCATTATCTGTTATAAGAACACCGGTCTGATAGACCGTGACCATGTCGAATTCCACCAGCAGCTGGATTATCTTTCTAAGGCTGCCCTCCCCTATACCTATAATATTGGAGAGTTGTTTCCTTCCCTTTCTGTTGTAATCAGAAAGTAGGTGAAGCGTCCAGTAAACATCCATGTCCGAGAATCTGGGAGCAGGGCCCGATATAGGAGTTTCTATCAACCTTAGCATATGATGTTCCTTCTGGTGGTTTGTATGGATGGTATGTAGTTCTATACAATATCCATATGATCTATGCGAGGGTCATCGTGTTTGATTTTAATATTGGTTATCTTGATGGATAAATGATTATTTTTACAAGAAATGACAGGATGTTATTCAAGATGTGAGTTATGTAAAGGACTCATCCAACACACTTTCTATGAATTTCCTGAATGGACATCACGATGTTATGGAATCATTTTTTCTATTCTATTTAAGGGTCCTTTCTCAGTACGGCGATTCTCTTAATGTAGATTGCACATCCGATCCGAAGATCATTCATAATAATATTGTACAATATTATACATCAATGCCACAAATTGGTTATATACGGATGCTTTAGACCACACATAGAGGCATCTGAATGAGGATGAATGACTATCAGACCGAGAAGATAACCAATATCCTGTCGACAATCAAGGAGAAGAGTCCGTTCTATGGAGAGAAGTACAAGGATATCGACACATCCAAGATAAGTACGCAGGAGGATTTCGAGAGACTCCCCTTCACAGACAAGGAAGACCTTCGAAACGCATACCCCCTCGGTCTCAAGGCTGTTCCCGAAAAGGAGATAGTAAGGATACATTCATCATCGGGTACCACCGGTTCACCGGTCATAATACCATACACCCTCAAGGATATCGATGATTGGGGGATAATGTTCGAACGCTGTTACAGAATGGCGGGATTGAGTGCAGAGGATGTCATACAGATAACACCTGGCTATGGACTATGGACCGCCGGGATAGGATTCCAATACGGTGCAGAGAAACTTGGTGCCATGGTGATACCCATGGGACCTGGTAACACAGAGAAGCAGATCAAGATGATGACTGACCTTCACAGTACAGTACTGTGCGCAACATCGTCGTATGCATTATTGCTCTCAGAGGAGATAAAGAAGCGTGACGTCAAGGACCGTATCAGCCTGAAGAAAGGGATAATAGGGTCCGAACGCTGGGGAGACAGGATGAGACAGAGGATCGCAGATGACCTTGGAGTAGAACTCTATGACATATACGGTCTGACGGAGATATACGGCCCCGGTATCGGTATAAGCTGCAATTACGAGAACGGCATACATCTTTGGGACGATTACATCTATTTCGAGATAATAGATCCAAAGACAGGAAAGGTACTTCCAGATGGAGAGGTAGGTGAACTTGTGATAACAACCCTCCTCAAGGAAGGAGCCCCTCTGATAAGATACAGGACACACGATCTCACAAGGATAATCACAGGGGAATGCCCCTGCGGTTCAAGATTCCCACGTATCGATATAATAACCGGAAGGACCGACGACATGGTCAAGGTCAAAGGCACTAAGATATTCCCTGCTCAGTTCGATGAGACACTAAGCAGGATATCCGGGGTCGAGAGTGAATATCAGATAATGATAGACCATCTTAACGGAAAGGATATCGTTACAGTGTTCTTTGAGACCAAGCTTCCGATGGATCAGAGGTCCGCGGTAGAGAAACAGGTAGGTAAGGACCTTAAGGATTCGGTTGGGATCATGGTGGTCCCCAAAGCCGTAGAGGTAGGGGACCTTCCGAGAAGCGAGAAGAAGACCAACAGGATATTCGACAACAGATATTGAGTCAATGACCGTAAATAGGAAACCCCGATTTGCATGATTTATCTCAATATGATCTCGACCTTCTTGCCGGACCTAATGAAATGATCAATCCTTTGTGAAAACCGCTGGGTTCCCGATTTCGAATTTACCTCCGGCAGCAAGTTCGAAATGCAGCTTGATTATGCCCAGATCCACCATGGTGTATCGACCATCAGGCGTACTTATGTACAATGAGCCATCCTTGTAACTGAATCTGGCCTTTTGGCCGTTGACGGCGGTCGGTGCGAACTGGACGGCCTTCATAGCGGTCATGACCCATGAGGGAACGTCGTTGTTCCCATCAAGGAATTCCGATGCGGATATCGTTTTCCTGTGCGGAGCATCAGGGACATCAACGGATTCGCTGAACCCATCCGTTCCATAGCCGATCGGTATCGCACATACAAGGGTCTCATCATCCTTTACATTCAGGGTCTTGCTCTTCTTGTTGAATGTTGCGGCTACCCAGCAAGTACCGAGTTCCAGATATGTTGCCTCCAGTACGATCCTCTCTCCGTAATAACCGCATTTCTCCTGGAGATTCGGATCATCGCCCTTACCTTTGACAGCTATCACGGAACGGACATTCTTGAACATACCAAGTGTCTTTATGGAATTGAAGGAATCACTATCCTCGATGAACTCTATGTTCAGGCCGGACTCTTCGTTAATTGATGCTATCGATCTCCTCAGTATGGAGATCTTATCCTCTTCAATATGCTTGGTCAGATAGCGTCTGACGGATATCCTCTTCCATATTGCATCGTAAAGGTCCTTTCTTTCCATGATATCATCTCTTGCTTCCGCCGATCATCACGAGATATGCAAGGAGTGCCTCAAGCTGTATCCTCTCGTTACTTCCCTCAACTATCTTGAATTCGATATCCCCTGTTTTATCCATCAGTCTGACCTTCTCGGAATCGGTGATACTTAGATCGAAGAATGAGGAATGGATCTGTCTTATTATGTCCTGTCCGGAAAGTCCGTACATGATCATTATGTCATCAAGCATGTTCCTGGCTTCCACGAACTTCCCTGCCAGAGCGGTCTCCAGCATGTTCTTGACCTCTTCTGGTTTGGCAAGACCAGTTGTCTGATAGATGATATCGAGCGTTACCTTCTTACCGAGTGAAGCGGCCACCTGAAGGGAATTGACCGCACGCCTCATGTCCCCTCTGGCGACATGGACAAGTCCCTCCAATGCATCGTCGTCTATGTCCACCTTCTCCTTCTCGATTATCTTCCTGAGGTAGTTCTCGACATCCTCCTTTGAGATAGGGCTGAATCTGAAGACGGCACATCTTGATTGAATTGGATCGATGATCTTGGATGAGTAATTGCATGAGAGTATGAACCTGCATATCTTGGAGTACTTCTCCATGGTCCTTCTGAGAGCGGCCTGTGCATCCGTTGTCAGAGCATCTGCCTCATCCATGAATATGATCTTGAAATCCGCTCTTCCCAAAGGGGATGTCCTGGCGAATTCCTTTATCTTCCCTCTGACAACATCTATCCCTCTCTCGTCCGAAGCATTGAGCTCCATGAAATTGCCTTTCCATTCATCTCCGAACATCTCTCTGGCCAGTGCAAGGGCGCAGGTCGTCTTGCCGGTACCCGCAGGGCCGGCAAGCAGAAGGTGGGGCATATTCCCTGATTCAACGTAAGCTTGCAATCTCTCGGTGATGTGTCTTTGACCCACTACCTCCTCAAGGTTCTTGGGTCTGTACTTCTCGGTCCAAATCTCATTCATGGGAAACAGTTCTCAATAGCATATGTGCATGATAAACATTTTCTGCGTAATGGGTTCAAATCACCATATGAATTATGGAACATTGATGAACATACGATAGGATCGGTTCTTGATATATTATTGCAGAAATACGGATGATATCATGTAATCGATACGAATATGGACATAATATCATATTTGATTATCTTATAATAAAGAATAAAAATATATTTATTATTTTGATTTGTCATCAATAAAAAATAATGACATTTAGAGGATTAGGTAACGGATATAGACTTCTGATAGTTTTGCACAGGGAAGGCGGAAATCTCCAGGGAGGGGAATTGAGGAAAGCGATAAAGAACTACGATACGGCAAAGAACGTTGCAAACGATCTTTGCGAGGTAGGTCTTGTCAAGGTAGAGAGGGTCAAAAGACCGAAGCTCACCCACATATATTCCTTGACCCCGAAAGGAAATGAGGTCGCAGAGCTATTGCTCAAGGTAGATGACATGATCTGGGAAGGGATCGAAAGACCTGAGGAAGAGTGAATCAACAACCTATCATGACATCCGATCCCGAATCCAAGAGAATTAAAAGGTTCGGGGTCGATGTATACTTTCAATTTCAAAAACATAGTTTTTCTTCAAAATACACACAAACATCATAATTTTTCTTGTTATCAAGCAGTATATGATGAAAAATTATATAT
>JAEXCH010000014.1 GCA_023402275.1 Methanobacteriota archaeon
CAGCATACGAGATATGCATGGAGTACAAGAACGATCTCCCCTGCGAGATGTGCGGGAGATGCTGCCACCAACCCAACATAGTATTGATGCCTGAGGAGGTGGACAGGGTCGCGAATGCGGCCCGAATACCTCTTCATGTCTTCATAAACGATTACATTGTAAGGACTTCGGACGGAAGACTGCTTTTCAGGAAAACGGATCCATGCGCTTTCCTCATGGAGGATAACAGATGCAGGATCTGGAAGGACAGACCGGAGATATGCAACGATTTCCCTTATGCTGTTTCAATGTTCATGAGCAGGGTGTACATCGCATTGACCAACGATGATGCCGATATAATCGAAATGATCGATTATATGGATGAAAGCTGGCCTTGTACAAAGGCTATACGAAACACAATATCTGAAAAGGTCGATGAGGCCAGATCGAAAAGGACGATCATCAAGAATGCTGTTTGATGAAATTAATCATCTGAGGAACATAAAGATCCGCGGGTATGAGATGCCCTTCTCCTTCTATGATCATTAATTCGCTCTCAGGTATCTTGTTTGCAACCTTGATGCCTTCCTGCTGTTCCACCATGATATCCTTATCTCCGTGTATGACGAGTGTCGGGATACTTATCTTTGAAACATCATCAGTAATGTCAGACAGATTCACTGCATTCAATTGATATCTCAATCCCTTTGGATCCTTAAGGTCAGGTAACCTGATAATCTTGTTCTCTTCCTTCATCCTCTCAAAGAAATCCTCTGTGTGCAACATGCAGTTCAGTACAAGCGCAAGGTCCTTGACAGGAGCACCGTTCTGAATAGAATCAAGCAATGATGTCAGGATATAATCCGACCTTGCAGGTCTGAAAAGATATGATGAGATC
Source organism: Methanobacteriota archaeon (assembly GCA_023402275.1). GTDB lineage: Archaea > Thermoplasmatota > Thermoplasmata > Methanomassiliicoccales > Methanomethylophilaceae > Methanoplasma. The sequence continues at coordinate 878 of JAEXCH010000014.1, forward strand.
AGGGTCAACGTCCTTATTCTTTGATTGGGAACGAGTACAGTTCCCATTGCAATGTGGGATCCCATTGACCATCCGACAATGTTCACATCCATAAGATCAAGATGATCCAGCAGTGATATGACATCCTTACTTAGATCATCCATAGTGAAATCCCCTCCGTATTGGGTCCTGCCTGCCCCTCGATTGTCGATGGTAATGACATCGAACTCAGAAGACAGCATCTCTGATGCTCTTCTCCAGAATCCAGAATCACCTGCGAATCCTGTAAGAAGGATGATCGGTTCACCTGAACCAATCCTTTCGTAGTAGAGGTTCACACCGTTCAACTGAGCATGAGGCATATCCGATACCATGTTCAATTGATACAAAATACATTCGATGGATCTTAGACTTAATATAGATTTATTTTATCTATATGTACACCTTTATGATGGATACTGAAGTGATTCAGATGAAGGTTGTAGCTTTCAATTGCAGTCCAAGAGTGAATGGCAACACCAGCCACATGATAAAGGATGTACTGAGTATCCTGGAATCCGAAGGTATAGAGACCGAGATGGTCCAGGTCGGAGGCAAGGACATCCATGGTTGCAGGGCATGCGGGGCATGTGCCAAGACCAAGGATCTACGCTGTATAATGGATGATGACATCCTTAATTCCTGCGTGGAGAAGATCGTGGAGGCAGATGGTGTGATAATAGGTTCTCCGACGTACTTCGCAGATGTTACGTCAGAGGCGAAGGCCCTGATCGATCGTGCAGGCTATGTCATAAGAATGAACGGGATACCGACCAAAAGAAAGGTCGGAGCGGCGGTAGTGGCCGTAAGACGTGCCGGAGCAACACATGTCTTCAACACGATAAACCACTTCTTCACGATAAACGAGATGATAGTGGTAGGTTCGTCGTATTGGAATCTCAGCGTTGCCTGGAAAGAAGGTGACTACGAGAACGATAAGGAAGGGGTCAGGACCATGAAGGACCTTGGGGACAACATGGCATGGCTGCTGAAGAAACTCAAAGAGGAATGAAGTTGTCTGCAATCAAAAAGAAGATCTTGATAATAGTAATGGATGGTCTGGGTGACAGAGGATGCAAAGAGCTCAACGGTCTTACGCCCCTTCAGGCCACCGAGACACCGAACCTTGACTGGTTCACAAAGAACGGAATAGCCGGAACATGCGATACCGTCGATATAGGGATAAGGCCTGGAAGCGACACATCCCACCTTTCGATACTGGGATATGATCCTCTGGAGGTCTACACAGGAAGGGGGCCCTTCGAGGCTGCAGGCATAGGTCTCATAGGCAAACCCGGGGATGTTGCGTTCAGATGCAATTTCTCCACGTGTGATGACAAGATGAACATAATCGACAGACGTGCCGGAAGGATCAACAAACCAGACACGACTGAACTTGTCGCAGCTCTCAGCGGAATGGTCATTGATGGTGTGGAGGTAATAATCAAAGAGAGCACAGAGCACAGGGCGGCTCTAATCCTCAGAGGACCCGGACTCAGTCCAGAGGTAACGGATGTGGATTCACACGGAAACGGACCGCTGAACTGGTCCAAGAGAAAGGTACCTGAGGCAGAATTCACGGCACAGATCGTAAATAAGTTCGTCAAGGAGACATACGAAAGACTGAAGGACCACCCTGTCAACAAAAGAAGGATCGCAGAGGGCCTCCTTCCGGCCAACATAATGGTGCCGAGAGGGGCAGGCTCATTCCCTGATATACAACCCTTCCCGGAGAAACACAACGTAAAAGCAGCGTGTGTGGCAGGTGTTGGTATGATCAGAGGCATATGCGAGGTATGCGGACTGGATGTCATAGACCTGCCTTGCGAATGCACAGGCGGGTGCAGTTCCGATTTCGTGTCAAAGGCAAAGGTCGCGTTGGAGACACTGAAGGATTATGAGTTCGTCCTAATGAACGTCAAAGCACCCGATGTATGCGGTCATGATTATGATCCGATGCTGAAATGTGCGATAATAAAGCGTCTTGATGTCATGGCAGGATATTTCAAGGAGAATTTCCCGGAGGATCTTGTCATTGTGTTTACAGCGGATCACAGCACACCATGCTCATTGGGAGACCACAGCGGAGACCCTGTCCCTATAACTGTGTACACGCCGGGAAATGTCAGGGATGACGCTGACACCTATAGCGAGTCCGGGTGTTCCCATGGACGCATAGGGCGCATAAGGGGAAAGTACATCGTACCTATGTGCATGGACCTTGCTGATCGTGTCGAGAAGTTCGGTGCATGATCAGTAGATCCATAATTCGGATACTAGTGTACCTCCGAAGGTAACGGTATGTTCTCTGTGACAATGGGAAACGGGATATCCTCCCTCACTTCCTATGGTCATATGATGATCGCCGTATGACAGTTCCAAACAATATGATCCAGATCTCTGTAATATGGAATCCAGGACATTCTTTAGATATTCTTTGATATTCTGATCATCACTACTGAATTGGAAAACTATCAAATCCGAGATGCTGATGAGGCCTGTATCATTGGAGTCCACAAGATCATTTATGTGAAGTTTCGTCAAGAATATCTTATCCGATATATCTGATGCATCATTCGAAGGGGATCCATCGTCTGGGTCATATGAGAAGTATAGTGTTGAAACGATCCCTAATATGACGATGAATATCATGGCATCGACCATTGCTGTCATGCCTCTCTTGTTCTTCAGATGCAAACTGCCACCTCTGCTATTGCAGTAATCACCCTCCCGTCAGAAGAATTCAATGAGACCAGAAATCTGTCGATGACAATGTCACCTTCCATACTGCCTATGGAGATATATCCATCATCAAAACCCAGATTCCCAGGTATGATGTATTTGACAGATATTCCTCTATAACCATTCCTATCGATCATGGACATGAGATCGCTCTCAAGTTGAAACGATATCGAACCTTCATCTATCAGGATATTTTCAATGACCTTTGCATCTATTGGCGATGCTTCATCATTGATATTGTCAACAAGGTCCAGGGCTACCATGCCCATGAAAGCTGCCAGCGACAATGTGACGATCATGACTGCCATTATCGCTTCAGGAAATCCCATTACTCCTTTCTTGTCAAACTTCATATAAAGTTCAGAGTTCGGAGGTTATAATATCCCGATCGATACAGTTAGCTTACGCCTTTGAGATAATGGCCGTAGTTAATACCGCCGCACATCTCTGTGATCTTTCCCTTCTTGGAGACATCCCTATCATGATAGGCGCCGGCAACAAGTTTTGCTAGTGAAGCAGGTCTTTTTCTCAGGTCTATCCCGATCGAATCCATTCCCATATCCTCTATCTCATTAAGATACGGCAACAACAGAAGGTCAGAAGAGTTCAGGATGTGTGCGAATCCTCGATCATCCCTGTAGATGGGGAAATCATGTTCGAGTTCATCGCTCATGATACCTGTCTTTATCCCAGGGTCACGTGTGTACATGAGCTCTGTTCTTCCGAATACCATGACCTCCAATCTCCCTGTATAGTGGCGGGCAATGTTCATTATCTCGGGTTTGGAAAGCTCCACGGATAATGTTGTCTGATATGCATTGAGGGGGAAGTTCGAATTGAACATGTTCATGTGATAGCTTCCGAATGTTCTTCTGTCTTTGAAATGGCGATATTGGCCCGGCGTATTGACCATTACGTCCAGATCCGTATCCAGGTCCATTAGGGGACTGAATCTCGGAAGATTCGCAATGATCTCTACATCATTCCTTTCACACATTCTCCTTGCTTTATCGATACTGTCGTTGAGATCGTAGTAAACACGGTCAGCATATTCAAGGACAGAATCCAATACCTTGAGTGAACTGATATAGAATGACAGCTCAGGTCTTTTCGAACCCCTTCCAGATTCATTCAGTGTATGTTTGTATGGATATCTGGGCGTGTCGCCTTTAAGGATAGGGGGATCCCCGACTAGATTCTTTATACCATCTATCCTGGGGTCATATGTCCTATATATCTCATATCTTCCATTCTCTATCTTGAATGGGACGGTCACTTTATCTAAGGTGCTGATCTTGAACCCACCTATCTTGTCCTTTCCCCTGAAGATCGATATCCCGTCCTTTACGCCGATGGACTCCTTCAATTCTTTCGGATCGAACCTTCTGTCATTGATCCTGACGGTACCGAGATAATATCCTCTGTTGTCAGCATATCCTTCTTGGACAAGTGACGATACTCCGGGAAGATAACCTTCACAGAATCCTCTGTTGAAAACTGTCTTCAAAAGATCCGCGGTGTTATTCATCTCATCTTTCGAAGCGCCCTCATTCGCCATGGAATAGACCTTTGTTGCCAGATATGCATAGGCATGGCTTCTCATCCTGCCTTCTATCTTCACAGCGGATATCCCTATATCTTTCAATCTATCAAGCCAATTCACTCCGTATAGATCGGCATTGCTCAGGAAGAATCCCTCCCCCCCGTCCATCATATACTGTTTTCTGCAGGGTTGGGCACATTGTCCTCTGTTACCGCTTCTTCCTCCGGCGACACTTGACATCAAGCATCCTCCGGACATGCAGTAGCACATTGCTCCCTGGACGAAGACCTCGGTCTCTATCTTGGAATCCTTTACGACCTGTGATAATTCATCGAATGTGAGCTCCCTTGCCAATACAGCCCTGTCTATCCCGTTCTCGCTACACCACTCAAGACCGTCTGCCGTGTGTATTCCCATCTGGGTAGAGGCATGTTTTCCGATATCGAATCTGTGTACATTCTTCAGGAGTCCGAGGTCCTGTATCAATATAGCATCCGTACCGATATCATCCAGGAACCTGACGTATGACATGGCATCGGACATCTCACTGTCCTTGATCAGTGTGTTCACTGTGACATAGACCTTGACATCATTGTCGTGTGCAAAGTTAACGGCACCTTCCAGTTCGCTATCAGAGAAATTCTTGGAGAATGCTCTTGCTCCGAACATCTTCCCTCCAAGATAGACTGCATCACATCCTCCTTTGATCGATGCGATCAGTCCTTCCGGGGAACCCGCGGGCGATAGTATCTCCATGCATATCGCTAACATCCCAACATTTAATAACTTGTCACAAGCGGCCGGCATATTAACTGTAGAGTTCCCTTTTAATACGGTACCAAAAGGGATAGACTCCGCATGCTATCTTTGGTAAAGATAAGAACGATTTTTGAAAGGAAGGATCCATCATCAAATAGTTCGGAGTTGAATGATGATGTCCTATGCATAAACTGCAGAGGATGCCGTAGGGTACCCGACATAGGGTCTAAGGATTGCATCAGATGCATAACGATCAACATAAACGAACAAGGCAACGCAGGAAGGATAAGGCTCAGGACCAGCCGTGATCTCGAGATACACGGTACGGCTGCTGAGATCATATGCGAGCTTGCAATGATAAGCAGATCCTCCGTTCCGTACTCATCCGCATTCGAGCGAAGATCATGTTCGGAATGCAATAATTCCTGCAACAGGATAATGGATATCCTCTGGTCAGGATTCCCCGATCCCAACTTTGAATCAGCCAGAGGAAGACTCGCAGGATTCTTTCCTTCAAGCGGGGAATGTAATGCATGTGTACAAAGAACATACCGCGCATTGGATCAGGTCGAACTTGGAATGGAGAGACTTAGGAAGAGGATGTCCATTGAATCCGCAAGGAAAGGAGGGGTATGATGGCAAGGATATTGTCCTCCGTCATAGGCAGGATAAGCAAAAGGGGAGTTCAACCAATAAGCCACAATGACCGCCTCATAATCAGCGATTATTCGGATGAGGAGGATATGATGTATCGCAACATGCATCAGAGGTCCCAAGGGGACACATCATTCCCTGACCCGATATGTTTCGATGGGAATGAAAATGCGGACAACGTCAGAAGAACAAGGTCTGCTCAGGACAACATCATTCCAAAGAAGGACACCAGATCCATAATGGATCACATTTCAAAGATATCCGTTGATAATCTTAGAACTAAGCCTGCATACGCAGACTGTTGGTTGGTGGGCAGCAAGGATGATCTCGAGGACACATCCGAATATCTTTCTCCAGGAGGCAGAGTAACGCTTGGGACGGCATCGGATGGAGAGATCGAATACAATCTTCTTCCCGTTGAGTATTCCTATCCGGATTCGATAAATGCCGTTGTAGGGAAGGCGATAGAGGATGTCCGCGAGATATACAGGTCGAAGGGAGGTAGGATGGATAAGCACAGTGTGAAAGGCCATGCCAGAGGATCCATGATCGATCATCTGGATACGATCGAGGCGGTTTTTGGAAAAGATACGGATAGGATAGAGGAGGTCATAGAGGAGATGTGCGACACGATCCATAGACACACTGTAGGGATGGGAGTGTTCGATGTACTTCTGAAGGATCCGAAACTTGAGGACATCTACATAGATGCACCATGCGACAGGAACAGGATACACATAACGATGAATGAGAAGGATGGGTCAAACTCCCACATCAAATGCAGAACGAATCTCATGGTCGATAAGAAGGAGATACTGAATCTGATAAACATCCTGAAAAGGGAAAGCGGTCTGCAGTTCTGTCAGTCGAATCCAATCCTGGAAACCGACATAGGAGAATATGATGCAAGGGCCACAGTTGTCGGATACCCGATGAGTCCCAACGGGGATGCGTTGGCGATAAGGAAACATTCTGTAAGGCCTTGGACCTTGACGCGTCTGGTAGCGAATGGTACAATGGACCCTAGGGTGGCAGGTCTGTTATCATTCCTTGTGGACAATCGTTCGACATTCCTGATATGCGGAGCAAGAGGTGCGGGAAAAAGTTCGTTGCTCTCAGCATTGATGTTCGAGTTCCCTTTATCACAGAGGATACTCACTATCGAAGATACAATGGAACTTCCGAGTTCAAGGATGAGGAAGATGGGGTACAAGGTCCAATCGATGCTCATAGATGACAGGATGGATGGGAACAGCCTGTCAAGGGCAGATGAGGCACTTAGGGTATCGCTGAGGATGGGAGAATCGGCGATAGTACTAGGTGAGGTCAGAGGGGAAGAGGCAAAGACACTCTATCAGAGCATGAGGACCGGACGTGCAGGAAGTTCCATCATGGGAACGATCCATGGTGATTCCGCAAGGTCCGTCTACGATAGAGTGGTGCATGACATGAACATCTCTCCGGAAGCATTCATGGCAACGGATATCCTCGTCACTCTGGGGACAGTAAGGGACAGAAGGACAGGGAATCAGATAAGGAGGGTGAACGAAGTGGTTGCAACCTCCGATATAACAGGGGAGTTCCTTGATATATCCGATACATCGGAACTGTTCTCATCCCCGGTCATGAGAAGGGTGACATCCTCATCCCAACTCAGCAGGTCCGAGATCACCAAGGAGATACGTGCACGTGCTTTGATACGTTCGTTCTTGGCCGATATCGGCAAGGTCCATGGGGATGAGTATCTCGGTCCCGAGTGGGTCGGGGTTGCCAATGAGCATAGTTCAAGATCCCATAACGGAACTGCCGAGGAGGTTCTGACCTCCTTCAAAGTGAAGTTCACTGACCTTACCGGAATAGGTGTTTGAATGAACAGGGATCCAAACAAGATCAGGAATCTCAATGCATTCATGAACGAAGGCCCCACTGTAATAGGCATGATGGCGTCTGTGATAGAAGGAGGCGGATCATTGGATACTGCGGCAAGGGATGTTGCTGCGAACGGTCCGGCCAGATCATCCTCGATGTTCAGAGAGATGGTCACAAAGGCTGACACAAGGCAGATACCTGACATAGGATATGGGATGTCGGAGTTGTTATCAGCCCTTCCGGCAGATGCCGCACCATTCAGAAGGTCCATGCAGATGGTAATCTCTGCATCCGGATCCCAGGACAGGTCCGAAAGGGACAGGATGCTCAAGGATGCATCTGACATTTCCTTGAATGGACTCAGAGAGACCGGGGAGTCATACAGTACATCATTGAACATACCGTGCATGATGATATTCGGACTTGGGATCATGGTTCCGATGATACTCATGTCGATACTTCCGATGCTCAGTATCGGAGGGATGTTCGGATCATCCACCATAAGCATGGTGCCGATAGTCCTGATAACACTGGTCATAATACCATGTGTGATAATATCACTTATTATATCCGTAAAAGAAAAGAACCCATTCATATCATCCGGACCATTAAGGTCCGATCCCACGGCATTGATACCTTTGTTGTCAATGGTGCCGATAGCGATCGTCCTTATGATGATAACATATGATGCATCCACATCGATAATGATGGCCGCGATAATATCCGGCATTATATCGATCATTGTGATCATGCCATCTGTCAGATCAGGATGGCTCAGGGAGAAACAGGAGTCTTTACTTCAGGATTCAGTGTTCGAGCTGGGCAATAGATTGATAGGCGGGGAGAACTTCGAGAAAGCGATAGTCGAAGCTGTTTCAGTGAGGAAGGAATGTACATCGATAGCTGAGGGAATATCGAGGGAACTGGATCTATGCAGAGGAGATGTATGTGCCGCCATAAGATCCTCGATAGAAAGGATATCAGAGAGTGTTTCAGGCGTGTTCTGCGATATTTACAGGTGTTCTCTGAAAGATATCCGGGATTCAGGAAGACTCGCCATATCGATAGGGAGACAGCTTCAGGATCAGAATTCTGTACGTAAGAACATAAAGAACAAGCTGAAGAGCATGACGGACATGATGACCGGCACCGCTGCGGTGTTCGCACCCTTGGTCCTGGGAATGAGCGTTACGATGCTAGGCCCGATATCAAAGGTGGCCGAAGGAGTGGACACGGAGGGTACATCGACGATATTGATCGTATACCTTATCGAATTGTGCATATTAATGGCGGTACTGACCTCATGTCTGGCAGGAAAGTATGATGCCAAGGAGATGGTGTTCAAGGCCGGTATGATGCTGCCGGCATCCATCGTGATATTCATATTGTGTTCAAGTATAGGTTTGTGATAGACGGCACATCATCAATTTATACCGAAATGGTGTTGATTCATCATGGACCGGTCAATGCCCGGAAGGGCGATATTGGCAATAGCTTCCGCATATCTTGCACTGATGATCATATTGCCGATTGTTTATCCGTACGGTTCGTTCGTTCATCTGGACGGAACTCCCGGAGTGATCGATAATTTGGGAAAACTGGGATTCGCCGATCCTGTTACCAAGGCGGTCTATTCAATAGGCGATCTTTTCTGCCATCAGGAACAGACACGTTCCTTCATGATCAACGGGTCCCAAATGGCATTCTGCCAGAGGGATGTATCCATACTCATCGGATTGATAGGGGGATTGGTATTCACGGACCTGACCTCAAAACGCATCAATATAACTGATAAGATGGTCCCTATCGTTGCAGCTATGCTGATAGCTTCTACGTTGATGGAGTGGGGGATTGAGTTCCTGACAGGACATGACATGCTCATAGGAAGGATGGTCACCGGTGCATTTGCGGGTGCAGGTATAGCACTGGTGATACAATATATCGTTTCAAAGCAATATGAGGAAGTAATGGGTTTGGGAAAAGGGGGTTAATCGCATTTCGTCCAGCCGCATGATTTGCATATGTTGCAACCGCCTTGGAACTGCAGTTCATCACCGCATTTCGGACAAGGATTCGAGATCTCCTTCGATTTGGATTCTTTCTGCTCCATCTCGGCCTCGAATGTTATTCCCTGAACTTCCCTCTGCATCTCCGCATGCATATCCAAGAGGGCCCATCCGACAGCCATTGGACAGCACGATCCCTTACTGGTATCCCTCTTTGTGAAGTTTCTTACAACATATGACGGACATGATCCACAGCTCTTCAATTGGTCAACTATCGAATTGATGTCGCAACCACTCCTTGCGGCCAGGGAGATCATCCTTGAGAGTCCGATCATGAAGTTGTTACATCCGCCTGTCGAGCCTTTGTTGAGATATGCTTCAAGAAGTTCTCCGCTGTGCGGGTCGAAGAATGCTGTACAGTGCAGACTTCCGCATCCTGTCATGAGCTTCCTCTTCTTACCTACGACATCATCGGCAACATTCTCGACGAAGCCTCTCTTCTCTTTCTTGCCGTTCTCGGGTTCCTCTGATTTTTCCTTATCCTGTGTCGAGAGTATACCCAGACGTTTGCATCCATCTCTGAATACAGTTACTCCCTTGCAACCGATCTGCCATGCATACATGTACAGATCGTATACCTCGGTCTCCGGGAAATCGACAGGCAGGTTCACGGTGGAACTTATTGATGCATCGATGTGCATCTGCCATGTTCCCTGAAGATTTAGACGTTGTTTATAATCAAGGTTCTGAGCTGTGACGAAGAATTTGGGAAGGTCCTTCTCATCTTCTATTCCGTGCTCATCCATATATGCCTTTACAACAGGTGTGTACACCTTGTAATATTCGTCGTGATCCGAGAGGGAGACAGTCCTCCTTTCATACGAATTGGCGAAGACGGGCTCTATTCCTCCGGATATTCCGATCATGGTGGAAAGTGTGCCTGTCGGTGCTATCGTCAAAAGCTGGGAGTTCCTTATTCCGTGTTTTGATACAAGTTCTCTTGTCTCCTCGGATGTGTTCTCCTGGAAATAAGGTGATGCCAGCAACTCTTCGATATTGCATTTGGGGAACTTTCCCTTTTCCTTGGCAAGGATTGCTGATTCCTTTATTGCGGTGTCTGCCATTATGAAACCGAGCTTATGGCAGAAGTCCATCGCCTCTTTGCCTCCGTACTCCAGCTCGAGTTTTATCAGCATATCGGCCAGACCCATTATCCCAAGTCCGATCTGTCTCCAATCCCTTACGGAATCCCTCTGCTCCTGCAACGGATGCAACGGGAGTCCCTCATCAAGAACATCATTCAGACCAATTACGCATATGCTTACGGCCTTTCTGAAATCCTCCTCATCGAACTTTCCGTCCTTTACGAAAGCGGCAAGGTTTATGCTTCCGAGAAGACAACTGCCTCCTGCCGGAAGAGGTTCTTCGGCACAGGGGTTCGTACCTGCATAATGATAATCAGGGAATTCACTCAAGAGGTTCCATGATTCTATCCTATCCCAATAGAGGCATCCGGGTTCTCCGTAATCCCAATTGGCGTAACAGAGTTTTCTGAAGAATTCGTGTGCGTTCAGGTTCTTAACGACAGCATCCTTGGTCTCTGGACGGTCGAATCTCTGAGTGAAGTCCTTCTTCTCCCTGACGCATTCCATGAATTCATCGGTCATCCTTATGGACATGTTGGCTTTGGTGACCCTGTCCACATCCGTCTTGACATACATGAATTCCTCGAGGTCGGGATGTTCGCATGACAGAGAAAGCATCAATGCCCCTCTTCTTCCATGCTGTCCTATAAGGCCGGTGACCATTGAGTATAGATCAGTGAATGAGACGGCACCCGATGTCTCGGATGCTGTGTTGTTTATCTTAGCACCGCGGGGTGCCAATTTAGAGAGATCGATACCCACTCCTCCGCCGTAACTGAATGTCCTGGCAAGCTTTCCTGCGCATTCAAAGATGGATTCTATTGAATCCTCCGGAGGGGCCACAACATAACAGTTGGAAAGTGTGACCTTCAATCCTGTTTTCTGAAGGCCCCTGTTGGCCAATATCCTTCCCCCGAACAGGAATTTCTGTTCTATGATCATCTGTCTGATGTCAGGATCCCCATCGCTGACGCGGTCCAACCATTGGTCGAATGTCTCCCCATTGTAGCAGTACTTCTTCTGCCAGATATCGATGCCTAATTGATTGTCCTCACCTAACCATTCCTCGACTTCCATTCGGTTACTCTCCCTTCTCAAAAGCACATCAACTTCAAGGTAATTAAACCTGCGAAAGTTGGATGAGAGGGGCTAAATCATCCTTTCATTCGGTACAATAAATTGAGTAAATATGCAGTGTGAATTTATGATCTATAGCTCTGATCTTTCATACATTTTTCTAATATTGCACCATTGTAAATTTGAGTGTGCGCGTTATTCATTTTGACGCCACACATATGAATTCCTACCTGACGGGCAACAATAAAGAACCTGATCGTGTAGCATTATCGTACCTAAAGATGCTGGAGAACAAAAAATAGATGGAGCATATATCCAATCTACTTGTTGTTATATATTTCGTAAACCGTGATATGATTATAGTAAACCAAAAAGGTTCATAGTAGCGGAGATCATGGATTAATGAAAGAACAGCAAAATATCAAATTAGCGTTGGCAGTATTTATCGTTGCCATTCTTGTTGTAATATGTATAAACAATGTGAATCTCGATAATAATGATAACAGATATCCCGTAAATGATGGACTCACGTCACTGATCGAATTTGATGTTAATGCGTCTGAGGTTGGTACTTCTGCAAAAGGAACTTTCTTTGTTATGCAGAGTAAAGACTCGGTAAGAATAAAGATAGTTGCAGATGTTGAGGTTGGCGAAACGGATATCGGCGGAATAGGATTCGGGATACCTAAAGGATTCAATATTGTAGATATCTTTTGCAGTTATAGGTCTGATACTTCAGTTGAATACATGTATGTATCTGGTACTCCGATTTTAGGATATCGTGTAGAGGTTGCGCAGGCGCACCCTTACTACAATGGCACGCCCAGCGGTGGTGGAAAAGGCATGGTGACGATAGAACTTCAATTCAATGATCTATTTAATTTGAATGATATGAATTCATTAGAGTTTTATGTCACAGCAGGAGGGAGTAAAGAAGTCACAGGGTTGGAAGTAGAGAGAATATCCATACCTGTGATGCATGACTTTGCTACATAAGAAATATAAAGTGGATGAAAAAAGAAGAATTATGAAAAGAGATTAAAATGAAAAGATTACCATTTAAGAATAAATTATGGGTAATTCCCGTCATTGCTGTCTTGATGTCAACATCATTTTTTATAATATATGATGCAGAAGAAAGTGATGCTGCACCGCCGACAGTAACACTTACAGACCTTAGCATTGGATATGCACCCAAATTCACTGTCTCGCCATGGAAAGTGAATGAATACAACAGTATAACTGGTGTATTCACATCTGGTATTGGTTCGACGATTGTTGCATTCAGTAATAAATGGGTCGGTGAACAGATACCAGGGATTACAATATCCGCATATGGCAGTAGTGTTCAAAGCAATAATCCAAATATAAATGCAGTTAATAATGGCGATGGGACGTATTCGTATTACTTTAGATTAAGTGGCACACCAACATCAACCGGCACATTCGATGTAAGGAATCAACTCTATCCCCCACAGATATACAACGGCATGTGGTTTAATTTCACAATAGTTGATGACTTTATTGGTGCCGCCTCATCATCCAAATCACACAGTAACAGTGTTCAATATGGGGGTGAAAAGACCTATGCATCAAGTGCAATAGAATTCAAAGGCGCATCATGGAAACCAGGAGAAGAAAGATGGAATTTTGAATATCGCATGGCAGGTATTGGTTATGCCGAGGGGGGCAGTGGCATACTTTATGCATATATCAGTCTTAATGCTACAGAGAACAAATCTAACATAATATTCTGGCCCACTCCTCCCGACCCCAGATATATAGGGAGTACTCCTGCCTCTTCTACTGGTACAAATTATTCTGGTGTAGCAAATGCTGTTATCGGCCTTGCACTTACCGCAAATCCGGCGGCATCATTGATCTGGAGCACCGCCAACATTGTTGCGGCACTGTCTAATAATGTTAATAATAGTAATGTTGGAAATGATAAGGTAGTACAAAAGTGGAGCTGGAATTGGGGCACTGATAAAACAGCCCAATTTTATTGGTTCAATGTTGTTGTGGAACCTAATGAGTTGGTGGAATTTTCTTATGAATACTATATACTTGGGTGGAGCTATGAATTGCTGAGTGCAGGAAAAGGCTATAGGACACTTTACGGAAACCCGTCAAATAACAATAGTCTGCCTAATCCTGCACAAATGACCGTTGCTGAAAGAGAAGAATATGGGATCGAGACGATTGCTCGGGAAAATCTCGTAAATAGAGCCACTGAGATCAATATGTCCGAGATGACGCTAACAGGTTGGCTGGAATCTAATGAAGATGTCTTCTATTATGCTCATAACATCATTGAATATGATACTCCTCAGTCTAAAAAGAATGAACTAGATAAATCTACATTGACTAAGGATTTGCTGTTGGAGGAATTGTCTGAACAGATTGAGAGAAGTGAAAGAATAATAGAAGGTTTCAGTTCGGATGAGACCAAAGACATGAAAGACAGTATAGACATCATAGAAAAACACACAGTTCGACTCATATCTCTGCTGGAAATGCAAAAACAATTAACATCTACATCGGAAAAAAACAATTTCGAACTGAATAAAATGTTTGATGAATATTGTCGCGACATAGTGGATGTTGATCCTGCTTATTCGGGGAAGATAAAATCACAAGTATCGAAATGTTAAATGAAAACCGCCAACAAATGTTGGCTTTTTCTATTTTCTTATATATCTGATTATAAAAATGAACTGTTTGTGGGCTGTGTAAAGATGTAAAGTATTTGGACCACAGGACAGTACGGCTGAATTATCTATTATGACAATATCACTGGTTCCTTAATATGAGTAAAACAGAATCTGAGTTCATGGAGGGTTTCAAGAAATCATTCTTTTTATGATTTCTTGAAAACTGGTTCACGGACAAAGTATATAAATAAAGGTGTTATTAATGAATATCAGCATCTTTGTTCATGACGGATGCGTTTTAGCTGTAATTCATTAATAGCGAAGGGACAAAAATGAGTAACGAAGACATTCTTAAGACAGGGACAACTACCATCGGAATGAAGATCAAGGATGGAGTGATCCTTGCATCGGACCAGAGAGCGACAATGAACAATGTCATTGCGCACAGCGATGTACAGAAGGTCTATCCTCTCTCTGACAACCTCGGAATGACAATAGCCGGTGTTGTGGGAGATGCACAGCTGATGGTCAGGTTCATTCAGAGTGAGATATCCCTTTACTCTATGAAAAGAGGGTCCCCTATGTCCGTAAAAGCTGCAGCGACACTTGTGGGTAACGTCATGCGTAACGGGTTCTATCTCGGATTGATAGTCGGTGGACATGACTCCACCGGCGGTCACGTCTACAGCGTGGACGGAGCAGGCGGTTACATAGAGGATAAATTCATCTCCATCGGTTCAGGTTCGAACTTTGCGATGGGATCGCTCGAAGCATCATACAAGCCTGAGATGACAAAGAAAGAGGCCATTGACGTTGCGATAACGGCCCTCAACTCCTCAAGGAGAAGGGACAGCGCATCCGGAGACGGTATGTTGATATCGTACATCGGACCAAATGGTTACGAGGAGATACCCCAGGACCAGATCAAGGCCCGTTGTGAGGAGCTCGGATTCAGATATCCAAACTGAACCATCTCACACATTCAAACTTTTTCTTTTAACATAAATTTGTAATAAGCAGGATTTCACATGAACCCCGACAGATTGTTCGAGAGCCTCAGAGAAGAGGTAAAGAAATTGGCACCTCCGGAGATGAACATATCCGATATAGAATTCGAAGGCTCAGTAATAGCCATATACACCCCGGAGTACGACAAGTTCTCAGGAAATGATGCCATACCAAGGATGTTGGCCCAGAATCTCAGAAGAAGGGTGGATATCAGACCCGATCCTTCAACATTGGCGGATTTCAAAGAGGTGGAAGATAAGATACGCTCTATGATACCTGATTCCGCAGAAGTGTATGATATAAATTTCATACCAGAGACAGGTGAGGTAATAATAGAGGCCATAAACCCCAATGAGGTCATGGGAAAGGAAGGTCAGTTGTTGACCGATATCAAAAAGGAGGCAGGATGGAACGTCAAGGTCATAAGGGCACCGCCGATCCCATCCAAGACGGTCTCTGACGTAAGAGGGTATATCCGAACATATCAGGACGAGAGGCGCAAGATGCTGAAATCCGTTGCCAGAAGACTCGTCAGACCTACGATAGAGGGCGAGCAGTGGGTAAGGATGACCACCATGGGCGGGTTCAGACAGGTCGGGAGGTCAGCTACCCTGCTCACAACTAGGGAGAGCAAGATCCTGATCGATTGTGGATTGGATCCAAACAGTGACGCCACCCCCTACTTTGCAATACCGGAAGCTCAGCCGCTCAGTGACATAGATGCTGTGGTCGTTACACACGCACATCTGGATCACTGCGGAACACTTCCTGCACTTTTCAAATACGGTTATGAGGGGCCTGTATATTGTACACCGCCCACAAGGGACCTCATGGCATTGCTTCAACTCGATAACATAAAGTTAGGATTCGGAGAGGCCAAGAAGGCCCATTACGAAGCTCAGCACGTACGTAAGGAGATCATGCATACCATCACCCTGAAGTACAATGAGACAACAGACATATCCCCCGATGTAAGACTGACGTTCCATAACGCAGGTCACATCTTGGGATCGGCCATAGCACACTTCCATGTCGGCGACGGATTGCATAATGTGGCATTCTCCGGCGATACTAAGTATGAGAAGACATGGCTATTCAACCCCGCGAACAACAGGTTCCCTAGATTGGAGACATTGGTCATAGAGTCGACATACGGCGGACACAACGATGTTCAGCCATCCAGGGTCGATGCTTCAGAAGAGATGAAGGAGATACTCGTACATGCGGCGGAACTCGGAGGAAAGGTACTGGTTCCCGTCTTCGCAGTGGGAAGGTCCCAGGAGGTCATGCTTGTCATAGAGGAGCTGATGCGCACCGGTAAGATACCGACCATGAACGTTTACTTGGATGGTATGATCTGGGAGGCTACCGCCATACACACTGCACACCCTGAATATCTAAACAGCCAACTGAGGACGCAGATATTCCAGCAGAATGAGAATCCGTTCCTCTCGCCTATATTCAAGAGGGTCGAGACCGCAGAGATGAGAGAGGAGATATGTCATTCTCCTGATCCCTGTATCGTTCTAGCGACCAGCGGTATGATGTCGGGAGGACCGGTTCTGGAATACTTCAGAGAATGGGCGGATGAACCTAAGAACACCCTGATCTTCGTAGGATATCAGTCTGAGGGAAGCATAGGCAGGACGATACAGAAAGGTCGTCCAGATATAACATTGAATCATAAGGGAAGATCGATATCCCTGAACATTGACATGAATCGTGTCACAGTGGATGGATTCTCCGGACACTCGGACCGCAAACAACTGATGAAGTACATCGCATCCCTGGACCCCAGGCCGGACAGGATAATAATCGGTCACGGAGATGACAGGAAGTGTACGGATCTGGCATCATCGATATACAAGAAGTTCAACATAGAGACCAAAGCACCGCTTAATCTTGAGACCATAAGATTGAGGTGATACCCTGAGATACGTTGTTGCGATCACAGGGGCATCCGGAAGCATCTACGGGATACGCCTACTTCAGGAACTTCCCGGCGAGAAGATACTTGTGATGTCCAAGGTTGCGAAGGAGATCATACCCCACGAGACAGGCATGACCGTGGAAGAGGTAGAGTCCCTTGCGGATAAGGTGTTCGATGATAATGATCTATTCGCATCAATATCCTCCGGATCATTCGAATATGATTGCATGTTCGTTGCCCCCTGCAGCGAATCATCAGTGGCCAAGTTCGCATGCGGTATTGCTGATACTTTGATATCAAGGGCTGTAGCGGTCTGCATCAAAGAGAACAGGAAAGTGGTCCTTGTCGTAAGGGAGACGCCTAAGAGTGCGATAATGCTTGAGAACGAACTCAAACTGGCAAGATGCGGTGTGACAATAATGGATGCCAATCCTGGGTTCTATCATTCCCCTGTTTCATTGGATGATATAGTAGATTTCATTGTTGGAAGATGTTTGGATAAGGTCAGCATTGAGCACGACCTATTCAAAAAATGGGAATGATCATTCCAGATATATCGCAGGCCTTCCTGGAACAGCCGCTCTGGATTTGTTCTGAGGGTCGTAGATATCCATGTCATCGGCAGAGTATGCCTTGACCTTTCCTTCTAACTCTTCGCTGAGGAATCCTTCTGCTACTTTCAAAAGAGCCAGTTCATCTGTTTCAACGATCATTTTCTTTTGATCCATGGACGATCTTGTCAGGTCTGTAACAACCTTCTTAACAAATTCGGATACGGCCTTTCCGTTCTTTCTGAGGTTCTCGTCCGCCATGCATTTCTTTGTGAGTGACGGGATATCAAGGGTTCCTGACCCCATCATCTCTATTCCAGATCTCATTACATCCACCTTCCAAGATGGAGAGGTGTACAGTATGATGTTCTTTGCATCGGATTCCGTGACCTTCTTTATCTGGGTCACGTCTGACATCAGTTCCCTGATGAATTCCTCCTCGTATTCAGCTGATGCAGAGATTTCCTTCACCTCGGGCAGTTCTGCTGCAGAAACAAGTCCCTCGAATCCTGCCAGTTCCCACATCTCCTCTGCAATGTGAGGTGTTATTGGCGCCATGCATAATATCCAGATCCTAAGGGCCTCCGATATCATCTCTTTGTTTTTGCCGCCTCTTCTGGTATACCATTTGATATCATTCAGCATTTCGAAGTACGTTGATGTGGCCAACTGCCTGAGATCGTATCTTTCCATTCCGGATCTTATGGAAGAGAGATGACCGTTGAATCTGGATATCAGCCAAGTATCGATACCCTTCTTCTCTCCTGGGTCATTTGAGGATATCAATTCCTCGATGGTGTTCATTATCCTTTCCAGTCTTTGACGGTAGGTTATGACGATGTCCTCACTCCATTCCACATCTACGAACATAGATGCGACATGAGCATAATACAATCTCAGAGTATCAACACCGAACTGCTCCACGGCACCGGGTATTGGTTGCGCTCCTCCCTTGGATTTTGAGATCTTGTTCTTCTTGCCTGTTATGTACCAGTTGACAAGGATGCCCTTCGGCTGCATATCGTCCGGCAATATCGCGCGGTGATTGAACAGGAACACAGGGAAATGCACTGTCATATGCTCTTTCCCGCCCAGGTTTATATCCAACGGATACCAATACTTGACATCCTCTCTGATATCGTTCAGAACATCCTCTGGAACATTTGTATTCGAGGATACGGTTCTAACATCGCCTTTTCCTAATATGACGTGATCGAAGAACTCCTCTGTCATGTTCTCGGGAGCTATCTTCTTCTCGTTGGCATATATCGATATTATGTAATACAAAGGGTACAAAGTGGAATCGGATATCGCTTCGATGATCCATTTCTCATCGAACGGGAATCTGGTGCCCAGCCAGTTTCCCTGCCTTACACATGCGCGTTCCCTGAACCATCTGAGAGTTGCATGTATGTTATCATAGAACTCTGAAGGATTGATGTCCATATCATAGCAGTGTTCGCTGGTCCTTTCGGTAAGTACCTCATCACCATAATTGATGAACCATTGATCGTCGATCCTCTTCACTCTGACGGGCTGACCGCATCTGCATATAACTTCTTCAGTTAGATCGAAGAATTTCTCTGCCTCTCCGGAATCGAGCATGGCCTGTTTCATCTTCTCTTTGGCTTCCTCGACCCTCATTCCGACAAAGGGTCCGCTGGTCTCTTTCATGCGGCCCATGTGGTATCCGTCCTTATAGACCTGCTTCTTAGCTTCTTCGAGTCTCGGATCCCCAGGTTCAGTTATTCCGAGCCTGTCTATCATGTCCTTTGCCGGAAAGTCTCCGTATCCTTCGATGGATATTATCGAGATCGGAACAACTGATTCCACCAATTCCTTTGACAATCCATATTTCTCTGTGACCAATAGGTCCTTCTTAAGGGCATCCAGAGATATCCAATCATCAGGCGCATCAGAAGGAACGGATGTGACCAATCCGCTTCCCACGTTGGGATCGGAGAATGAGGCGGGGAACACAGGTATCTCCCTGTGTATCATAGGGGCTTCGCACATCCAGCCTATCATGTCCTTTCCTGATATAGGATCCAATATTGTGATGTCATCGATCTGAAGCTGTAGTTTCTCTGCGGCCTCTTTTGAGACTATCCATGTCTCATCCTCTTTCTTTATTCTGGTGTATTCTACATCCGGATTCACCCAGAAACATACTTGTCCGTAGACGGTCTCCGGTCTCAGGGTCGCTGCGATAAGGTATTCGTTTCCATGTTTGAATTTCAGTAAGGTGTATTCCTGTACCTCTGCATTACCTCCCTTTGAGATGTCAGTCTCCGAAGCATCCACTGCAACGGGTCCGCAGCAAGGGCAGGCAGGAGCATAATAGGGTTTCTGCATCAGCAATCCCAGATCATTTAGCTTTCTAAACTGCCATTGTATGAATTTGCTGTAATCTTCGTTAACGGTCGAGGTGAATCTTCTCCAGTCAGCAAGGAATCCGAATCTTTTCCAATAATCGTTGACATATACGTCATTGAAGTAATCCACGACCTTCATTGGGCCCTTCATATCATCCAGTTTATCTTTGGGACAGCCGTTCCTTATGAGGTAGTCGATAAGGTCCTGGTCCCCTTTGGATACTCTCGCGGCCAGACTTATTGCGCCGTTCCCTGTAGCGTGGGTTCCGACAGGGAACATCACGTTGTAGCCTGTCATCCTCTTGTATCTTCCGATGGCATCGGTGTAAGTATATCCTCTCAAATGTCCTACATGTAGGAAACCCGTCACTCCGGGGTAAGCGAATATGATCATGAACTTTGGTTTGTCATTATCCCTGTCGGCACGCTCCAGTCCCTGTTCGGACCACTCCGCCTGCCATCTTTTTTCCATTTCATCATATTCGTAAGACATTTGAATCCTCGATGGTTGTTACGCTCTAATATTAATTATTAATAAATAGTATTCGGAAGAGGACAATCTTTTTATCCATGCCAGTGTTATTATTGTTATAATACAGATGATAAGGTGTCCGTATTCAACGTTCACATGTTGTATTACAAAAGGATACGATCCTTATCATTGTAAGACAATGTCATACAATTGTCACACATTTTATATAGTTGGTATTACATAGTACTATCTGCGAGCAAGAAGGGATGGGACTCTACTAGCTCCGAGGTGATGGAATGGCCGAAAAGGAAACAACGATCTCTATCAGGATGGGACCAGAGGAAATCCAGATCATGGATGACTTCATGGATGATAATGGGATCATAAAACGTTCGGATTTCATCAGAAGGGCCATAACCGGCTACATCAGGTCCAAAACGGATCAGGATGTGGAAGAAGGCCCAGGCGGGATCTTCGTCCGCCTTCAAGAGGTACAACTTGAGGCTATCAACAACATAGTCAAGACGGGTGTCTGCTATGATGCTGAGGAGTACGCAAGGAAGTGCATACTTGACAAGATCGTTCCGGCAGAATCCGAAGAGGAAGCTGTCAAGAACTCTTTCAAGGCTGCACAGATGGCCTCTGAGATGAAGTGAAGAAAAAGGGATGGGAAATACCTCGACGAAGTGATGGGAAGGCGTACACACGCCTCTTCGTCGAGATCGTAAACTCTTTAGAACAATGGGGATGCACGAAATGGTAGCAAACACAAGAGAGACAGACATATCCGTCACGATAGAACCGCGTATAGCAGTCATCGGTATAGGCGGAGCAGGATGCAATGTCATAAGCGGTTTCTATGAGGCGCTTGCACCAGTGGACACCATCGCCATCAACACAGACAGAAAGGCCCTGGACGAAACAGCCGCAGATAGAAAGATCTACATATGCAAAGCGGTCACAAAGGGCGAGGGCACCAAGGGAGACACCAGACTTGGAAACAAGTGTGCAAAGGTCCACGAGGATGAGATCGAGAAGGCGATCATCGGTCACGATGTTGTCTTCATCGTTGCAGGACTCGGCGGAGGCACAGGTACCGGTGCGGCATCAGTGGTCGCTGAATTATGCAACCGCAACAACATAACGGCATTCGCCATCGCGATCAACCCGTTCTTCTTCGAGTCCGATAGGATATCCGTTGCAAGAGAGGGGTTGAGAGGGATAAGGGCGGCATGCCCCAATACATTCACTGTCGAGAACGACAAGGTCCTGGAATTCATGCCTGAGGCAACAATGAACCAGGCAATGCGCTCTGTAAACAGGAGCATAATGTACTTCGTCAAGAAGGCCAGCGCTCAGATCAATAAACAGATAGAGAATGAGTTGGATATGATCCAAAAGAAAGTATCACCGAAGAAGATGGTCCTCAAGGACATGCCTGAGATACAATACTTCTCCGGGATCGAAATATAAATCTTATATGAGGGGGATCCCCCATCCCCTTAGTTCTTCCTCCGGGTTATGACATAACGTCATAACCCATCTGGAAAGCTTTTGAATTAAGCTCCTTGAACTTCTCAGGAACAACTTCAAGTAATTCCGTCTCAAGGACATCCTTTGATATCGGGAATCCCTTGACAGCTGCAACAGCACCTATCATGACCGCATTGGCCGCAACGGCCTTGCCGGCCTTTATCGCGGTCTTTGTGGCATCAATTGTCTTTAGGTTGTCAGTCACGGAACTCACGGAATCGACTAGGGCTTGGATGTCCGGATATTCTTCGAATCCGGCAGCCACCATGGAAGGGAACACAGGATCGAGATTCATCAGTATGAATGTGTCCTTGTTCCCGAGGGTCAGGTTCCTGCATGTCTCAACGGGTTCGAATCCCATTATGAGATCCGCACCTCCGGTGGATTCAAGAGGACTTATTATGTCATCTCCGAAACGAAGTGTGGAGATCACACTTCCTCCTCTCTGGGCCATCCCGTGGACCTCGCTCATTGATACTTTATACCCTGAGTTCATGGCCGCTCTTCCCAGCACCATCGATGCAAGGAGGACACCCTGCCCTCCTACCCCGACTATCTGCACCGTGTATCTCATTCCTTCACCTCTATTGCTCCCTTGGGGCAGACATTGGCACACATGCCACATCCGATACATTGGGTCGGATCGGTCATTACATCCTCGCCCTTCTTCAGAAGTGCGGGACATGCTATGGTCTTCACGCAAAGATGACAGTGTATGCATTTATCCTGATTGACATGGCATTCCTTGATCACCAGTTTCTTCTCTTTCTTGAGTTCAAGAGGACATGGGCATTTCGACACGACCACTGCGACACCGTCGAAGTCCAATGCATCCCTCATCACCTTCTCCGCTGCCTTGACATCATATGGATCGATGGTCTCGACGAACTTTATCCCCAGACCTTTTACCAAGGTCTCTATGTCTATGGGAGATGTGTTCACGTTTCCGAAGCTCCTCCCTGTTCCGGGATTGGGCTGGTGCCCCGTCATGGCAGTTGTTCTGTTGTCCAGTATGACCATCACTATCTTGTGGTCATTGAACAATGCGGACGTCAAAGGTCCGACCCCTGAATGGAAGAATGTGGAATCCCCTATGAATGCGATCGCTTTTTGATCCGTTGCCTGATCGAATCCTCCTGCAGCTCCTGCACCTCCACCCATACATATTATGAAGTCTGCCGCATGGAAAGGCGGTTGAACGCCAAGGGTGTAACATCCGATATCGGAACAGTACACAACATCCCTTTTACCAACAGCCTTCTTGGTTGCGGCGAACATCCCTCTGTGTGGGCATCCCGCACATAATGTGGCAGGTCTGCTGGGGAGTTTTATGTCCGCAGGAGGTAGAGGGGTCGGCATACTCCTGACATCTATAAGATCTGCAAGCCTCTTCATCGTATCCGGGGAATATTCCCATTCCCTTGGAAGGTGGCCTGACCTCTTTCCGTATATGGGTACGCTAAGGCCGTTCTGAGCGCATATCCTAAGGACCTGATCCTCAATGAACGGTTCCAATTCCTCAACAATTATCACGAATCTCTTACCCTTGACGAATTCAGCTATCTTCTTCTCAGGAAGGGGATTCGTGAATCCGAGTTTTAGTATGGAGGTACCAGAGGTGTATTCTTTGACATATGTGTAACTTACACCTGAAGTGATTATGCCGATGTCTCCCCTTCCCTCAATGTAATTCAGGGGCGATGTTTCTGACAGCTCCTGCGCTTTCTTGTTGAGTTCCAGAAGTCTTACTCTGTTCATCTTTGCAAATGCAGGTATGTTAACGAACTTCCTGTCATCCTTAACGAAGTGTCCTTTAGCAGGAGTATCCTTCACAGGACCGTATTCAACTATGGACCTGGCGTGATTGACCCTTGTGGTCGTTCTGTATATCAACGGGAGTCCGAGTTCCTCGGATATATCGTAAGCGTAGCTTATCATATCCTTTGCCTCAGCCGGTGTCGATGGTTCTATCATCGGAAGCAAGGCCAGTGTTGCGTAGTAGCGGTTATCCTGTTCGTTCTGAGAGCTATGCACTGAGGGGTCATCCGCACTCAGTACGAGCATTCCTCCGACCACTCCGGAATAAGCGAGTGTCATCAAGGGATCCGCTGCTACATTCAATCCCACATGCTTCATGAAAGCGAAAGACCTGACACCTGCTGCGGCCGCAGCGGCAGATACCTCTAGTGCTATCTTCTCGTTCGATGAGAACTCGAAGTACATCCCGGCCTTCTCGGATATCACTTCCAGTATGTTCCCGATCTCTGATGAAGGTGTTCCGGGGTACGTCGATGCGAACTTCACCCCTGCTTCGATCAGACCCCTGACGATAGCCTCGTTGCCGAGCAACAGACCTCTTCCGCTCTCTTCCAGAATATTCATGCTAAGACTCCTGTTTCATCCTCTATATCTATCTTCTACTTAATTGGATTTCGTTTCTAACGGTAGCATTGGTCAACGTACGAAAACGATAATAATCCAAAGTATGGTGGGGTATCGTATACTGCAGGGGTAGCCAAGCTTGGAAACGGCGCAGGACTTAGGATCCTGTTCTTAGTGATACAAGGGTTCAAATCCCTTCCTCTGCACCAATCTTCATTTGAAAAAGGGGAAACATATGCCGGAACTGCTGAAAGATAGGTTTTACAATCGTGATTCAATAAATGCATTGGCTTTGAGTTTCAGAGACGTATATCCTTCTTTCCAAGTTGATGACTTCATCAATGATGTCATCGATGGAACGTGGGATGATCTTGAACTCAAGGCCCGCATGCACAGGATCACAATCAATCTTGGAAAATATCTTCCGGATGATTACGAACAGGCACTGGATATAATAGATAATGTCATCGAAGGTCGTCGTGAAGGGGTCATAGACTTTGCCCTGATGTGCTTCCCTGATTTTGTTGAGGTCTTCGGACAGGATGAATGCCATTGGGATATATCGATGGCGGCATTGGAAAGATATACAAGATCATCCTCCTCAGAGTTTGCGGTAAGGCCGTTCATAATCAACAATGAAGAACGTATGATGTCGCAGATGGCCGTCTGGTCAAGGCATGAGAATGAGCATGTCAGGAGACTTTCCAGCGAGGGTTGTCGCCCTCAATTACCGTGGGGGCAGGTGTTGCATAGTTTCAAAAAGGACCCATCAAAGGTCATTGTCATACTGGAACAACTCAAGGCCGATCCGTCGCTGTATGTCCGTAAAAGTGTTGCAAACAATCTGAATGACATCTCCAAGACACATCCCGATCTTGTCATAAAGATAGCAAAGGAGTGGTACGGAGATAATGAGTATACAGACTGGATCGTAAAACACGCATGCAGAACATTGCTCAAGAAAGGGGATCGAGAGGTATTGGCGATCTTCGGTTACGATTACACAGGTTCAGTGGATGTCGATGGCTTTGCTTTAGTAACGACATCCGTTGCTAACGGAGAGGACATGACCTTCTTGTTCGAGATCGAAGCAAAGGAAACAACCAAGGTAAGGTTGGAATATGGGATCGACTTCGTGAAGGCGAACGGAAAGCGCAACCGTAAGATATTCCAGATATCCGAGATAGAATTGAAGACAGGTCAGAGAAAGAAATACAAAAAGACCCATTCCTTTGCGGATATGAGTACCAGGAGACATTATCCGGGAGTACATTCGGTCACACTCATCGTTAACGGCATCGAACAGGGTACTTTCGATTTTGAACTTCTGGCTGCCGAATGATCCATAGTTATCATTCGAATATAGGGGCCATCTTGCATCTTTCTATGTTCGACACAAAGGAAAATGATAATAATGGAAAGCGTGGTCGGGTCAATATCAGGCAGGGGTAGCCAAGCTTGGAAACGGCGCAGGACTTAGGATCCTGTTCTTAGTGATACAAGGGTTCAAATCCCTTCCCCTGCACTGTATATCTGACAACTTTTTAATTCCACATCCGATATCATAATGCATATGTCCGATTGGAACGCAGATCAGTATCTATTGTTTGAGAAGGAGAGGTCGCAGCCCGCCATCGATCTCCTTAATAAGGTTGGACTATCAGACCCTAAAAGGATAGTTGATATCGGATGCGGACCCGGAAACAGCACGAAGATACTGAAGGACAGATATCCGAATGCTGAGATAATGGGCGTGGATTCATCCTGCGACATGATACAGAAGGCAAGGAATGATATCCCTGATACGGATTTCATAGAATGCGACATAGGCAAGGATATCTCTAAAATAGGGGACGGATTCGACCTTGTATTCTCTAATGCATGCATACAGTGGATACCAGACCACAGATCCCTGATACCAAAACTGTTCAACATACTCTCAAAAGAAGGTGTTCTTGCCGTACAGATACCTGCGAATGAGGAAGAGCCTCTTTTCCGGATGATCGATGACATGACATCCGATTCCAAATGGGAACAGGGCACAATAGAACGAAGGATGAACAGGACGCTGACTCCGAGTGAGTACTATGAGATATTATCTGGAATGACAGACGAGATCATCATCTGGGAGACAACATACTATCATGCTATGGATGATCACAGGTCACTTATCGAATGGGCAAAGGGGACCCGTTTAAGGCCATTCATGGAGGCAATATCTGACAATAATAAGGAATTGTTCGAATCCGAACTACTTATGAGGATAGAGAGTGAATATCCAAGATTGGGCGACGGTAAGGTCATACTTCCTTTCCGAAGACTGTTCTTCATCGCAGGACATCCATGAAGTATAGTATTCACATTCTTCCTTCAAGTTCGCTCATGAATTCGGATATTATTGGATATAACCTATCACTACCAACTATGTAACTGGAGTGATCCTCTCCATCCAATATCATGAGGTACCCGTTCTCTATCCTATCGGCTATGTGTTCACCGTGAGACAATGGGACCATATCTCTGCTTCCAATGGTTATCAACGTTGGTATGGTTATCCTTTTCAGATCATTATCCGTGATGTTCGGTTCCTTAAGCATCAGTTCGATCAGAGGGTCCTTGTTTCGAATGTACTGGAAACGCATGTATATCCTGAAACTGAACCTCACATCCTTTGGTGTCAGGTTTGGACCGCTTGCGATCAGTCCTGATAAAAGATCTGGATATTTTGAAGCGAGCATCAGACCGATTATACCTCCATCGCTGAATCCGTAGACCACCGGCTTCTTTATTTTCAACTCATCAATGAATTGCTTGATATCCTCCATCATATCTTCGTAATGGAAGACCTCTGCTTTGCTGCTCCCGCCGTGGCCCCTGGTGTCGATCGCATAGACCTCGTTTGTTCTGCTTAATTCCTCTACCAGAACATCGAAGATATGATGGTCCTCTCCGTTACCATGCAGTAGGATCACAGCACTCCCTTCACCTGCAACCTCATAGTTGATATCCACACCGTTGACGTGAACCTTCATCATTATGACATGGGGTCTCATCATATTATTGGTTGCATCCATCAGGAAAAAATGATGCCAACTTATTCATAGTAAACAAAGCAATGAATGAGATATGGAGCAAAGTCCCGAGAATATATATGATTACATTGTGGTGGGGACAGGTCCTGCAGGATCCGTCATAGCCAACAAATTAAGCGAAGGCGGAAAGAACTCTGTTCTGGTATTGGAGGCAGGTGCTAACAATAACGACGATCCCGCGATATTGGATCCTTATGGTTCGGTCGCGAACAAGGTCGTGGAGTTCTTCTGGCCGGACCCCCTGAAGATGCAGAAGAGTCTGGGAAACAGATTGTTCACATTGGGTCACGGCAGGACAGCAGGAGGCGGCAGTTCCGTCAACGGTCAGGCGTATGTCAGACCTTCCCCGTATGTTCTTTCGAAATGGAGGGAAGCGGCAGGGGACCACTGGTCCGAGGAGAATGTGGTCAGATGTTTCAAGGAACTCGAGAAATTCAACGGTACAAATGCATCCAAGGATGTCCACGGGTATGACGGAACACTGAACATAAGGCAGCCGCATATCGAACCTACTCCACTGATATCCAAATTCGCTGATGCAATGACCAAGGCGACAGGTTGCGGACTCATAGATGATTATAATGACCCCAGAACCCCGATCGGCCACGCATACAGCATGCAGATGTATCAACACGCCAACGGGAACAGGTCCAGCGCATCCGCATCATTCCTGGGAGAGGATGTTGCAACAAAGGAAGGTAAGGGCCTAAAAGGAAGGAAATTAACGATATACTATGAGACAACGGCCACAAAGGTCCTCTTCAATGATAAGAAGGAGGCTGTAGGTGTGAATTACATAAAGGACGGAGTATGCGGGTCAGCAACAGCGAGAAAAAAGGTCATCCTATCCGCAGGTGTACGAAGCACGAAGCTCCTGCAGCTTTCCGGTGTTGGAGAGAGGAAGTTCCTGGAAGGAATGGGAATAGATGTTGTGGCAGACAGTCCCAATGTTGGAAAGGGAATGATGAATGACGTCGTGCTCCCAGTGATGATCACGATAAACCCTGATGATATCGGAGATATGAAGAGTAGGAAGACGAATTTCCTGAACGGCGCTTTCCTTCCGAGTGCATTGGACAGCGTTGCAAAGGATCACCGCGGCATAGAGTTCATGACCATGCTGGCAGGCAATATGCTTATGATAATAACGATACTGATAGAGACGAAAAGCCGCGGAGAACTCAGTATCCAGAGCAAGGATCCTTTGAGATCGATACTATCGGACGAGAGGACCCTTTCCGATAAAGAGGACCTCGATGCGATGATGGCCGCTGTTAGAAAATACATAAAGGGAATAGCCGACGCCCTGCATGAGATGGACCCTGCATACAATCTTGTGATGCCTTCACCCGATATCTTGGACGATGATGAGAAACTCGCGGCACACATATATGGCAACGTCACACAAGGATACCATGAACAAGGTGCCCAACGTATGGGAAGGAAGGAGGATGGTGCGGTCGTTGACGGTTTCGGTAATGTTTATGGTGTTAAGGGGCTGATCGTTGCCGATGCATCCCTGATCCCCCATCACATGGACGGGAACACATCCGCAAGCAGCTACTTCATTGGATACATGGTCGCCGAAGAGCTGTTGAAACAGTAATGAAACAAAAAAATGCAGGTACATCCTGCATATCCTTCTACCTTTGATGGTATCAAATCGGGATAGTTATCCTAAATAGGATAATTTATCCCAAAAAGGTTTTTATCACAACCCATCGTTCATTGGTTTCAATGCAGCAGGTGCGAATATGAACATTAAATTATGGTCAGTGGTAGCAATACTGATTATCGTCCTTGCCGGAACGGGCATAGTACTGTCCGATCAGGTCAAGGATAAGGATAGGGTCGCCATCGTAGCGATGGTGAACGAAGAGGGTTCGGGGTTGTTCGCAAGCAATTCCGTGCCCGGATTGACATTGAATCCCGAAACCACAGCAAGTTGGGATGGCCTTGTTATTGCCACACCCGGTGAATCATCGATTCAACACATGATCCTCATGGATTTTGTTACGAATGTCCTTGAAATGAATTTCATATTGTATGGAAGTGATACGCGAAACAATTCTGTATATTACACAGCGGTCGCCCCAAGTCAGATGGGCGACACAATGTTGGATGGACGTATTCAAGGCGGTATCGCATGGGAAGCACATTATAGCAATGTCATAGATCAAGGAAAATACAATGCGTATTCCATTGGAACGACAGATGATCTATGGGACAACCACCCGTGTTGTGTGATAGCAGCAAGCAGGGCATTCCTGGCAGATGAGCCTAACGGAATGCTCAGATTCCTTTCCGCATATTCCAAGTCGGTCCTTTGGGTCAATGATGCGATAAAGACCAACAGTCCGAATCATTCCAAGCTCGTTGAGTATGTGAAGAAGAATGCAGGCGTCGATAATGAAGTGGTCATACAGGATGCACTTGACAATGTGTTGTACACATACTCCCTTGACAATCTCAAAGGGGGACTGGAGAGAATGGTCAATACATATAACGATCTGGGATTGATCAACAAATATGTCACCGATATGGGATTCAACTCAACAGGGGAATTCGCTGATTGGCTTGTCGATGGTTCGTTCCTTAGGAATGCAGTGGGCAGGGAACCGTCCGATTATTCCCAACTGACGGATAGGATCCACATAGACGTGGCTGTTCTGGCATACGACATACACCAGATAGCCCTGCATGTGGGCATAGGTGAGGGAATATTCAGTGAATATGGTCTGGATATCAACACCGGTACTCCATTCGCTGCAGGAGGAGATGTCATGAATGCTCTGTTAAGCGGACAGGTGCAATTGGGATTCGTAGGTTCCCCGCCTGTCGTCCTTAACACGATAAACTTCTGGTGATCCAATGAGTGTACTATCTGAAGCAAATGCAAAACTCGATCGTATCGGTGCCAAAGTACCCTATGATAAAGATAACAAGATACACAGAGCGGTAAGGATAATTACAATAACCATCGCATCTCTGGTGGTATTCCTCCTTGTATGGTGGAACATATCCCTTATCGTAAATTCAGCCGCCATACCGCTTCCGAGTGTAGTGTGGGACGCTTTCGTCAAACTGTTCACTATGGGTGACCCGATATCAGGTCTGTCCATGTGGGCCAACATATGGATAAGTCTGAAGAGGTTCGTCGGGGGATTCCTGCTGGCAATGGCCGTGGCCATTCCGGTAGGATTGCTGATGGGTTATTCGAAGACCCTCAGCGATTTCATGAACCCGATCCTTGAGATACTCAGGCCCATAGCACCAATAGCATGGGCACCTGTGCTCCTGTTCGCAACAGGGTACACCTGGGGACCGATACTCGTTGTCTTCATAGGTATATTCTTCCCGTTGCTTTCGAATACTATATTCGGTGTCAAGAAGATCGACCGCAGCCTGGTGGATGCGGCAAGGACCTTGGGAGCATCCAATTTCAAGATATTCTACAAAGTGATGTTCCCATGTGCGGTACCGTTCATAATGAACGGTGTGCGTGTGGGATCAGGAATAGGATGGATGTGTATCGTTGCATCCGAACTATATGCATCATATGGTGGGGGTATCGGATACTTCATAGGGATGCAGGCATCCTTGGGATTATGGGCCAACGTGTTCGTCGGAATAGCTGTGATAGCGGTTCTGGGAATACTGACAACAGGATTGTTTGACTATGTGCACAAAGTGCTTACAAAGAGGATGGGGATGGAATGAGCGGAGAGATCAAGCTTTATAATCTGACCAAGGTGTTCAAAAGAGAGGAGACCGAGGTCGTAGCGGTCCAGGATTTCAATCTTGAGATAAAGAAAGGGGAATTGGTAACTCTGGTCGGTCCTTCTGGAAGCGGTAAGACGACCATCCTCAGACTGATAGCAGGATTGGAAGAACCCACATCAGGAAAGGTCCTGGTCAACGGCGCTCCAATAACCGGACCGGGAGCCGACAGAGGGATGGTATTCCAGGACTTTGCTCTGTTCCCATGGAGATCCGTGAGGAAGAATGTCGAATTCGGACTCGAGGTCGCAGGCGTTCCCAAGGAAGAACGCCGCGAAAGAGCTGAGAGATATATCAAACTCGCAGGACTCGAGAATTTCATCGATTCCAGAGTTCATGAGCTGTCTGGTGGAATGAAACAGCGTGTAGGTATCGCCAGAGCATTGGTTGGACATCCTGAGGTCATACTCATGGACGAGCCGTTCGGTGCATTGGATGCCCAGACAAGGAATATCATGCAGGTCCAGCTGCTCAACATCCTCGATAAGACGGATCAGACGATAGTCTTCGTCACACACTCTGTGGATGAGGCTGTGTTCCTGTCCGATAGGATTGTAGTTCTTACAAAGCGTCCTGCAAGGATCAAGGAGATCATCGAGATCCCGTGGCCAAGGCCGAGGGACCGTGCTGATCCTGAGTTCACAGCTCTTCGTAAGAGGATATTGACCGAACTCGAAGAAGAGAATGTAATGGATAATTGATTAAAAAACGAGGGGTAGAACCCCTCTTAATTTTGTTTTTATTTCGTCGGAAGTTTCAGTGTGTTGTATTTGAAGACCTTCTCAGGACATGAGAACTGACATCTGTAACATGCTGTTCCGAGGCAGTTCTTGGTCTTGACTACGATCTCCTTGTCCTTTGATACAGTGAGCGCATCCTCCGGACATTCCCTCTCACACTTCTTACATCCTGTACAACCGTCCATATATCCTTTCAACTCTGTTCCGATATCATGGATTATGCGGAGACCGCCGGGACCCAGATCCGGAATATCACGATTGACCATCCTGAACACTTCCGGTGTTCCCTTTACCTTGGGAAGCGGTTGTATGCCGTAGATCTCATTGTTCCTGTTGTACATCTCCATGCTCATTCCCTCGTCCCAATGGGCGAGTTCCTGCATGTAGATCTGTTCGAAGGTCTTGTCGGAAGCGAACATCACGTGGTTCGCTCTTATCCCGTCGGCAATGCTCTGAAGCTCATCCAAAAGCTCAGGGTTCCTTAGTATGTCCGTGGCCATGGCCAATGAGGTGTTCCCGTATTGATATATCTGGTTGCATGAGGGTGGAAGAAGTCCCACCTCCCTTGCTTTTACTGCATCGACATATGTTCCGGAGGCACCTGCCATGTACATTATCCTCATCTCATCGAATTTGATGCCTGCCTTCTCCAAGAGTGTGAAATGACCTGCTCTCATCGCACCGATGGCTTTGCATGCTTCCGATATGTCATGGGAATCGATGTATATTCCGTCCTGGAAATGCATCTTGCCGTCGTCGGTGTTCAGTTTACCTTTCCTCCAAAGGTTGCCGTCAAGTGCTGCAGCAACAGCTGCTATGACGCCTGTTCCAGTGATTCCCTTGGCCTTACCGTGCATAGGCCCCTCTTCGGTAACCATTGCTAGGTTGAAGTCAACCTTATCCCCGTATTGAGGAAGGATGTCATCATCTAGGACCAGACATCTCCACTGGAAATCGTATTCAAGGTCGCTTATGGCACCCGGACCGGCCAGCATACCGTATTTGATGGATTGGCCTTCCATTGCGGGACCTGCTGCAGCGGATCCGGTGTAGATGTCATCGCCGATCTTCAGCGCCATCTCTGCGTTGGTTCCGTAATCTGTAACAAGGCAGTTCTCCTTTTGATCAAGGAAACCGCTCTTGTACATCATGGCAAGGGCATCAGCGCCTATCTCATGTCTTATCGATGGGGGAACATAAAGCTCGCATCCATCAGGAACATCGAGTCCGACATCGACAGCGGAGAACACTCCTGCATTCCTCTCCAGTGTCTTTATCCCTCTTGCCTTATGGGCGTTCTCTCCCGCGAAGGCAAGATCGTCAACGGGCAGCCCTTGAAAAAGCGATAATTGAATGGGGTTCCCGCAGATCGATACTTTTTCGACCTTCTTGAGATCCACATCAAGTGTTCTTATGACCTTGTTCACGGTATCCATGACGATCTCGTGAGCAATGTCCGTCCCAACGTTGATACAGAACGTAAGATGGTCCATTATGTTCGCACCCGGTAAAGGGTGGCATTCGGTCACGGATGTGGACAATATCTTTCCGTTGGAAAGGTCCACCCCGTGTGCCCTGGTTCCGCTGGTACCCATGTCCAGCGATATTCCATAGCTCATTTCTTCTTCCTCCTTATCTTATCCCAAAAGGAGCTTTTCTCACCCCTTTCAGTCTCCTCCTTTCTACGGTCCTCACATGCTTCGCAGTGACAGACCTCCTCCGTATTGTCATGTTTATGACCGTGATGATGCTCGTGACCAGAGTGTTCATGGTCGTGGTGATGCTCGTGTTCTTTATGATCGTGACAACAGCATGAATCATCGTGGTGATGGTGGTGTTCATGATCTGAATGATCATGGCCTTGGCAACCACACTTTTCGTCGTGATGATGTTCATGATCGTGGTCTTCGTGATCATGATGATGGTGATGACCTTCATTCAGATGATAACCTATCCCGGAATCCTCCAGAACATCCATCATCACATGTTCCAATTCATGCGAGTCGACATCCAACACTGCTGCCATGAAACTGAAGTCAACCTTCTCCTGCGGTTCAAGGACGCCGTGGTGTTCCACTCCGCTTTCAAGGTCCGTAAGATTGAGGGTTATTCCATTCCCTTCCGAAGTGTATATCGCTGCCTTGATATGCCCGAGAAGCGAACCGGATTCCTTTTCCACCCACTCCCCTGTTCTCTGCATTGCCTTTGCAAGACGCGCCTCCACATCGGCATTGTATCCGTGTATGTGTCCGGTGAGGCCTACCGCAACACCGCCTGCCTCTTCCATGGAGGTCTTCTCTGTGCCTTCTTTCTTACTCTTGCATTCCTTACAATGGCAGTTGCCGTCGTGATGGTGGTCGTGTTCGCTCATTGCATCATCTCGTATACTTTATCCAGATTCTCACCTGTCTTGGTGGAAACAGGTATTATCGGTTTCTCAGGGTATTCGGACTTCAACCAATTTATGGCGGAATCCATCTTCTCCGGCGTGGATAGATCGCTTTTATTGATAAGGATGAAATCAGCACCGAACATCTGTCTTTTGAAGAACTCCTCTTTCTTTTTGATAAGATCGTCGAACCTCTGTATGTCTGCTATTCCGATTATGAACATCTCATCGGGGTCTATCATCGAATAGTGGACCAGTTCCTTCACTTTGTGGGGAAGGGCCAATCCCGTCGGTTCTATTATTATTATCTCCGGGTCGATGTCCTTCTTGATGTTCTTCAACGCGGATTGAAGGGTCCCGGAAAGTGAACAGCAAATACAACCATCGGGCAGTTCTATGGCATCATAACCCTCTGCTTTCAAGGTTGCACCATCTACCCCTATCTCACCTGCTTCGTTAACCAGAATGGCTGTTTTAATACCTTTTTTACTGTACATCGAAGCTAGTTTCATCAAAAGCGTCGTCTTCCCACTTCCGAGGAACCCGCCTAGAATGTAAACATACATGTTCTAGGTAATCGTGTAGCAGGATATATTATTCTTTACAATCCGCATTAAAAAATGAATCTTAAAATATCCATTGGACAATATATCCATTCATGAAGAAAGACATCCCCAGAGTGGTGATCGCAGGCACTCACAGCGGTGCAGGGAAATCAACGATAACAATGGGGTTGCTCCTTGCATTGAAGAAGAGAGGGTTGGACCCTCAATCGTTCAAGGCCGGACCGGATTATCTGGACCCTATGCATCATACACTGGTCCTCGGTAAGGAATGCAGGAATCTGGACACGTGGATGTTCCCAAAGGAGATAATGAATGAATTCGTGAACGGTGCAGAAGGATCCGGGATATCCGTTGTGGAAGGTGTAATGGGGCTATACGACGGATTGGATGGGAAAAGCGAGGAAGGTTCCACTGCCCATCTCTCCAAGATGATCGATTCCCCTGTCATATTGGTCATCGATGCGAAATCGACAGCAAGGAGCGGAGGTGCGATAGCCCTTGGATTCTCAGAATATGATAAGGATACCAACATAGCGGGGATAATATTCAACAGAGTGGGAAGTCCGAACCATCTCAATATCCTAAAAAATTCCCTGAGAGGTGATATACCTTGCCTGGGCGGAGTGATGAGGAATGATTGCATGGCATTGGAGAGCAGACATCTCGGCCTGGTCCCTGCAATGGAGGATTACGATCCGGAAAGGTATGAAAGGATAGCCGAACACGTCGAATCGTGTGTGGATATCGACAAGATAGTCGAGATCGCAAGAGACACCAAGCCCATAGAATATGATGAGGAGAAATTCAAGACCAGGGAGCAGTGTGTACGCATCGGGATCGCAAAGGACCGTGCTTTCAATTTCTATTATATAAGCAACATCGAGGCCCTCGAGAGGGCCGGAGCAGAGATGGTCCCGTTCTCTCCGATAGATGATGAGTTCCCTGATGTCGACGGCCTTTACTTCGGAGGAGGATATCCCGAGATATTCTCTGCGGACCTTGAGAAGAATTCAAAGATGAGAGCCGCAATAAAAAAAGCATCCGAGGACGGTATGCCGATATACGCCGAGTGCGGCGGTCTGATGTATATGTCAAAGTATGTGAAGGACCTTGACGACAGAACATACGAGATGTGCGGTGTGTTCAACGCGGAATCAAGGATGAACAACAGCAAACGTACATTGGGTTATGTGGAGATGCAGGCCAACAAGGACAACGTTATCTGCGAGAAAGGGTGGACCGTAAGAGGACACGAATTCCATTATTCTACGACATCACCTCTTGAAGAGGAAGAATATGCATTCGATCTGATAAGAGGTAAGGGAATAGTCCAGGGCAAGGACGGTCTGATCTCCGACAATACCCTTGCCGAATACACCCATATTCATTTCGCATCGAATCCCAAGATACCCGTAAGATTCGTTGACAACTGCCTTAGATACTCGAAGCGATAAGGCCCGATCTTTAATTTTTTTATTTTTTCCTATCCCGCTATTTATTGTTTATTATGTATTGTATAAATATAAGTGGATATGGATTCTATGTACATTAGGTCTTGATGTTAGCAATAATATCAATTGTTACATTAGTATTTATAATGTCTGTTATTCTTTATATTAGTGGATATAACATCCATCCTTGATACAGGTTATATAGTCTGCAACGGCTAACAAATATTGGTGTGAGTCGGGCATTCCGGCTAGCACGATAAGGAGGAAAAAACAATGGTTAGTCATAAAGGAGTAGATTACGCAAAGATCCTCAAAAGATACGATATTGAGGCTCAAAACGAAACCTCTCCGGAAGCTATCGCAGCAAAGATGCTTCCCACGGACCCGGTGCTCAAGGGCGTAGCGGAGACAGTCGTTTGGATGAAATTCAAGGACGTAGGACCCGCTGTGACCGAGGCACTGAAGACCAAAGCGCCCCTTTCCATCATCAACGATGGACTTGTGGCCGGAATGGAAGTAGTAGCAAAACTGTATGCAGACCACATCTATTATCTCCCCGAGATCATGATGGCAGCAAAGACAATGGAGATCGGAATAGCGATCGCCGAGAAACAGATCCCTGGAGGAAGGGAGACCAAAGGTGTTGTCGTCATGCATGCTGCTGAGGGAGACCCGCACGACATCGGAAAGAACATTGCAGCTGTTATGCTCAGGTCGTCAGGATATTCCATAATCGACATGGGTAAGGACGTTGCAGTTGATGATGTGGTAGCAGAGGTTGTGAAATCCAAGCCCATGCTTGTGACCGGAACCGCACTGATGACAACCACAATGACAGCATTCCCAAGGGCGGCAGAGAAACTTGTCGGAAAGGGTATCTCGATACCATTCATGGCAGCCGGTGGTGCAGTTAACAGGGACTTCGCCGAGTCATTCGACCTCGGAATATACTCTGAGAAGGCACCGCAGACACCGCCTATCGCTGACAAGATAAAGGCCGGATACGACTGGAGAAAGGTCAGAGAGAACTGGGAAGACATTGTAGGAGGTGTGTGAGATGGCAGCAACAAGATACACAAAGATGGCATATGCCAACGCGGATGATATGGTCTTCGGAACATCAAAATCCCCTGTATCGTATGGGTTCGGCATAAAGGTAGGAGCCGGGAGGGTCATACCGGAACTCAACTACGCACCAAGGCCCGGATCGGAAAAGGATGCGGCCAAACTCAGAAAGGAGTATGTTGACTACATCTCAAAGGATGTTCTCAACAGAGCTGTGACACTCGGATTCCCGGATGTACAGCTTGAGACGGAATGGGTATCGCAGATGGGTAACCCGAAGATGTCGATAGGCGTCGTCGAGGGACAGAAGGAGATCTGTGAGAAATTCAACAACGAGTACGGAATAAACTGTGCAGTAAGGCACACCATACCCGACCAGCGTGAGGCAGAGGAAGGTCTTCGCTTGGGTATGAAGGGACACCATGCATATCCGGAAGCACTCTTCAAGTGCGCCGAGATCGCATGTGAGAACGGAGCCGATGTTCTTTCTTGTGAGACCATGGGTGGAAAAGAACTCGCTGACTACGCAGTCACGAACGGGGACATAACCGCATTCCTTTACGGAGTGGGATACCTCGGATCGGTCGACATGGAGTATGTCTGGTCAGAGTTCGTGAACATCGCAAAGAAGAACAAGGCAGTGGCCGGTGGAGACACCAACTGTTCAGGTGCGAACGTGTCGATGTTCATGGCAGGAGGTCTGCTTGACCAGGATGTCCAAAAGACATTCTCTGCAGTGACAAGGGCAATATCCGCAGCAAGGACAATGGTCGCAATGGAATGCGGTGCCGCAGGACCTGACAAGGACTGCGGTTACGAGGGACCGATAATAAAGTCCATCACCGGAAAGCCTGCGGCCCAGGAGGGAAAGAACTGTCAGTGTGCACACGCTGATCTTCAGGGAAACCTGATGGCACAGGTCTGTGACCTCTGGTCCAACGAATCCGTCGAGTACCACCCTGAATTCG
Organism: Methanobacteriota archaeon; assembly: GCA_023402275.1. GTDB lineage: Archaea > Thermoplasmatota > Thermoplasmata > Methanomassiliicoccales > Methanomethylophilaceae > Methanoplasma. The sequence continues at coordinate 39,647 of JAEXCH010000014.1, forward strand.
GTGGGACATCCGTCCAGTGTTGGTTGGGATCACTCGGATACGAAGTATCCTTGATGAATACGGCCATCGCAACCGGCAACGAGAAGGTATTGAGGGATCTCTACATGATCTCAGACCGCGCAAGAGGACCCGAGGGATACATCCTCGCTTACGACAACGCGTACAAGATCGGAGAGGCCATAGCGAAGGAAGGCAACAACATCTACCTCCGTTCGAAGGCAGCAGGTCTCACAGCAGCAAAGCTCGTGAAGTCCGGATTCGACTCAAAGGAACTTGCACTCACAACAAAGCAGAAGGAAGTTCTCGACGCTATCATAAAGGAGCTCGAGGCACTGCCGGACGACGAGGCCAAGTTCGTAGAGTACTGCGACAAGAAGTACACCGAACTCGTTCCGAACTACACTAAGAAGAACTACGGATTGTAAGTCCGCATGCTCTTTGGATGAGTTAAAACCACTTTCTATAATCTTTTATTTTTCTATTCTTCTTAAATTGATGTATGTATTCATTAAATGATCAAACATAATTTTATCATTCATGGTTAAATAAGTTGGATGTCACATCGAATATGATATCGTTACAGCTAAATACAAAAATATGTAAATTCGAATAGTTGGATGAATAATTGGTGGTTTTTTCTTTATAAATGTGTTTTATTTTTTATTTTTTTAAATATTTTCATAATTTTATTGACAAATCAATATTCTGGAACATACATAATTATGTATATAATGCCAATTGGATGTATTATCCATCTAGCCTTATTTAATTGTTTTTATGGATGTATCTTTCATCCATCAAACTAACTAAATAGGATATGTAAAATCCATAAAATACGGTTTTTAACCGAGATAAGGAGAAGGAAATATGTTGACAAAACCAGCGAATGCTGATTTTTCTGTCGTAATAAAAAGATACGACATCGATCAGCAAGTGGTTGCTACCCCTGAAGAGATGGCAAAGAAGATGTTGCCTACCGATGAGGTCTTCAGAAAAGTAGCGGAAGAGGTCTTGTACATGAGGTTCAAGACAGTCGGACCAGTCGTTATGGACGCCCTGAAACAGAGAGACCCCCTTGATGTCATCAACAATGGTCTGGTGGCAGGCATGGAAGTAGTGGCCAAATTGTACGCAGAGCATGTGTACTATCTCCCCGAGATCATGATGGCCGCTAAGACAATGGAGATCGGAATCGCCATTGCAGAGAAACAGGTCCCCGGTGGAAGAGACATCAAAGGTACCGTTATCATGCATGCAGCGGAAGGAGATCCCCATGATATCGGAAAGAACATCGCAGCCGTGATGATGAAATCATCCGGATACGATGTGATCGATATGGGAAGGGACGTCCCTATTGTGGATGTCGTTGAGAAGACAAAGGAAGTGAGACCATTGTTCGTCAGCGGAACAGCACTCATGACCACAACAATGACCGCATTCCCCGCAGAGTCCAAATTGTTCATAGAGAACGGGTTGGACATACCGATAATGGGATGTGGCGGTGCAGTGAACAGGGACTTCGCGAACTCATACGATCTCGGAATATATTCTGAAAAGGCTCCCCAGACACCCTTGATAGCTGACAAGCTCAGACAGGGATATGACTGGAAGAGAGTAAGGGAAGAATGGGATGACATAGTAGGGGGCAAGTAATTTGGCAGTCACAAGATACACAAAGATGACCTATGACAGTGCCGATGATATGATCTTCGGTCACGCAAAACACCCCGTGTCATACGGATTCGGACTCAAGATCGGGGCCGGAAAGGTCATACCTGAGATCAACTACGCACCCAGGCCCGGAACCGAGAAGGATCCGGAAAAACTCAGAAAGGAGTATGTCGATTACATTTCAAAGGACATTCTGAACAGAGCTGTCACAGTTGGTTTCCCGGATGTTCAGCTTGAGACCGAGTGGGTCTCTCAGATGAACCAGGAGAAACTTGCAGGGCCCGTTGTCGCAGGTCAAAAAGAGATCTGTGAGAAGTATCACGAGGAATACGGATTGAACTGTGCAGTAAGGCACACCATACCCGACCAGCGTGAGGCAGATGAGGGACTTCGCCCAGGAATGGGCGGACACCGTGCATACCCTGAGAAACTCTTCGAATGTGCAGAGTTCGCATGCGAGAACGGAGCAGACAATCTCTCATGTGAGACTGTCGGCGGAAAAGAACTTGCTGACTACTCAGTTACGAACGGTGACATCATAGGTTTCCTCTTTGGTGTAGGATACCTTGGATCAATAGATATGACATATGTCTGGCAGGAATTCACCAACATAGCAAAGAAACACAAGTCCGTAGCAGGCGGAGATACCAACTGTTCCGGAGCAAATGTTTCAATGTTCATGGCAGGAGGATACTTGGATAATGATGTCCAGAAGACATTCTCTGCAGTAACAAGATGTATATCTGCGGCAAGGACACTTGCAGCATGGGAATCCGGAGCTGTGGGACCAGATAAGGACTGCGGTTACGAAGGCCCGATAGTCAAGTCGATAGCAGGAAAGCCGACCGCACAGGAAGGAAAGAACTGTCAGTGCGCACACTGTGATCTCCAGGGTAACCTGATGGCACAGGTCTGTGACCTTTGGTCCAACGAGTCCGTCGAGTACCACCCCGAATTCGGAGGATCCTCCGTTCAGTGCTGGTTCGGATCGATCGGATACGAGGCAGCACTCATGAACACAGCCATCCAGATGGACCAGGCAAAGACCATGAGGGACCTGTACATGTACGCTGACAGGTACAGAGGACCTGAGGCATACGTACTCGCATACGACCATGCATACGAAGTAGGAAAGGCCATCGCGGAGCACGGCAACGATCTGTACCTCCGTGCAAAAGCAGCCGGTCTGACCGGAGCGAAGATCATCCTCAACGGATACGAGAAAAAGGAACTCGGGCTCACCAATAAGCAGCTCGAAACACTCAACGATATAATCAAGAAATTCGAGGCACTGCCCGAAGAAGAGAGTAAGTTCCTTGAGTACTGCACCAAAGAATTCAAGGATGTTCCTAACTTCAACTTGAAGAACTACGACCTTTAAGATCGTAGTCAAACCACTTCAAACCACTTTCTTTTTATTGATATTTTCATAAGATCCCGATCATAATAAAGAATGATCAGGATAAAAAAGATAAAATGTTTTTTTCAGCTTATTGCAGCATTATCCTTCTTCGATCCCGCTCTAAGGAGCAATATGCAGATCAATGATGCTATGCACGTTACGGCACAGATCATGAATGCTGTTGTATAATCTCCATCGGTAGAAAGGGCATTCGATATAAACGGGAATATAAGTGCAGCAGCCCCGAATCCCAGCATGACGAATCCATAATTGCTGCCCATGTTCTTGGTCCCGAAGTGGTCGGAAGTGACCGTTGCATATATCCCTGCAGCGCCTCCGAATGCGAATGCGATCATCGCAAGACAGACCATGAACATCAATCCTTCCGCGAATATCACAAGGACCACTCCGAGCAGAGTCAGTCCGATGATCAGGAACAATGCGACCATTCTACCTATGTGGTCGGACATCCATGTTATCGCCAACCTTCCTGATGCGCTGCATATTCCTGTGATCATGACCCCCATGACAGCCAAGGATTCGGTCAATCCCCTGTCCATACCAAGACTCATGAACAATGGGTTCAGTATGAAGTAGGCGGGAAGTACGAAGAACAATGACAATGTGATGAGATAGAACGCTTTGGTCCTCAACATCTCTTTGGGTGTGTATTGCTTCTGAGTGTTGGCTGAGTTTACTCCCGGCTTCGGAACGTAGTTCTCCGGAGGATTTGTGATCATGAATGCACAGATGGTACAGATTATCAGGAAAGCAATACCAAATACCTGGAATGTGGACGGAACTCCTACATTAGCAAGCAGATAGTTCGCAAGAGGTGCGAATATGACCAATGAGAAACCGAATGCACCGACCATTATCCCTGTGGCGAATCCTCTCTTATCGAAGAACCATTTCTGAATTGGGGATACTGTGCATGTGTATACTGTTCCGACACCGAATCCCCCGATTATCCCGTATGTTACGTATATAAGGTAAGGGTCCGAGGCTGTGACGAAAGATGAGGCTAATATGCCCAAGGACATCATGATGCTTCCTGCGATGCATGTCTTCTTCGGACCGATGATATCCATTATGCGTCCGCATACAAGTATGCCGGCTACGAATGCGACAAGCATGAATGATGATGTCAGTGCCGATGCACTTGCATCCCAGCTAAGATGATCCGCAACGGGCTGTTTGAATACGCTCCACATATAGATTATGCCTGCGCAGAATTGTATTATCACGCCTGCGATCAGTATCCTATATCGTTCTCTGTTCGTGTGTTCGTTCTTTTCAGACATGGTATCATCTTTGGATCGATGATGCCGGTTCTCTATTTGAATATTTGTACATCAATGTACAATAAAATACATTATTGGTTATAAAAAAAATAAATGGTTTAAAAGGTTCAACCGGACCTTGCAATCTTGTTTGCGATCTCCTCGGTCTCTGCTTTCTCCTGACCTACGATCTGGTCCACTTTGGCGAGACGTTCTTTGATATCGCTCTCCTTGGGTATCGTACCGAGTATATCGTCGGCCTTTCCGACCATCTTCTCAAGGTCGCCTATATCGCTCAATGACCTATCCGGAATATTAGCGGCGGTTCCCATGTATTGTGAGACGCCTTCAATGAGCTTCGTTACCTCCATTGGGAAGAATATCTTCGACGACTCGCCCTGACCTACGACCTTCAATGTCTCCATTGAAAGAACGGACAGTGCTTTCGAATCCAATGCAGCGGCACCTACTGACATGATCCTGAGCTTCTGTGCCTCTCCCTGACTTTCAAGTATCAAAGCGAGTTTCTTACCCTCAGCCTCAAGAACCATGGACTGTTGAAGTCCCTCAGCCTCGAGGATCCTTGATTTCTTCTTTCCCTCAGCCTCGAGGATGGCAGCCTTCTTCAGACCGTCTGCCTGAAGGATAGCTGCACGTCTCCTCCTCTCTGAGGAGGTCTGCTCCTCCATCGAGTCCTTGACCTTCTGTGCCGGATCCACTTCCCTGATCTCGACACTCTCTATCTTGACACCCCATTTATCGGTGTTCTCATCGAGTATGTCCCTGAGTTGTGCGTTGATCTTCTCACGGTTGGATAGTATCTCATCGAGTTCCATCTCACCGATCACCGATCTGAGAGTTGTCTGAGACAGGTTCACCGTTGCGAACCTGTAATCAACGATCTCAAAGAACGCTTTCTTAGGATCGGTCACTTTAATGTAAACGATAGCATCCACACTTACTGGGGAGTTATCCTTAGTGATGACCTCCTGGCTGGGAACATCCAGTACCTGTGTACGCAGATCAATTTTGACAACTACGTTGATCAAAGGGCAGACAAAGTTCAATCCCTGGTTCAGGACTTTTATGAACTTTCCGAGTCTCATGTAGACCCCCTGCTCATAAGGCTGAATGATCTTCACACCGCTCAGCATTATTGCTATTACTGCGATGATAAGGACCAAAACAAGAGCGTATATCCAATCTTCCATGTTTATCTCCAATTCCATATGGGAAAGTGAATATAAAAATCAGTTTACTTCATGACCATATAAACAATTGTTTTGAAAGAGTCTAGTGTCCGTTTACATTTTTCTTTCTCCACATTATTTGATCATGAGGTATGGATAATGTGATTAATATCACATTAGTGGTATTGAAAGTGTGATCTTTCACACATTTATCTTACATTAACAAGGTATCTTCTCTGATCGATAGAAGATGATTTGTTCAAACGATATTGATATGAAGGCAGTAAATCACCGATATCCAAAAAATGGTTATCGGGATGTTTTTCACAGGGTTTATACAAATCCATTAAAGGACTTATTTTGGTCTCACTTTGATGTGAACTCCTTCTGCAGCGTATACTTCGATCTCCGTACCCTCGTTTATGGTGGATTCGGATGTCGCACTCCAGAGGTCAGAGTCGATCTTGACCTTCCCGCGAAGGCTCCCTGGCTCCACTTTCTGAGTTACAGTACCGGTCTTTCCCACAAGGGATTCCATTACCGTGGTCTCAGGAGGTTCGGGTCTTGCAAGCATTTGGTATCCTTTTATCGTTACTGCCGTTACCACAAGTGTCACAACGATAGCTGTTGCCGGAAGATACCATGAGGTGAAGAAGTCCTCTACGAAGTATCCCAATAGTCCGATTATCACAAGGACGGCTCCAGGTATCACTGCGAAGAATCCCGGGGTCGCTGCCTCGATTATCAGAAGTATAAGTCCCAATATCATGCAGATGATAGCGATAGTAGCTAGGTCCATGAGGATAGATATGCTTTATGAATCTATAATGGTTATTAATGGAAATTAAGAAAAAAGGAGTTTTGAGGTTAGGATCCGTGATACACATCACTTCTTCTTACTCTTGGTCTTGTTGAGCTCGTCCATCATCTCCTTGACCTCACCCTCTCCGTGCTCGAAGAGCTTCTTCTCTTCGGGGTCAAGGTGTATGAGGAGTGTCAGAAGCTCTCCCATGTGTTCCTTCTCTTCGTCGCGTATGTCCTGAAGGACCTTCTTCGCGAGAGGGTTATCTGTAGCTGCTGCATGGGAATCATACAGGTATATTGCCTCCAACTCGCTTGCGAGGTCGAGTCTTATTGCCTGTGCTAGTTCTTGGTCGGTCATCTTTCTGTCTACATTTCCCGTAAAGGGATTAGCGAAACTGGGCATTTTTAAATCACCGACGTTCATAGGGAGGTAGAAGTAGAAATATATACCGATTGATCCAATTTTTATTCGTCTAGTGTAGAACCTAGCATTATATGGGGTCTGGATTCGTTATCGACCAACTTACAATCGACTCCATATACGTTCCTTATCATGTTCTCGGTGATGACATCATTTGGGTCTCCGATGTAAGATATGATGCCCGGTTCGGACATTACTATCATCTTATGTGCGTTCTTTGATGATATGTTTATGTCATGACTTATCATGATGATTAGCATATTCCTTTTGATGGCGATCGTTCTCAGTAATTCTGTTACATAGACCTGATGTTTTATGTCAAGATTCGATGTCGGTTCATCCAATATCAGTATCTCCGTTTCTTGGATGAGGCCTCGTGCCAGAGCGACCTTCTGGTGTTGTCCTGCGGACAGTTCACTGAAACTACGCATGGCCAGATCGCTTATCTTAAGCAGTTTCATTACCTGATGAACGGATTTTAGGTCCTCGTCGTTCGTTCTCCACTTCTTCCTGTTGCTTCTTCCAACAAGGATAGCATCAACGACAGGCATTGAGAAGCAATCCTCGCTTGATACAGGGACATAACCAACCAATTCGGAGACATCCTTAAGTGACATCTTCGATGTATCTTCACCATTTATCATCACTTTGCCTGATGTGGGCTTGAGAAGTTTGTTGATACATTTGACAAGTGTTGATTTACCAACTCCGTTCGGTCCTATGATACAGACCAACCCAGGGCCATCAAGGCAGAGGTCGATCCCATGAAGGACCTTTGTATCACCGTATGAGAAATGCAAGTCTTCTATGTCTATCCTCATATCATCAACCCCATATCTTGGTCTTCCTGTTCATAAGCAACCAGAGGAACAATGGACCGCCCAAGAATGCGGTTATCACACCGACCTGCAGTGTTGCGGGTGCTATGATGGTCCTTCCTACCAGATCGGATATTATCAATAATGCGGCACCGAACAATGCAGATGCCGGAATCAGATATCTGTTATCTGCTCCAATGAATATCCTGGCAACGTGTGGTGCTATGAGTCCTACGAATCCTATCAGTCCTGTGAAACTTACTATCACTGCACTCATGAGGGCCACTGCGATAAGACAGATTATCCTCATTGTCTCAACATCAACTCCCAGGGATTTGGCACTCTCGTCACCTGTAGCCATGATATTCAGTTTCTTCGATATCAACTGCATGAAGATGATCCCAGCCGATACAACAACCAGTACGATCGGTATGTCGCTCCATGTTGCCATGGTCAGAGTTCCTACCTGCCATTGATATAGGTCGGCAAGGCTATTGGGTTCCGCCCATAGTTTCATCACGGTTGTCATGGCATTGAATATGTACATCACAGCAATGCCTGCCATTATCATCACTGTGGGGGACGATCTCCTCCACTTCGATACGCCAATGATGACCATCGTCGGTATCAGTGAGAATATGAATGCATTGGTAACTATTGCGTACTGCCCTCCTGTATATGCGATCTGAGTCGTTATGGCCATCGTGGCACCGAACAGTGCTCCGGCGGATACACCTGTGGTGTATGGGTCTGCGAGAGGGTTCTTCAATGTGCTCTGCATGACCACTCCCGCAACAGCCAGTCCGGCCCCGGCGATTATACCTATCAGTATACGCGGGGACCTCATCTTTGTTATGACATAATCCTTATCGATATCCTGTATGTTCCCTGTTATGTGGTCCCAAATTATCGAATAGGTCTCAAAGAACCCTATTTCATATCCACCAATCGTAAGGGCCACTCCTGAAACGATTATGACAAGTACGATACAAACGGCCATGAATATCCATTTCTTCAGAACATACGAGTGGTATCTGCTGAGTGTCGTTCTCACCTCTTCGTGATCCTCGATCTCTGTCGTCCACTCATCAACCGATCTGATGACAGATCTGCTCACTGTCCTGAGATCATCGTCTGCAATACCGCTCAATATCCTACCGCCTTGAATAAATTAAAAAGGGTCCCGCCGAAGGTCCGGCGGGATGTTCGATCAAAGTTTATGGGGTGCGAAACATCCGACCTTCTTGACATCAACGTCAAGCATGGTGTATGTATCGTAGTACTCCTGCAGGGTCTTCCATCCATAGTCCTCATCTACGAGATCAGGCCATATGTATGCTGCCAGCAAGGGCAGTGCTGCGATTCCGGAATATGTCCCGTACGATTCGAACGTCGCACAGAAGATCTTCTTATCCTTGTATGCATCACATATCTGGAGATAGCTGGCCATGTTCTCGAACATGTTTTGTGCCTCAGCATACGTCATTGAGTCAGTGATCATCGCCCATGTGCTGATGATTATTACATCCGGATCCATCTTCGCGGCTATGTCCTCTATGTTCGCGGTCGGACCTGTGCTTGCCTGCTTACCTCCGAAGAGGTCGGTCAGAGGGAGCATGTTTATTGTGTGTATGTTCCCTGCAACGGATCCGTTGGAACTGGTCGTACGTATCGATACCGTAGATGCATTTGAGGGGTTGTGTGCAGCCACATATGTGTAGTTGGGTGCATCCGCAAGTTTATCCTCAAGGTATCCCAGGATGTTATCCACGGACTTGATGTACTTGTATGCGTTCTCCTCGCATCCGAACATGACACCCAGCGTTATTATTCCGCCAAGATAGTCACATGACATGCCCTTGTATCCGCTGGTATTGATCGTAATGACATCAATATCTGAATTCGCTGCCTTGAGCTTGTCCTGTATGGTGGTCACGTATGACTCTCCGATACCGAATATCGCTTTGACATTGTGATCCTTTCCTGCCTGCATGAGGTCCTCTGGGTCTCCGACGGGGTCCCTGAGGTTTATCATGTCCTTGAGTCCGGGATATCTTGTCTCGGTGTTACTTATGGTGGTTATAACATTGTTACCTGCGGCAACAACACGGTCGTAGCACCCCAATATTATCGAGGCATCCAGTCCGTAGTTGTATATCACGGAAAGGTTACCGGTTATCGGATAGTGTATCGACTGTACGGTACCTGCATAATCATAGTAGTACATCGTAGCAGATTCTTTCTTTATGAATTTCTTAAGAAGTTCAACATCTTTGTTGTCAATGACACCATCTGTGTTGGTGTCAGCGAAAGGATTCTCTTCACGGTCCCACACTGTGACCCCGTTCACAATATCCTCGATGAAATTCACATCCCTGTCATCCAGGTAGTCATCGTTGTTAGCGTTGCCGTATACGACAAGCCTCCCGGTCTCGATCACAGGGTTCTTGTCATTTGGCCCGTTGAGGATCAAAGCCACTCCCACCGATGCTCCGATGAGAATGATGACCGCTACAACGGCTACAATCGTCTTGTTTTCCAGTTGTATCACCAACAGTTGGAATATACATCCAATATTAAATCCTATTCAAGCGTTTTTACTTTAAGTAAACAAAATCAAGTGGTTTCACTTTAAAAATATGCGATCAAGTGTTTTTAATTGAAAAATAATTATGAAAAATGATCACACATTCTTCAGTTTGTTCGGGTCGGCATTCAACTCATCCAATGTGAAATAGATCCCGCCTAGTATGTTGGCAAGTTCCAGAGGTATGTCGCTTTTCGTGTACCCTATGCCGGAATCTATGACGATCCATCTAAGATCGGGGACATCCACATTCCTTGCGACCTCAAGCAACTCCCCTATGATGTCGACACCCTCTTCGATCGGTATGTTCGCCTTTCCATCGGTTATCATTATGACATAACATATCTCATCGGGATGTTTCCGCATGTATGTCTTCATGTAATCGGCGGTTGTGAGTATAGCTTGGGCGAGAGGTGTACCGCTGCCGGTCTTCAGGGAATCCAGGATATCGAATATCATCTCGATTGACCTGCTGGGATTCATCACTATATCGATGGAATCCTCGGAGAACGTCATGAATCCCACCCTATCCCTTTTCACATAGTGGCTTTCCAACATTGAAAGTATGGATGCCTTCACAAGTGATATCCTGTTCCTTATGATCAAAGAACCGCTGTTGTCCACCATGAAAAGGAATGTGCAGCGGCGGCGTTTCTTTCTTATCTTCTCCCTAAGATCCTGTTTTTCGATTATGAATCCTTCTTTGCCCGTATCTCCGCGACGTTTGATCTGATATGGTGCAGCCGATCTTATCGTTGCATCGAAAGCAAGATCAGGGTTGCTGCCATCGCTTATCCTTGAGTTAACATATCTTCCCGATCTGTCCCTGCTTATCGTGGTCGCACGTTTTGAACCGATGTCCTGCATCCTGTCGAATTCCATGATATCTATCGATTCGAAAACATCGGATACCTCTGCAACTATCTCCCCTATGATCGGCACATCGAAACCATCCAGTTCCGGTATGTCGTTGAGTTCATCCATCGAATAATCTTGATCCGCCCCGGGTATTATCTCCGGAGATCTGACGATCATATCATTCTCGTCAATACGGTGATCTATGAACGATATGGACTTCTTCCTGTTGGATATGGCCTCTACCTTCCTTCTGTGGTAAAGACACATCCTTGAAGCATTCTTTACGTCATTGTAGTCGATGTCCCCTCTTCCGTCCAAAGCGGCCAATGCTACAGATACATGGGCAACGGCAAGGTCCCCCCGATGGCTTTCGATCCCAAGGCTCTTGCTGACATTAGCAATTGCATACATCAGCTTCATCGGTATCCCGATGGATGGCAGGATATCCTTGGCAGAGGATATCCTATCCTTGAGTTCTGCTTCTTCTCTTTGGTAGGAATTCCTGAACTTTACAGGATCCTCGTTGAAAAGTATGCTCCTTTTCAGGATCTCCAGTCTTCCTTCGTCGTCAAGGGTGTGATCCATATTGATGCAGATATCGAATCTGTCCAAGAATGAAGGGTCCATTGGAGGACCGTTGGTGTTCATTGATGCTATTATCGTGGTCTTGCATTTGTAGGAGGTGGATAGCCCGTCCCTCTCTATCAATACGGTCCCACTCTCAAGTACGTTGAGTATCGAGTTCAGGAGTCTTTTGTCAAAAAGGTTCACATCATCCAGATAGAGGAAGTTATCATCCGCATCACTAAGCAATCCCCTTTGAAGTTCAACTACTCCTTTATTCAAGGCGGATTCTATGTCGATGGTACCGAAGAGTCTGTCCTCTGTAATGTTCAAAGGGGCGTTGATCAATCTTCTATCCTCTGTGATATCGGATATCGATCTTGCAAGGGTGGTCTTTGCCTCTCCGGAGGATCCTCTGAGCAACACGCTCCTCACATTGGGATTGATGACCGCACAAAGTATGGCCTCTTTGGCCTCATCAAGTCCGTAAATGGCCGTGAATGGAAAGGATATAGGTCTTATAGACCCGTCAGACATCTTTCCAGCTCCCCGGAATCGAACTTGGTCCTTTCGAACGGACGTTTCTTTATACGGTGTGCCAGAACGAGCTTGGCAACTTCCCTGATATCGTCCATCGTGACCTCGGTCCTTCCCTCAAGTGCGGCATTTGCCTTTGCTGCCCTTATGAGTGTGATGTCGGAACGATGCCCTTCCATCCCGAAATGTATGGATATCATCGTTGCTGCACGTAGTATCTTCTCTTCGACCTTGACATCACTGAGTCTTCCGCGCGCTTCAACTATCATATTACGCATATTGTTGATATCATCCATGCGGTCCATGATATACTTCTCGGGATCGGAATCGAATTTCAATCTCCTTTTGATGACCTCCATCCTTCTCTTCACGTCGTTCTCGCTTTCCACGGTCACCGATAATCCGAACCTATCTAGCAGTTGTGGACGAAGATCCCCCTCCTCAGGATTCATCGTACCTACTAGGATGAATTTCGAGGGATGCGAGAAGGAGATGCCTTCCCTCTCGACATAGTTCATTCCCATTGCTGCAGAATCAAGAAGGATATCCACAATGTGGTCATCCAAAAGATTCACTTCATCCACATAGAGGAGATTACCATTCGCCTGTGCAAGTATTCCTGGTTCGAATTTCTTCTTTCCAGTTCTGAGGATGTATTCCAGGTCCAATGTACCGGATATCCTGTCCTCGGTGGCACTCAGAGGGAGTTCGACCACTCTCATGGGCATCATGAGTGTATTGATCTTCTCTCCTGCTGCCATCCTCTCTTGGCATTCGATGCACATCCTCTGTGGATACCTTGGATCGCAGTGGAACATACACCCCTCTGCGACAGGTCTTTCCGGGAGTATCTGCACCAGGGACCTTACGGTCGTGGATTTGGCGGTGCCTTTATCTCCCTTTATCAGGACCCCGCCTACTCCGGGGTCCACGATATTGAGGAGAAGGGCCTTCTTCATATCCTCCTGACCGACAATATCCGTAAATGGGAACAGTATCTGCTCTTCTGACATTCTTATTCCGTATCACTTCATATATTATCAATCATTCGCGGGTCTCTATCGGCGTCATTTTCAATCCTATGATGCCGCCCACGACTATTGCGAGGAATATCGCCATCGTCCAGCTTATTGTCTCCAGACCGAGTACCGCAGACACCAATATGGTTCCGACGACCCCCAACCCTATCCATACGGTATAGCATGTGCTCATCGGGATCCCGGATCTCATTCCGTATGATAGGCACCAGATGCTTAGGAACACGAATATTATTACTAGGATATCCCACCATATGAGTGTGAACCCTTCAGTATAGTCCAGACCTATCGCCCATATCACTTGGAATATGCCTCCGAGGACTATTATGATCCAACCCAGTGCTATCTTGTTCTCGGTTATGTTCATATTATCCCTCCGGATGATAGTCTTACTCCCACTATTCCTATGACGATCATTGACACGAAGACAACTCTCTTCGCAGTTATCACTTCTTTATAGAGTACTGCACCAAGTCCTACAACGATTACTGCTCCTATGCCTGCAAGCAGTGCATAGGATATTCCGGGGCCGATCTCCGCTACGGCGAGGGCCAATGTATACAAGCAAGCCATAATGAGCACGAATGTCAGAACACCCCATCCTATCTTTCTGAAATTATCGGATTTCTCCAGGGTGATCACCCAAATGGGCTCAAGTATGCTTGCGATGATAAGGTATATCCATCCAAGCTCCATATTTGACAACGGGATTATGCGTATAAATAACTATTATCCAATACCAAAAACTAGATTAAGGATTGGATGTAAAAACTCCATCAACAATAGATAAAAATCATATTATGAAAGATTTTATTAATGAGTTTTGAAAGATCATCTTGTTCTTGACGTTCTTCTTTCCTTCTTGGGAACAGTTCTTTCCTTGTTATTGCAGTTCGGACATACCCAGTATTTGCCTTTGTATGTCATTTTGCTATTACATTGTGAACAACGTTTGTTAGAATCATCGTTGATCTCTTTAGCTTCCTTTCTGTTCGTTATGAAGAAATACAGCAAAACACAAACAATTATTGCCGTTATTATTATCGGTATCAAGGGAGTTTCCGTTAGAGAACTTATATCCATAGTAACATCCAATAACACGCCAGTGGATTTAAAGGGATTGGCCGACCTAATGGTAGGTGAAAAACATCACCCGAAACGATACTGTTGGTATTGACATTAGGACATTGCCCCCATTAGGTGTTAATCGATATCAGTCAATCAGAGACATCTCATCATCCTCCAATGCCCTTTGAAGGATGACATGAGGCCTGCCGTCGTCATCTATGACCCTGCAATCGACCCCGTAGATATTCTTTATCGTCTCTGCAGTAAGGGTCTCCTCAGGTGTCCCTACTCTGTATATCGTTCCCGGAGGGGCCATCATAACGATCTTATCAGCATATTTCGCAGAGGTGTTGAGATCGTGACTTACCATTATGACTGTCATTCCGATCTCCTTTGCCAGATTCCTGAGTCTCTCGGTCACCTGCAGTTGGTGTCTGGCATCAAGATTGGCGGTGGGTTCGTCAAGGATAAGCACTCTGGGAGTCTGGGCCAGACCCTTCGCAATGACCATCTTCTGATGCTGTCCTGCAGAGATCTCGTTGGAGTCCTTCATTGCAAGGTCCGAGATGCCCATCATATTCAGGGATCTCTTCACGATCTTCCAATCGATTTCAGATGCAGAACCCATCCTCTGATGAGGATGTCTGCCCATCATGACCATGTCGATCACGGTTCTGGCGAATACGTCCCCCGATGTCACAGGAACATATCCCATGACCTTCGCTATCTCCTTCAATCTCAGTTCGGATAGATCGTTACCGTCGACAAGTATCCTCCCCTCGTTGGGTTTGTTGATGCCCAATATGCATTTCACAAGTGTGGATTTACCCACACCGTTTGGTCCTACTATACAGATAAGACCAGGTTCATCGATGGTGAGATCGATATCACTAAGGATCTGGACATCCCCGTATCGGAATCCAAGTTTCTCTATCTCTATCCTCAATTCCATGCCTCCTTCCTCTGTCGTATTATGAGATAAAGGAACATCGGACCGCCTATGAACGCTGTGACCACACCAACCTCCAATACGGATGGGGCGATGATGGTCCTTCCAATGTAATCCGATATCAACAACAACAATGCTCCGAATACGGCAGAAGCAGGTATCAGATATCTGTTGTCCGAACCGATGAATATCCTTGCAACGTGAGGAGCGACCAATCCAACGAATCCTATCGTACCTGTGAAACTGACTATGGAGGCAGCTATCAGTGAAACTATGACCAAACATATTATCCTGAGTTTGGAAGCATCGATACCTAGTGCTCTTGCGCTTTCGTCACCGGAGGACAGGATGTTGATCTTGTTAGATAACAACATTATAGCGACCGAACCTATCAATGTGACCACGAACATAACGGGGACATCATCCCATAGCATGTTGTTCAAAGAACCGACCTGCCATCTGTATATGGCCGCAAGACTGTCTGGCTCCGCCCATAACTGGAGGGCTGTCGTCATTGCACTGAATATGTACATGATGGCAAGACCCGAGAGTATCATTGTAGTGGAAGAGGCACCCTTCATTCTCGAGACCACCATTATCAAAGCCGTGGGGGCCAGAGAGAACAGGAATGCATTGAGCAGAAGACTGAAATCCCCCGATATGAAATTGAAACCTGAGACTATGCACAGAGTGGCACCGAATGCCGCACCTGATGATACTCCCGTGGTGTAAGTATCCGCCATAGGATTCTTCAGGGTACTCTGCATCACTGCTCCTGCCAGGGCAAGACCGAATCCCGCTATTATCGCCACCAATACTCTGGGCAGACGAAGTTCCCAGACAACATGGTCCTTGAGGTATTCGATTGCATCAGTGGGGGCCCCGTGCAGGATATGGTTCCAGATGATCTGGTAGACCTCAGCGAACTCCAGAGGATAATCGCCGTGGGTTATTATCATGCCTGCAGAGACGAATGCCAATATAATGCAGACAGAAACGAAGATTATCTTTCGAAATATGTGCTTGTGATATTGTTGATCTAATACCTTATCTGTTTCGGAATCTCCCTTGTCCCATTCCTTGTATAGAAGATCGTTCTGTTCTACAGCGTCAAGCTGCAGACCCTTGTCCTTTCCGATATCCGCACTAAGCCTATTTCGAAGGTTTGACATGCTTATCACATGAAAAAGGATCAGAGGGATGAGTCACCTCATCCCTCCGGTCGAATGGTTTTAGATGGCGATACCGCCGGTCGCCTGATATGCCGCAACATCGAAATCATACTGCAGGAAATCATCCATGAATTCCTGGAAGATCTCATCCGGATTCATATCCTTGAACAGATCAGGATAGAACCATTTCGCCATGTATACGGAACCTATGACGTAACTGGTACCCTGTCCCACAAGGTTATCCAGAACATGTATCTGTGTTCCGTAGGCGTTGGTCATTCCTGCCCAGTGCTTCACCGCAGCATCATAGAACGATTTGTTGGTATAATCGTTCATCTTCACGTTAGTGAGTCCGCCGTAGACTATGGCCACTATGTAGTCAAGATCCGACTGCGCCTTCACCCACTCATCGGTCACGGTGACGTTGGTGCTGGTTGAGGTAAGGTTACGGGTGATGACATTGTCCGCACCTGCAAGCAGAGATGTCTCATACTTTCCGGAACGGGGGCCGTTCATGATGTACTCCCATCCTACATACTGTCCCCTAGGAACTAGGATCTTGACGATCTTGTCATCAGACAGGGTAGAGACCTTATCTGAAATGGTTCCGATCCATTTGTCAGCCCAGGCCGCATATGCCTGTGCCTCCTCGTTCTTACATATCATGAAACCGAGGGTCAGTGTTCCTTCGATGACCTTGTTGTCCTCCCAGCTGGATATCCTTATGACATCCATATTGCTGCGTTCAGAAGGAAGGGCTGCTTCCAGGGTGTTACAATATATGTCCCTTGTACCTGTCAGGATAGCATCAGGAGCGTATTTTATTATAAGCTCAGCTGAAGGATCACTGCGTTCGCTGTAGCTGTGGAATATGACCTGATCATCTTTGAGTGCACCTGCCGCATAGGCATGACCTGCAGATTGATAGTCCCAAGCTATGAGCATGTCCAATGCATGGAGGGTCTGTATCTGTTTGCTGTTCTGTTCGTATGTGGAGATGAGTGTCTTTGCCGGGTAGTGCATAGAGTTTATGGCTCCGTCCACATCGATGTAATGGATCAATTGTTTCTCTGAGTTGATGTTCGCATCTATCATGCTGCGGACCATCTTTATGTCATCGTTGTTGATGACGCCGTCCTGATTGGCATCTGCCATTCTGACATCAACAGAATACTTCGACAGTTCTGCGTTGAAGACAACTTCATTAGCCTTTCCGTCAAGGATCTTCTGTATCCATTCTATGTCCTTCTCATCCAGGACATCATCCATGTTCGCATTTCCTACGATCCACAACCTTCCGTTGGCATCCGCCGTCTCACGGTTGGGATCGTCGGTGATAATATCGACCACTTCTTTGGAGCTGTTATTGTTCAGCAGAACGAATCCTACGCCTGCAGTGACAATGATAACAGCCGCTACGATCGCGACCAAAGTATATATTTTCATGATTATCAGTTGGATTATACATCCAACTTATTTATACGTTGTAGCCGGATGATAAACATCCAATTGATTCAGCAATATCAGAACAAATTAAAAGGAAAAAATGTAAAGACCAACTATAGAGGATAATGGTGGACAGGGCGAGATTCGAACTCGCGACATCTACGTTGCGAACGTAGCGATCTACCGGGCTGATCTACCTGCCCATACCGGTACATGACCATCGTTGCATTGGATATAAAGTTTTCACAGAGATCACCTTCACGTGAGAGAATACTGTCATTAGAAAAAACAAGGACTTGTTATATGAATATGAAGCACAAATCTATGGATTTCTGTATATCTTACAATTGTTAAACATCTATTCCTAGGAAAAAGTGTAACAATATGACATTTATTCCTAGGAAAAAGTGTAAATATTTATAAGCTGGAGCGTGTTAACAAATATTATGCGAAGAAAGATGACCGACATGCTAATGGAATGGAAAGGGGACCCCAACAAGAAGTCATTACTCATACGGGGTGCTAGGCAGGTCGGAAAAACATACATAGTGGATGAATTCGCCAAAAATAATTATCGTACATACATTTACATAAACTTTGAAGAGGATGAATCATTAAAGGATGTATTCGCAGGGGATCGAAGTGTCGACTCGGTCATCAGAAAATTATCCTTAAGATTCCCGGATAAGGATTTCATACCCGGAGAGACCCTGATATTCTTGGATGAGATCCAAAATTGTCCCGATGCAAGAGTGGCGTTCAAATTCTTCACCATCGATGGACGATATGATGTGATTGGTACAGGTTCACTGCTCGGCGTCAAATACAAGGATGTATCATCATATCCTGTTGGTTACGAGAGTGTGATCGATATGTACTCTATGGATTTTGAAGAGTTCTTGTGGGCAATGGGCATAAAGATCGAGACGATAGAGGAGATAAAACAGGCAATGGGATCATGTACACCATTGGACGAATTCACCCTGAATGAGTTGAATAGATACTATCGATGGCATATGATAATTGGTGGTATGCCGGAGGCAGTATCCACATTCAAAGAGACCAATCATTTCGGAAAGGTCCTGAATGTACAGAAAAGGATAGTCAGTGGTTATGCGGACGACATCTCCAAATATGCGCCGATGTCAGACAAAGGAAAGACGCGTGCAGTTCTGTATTCAATACCTAGACAACTTTCAAGACCAAATAAAAAATTCGTATATGAACAGGTCGAAGGCAAGACAGGAAGCAGACACGACACATACGGAGGAGGATTATCTTGGCTGTATGATGCGGGTATAATCAGCTTCTGCCATAACCTTCAGGAACCCGCTATTCCTCTTGCAGTGAATATAAAATTGAATGCATTCAAGGTCTATATGAGGGACACAGGATTGCTGATATCAATGATGGAAGATGGTATGGCAACAGCTTTGCTGAATGATTCAGTATATGTGAACGAAGGCAGCATTGTGGAGAACATGACCGCAGATATGCTTGCTAAATGCGGTTATGGATTGACATATTTCGAACGGAAAGGAACACTGGAAGTGGATTTCGTGTTGAATCTTAATGGTACGGCCACAGCAATAGAGGTTAAATCGGGAAATAATCGAAAATCAAAATCCCTTGATTCGATCATGTCCGATAAATACAAAGTGAAGAGAGGCATAAAATTCGAAAACAGCAACATATATGTTGATGGAAAGGGAGTTGAGCATTATCCGTTATTCGCAGCAGCATTCATCAGAAACATCGCTGAAGATAGTGGACAGGGCGAGATTTGAACCCATGACATCCAAGCAATATGAAGGGCTGAATGGTTGATGTGTATCGTAATCGGAGATCTTCATAATATATGTAATACCAATGGATTCGGTTGCACTATCTGCAAAAACACTTAATTGTGATCGATGATTCCTGTGAGTAATGATACCATGAGCGATGAGGTCATATGTCAAAGTTGCGGAATGCCGCTGAAGGAGAACAGCGATAAAGGCACGAATTCAGATGGAAGTCTGTCTGATGTCTATTGTGTGTACTGTTTCAAAGACGGTTCATTCACCAGGGATATAACAATGGAAGAGATGGTCGATAAGAATCTCATATATCTTGATGAGTGGTTGAAAGAGACCGGACAGGATATGACCATTGATGAGGCAAGAGCACAGTTGATGCAATATCTGCCGACATTGAAAAGATGGCGCAAATGAGCAGGGCGACCAAATGAGAGCGATTGAAATAATAAAGGAAAAGGGGGTCGTGCTCCCTCTTGCGATCATGAGGATCATCCTCGGCCTGATGCTGATCTGGGCATTTTTCGATAAACTGTTTGGTCTGGGGATGGAGACCCCTCATGGACAGGGAATGATCGATGGAGGATCGCCCACGCATCTATTCCTTCTCTACAATGATGGTCCATTTTCCGGATTATTCCACTGGATGAGTAACTTCTCCGGTGTCACTGACATTCTGCTCATGGTCGGACTCGCCCTTCTGGGCATGACATTGGTATTGGGGATAGCGTCCAAATTTACAACGATATTCGGTTCATTGTTCTTCATCATAATGTTCATCGGGACATTCCCCCCTTCGGACAATCCCCTCTTGGATTATCATCTGGTATATCTTGTTGCAATGATCGCAATATGGTCTGCGGATGCAGGATCATATCTTGGCGTGGGCAAAAGATGGCGCGAATCTCGTATCGTTGGAAGATTCCCGATATTGGAATGAGACTGTCTTGATATTGTCTGTACGTAAAAAAGATCAACAAATCCCTGTATCAATAACGTTACACCAAATAAGATATACTTTTGACCCGATTCAAGAACCGGTGATATATTGGTAAAACTCACAGAAGACATGAAGGCCGTTTTGAATAAGATAAGGATATTTCCTCTGGCAACATCATCAAAGGACGGTACACCGAATGTTGTACCGATAGGGATGCTCATACTCCAACCTGATAACGAAACGATATGGGTCGTTGACAACTACATGAGCAAGACCGTTGCCAATGCAAAGGAGAATCCAAAGGTATCGATATACGTCTGGGATCCAGAATCCCCGGATTCATATCAGATAAAGGGGTCCGTGACGGTCGAGAATTCCGGATCCGATTACGAAAAGGCCGTTGAGTTCGCCCACTCGAAGAAGGAGACGTATCCTGCAAAGAATCTTCTGAAGATCAAGATAACCGATGTGTATTACACAACACCCGGACCTAAGGCAGGCCAGAAGATATGATCAATCATCGAACTCGTCATCCCTCACATACTGTGTGGCCCAGCCCATGGCTGCGGCCAACGGTATGAATAGGAGATAGGACCAGCTGTTGTTTATGGTGTAGCAGACCCCGAAGAGTGCTACCCCTACAACGGCCCCTATTATGAAACCATATTTCATATTAGTCTTCTTTCTCATCGAGACCATTATCACACCTTCCTTCCCAGCAGTTCCTCTGCAGCGGATACCATCTTATCGACTATTGCACCGGATGCACCGGTGTAATTCGCCGGGTCCATTATGGATATGACCTCTTCCCTGGTCATCACAGCCTTGATATCATCCCTCTCCAACAGGGCATCCCTGAGGTCCACATCATCCATGACCGCACACATCGATGCCTCTCTGACTATCTCATGCGCATCCTGTCTCCCTATACCTTTCTCAGTGAGCTTCATCATCACAGGTTCTGCCATGATCAATCCTTTCGCCGATGCTATGTTATCAAGCATCCTCTCTGAGTGTATCTCCAGACCTGTGAACACCTTATTCATCTTGACCAGCATCTCATCCAAGAGGACGAACACATGAGGTATCGTGAATCTTTCCGCAGATGAGTTGGAAAGATCCCTCTCATGCCAAAGCACCTGATTCTCGAATGTCGGTATGACGAATCCTCTCACGATCCTTGCCAGACCTGTGACGTTCTCTGAATTTATGGGATTCCTCTTCTGGGCCATTGTGGAACTGCCGACCTGTTTCTCAGCATCGAATGGTTCGGATGCCTCAGCTATCTCCGATCTCTGAAGGTTCCTTACTTCCGTACCATACCTTTCCAGGGATGTTGCGATGTTGGCCATCAGACATATCAATTCGGTGTATCTGTCCCTTCCTACCACCTGCGTCGCGGCAGGTTCGTATGTTAACTCCAGATCCTTCATTACCTCGATCTGTATCCTCTCGAAGTTCTTTCCGAGTGCTGCACCTGTTCCGACCGCTCCGGCCATCTTCCCTGTACATGCACGGGGCATCATCTCGAATATCCTTTCCCTGTGTCTGATCATCTCTGCGATGTACCCTGCGATCTTGAAACCGAATGTTATGGGAATGGCGAACTGAGCATGCGTCCTCCCGATCTCTAAAGTATCCCTTTCCCGCTTTGCGAGTTTTGCGAAAGTGAATATCAGTTCATCGACATCATCTTGGATTATGCTCAATGCTTCCTTGATCTGTAATGCGGTAGCGGTATCAACGATATCATTGGATGTTGCTCCGAGATGCACATATTTCCCTGCATCCCCTTTGCATTGTTCGGTCATGGCCTTGACCATTGCCATCAGATCGTGGTTCGTGTCCTTCTCGATCTCCTTTATCCTTGAGATGCTGACGACATCCAATGATGCCGTCCTCTCTATCTCTTCCGCATCTTCTTTGCTTATTGTGCCGAGTGATGCGTGTGCTTTGGCCAGAGCTGCTTCAACCTTCATCTGGTAACTGATCCGACCTTCTTCCGAGAAGATGGTCTTCATTTCTTTGCGACCGTACCTGTAGTCAAGAGGACAAATAGAACCTTCCATCTGATATCGGATGTTGGATTGTGTATCATTATTTATAATCTATGAAAAGACAAGGCAGTATCATAAGCCACATATGTCCGGATAGAGAGTCAATACGCTACTGTTCCCTATATCTAACTATATTCTTTACATCCGAAGTATTTATCAGCAAATGTGGAAGATATTGTTTTGGTGGTTTGGTGCCATTGACAAATAACAATGGTCTGCTTTGCGACAGTGACGGCAGACATCGTTGTGATGAACGGAGAACACATGGCCATATATCAGGAACTGTACGGGCATCGTGATATAGTATCAATGATGCGAATGGACCATGATATCCGGTCAATTACTGTGATAGGACACCGCGACCTTCGATACATAGGGGACAGGGGACATATCTGGGGTATTGTTTCCCTGCAAAGAGGCCTGTGACATGGATATGAACATGAAGGAGACAAGGATCGAAGGCATCCCCATCAGCGTTGGAATGTACAATGTGATGGGAGGGAAAGCATCGACAGGGACCCCTATGGGCAGTATGAATGAGAATGAACTGTCCCACGATATGGATTCGGAATCCGGACGCAGTCCCTGTCGTAAAGGTAAGTATCACCACAGACAGTGTATCTGAGCACGACATGATCGATCTCATGACACACTGACATCATGATACAGGCGGACGGAAATATTGCTGCCTGTATCATGATAAACATAATACTTGTAGAATACTCGTAGAAACACTTATAAATAATACCTCTTATAACAGCTCGAAAAGTGGACCATACTTTTGCTTATGGTCAAGTCGAACGATTGAGTGATGATTTATGGATGAGTTTGTGGAGGAAGTAACGCAGGTCGATTCTCAGGAAGCACAGCAGTCAGCGGAAGCGAACGTTGACGCTCTTGAAGAACAGGAAACTAAGATCGAGGAGACCCCGGCAGTTGAGGAAACGGTTGTTGCAGAGGAAGTTGTTGAGACACCTTCCGAAGAAATCGTATCCGAAGTGACCGAGGAAGAGGTCGCAGAGGCCCCGGCAGATGTACCCGAGACCGTTGAGGAAACGGTAGTAGCGGAAGATGCGGGTGAGGCCAATGATGAAGAGGCGCCGGTAGAAGGGGCAACAGAGGAGGAGCGCCAGCTTTCCGCTGAGGAAGTTGCCGATATAGAACAGAAACGCAGCATTCTTAACAATGATGCGGAGAGGCATAGGCGCCAGAGAGATGAATTGAACAACCAGACCAAAGAGTGGAAGGCAAAGAGGGACTCTCTGAACTCACGTGTACGTGAGCTTGTCGATGAGGCAGGGAAATGCAGAGAGGAACGTGATTCCTTCAACCAGAAGGTCAGGGAGACAAAGGTACTAAGGGATGAGTGGAACCAGAAGGTCACCGCCCTAAAGGACCAGATCGCTCAGCTCAGGCCGGAAAGATCCAACGATGAGAAGAATGAGGTTCCTGTCAAACAACTCAAGAAACAGCTTCAGGACCTGGAGTACACTCAACAGACCAAGCCACTCGGCAAGGACAAAGAGAACGAGATCATCAAACAGATATCCACTATAGCGAAACAGATCGATGAGAGGGAGAAATCCTACGAGCAGAACGGAGAGATCAAAGAGATCATCCAGCAGCTCAGGGATGCCAAGGTCGAAGCGGAAGCAGCACACCGTCAGGTGTCAGAGTACGCAGAGGCGGCACAGAACTCCCACGACAAGATGTTGAAACTCTATGAGGAGGCTGATGCACTCAGGAAGGAAGCGGATGCTGCACAGGCGAAGTTCGTCGAGTGCAAGACCGCAGCCGATGAGGAGCACAAGAAGCACATAGAGCAGATCAAGTCGGTCCATGAGATGGACAAGGACGTCGCAGGTTTCAGGAACAAGAAGAGCGCGGCAAGGAAGAAGAAGGTCGACTCCGAATCCAAGAAGGAAGCGAAGGAGATCTTCGAACGCTTCAAGGCCGGAGAGAAGCTCAGTACCGACAACCTGATGGCCCTTCAGAAGTCAGGATATCTCTGATATTGCCCAAAAATGGGCATTTCAAACACCTTTTCCAAAAACCAATTTTTCTTTTTTAGAAAATCTTTATATAGATTCTCAACCAATCAGTACCTACGGGGAAAAAGGTCAGTTCTGTAGAGTGCATCCCATCCCTTCTGACTGGCTGGCCTGTTCCCGCACCTTTACTATATTCTAAATATTATTGAGACAATCATGGATTTGATCAAATGGTTCTCGACGGACTGGGAAAATCTTTAAGGGACGTGATTGCGCACATCGGAAGCTCATCTGTGATAGATGAGGATCTCGTAATGGAGATATCCAAGGAACTGCAGCGTGCCCTTCTGCAAGCTGATGTGAACGTTCAGTTGGTATTGGAGATAACCAACAGGATACAGGAACGTGCACTGAACGAGAAGCCTCCTGCGGGAAAGAGCTCCAAGGATCACGTGATCAACATAATCTACAAGGAGATGGTCTCACTCCTCGACAATGGGGAAGGACTTGCTCTGAAACCTCAGACCATAATGATGGTCGGACTTTACGGTCAGGGTAAGACCACTACAACAGGGAAACTGGCGCAGTTCCTCTCTAAGAAAGGGTTCACGGTAGGTCTGATCGGAGCTGACGTATACAGGCCGGGTGCATTGGACCAGCTGCAGCAGCTTGGTGAGAAGATCAACGTTGAAGTGTACGGAGAGCCTGGCAACAGCAACGCTGCCAAGATAGTAGAGAACGGAATGAAGAAGTTCTCGGACAAGAAGATCATAATAATCGATACCTCCGGACGCCACGCTCTCGAGGATGAGCTTATACAAGAACTGAAGGATATCGCAGCGGTATCAAAACCCGATGAGAGGGTACTTGTCCTGGATTCACAGGTAGGTCAGCAGGCAGGACCTCAGGCCGAGGCGTTCCATGATGCTGTCGGTGTCACAGGTGTCATACTCACTAAGATGGACGGTACAGCAAAGGGCGGAGGTGCGTTATCTGCAGTTGCAAGGACCGATGCCAGGATAATATTCATAGGTACAGGGGAGCACATACGCGATCTGGAAGCATTCAACGCAGACAGATTCATATCAAGACTCCTTGGAATGGGAGACCTCGCATCCTTGGTCCAGATGGCAAAGGATGAGATCGATGACGAGGAAGCGATGGAACAGCTTGCCAGAAGCATGCTGTCAGGAAGGTTCACTCTCTCGGACATGTATCAGCAAATGGCTGCCGTCAGCAAGATGGGCCCTCTGCAGAAAGTGATGTCCATGATACCCGGTATGAGCAACATGGAGGACAAGATCAATTACGAGGAATCTCAGAAGAGACTCGTGAAATACAAGGTCATAATGGATTCCATGACCAAAGAGGAGAAGGATGAACCGAACCTCATCAAAGGCAAACGCATCGAGAGGATAGCTGCGGGTTCAGGTGTATCCACACACGAGGTGAAAGGCCTTCTCAAACAATACAATCAGAGCAAGAAGATGATGGGTTCCATCGGAAAGGACCGTAAGATGCGCAAACAGATGATGAAGCAGCTTGGCGGAATGGATATGGATAGCCTGCAGGATATGCAGTGATCCGATGAAGTATTTCGTTATAGTAGGGCACAAAGCGTCCACCACCGGCGATTTCAAGCTGGATGACATATGCGGCGGAGCAGGAAGATTGGACATTCTGGTAAGATGCGTCAATTCCGCATTCTTCCTTTCCCATGATATAAGGAAGGATGTCCAGTTGTACCTTGTAATGCAAGGAGGCAACGATGCCCCTAAGACAGTAAGGTTCTCAGGCGAGGACGTTAGATATCTGAACCCAGATGAGAGGAGCACGTCCTCCCTGATCAGGAACGCACTTCTGAAGAAGATCGGCGATGAAGGTGAATCAAGATCATCACCAGGAGTATACGTTTCCCGAAGATCGTTCTCGGACATAATGTCGGAACTGTCCGAGAAAGGCAAGATCGTCTATCTCAAGGAGGACAGGAAGGATATCCGAGATACCGAAATACCTGATGATCCCATATTCGTGATAAGTGATAACAGGGACCTTACCGATGAGGAAGAGGGAATCATCCAACAGTATTCTCCAGATACCATATGTATAGGCCCTCACAGCCTCCATGCGGACCACTGCATGATAATCGTTCACAACGAGATCGACAGAAGGGAGAACTGAATCTTTTTATCTTTAACAGGATATAAGGGCATATGGCAGACCAACCGGAAAGGATACCTCAGCACAGACATTGCCGCAACTGCGGTAAGGCGTTCGTTGGCGAAGGATACTTCTGTGGCGAAGAATGTAAGAGTTCCGCAGGTTCGGTGGCCAAGAAGAAGATCAGGAAGCTTATGGTCGCTTGGATTGCAATAGTTGCCGTTACGATCGCTGTCGTTGCATTGTATTATCTGCTCTGAGCGGCAGTAACCATTTTTATCCCGAACAGCTCTTTGATTATGGTGATCCAATGATATCTGTCGTAGCCGGTACGTTCAATATACTACATGAAGGCCACAAGACATTCATCAGGAGGGCCTTTGAGGTCGGGGACAAGGTCATAGTGGGAATAACGACGGATGAGATGGCATCACACGGCAGGGAAGAGGTCCTTCCCCTGTACATAAGAAAGAAAGAACTCGAGAACTATCTTTCCTCATTTGGAGAATGCTGGGAGATCGTTGAGATATCCGATATCTATGGTCCTAGGAATGTAATGGATGAGGCAGATATACTTGTGGTATCGGCAGAGACAGAGGATAATGCAAAGAAAGTGAATGAGGAAAGGGTATCCAGAGGATTGAGACCCTTTGATCTCGTGTCAGTACCTCTGGTCAAAGCATTCGATGATGAGAAGATAAGTTCCACAGACATCCTGAATGGAGAGTATTCAAGGGATGGAAGGGAAGACGTGATCAGGATAGCCGTGGGTTCGGTCAACAGGGTAAAGGTCGAGGCGGTAAGGACCGTCATGGAAAGGGTCTTCGGAAATGTCATAATCAAACCCGTCGAGGTCAGCAGCGGTGTCTCGGATCAACCTAAAGGGATGGAGACCCGCAAAGGGGCTGTCAACAGGGCCTGTGAAGCGTTACAGAACAATGATATTGCCGTAGGGATAGAAGCGGGTGTGTTCGAGACCGAGGACGGTCTGTATGACTTCCAGTATTGTGCGGTGGTCGACAAGGAAGGAACGATGACCATCGGGGTCGGACCGGGTTTCAGATATCCTGATGATATCTCAGAACTGGTTCGCAAAGGAATGACCGTCGGCGAGGCCGTACACGATCTGTATGGAGATCCGGAAATAGGAAAGAAACAAGGCGCAGTAGGTCTTCTTAGCAAAGGATTACTTGATAGAAGGTCATTGACGGAACAATCCGTTATCGCAGCAATGATACCAAGGATGGATAGGATATGAATGATTGTCAGAATTGTCAGGGAGGTTCGTGTGAACAAAGCGGAGAATGCAGACTACCTCCGGGAATGCTTTCGGAATACGATCTGGATAGACCAATTGCTGATGGGATAATGATATGGCTTGAGGTATCCGAGGACAACCATCCGAATATAGAGGATACATCATTGGAGGTACTTAGTAAAGTAGCCGAGATATATGACGGAAGGATATTCGGAATAGTCTTCGGGGACATAGAACTCAAACCTCTGTATAAGGAAGCGTTCCTTCACGGAGTGGATACGTTGTATCATGTCAGAAGCAACAAACTGAAATTCGATATTGGATCATATGGCGATTCTATAAAGGAGATAGTAGAACGTGTGAATCCTTCAGTTCTGATGATGAGTGCCACCGAAAGAGGAAATGAACTGGCCACCCTTTTGGCCGATATGTTGGGATCCACTGTTTCACTTGACCTCAGAGAATTGACAGTCAACGAGATATCTGTCTCTGGGACAAACCCCAAAATACTCACTGTGCGCCCGGGATCGTTCAGTATATCTGAACCGATCGGCAATGATATCGGGACCGTGATCTATTGGCAATACAAACCGAGATTGACGTGAGATACGTCAGTTCTTTGTAAGTGATATGGCTTTTTCAAGAACGATTTCCGCATGACCGGGGACCTTGACCCTCTTCCATGCAGCCTCTATCCTTCCATCCTTGCCAACTATGAAGGTGGATCTTATGGTACCCTGCACCTCTTTGCCGTACATCATCTTGGTGCCCCATGCACCTGCTCTTTCTATCAGGTCATGATCAGGGTCGCTAAGCAGTTTGACCTTGAGCGAGTTCTTCTCCTTGAATCTCTGGTGGGATGCAACGGTATCCTTGCTCACGCCGAACACAGGGATGTTCCTGAGCATGAACTTAGGGTATAGTGATGTGAAATCGACAGCCTCCTTTGTACATCCTGAACTCCCATCCTTTGGATAGAAGTATATCACGTATCTTACGCCTTTCAACGATCTGCTGTCCAACTCTTCACCGTTCTCATCCTTGAGAACGAAATCAGGGAATACATCTCCTACATCCATCAGAACAAACTCCTTGCTTTCTCAACTATCAATGATGATAGGTCCATCTCGAACATTATTATCGGGTGTGTTATCTCGTAATCCGTGACCACCTTTGGGGATAACTCGCCAAAGAATCCTATATCCTTGCCTCCGGATGATATGAATGCTCCCCTGCCGTCAACGAATGTGCGGTAGTTGCATGATGATATCGAATGATCGATATCCAATTCCCTTGCCACAGATTCCGTTATGGATTTTATCTCTGTGAATGAGGTCTTCGATGTTGTGGTCATCGCACATATATGGGGTACGGTGCGATGTTCATCTGATATGAAACCTATCTCGAATATCCTTTGGGGGAGGTCCCTGTGCTTATTGTGCCTCAGTATCCTCATAAGGCTAGGCATAAGATAGGATCTCAGGCAGGTATGGTCCTCTGTTATCGGATTCGTGATGCATGTGGATGGTTTTTCCGGGAGACCGGAAAGTTCGAACTCATCCCTCTGATTGCTCAAGGTCAGCGTTGTGACCTCCATGAACCCAAGCCCGATCATTATATCCCTTAACTTATCGAAGAACATGGTATCGGGACCGAGTGCTCCGAAGGTCTGCTGTGAAACATATGGTCCTCCGAAACGTTCGAATCCATATCCTACTGCAACATCCTCGAAGAGGTCCACCTCATGCATCATGTCAAGTCTTGTCGAAGGAACAGAAACAGAAACCGAATCACCATTCAATGAAACTCCCATTCCCATCCTTTCCAATGCGGACCTTACTGAATCGGAGTCCAATTCGACACCGAGGAATCTCTTGCACTTATCAACGGATGTTGACATCTGGGCCTCCGAAAGATCGGGAGAATCGCAGGAATATGTTCCTTCCATTCTCACCTTTCCTATCTTCCCTCCCCTTTCTGCGAGGGATGTGACGACGATGTCCAATGCTCCCTTCACCGCTTTAGGGTCAGTGCCTGTGACATCTATGAATACATTCTTCGTTCCAGTCGTTACTGTGGTGAGCGTACCGTTTATTATTGGAGGGAATGAAAGGACATTCTTCTCAGAATCGAATATTATGGGATAATGGGATCTGCCATTGAGCAGATGTGCGAATTCCTTCCCTTTATCATGTACCTTCAATATGGTGTCAAGGTCCATGGTCTCTGTGCTGTTCAAAGGAACGAATGAGACATCGCAGGGTCTAACCGCGGTGTAGACGAATGGTGGTTTGACCTTATCGAGATCGTGTATCCCGATGGCGATCTTGCTTCTTTTCCTTCCTATGGTCATATGGAGCTTCTCTTGGAGTTCCATCATCGATCTTATCAGATCATAATCTACCTCAAGGTCATTTACCACAGCACATGAGAAACAAGGTCTTACGTCTGCCACGGAAGGTTCGACTATCGCCACACAATCAGTATTGTGAACTGGATATCTCTTCAGGCCGGGTTCAATATCAAGGAACGATCTCAGAGATCTGGCAAGTCCTTCCACGGAGAAGAGGTCCGGTCTGTCGGGGAAGAACTCCACTGACATATCATCGGAACCGCTCTCGGTCTGGTGCATATCTGCTCCCATGAGCGGTATCTTCTCTATCAGCACCTCCTGCGGGACCTCCTTGCCCAAAAGCGAGCAGAGATCACTGTATCTGAAGTTGATCACCGGCATGCTATCAGCGTCCGAGCTCCTGATGAGCCTTTCCTAAGTGGCCTGCGGCCTGTGCGGATATGGTCGATAACTCTCCGGCAAGCACTGTGACGGCAACTATCTCGGCAAGCTTCTTTGCCTTGCCGTCCCCAAGGCATCCGATGATGCTTAGGGCCTCTGATTGGAATGGGAGTCTTGTACCTCCCCCTACCGTACCTACCTCTACGGAAGGCATCCTTACTGATATGTACAGATCCCCGTCTATATCCTCGCATGAGGTCAGTGTCATACTTCCACCAACGACCTGTGCCGGGTCCTGGCCGGTCGCAATGTACAATGCGGCCACCATATTCGCAGCGTGGGCGTTCGCTCCCAATGTTATCGACATGGAACTTCCGATAAGATTCTTGCGTATGCTGGTCTCAACAATCGATGATGTGGATGCATGGAGTTTGCTTTCAACTATGTCCCTAGGTATCAATGCCTCGGCGACAACTGTCTTTCCCCTTCCTTTGATCATGTTGATCGCGGCAGGTTTCTTGTCGCTGCACATATTCCCGGACACCGAGACCATGACCGCTCCCGTGTTCTCTTCGATCTCCTTGCATACAGCTTCCGTTGCGATGGTCGCCATGTTCATTCCCATGGCATCCCCTGTATCATATGCGAATCTTAAGAAGAGATTCCTACCTGCAGGATATGAGTCTATGGAGATGAGCTTTCCGTGGTTTGTGGTTGTGTCAACGGCTGCCACGAGTCTGTCCCAATTCGCGTCTATCCATTCCATGACCTTGGAACAGTGTTCAACGCCGTCCGTTCTGAACACAGGTGCACGGGTCATGTTGTCCTGGAACACTTTGACCCTGGCGCCTCCCCCTGCGTTGATGACGCTCATTCCTCTGGCAATCGATGCTGTAAGCGCCCCCTCTGTCGTTGCAAGAGGGACAATGAACTCCCCTTGGGCGAATTCCCCGTTTATCCTTACAGGTCCGGCGAACCCCAGAGGTATCTGTGTAGCGCCGATCATGTTCTCGATGTTCTTGGAGGCCTTCTCCGAATCGAAACAATATTTGGATATGCTTTCGAGGTTGGTTCCTGTGAATTCCTCTACCGCTTTCCGTCTTTCATCAACGTCAGCATGAGAATATCCTCTGTTCTTCAGACCCCTCTTATCTTCCATAGTACCACATCGGTTTGTGAATAATATAACTATCGAACATTATAGATAGGTGATAGTATCCTTTCGGTGTATGGAAGAGGGACCTGAGAAGGTGAAGCAGAAGGTCGTAATGCCTAAGCCGATGACCTACCTCAGAACAATGATCAATTCGGACGATGATACCAAGCACGATAAGTTGGACCGTCTGATCATCAAGATCTTCCCGATGTTCCTTCTGGCATGCGGCATATTCATCGTCATACTTACGATATACCTCAATAACTTCACCTTTACGGGCATAATCTACAGCATCTGTCTTGGATTTGTGATAGGGTTCGTTGTACTGGGATTCGCATGTCTATTCCTTTCGGATACAGGCGTCATCACAAGGAAGTATGTCGTCCCTGTGATAGTCATCGTTCCTGCGTTGATCGCAATTCTCTTCTATATGTTCGGATCGAACTTCGGTCCTAATGATTTCATTGTTAGGTTCTTCGATGTGTTCGGAGGAAGCAACGACCTCTCTTCGCTTCTGATAAGCGCCTATACCATCACTCTGATGATGTTCTTCGCAGCTTACGGTGTTGTATCTGTGATAGTCGGATACTTCAGGAGTTATTTCTACAAGGTCCTGAGAGCTTTGGAATACCCTCCGGAGAAAAGGAAGAATCATGTTCCTGAATGGTTGTTCCAGATACCGGATATAATCGATGTCAAGTCGGTCGAACTCGAACCGGAGGAGGACGACGGCAAGTTCAACAGGGAATTGTTCAGGAATATCGCCGTAAGTCTTTTCCTGTTAGGATTCGTGATATGTTCATACATATTCATCAATCCTCTTTTCCTTCAGGTCATACCATTCGACGAGATGCTCCTGATAGGCATAATGCTATCACTGTTCATATCGCCGCTAGTGATACCATGGAGCATTGTCAGGTCCATAGGTGCAAAGGTGACATCCGATGCACCTCGCGACTTCTATCTTTGGAAGGGTATGAGGGGCCGTCTCTATCAGGGATTCTTTGCTGTGACGTTCTTCATGATGCTCCTGACGCTGTCGGTATACATGGGGATGGATTTCTCAAGGATTGTGACGACATACATAGGATACATGACATTCATGGGTCTGATAGCGATAATCACATCATTCGTCTATGTGAACACATACTACAAAGGATTCAAGAACGGTATCATCAAAAGTTATCTTATGTCCAAGGAAGATGACATCTGATCCTAAGAAGTGTTATTAATCCTCTCGATATCCCAGTCCTCATGAAGGATCCTGTATACGAGGCAACATCCAAAGCGAAGAGACAGGCAGAGAGCGGCAATCCCAAAGGTGCCGTTGATACCCTCGAGGATTATCTGCTCACGGATCCCCACAATACCAAGGTCCGCATGCAGCTGGCACACGTACACATCTATGACCTTAAGGACATGGAGACCGGCATTATGCACATGGACATCGTGCTCGATCTGGAACCGGAGAACGTTGAGGCCCTGAAAGTGATGGTCACTGTTCTTGCGAAACACAAGAAATACAACAAGGAGACCTCCGAGCTATACGAAAGGCTGCTGGCCGCGTCCCCGGATGCCGATCTGTATAACGCATATGCGATATTCCTAAGGATACAGATGACCGATTTCGAGAGATCCGGGGAATATTATGAAAAGGCCATTGCATTGAAACCTAAAAAACCAGAATATCACCAGAACTATGCGGTCCTTCTTCTGAACGATCTCAAGGATTACGTCAAGGCCAAGGAAGAGTTGGAGACCCTTCTCAGATTGGAACCCGAGAATCAATCCGCAAAGAAGAACTACGATCTTCTGGTGAAAAAGAAGTTCGATTCCAATGGCAACCTTAAGAAAAGGTCGCCTTTTTCCAGAAAGTAATGATCCTCACAGCACAATTCTTTTTAGTGGAGAGCCTACTACAGGATTGAGGTGAATCGATGGAACTCAAAGGATCCAAAACGGAGGCAAACCTCCTGACAGCCTTCTCAGGCGAGAGTCAGGCTAGAACGAAATACACATTCTACGCTTCTCAGGCAAAGAAAGAGGGCTTCAACCAGATAGCGGACATATTCATGGAGACAGCAGAGAACGAGAGGGAACACGCAAAACTCTGGTTCAAAGCGCTTCATGGAGGATGCATACCAGAGACACTTGTGAATCTCCAGGATGCGGCAGCAGGAGAGAACTATGAGCACAATGAGATGTACAAGGAGTTCGAAGAGGTCGCAAGGAAAGAAGGATTCAACGAGATCGCAGACCAGTTCAAGTTGGTCGGCGGCGTTGAGGCGATACACGAACAGAGATATCTCGATCTCTACGAGAACGTGAAGAACGGCAAGGTGTTCAAGAAGGACACGGTTGTGGTATGGAAATGCCAGAACTGCGGATATCTGCACGTTGGTGAAGAGGCGCCTGTTGTGTGTCCCACCTGCAAGCACCCACAGTCCTACTTCGAGATACAGGCTCAGAACTGGTAAACAAGCCGGTCTTCCGGCATTTTAATAAAAAAATAAGCCGCGAAAGCGGCATTTATGTTGTTTTTGGTGAGTAATCCTTGAACTCATTCCTTGCTCTGTATATCAGATAAGCGACTATGAATCCGACGACCCCGATTATCGCAGGCAATGCGAATATGCTCGATATTATGCATGCGATGAGTGCGACGACATAGAACCTCTTGATGATACAAAGCAACGCAGTGAACGCAGCGAATGCTCCGCTCCCCGTCATCGTCACTCCTGTCAGGAAGAAGTCGTCCCTCAGTTGTTGTTCAGTGAAATACTGCGAAAATTGTTCCCATAATGTAGGGTCCGATTTCAACAGTTCTATCATGCTATCGGCACCAAAGAGACTATACAGACCAATGGCCAGAGCTATCAATGCCCAAATGGTACATAGAATGGTTACCGTCAATAACCTATTCACGCTCGGTTCAGGATTCCTGTAATTCGTTGCGGGTTCCGTGTAACCGCTGCGTACATTAGCACCACATGAGGTGCAGTACGTATCGGATTCCCTAAGCGGGGCACCGCAACTGGTACAGAAATTCAGAGAATCTTTCTCATCCATGTAATGGGAAGGTGCATTTGGCAATAAATCCTTTTGTTATGAAATACGTGAGAAATAAATATTCACATCAATTAGAGAAGAAGGATGGACGACTTTGAGAAACTCAGATCGGAACTGTTCGCGTGCAGGGAATGCAGGGATCTGTTCGGATTCGAACCCCGCCCCGTTTGCATGGGGAATGCGGATGCATTGATCGTTCAAGTGAGTCAAGCTCCTTCCATTCACGTACACAATACAGGAAGATCCTTCAACGACATAAGCGGAAGAAGGCTCAGGAATGATTGGTACCACATTACGGAAGAGACGTTCTATGATCCCGACATCTTCTACATAACATCCGTAGGGCATTGTTTCCCGGGGAAATCGAAGAATAAGGGGGATAACCCTCCGCCCAAGATATGCGCTCAGAAGTGGCTGAGCAAAGAGATACAACTAGTGAACAACAAGATGTTCATACTTGTCGGTAAGGCAGCATCGGATTTCTTCTTCCCGAGATCCGATTTTACCGATCTCGTGTTCTCGGATCATGAGATATTAGGAAAACCCGCTTACGTCCTTCCGCATCCTTCACCTCTAAATGTAAGATGGTTCAAGGAACATCCGGAGTTCGAGGATAAGAGGATCATCGAGATAAGGAATGCATTACAT
This sequence comes from Methanobacteriota archaeon, assembly GCA_023402275.1. Taxonomy (GTDB): domain Archaea; phylum Thermoplasmatota; class Thermoplasmata; order Methanomassiliicoccales; family Methanomethylophilaceae; genus Methanoplasma. The sequence goes on from JAEXCH010000014.1 coordinate 75,263, forward strand.
GATCTGTTGAATGTAAGTTGATATGTAGACTATCTTTATGATGTTGTTTCATTACTGATCGGTGTAATAAAACATGAGCCAGATTCTATTTTTGTTCCAATGATCGTCTGATGAAGGTATCGATTATATTTTATAGATGAACAAACTTACCGCAGTAAATCCAGCCGATAAAATGTAGCTGTATTTGGCAAAGGAATGCACATGATACTGAAATATCTGAGAGCTAAAGAGTGGTTCTTCATCGCTATATCGATAGTGTTGATAGCGGGTCAGGTCTACTTGGATCTGAGAATACCCGACTATATGTCCACTATAACAGAACTTCTGAACACCGGAGGGACAGTGGATCAGGTGATGAATGAGGGTATCGGTATGCTCGCATGCGCATTCGGGAGTCTGATACTTGCGATAATAACCGGATTCATAGCAGCGTGGATAGCGTCATCATTGTCCGAACGTCTCAGAGAGCTGCAATTCTCCAAAGTACAGTCGTTCTCAATGAATGAGATAAACAAATTCTCAACCGCAAGTCTGATAACCCGTTCCACCAACGATGTTACACAGGTCCAAACAGTTGTTGCGATAGGGTTACAGCTGATAATCAAGGCCCCGATCCTTGCTGTATGGGCATTGGCAAAGATAATGGGAAAGGGGGAGGAGTGGACAACACTCACCGCCGTCGCCGTCATAATAATAGCGGCCGTACTGATAACGGTCATGCTGCTGGTCGTCCCCAGATTCAAGAGGATACAACAGCGCACCGATGATCTGAACCGCATAACAAGGGAAGGGATGACCGGGATAAGGGTCGTAAGGGCATACAACGCAGAGGAATATCAGGAAGAGAAGTTCGAGGAATCGAACAGGAAACTCACAGATGATAATCTATTCGTGAACCGTGCGACATCATTCCTTCTACCGGGTCTTTCGTTCATAATGAGCATGTTATCCCTCGGAATATATTGGATAGGTGCTATAATAATATCATCGACCCCCGGATTCGAGGATAGATTGTTGGAATTCTCCAATATGATAGTGTTCTCGGCATATGCTATGCAGGTCATAATGGCGTTCATACTGTTGATAATGGTGTTCATGATACTGCCTCGTGCGGTCGTGTCCGCAAGACGTATAGAAGAGGTGATATCCACCGAACCGTCAATAACCGATGGAACTGTGACAGAGGCACCGTCAGGGATGGAGGGGAAGATATCGTTCAGGAATGTCGCCTTCAAATACCCTAACGCCGAGGACTATGTTCTAAAAGATGTTTCCTTCGATGTCAATAAAGGAGAGACTGTAGCGATAATAGGGCCCACCGGCAGCGGAAAGAGCACACTGATAAACCTTGTACCCAGATTCTACGATGTGACAGAGGGGGAGGTCCTCGTCGACGGAGTGAACGTGAAGGAATACGTTCAGGAATCACTGAGGGACAAGATAGGATATGTCTCGCAGAAGGCAGTCATGTTCACTGGATCGGTCACAAGCAACGTACAATATGGTGGCGATGAGGAGACCTCGCCGGAGGATGTCAAGAGAGCTGTCGCAATAGCGCAGGGTACGGAATTCGTTGAAAGTATGGAGAACAAGTACCAGGCCAACATATCGCAGGGAGGGATAAACCTCTCAGGAGGTCAGAAACAACGTCTTTCGATAGCCAGAGCGATATACAGGGATCCGGAGATATACATCTTCGACGACTCCTTCTCAGCTCTTGATTACAGGACCGACCGCACTCTAAGGAGCGCATTGGACAAGGAGATAGAAGGCGCGACCAGAATGGTCGTTGCACAGAGGATAGGCACCATAATGGATGCCGATAAGATAGTCGTTCTTGAGAACGGAAGGGTCGTCGGTATAGGAAAGCACAAGGAACTGCTTAAGAATTGCAGCGTGTACAAGGAGATAGCTGAATCCCAGTTATCCGAAAAGGAGTTGGCAGCATGAGCGAGACAATGGAAGAATTCGACGACCAGATGGTCACAGAGAAACCGAAGAGCTTCTCCCAGTCACTGAAGAAGATATTCGTCTATCTCAACAAGTACAAAGCACCGTTCATAGTAGCGATAGTGCTTGCCGCCATAGGTACAGCATTGACGCTGCTGGGGCCGAATGTGATAAGTGAGATGACCGATCTGATAAAGGACGGTCTGTTCACCGGGGATGTCGCAATGGATGCCGTTGTGACATTGGCATTGTTCCTGATAGTACTGTATGCCGTGAGTTTCATACTCAATGCGATCCAGAACTACATAATGGCCACAATATCCCAAAGGACGGCTGAGAGACTCCGTACAGATGTCTCAAAGAAGATAAACCGTCTGCCTCTGAGATACTTTGACAAGGCACGCACCGGGGATGTCCTCAGCCGTGTTACGAATGATATCGATACCTTCGGTTCGGCCATGGGTGAGAGCATAGGAATGTTCGTTTCATCCGTGGTATTGCTGATAGGTTCAGTGTTCATGATGGCCATAACGAACATAACCATGGCCGTTGCCGCAGTGGCATCAGCTCTGGTAGGGTTCGTGTTCATGATAGTCATAGTGAAGGTGTCGCAGAAGCACTTCGTCAAGAGACAGGTCGATCTGGGAGCGATGAACGGACACGTGGAGGAAATGTACGCCAACCACCTGATAGTCAAGGCGTACAATGGTCAGGATACCGCCAAATCTGAGTTCAACGAGATAAACAAGGACCTTTACACCAGTACATTCAAATCACAGTTCCTGTCGGGAATGATGATGCCTCTGATGATGTTCGTAGGGAACTTCGGATACGTTGTTGTGTGCATAGTGGGAGCGGTATTGGTACTGAACGGATCGATAACCATAGGTGTGATAGTGGCCTTCATGATATATGTCAGACTATTCACTCAGCCTTTGCAACAGATATCCGAGGCCTTCACGATGCTCCAGTCTATGACAGCCTCCTCCGAAAGGGTCTTCGAGTTCCTGGGTGAGGAGGAGATGGAGGATGAGAGCGACAAAACGGTCAAATTGACAGACGTCAAAGGAGAGGTCGAATTCAGGGATGTCCATTTCGGATATGTTCCCGGGAAGGAGGTCATACACGGATTCTCCGCAAAGGTATCTCCCGGACAGAAGGTAGCGATAGTCGGGCCCACAGGTGCAGGTAAGACCACGATGGTCAATCTACTCATGAGGTTCTACGAGGTCAACAGCGGGGATATACTCATAGACGGGGTTTCCACGAAGGATATGAAGAGAGAGGATGTCCACGATCTCTTCTGTATGGTGCTTCAGGACACCTGGGTGTTCGAGGGCACAATAAAGGAGAACCTATCCTACAGCAAGGATGATGTGACCGACGAACAGATAAGGGAAGCCTGCAAAGCAGTGGGAATAGATCACTTCATATCCACCCAGCCGGGAGGATATGATGCTGTTCTAAGCGACAAGACCACGATGTCCGTCGGTGAGAAACAGCTGATAACCATAGCCCGTGCGATAATAGAGAATGCCCCCCTGTTGATATTGGATGAAGCGACAAGTTCCGTTGATACCAAAACAGAGAAGGACATACAGAACGCAATGGACAAGCTCACTGTTGGAAGGACATCCTTCGTCATAGCTCACCGTCTTTCGACCATAAAGAACGCTGATATGATACTCGTCATGAAAGATGGGGACATAATAGAGCAGGGAGTACACGAGGAACTGTTGGCAAAAGGAGGGTTCTACAGCGAACTCTACAACAGTCAGTTCGAGAATGCCATGGTCTGATCAAAGTAATAAAACCATTTTCTTAAACACATTTTTCATTTTAATTTCATAGGCTCTATTCGAATGATTCATATACTCGTATCAAATATCACATTTCACGGACATCATGGATGACGTTTGTTCATACATGCCGTGGCGGGAATTACTCCTGCAGGTCGCACGGGGGCGTTGGCCGAACGTGCGAAAGCTGATTTTATGATACATTCGATTAGCTATGCTTTTATATAACATCCCATATACCAATTTTGTAATTGTCAGGATTTTACTATTTTGACAAAAAACGAGGAATGAAAATGGTAACAGTCTATGATGTTCCTGCTGAAGAACTCATACTCAAGACCGCGGAGAAATTGAAGGGCAACGATAAGATCACCCCTCCCGACTGGGCTGAGTTCGCAAAGACAGGCAGGCACACGGAAAGGGCCCCTTCTCAGGAGGACTGGTGGTACACCAGGGCAGCCTCTATATTGAGAAAGCTCTACGTGAAAGGTCCTCTGGGTTCCTCCAAGCTCGCAGCAGAGTATGGTGGATACGCAGATAAAGGCGCAATGCCCAACAGGGCAGTGAAAGGAAGTCGTAACATCGCAAGGAAATGCATGATGCAGCTGGAAGCAGCAGGATACCTCTTGCCTACAAGCAAAGAGGGCAGAATGATCAGCCCGGCAGGTCAGTCATTGCTTGACAACACCGCGAAAGAGGTCTTCGACGAAAGGAACAACTGATGGTGATGAGCATGGAAGATCCCGAATTGGAAGCATTGAGACAGAGAAGGATGCAGGAACTTCAGGGACAGCAGCAAGATCAAGCTGTCCAGGAAGAACAGGCGAAACAGTTCGAGATGCAGAAACAGTCAATTCTTAGGCAGATACTCACCCCCGAGGCAAGGGACAGACTCGCTAACATCAAATTAGCAAGCCCGGAACATGCCAACATGGTTGAGATGCAGTTGATCCAGCTTGCACAGAGCGGAAGACTGCAGGGAGTTATCACAGACGCCATGCTCAGAGACATCCTACAGAAGATCACCCCTCAGCAGAGGGAGATCAAGATAGAGAGGAGATAATCATGTCAAGTACAAAACCGCCTGCAATGAAAGGCAGGCTGAACAAGAAGGTCAAGCAGAACCGTCGTGTACCCGCATGGGTCATGATGAGAACGAACAGGCAGTTCCTGCGCCACCCTAAGAGAAGGTCATGGCGCATCAGCAAACTGAAGGAGTGAGTCGTATGGCAGATGAGATGGAGAGGATAATAACCATCCCCCTTAGGAAGACCAAACAGGCTCCGCGCACAAAGAGGGCAGCCCGTGCCATAAAGGAGATCAGAGCACACATCATGAGACACATGAAGGTGGAAGAGGAGAACGTCTGGATAGACGCATCCCTCAATGAGAGGATCTGGCAGAACGGGATAAGGAACCCTCCCTCCAAAGTGACAGTCAAGGCCGTCAAATTCGATGACGGACTTGTCGAAGTATCATTGGAAGAGTGAACAAGATGATGAGGCTCTCACGCAGCGGAGGCACTCCGAACATCGGAGTTTATGCATCTGTCAACGAGGGTCTATCACTTGTGGCAGCAAACTCCGCACCCGGATTCGTCAGAGATATCGAGACGATACTGGGTGTGGAGACCATTTTAACAACGATTTCCAATTCTTTTGTTATAGGTTCCCTTGTGGCTATGAACTCCAACGGAGCTGTCGTCTCCGGACTTATAGAAGGAAGCGAATTGGCACTCATAAAGGAGAAGATACCTGTGTTGATGCTCAGGGATAAGATGAATGCCGCAGGCAACAACATACTTGCCAATGACAACGGAGCGATCATCAACCCTGAACTTGGGTCCAAAGCGGAATCCCAGATATCGGATATCCTGGGCGTGGAAGTAGTAAGAGCGGCGATAGCGGGATACAGCACTGTGGGTTCGGTCTGCGTAGCAACGAACAAAGGATGCTTGTGCAACGTGGATGTCAAAGAGGAGGATATCTCGCTCATACAGGATATACTCAAGGTCGAGGCGAAGACAGGTTCCGTTAACCATGGCTCCAAATATCTCGGAGCAGGGATACTGGCGAACTCCAAGGGAGCATTGATAGGTGATGAGACAACACCTATCGAAATGGGCAAGATAGAGGATGGATTGGTTCTCTATTGATATTAGCGGTCAAAGACCCAGAGACCCATGAATTCTGATACTTCTTCGGGGAATAGTTCAACTTCGTTCCCCACATACAATATCATATCCTCAGAAACATTCTTCAAGAAATCATCAAGTGTTTTCAGAGGGATGGTCAATCCTCCAACCCTATAATGCATTGGAACTATTATCTTGGGATCGACCATGCTCAGGAACCTTTCTAGTTTAGGAATGGAGATCGTCGTCACCTCGCCTGTGGGAACGAATATTATATCCACTCCCTTCAGTGATTCTATGACCTCATCGGAAGGTATATCGCCGATATCCCCGCAATGGCAGATGGTTATTCCGTCCATGGTGAATCTGTAGATGGTATTGTCGCCCCTTCTGGAACCAAGGTCATCATCGTGATATGATGGGAGGCCTTCGAACACCATTTCATTGATCTCGCACCTTCCCTTTACGCCTGACAATACCTTATGGTCGTTCTTGATTATACGAAGCGCATTGTGATCGAAGTGATCATGGGAGATAAGAACGATACCGGCAACGGACACTGGAGGTTTGATCCCTATGGATTTCCCGTCATGAGGATCGATGAGAACCGTGTTCTTCGAATCGGTGAACTCAAAACATGAATGTCCGTGCCATCTGATGCGCATACTACTGCTAACGGAAAGTCATTAAAAAACACTTCGCACACCGGTCCCTTTTGCATTGGAATTCCTATAAAGAGCACTCTTTGCAGTATTATCTTATATTTCATGAGACAATCCACTAATCGATGAAGAAGACCCTGGTCCTTGTTGTGGACAGAGACGATGACTTCGGAGTGAAGGGAAATGTCAACACACCTGTCATAGGTGTTGAGGATTGTTCCGTTGCAGCTACAGCCTTAGGCATAGCCGATCCCGAGGATTCCGATATCAATGCATTGTATGCGGCGATAAACATATACAAGGAGATCAAGGCAGAAGGCAACACGGAGGTCGAGGTCGCACTTCTCGGAGGTAATGAGAAAGTGGGACACAGGTCCGATGCAGCCATCGTCGATGAGTTGGAAGAGGTCCTGAGGATCGTCGCACCCGACAGAGTGATACTTGTGGGTGACGGGGCCGAGGATGAATACGTCTATCCTATCATCTCATCCAGGATACCTATCGATTCTGTAAAGAAGGTGTATGTCAAACAGGCACCCGGCCTGGAAGGTACCGTCTATATCATATCCAAGATAATGGAGGACCCGGGAAAGAGGAGAAGGTTCCTTGCACCCATCGGGTGGATAATACTTCTGATATCCATGGTATACATAATACCGCCTTTGATGTCCCACTTCAGCGATGGCGGTCCGCTTTCCAACATAACCACGCCCACTGTCGCTCTTCTGATAGGCATATTCATAATGCTTTATGCATACAATACGTCAGAGTGGATGGCCGTATGGAGTTCAAAGTGGGCATCCCGTATAAAGAGCGGAAGCGTCACTGTGACATTCGTTCTCATCTCATCACTTTTCGTATTGGTAGGGGCGATAGTAGGATATCTTTCCCTTGGCGAGGTGTATATCCCTTCGTTATTCCTTGGTGCATTATGGTTCATTTCCAATTCCTTGTGGATGATGATATTCGCTCTTCTGATCTATCAGGTCGGAGACCTTGTCGACATGTATCTTTCTACAAGGAAGATCAAATTGAGTTTCATAATCGGAAGCATAAACATAGTTGCTATGGGTCTGATATTCACCGGTGCATTGGATATACTTCTTGCATACTTCGACATGGGGTTGGAGAGCAGTGCGATATACATACTGGAACTGGTGGCAGGTGTGACCCTGGCCTTGATATCCGGCATACTACAACGCCACATGAAGGGTGCTATAGAGGCCGCAGAGAACACCAAGGAAGCAGATGCAGATGCGGTTTGATGAATGGGAACCCATATACTCCGAGATACTGGAGGATATGGGCTACGACAGAGAGACCGATGAGAGCTCCGCAAGATTATTGAAAGCAGTTATGATGAACTCCGATCTCATATCAGATGATGAGATCAACATCGAGGATACGGTCACAGTATTCGGGGACAGTAATGGCCTTGAGGATGATATCAATGAACATGGATCGAAAGGCACCCTCATCGCTTCCGGATCCTCTGTGGAAAGGCTCCTTAGAATTGGTATCGTACCCGATATCATCGTGACCGACCTTGATGGAGATATAGGTTCTCAGATAGAGGCCGGCAATTCAGGTGCAATAACGTTCATCCATGCACACGGAGATAATGCTGAACTCATTCAAGAATACGCTTTCAGATTCAAAGGTCCTGTTGTATTGACGACGCAATCCACTCCTGACAGTGTTTTATCCAATTATGGAGGGTTCACCGACGGCGACAGGGCAGTGTGCATCGCAGAACACCTCGGTGCGAAGAGAATCATCCTTCTTGGGTTCAACTTCGATGAACCCAGGGAAAAGATCGGATCGGACCCATCCATAAAAAGAAAAAAGCTACAATGGGCAAAAAGGATAATATTCGACCATTTCCAGGATAGTATCATCCAATTCTACGGCTGACATTTATAATATTAGGTTAATCGGGGATGTAATCGGAAGGTAACGGCTTGCAGTTGGCGTATTGGGTCCTGTTGATACTTGCTATCATTTACGTGCCGATCTACATTTGGGTAAGAAGATCCCCTAATGCGGAGAAGTACGGTCTGGTAAAGTATGGTCCATTGATAATGATCAAGACCAAGTTCGGAACCAGACTGATGGAAAGATGGTCCAAGTACAGGAGATTCTGGAGATTCTTCGGAGCATTGTCGATAGCCATATCGCTTGTTCTCATGGCTTTCATCATTCTGATAATAATAGTAGGGATATCCAACCTTTCCATGAGTTTCTCGTCACCAGGTATCGGTATTGAATATGCTTTAGCAATACCTGGTCTGAATCCTCTGTTGCCATTGGGCTATGGTATATTGGGATTGGTAGTAGCAATGGTGATCCATGAGCTTGCACATGGTTTCCAGACAAGGGCCAATGATATGAGAGTTGACTCGACGGGTCTTCTCTACGGTGTTGTTCCCATAGGAGCATTCGTTGAACCCAATGAAGAAGATATCGAGAAGAGCACCAGAAGAGTGAAGCTCGATCTATACTCTGCAGGAGTGTCCACGAACTTCATTGCTGCCGTCATTACATTCTTCATTTTTGCCGTTGTCATGATGGGCAACATATCATCAAGCTACGGAGATAACGCCGCAGCCTATCAGCTGACAGCGGATTCTCCCGCATATGATGCAGGGATACCGAGCGGTGCTATAATCCAGTTCGTTGACGGAGAGGAATACCTTTACTCAGATGATTACACACTCACCTATTCATGGAACCCTGGGGACATGGTCACCGTTACCTATCTGACGCAGGATGGTCAGAATGAGGTGGATGTCCGATGGGGTTTGTTCATTGAACGTATAACGTCCAATTCACCAGCATATGAGGTTCTTCAGGAGAAGACATTCCTGTTATCCATTGATTACAAAGGAGAGAACTTCCCGCTGTACGGATATTCGGAGTTCCTTTCGTTCATGCAGACCACCGAACCAAATACTCCCGCCACGATAACATACATGACAGCGGACGGGACCACCACCGACACCGTTGACATAACATTCGGGGATAACGGCGGTATAGGATACATCGGGATAGTCACATCAACATCCGGAATGAACTTCACCACCCCCAACATCATGTTGGACAAGGGGAGGAATCCCATAGCCGGAGCGGATACGGTATCCGAGGCAGTGACATCGATGCTTGCTTACATTGCAGGTCCTTTCCAAGGATTCTCCCCTGTCCCTCAGAGTGTACAGTGGTGGTATGACGTGCCCTTCGAGGGTGGATTCTGGATAATAATAAGCGCATTGTTCTGGATATTCTGGCTTAACATAATGTTGGGCGTGTCGAATGCGATACCCGCATATCCGTTCGACGGCGGATTCATATTCCAGGGAAGTCTGAGTGCATTGCTTCAGAAACTCGGAATGAAGGACGATCAGAGAAGAGAGGACCTTACGTCACGGATAACCAGTTCTCTGTCGATGATCATGATATTCCTGTTGATATTGGTGATAGTGGCCGTAGTTCTGTGACAGCCGACAATAAATCATTTAACCGTTGTTACATATGAGGTAGAATATGACCCTGGATGCCATTGTTGAGGCAATAAGGACCTTTCCCGGAGTTACCAGGAAGAGAGCCATCCAAGAGATAGTGGATTGTCTTCAGACGGGTTCCTTCCCACAAGTAGCGGCATCCGAAGGAGAGGATGCGGCCGCTGTTGAATTCGGTGACAATTACATCCTGTTCGCAGCAGACGGTATAATGGAATCGTTGGTCAACTCCGATCCTTTCTATGCAGGTTATTTCGCTGTTCTGGTCAATGTTAACGACATAGCTGCAATGGGCGGCAAGCCAACGGCAATGGTGGATGTACTCTCACTCTCCAAGAGCAAGGTATGCAACCAGATCCTCAAAGGCATGGCCAAGGCCGTGAAGAAGTTCAATGTCCCGATAGTAGGGGGGCACACACATCCGGACTGCAAATACAATGCGATAGACATATCCATAATCGGGATCGTTCCTAAAGAGGATATCATCCTCAGCTGCAGGGCAAGGGGCGGTGACGATATAGTGTTCATTATGGACCTGGACGGTTTTTATCCCCCTGGTCTAAAACATGCATGGGACACAACATCCGAGAAGGATGATAACATCGTTCAGGCACAGGTCGAGATGATGTCCATAATTGCATCGAAACATATTGTGAATTCGGGAAAGGACATGAGCAATCCCGGTTGCATAGGAACACTGGGGATGATGCTGGAGAGTTCTATGAAAGGAGGTATCGTCGATATTGCCAAGATACCCATACCGGATGGTGTCGATCTCATCCAATGGTTGCTGTCATACCAAGGCTGTGGATTCGTATTCGCATGCCCTCCGTCGAATTCTCAAGAACTGATCGAACTTTTCAGAACGGTAGGATGTGAGGGTGCGGTTGTCGGAAGTATCGATGATACAATGGAACTCAAACTGACCTTGAACGGTGAGACAAAGGTCCTTTTCGATTTTGAGAAGGACATGATAACCGGATGTTCCCCAAGGAAAAGGTAAAGGTGTTAGGCCACAGAGGTGGACATCACCTCCGGACCAAGTTGACCGCATTGCTTCTCAACCCTGCGACCCCGCAAACGTCAGTAGCACGAGGTAAGGCTGCTCCCGTCAGGACCTGGTCCGGTTTCCCCGATCAATGTGAGAGATACGACCCTCCGGCCGTTCCACACACAAACTCCAACTCTGCAGGACAAGATCTCATAGTCACTTTGCGGGCTTGGACCTTCAGCTCTGCCGCCCCCTGCAGTCACCCCCGCTATTGACGGTTGCGGGTGTAGGGCACGCCAAGCTCCCCGGTCAAGCCTAACATCAGGCCTATCGTAAGACGATATTTAATATCTTTTGGACAAGAACAGGAACAATATGGACATTCAGCCTCCAATCCTAAGCATGTATTATATATCACTTCAATGATGGGGCATATGCCGTGCTAATGATTAGCACGCTAGGTGTTAAAATGACGATATTCGGATTGAGTGACCCGTACATCATAGGAGCATACGTAGGATGCATACTCTGCGTAATACTTTGCTGCGGATGGGCGGTATTCAAAAAGGAAAAAAAGGAGAGTGGTGAGGAATGAGCTCCACAGGAGTATCCATCCCCATCTTCCTGGGAATGCTTGTGATCTTCGTAGCCATTACTATACTGTTGGGGATATATGGCTATAGGAACACAAAGAACAACCAGGATTTCCTTCTTGGAAGGAACAAATCCAATTCGTTCATAATAGCATTGTCATACGGAGCTACATTCCTTAGTGCTTCTGCCATAATAGGATTCGGAGGGCAGGCCGCAGTACACGGTATGTCACTTCTCTGGCTATGTTTCCTCAATCTGTTCTTGGGATTGTTCGTCGCCTTCGTGGTATTCGGACCCAGAGTCAGAAGGATAGGTAGGGAAGTAGGGGCATCGACATTCGCGGATCTCCTCGGAAAGATCTACAAGTCCAAGGGGATACGTGCTTTCACCGCTATCATCATCGTAGTGATGATGCCCATATACTGTGCAGCGGTATTGAAAGGAGGAGTGAATTCCTTGGTCGTTCTGACCGGGCTGTTCGATTTCTACGACATCATACTGATAATACTGGCAGTTGTCGTTGGGTTGTATGTGGTATACGGCGGTATCGTGGCCGTGATGTACAACGATGCTCTGCAGGCAGGTATAATGGTCATAGGTATGGTCGTCATCCTGGCGGTGACTCTGACATCCTTGGGAGGATTCACAGCGGCCAACATATCACTTGGTGAGTTATGGGGTTCAGGCATGTTCAATCCAGGTAACACGGGAACGATGGAAGGATTCAACGGATGGATCAACTTCTCCTCACTAGGTACACCGGAGTGGTTGACAGTAGTGTCAACGTTCCTGTTGGGTGTCGGTGTGGGTGCATTGACCCAGCCTCAGCTGGTCGTCAGGTTCATGTCTGCAAAGGATGACAAGATGCTGACCCGATCCCTGGTGATAGGGAGTCTGTTCATGCTCGTGATAGTCGGAAGTGCATACACAGTGGGAGCACTGTCGAATGTATACTTCTTCAATACATACGGAGAGATAGCCTTCGAACATGTGGTCAACGGCCTGGGTCTCGGAGTGGATTTCATAATCCCGACATTCGTGCTTGATGTGTTCAGCGGTATAGCATTCGGTGATGTGTTCATCTGTCTGTTCGTCCTGTCACTGATATGCGCTTCGATATCCACGATAAGCGCACTCATGCATACGATAGGTGCAGCAGGAGGATACGATATATTCACCCTCTACAGGAATAGGAAGACCAAGGTCACATTGGATTCACAATCACTGAGGGTGAATAGGATGGTCACAGCCATCGTGATGGTGCTGGTCGTGGTATACTGCTACCTGATGCCTCATGATATCATAGCAAAGGCAACATCACTGTTCATGGGAATAACCGCTGCAGCCTTACTCCCAACAATGACGTACGGTCTGTTCGCAAAGAACCCAAGGAAGGATGCGGCATTCGCAAGCATACTGGTAGGTACTGTTTCGTACTTGGTATGGGCGCTGTTCATCAACATCAATTCGTCGGTGTTCATGCCCATATGCAAGTGGATAACAGGCAACCCCGTGCTGTTCATGGATTCCGATCTGATGTACGTAGATGCTCTGATAGTGTCTCTGCCTCTGGCGGCGATAACCCTTGCTCTGGTATACTTCCTGAAGAAGCCGTCGAATGACGCAGGAGAGGAAATCGAGGCGGAAGCCCAGTAAGTATAATATATATCTCTGGTACAATCCATAAGTATGGCAGACAGACCCTTACTTGTGGCCCTCATAGGCGGAATAACGCTTCTGATGGCCTTCGTGGTACTGGCGATATCCATTATATCGATCGTGGACCCAAGCTTGCTGAACTTCATAGATGCCGACATCTCCAAGTACGTGGGATACGGCGGACTGATATTGGGTATAATATACCTGATAATCGGCGGAGCCATATGGAGCGGATGGAGCATAGCGTGGTACATAGCAGTGATATTGTACGGGATAGCGACAATCGGATCACTTGTCTCCCTCATAATGGGGAACATACCGATGATCGTCACCCCGGTGATATCCCTGGTTATCCTGTACTACCTGTTCCGCCCGAAGGTCAAGGAATTCTACGGGATCTGAGACCTTCCAAAAAACTTCTTACACTTTCCTAAGTGGAACATTTTTAGATTAGTTCTGTTATGTGTTCGAATATGAACGCACTGGAGATGAGGGATGTATCTGTCGTGAGAAGCGACAAGAAGATCCTGGACTCCATCGATCTGACCATTGGGGATAGGGAGAGTGTGGCGATCATCGGCAAGAACGGTTCCGGCAAGACCACACTGATAAAACTTCTGAGGGGTGAGATACACCCATACTACAATGAACTGGACCCATCTTACATGAGAATATTCGGAGAGGAGCATTGGAACATATTCGATATCCGCAGTAAGATGGGCATAGTTTCAATGGACCTGCAGAATATGTTCAGAGCAGATACCAAGGTCAACGAGGTGATAGCATCAGGGTTCTTCGGGAGCATGGATGTGTTCAGGAACATGGTCGTCACCGATGAGATGGTAAAGAAGGTGCATGATGCGGCGGTCATGATGGGCATAGACGATCTCATGGACAGGACATTGGAAGGTCTTTCCATGGGAGAGATGCGCCGCACCCTCATCGCCAGAGCATTGGTGACCGATCCGAAAACACTGGTGATGGATGAACCTATGACGGGTTTGGACATAACAATGGCATCAAGATTCAGAAGTATGTTCGATATACTCATAGAGGCGGGAGTGAATATAATCGTGGTAACTCATGATCTTTCAGATATACCGGAAAGCATCGTGAGGGTCGTCATGATGAAGGACGGAAAGATATTCGCAGACGGAAAAAAAGAAGAACTCCTCAATTCAAATACGATAAGTGAGCTGTACGATGAGCCTATTAAGGTTGAGTGCGATAAGGGAGTATACCGTATGCATCTGTGAAATGTGCGGACGGAGATTCAGATGAGATATATTTGTCCAGAGTGCGGGAATGAAATACCCGAGGATTCAGAGTTCTGCTATTCATGCGGAAGAAAGAGAGACGATACCATAAGATTGGATGATGAGGGGAAATTCGTTGCCCCTAACGCCAACCAGTGTGCATCATGCGGGAATGAGATCTCACCGAACGATCTATTCTGTCAGCACTGCGGCGCACCAATAACAAGGATCCAGATGGCGGCTTTCAGGCCGAAGATGGTCAAATACGGATGGATCGGGATAGTTCTGGCATTGATACCCGGACTGTTCAGCATCTATGGTCTTGGTCACCTCTACTTCAGAAGATGGTCAAGAGCAGCGATATTCCTACTGACATCGGCATTCATGGTATACCTTAGATGGGGAAGCAACATAGAGATGAATATCTGGACCACCCTTCTTTTCGGAATAATGTCGATATTCCTGTATCTGATGCAGGCGATGGAGGTATTGGTCCTTGCATTCATGCCTCCTAAGACCGCAGAGTGAGGTTTACCCATGGCAGAGGATTGGACCGAGAAATATAGGCCGAATAGATTGTCGGACGTTATCGGCAACCCGTCCGCAGTGAAAGAACTGGAGGATTGGGCAAGATCATGGAACAATGGGATCCCTCCAAAGAGGGCAGTTGTCCTTATCGGTACTCCTGGTATAGGGAAGACATCATCTGCGGAAGCCCTCGCCAGGGACATGGGTTGGGATATCGTTGAGATGAATGCATCCGATCAGAGGACAGGGAATGCCATCAAAGAGGTCGCTTTGAGGGGATCATACTTCAATTCCTTGGGAATGGATGGAGAGTACAAAGGAAGCGGAGAGGGAAGGAAGAAGCTCATTGTACTTGATGAAGCGGACAATCTATTCGGCAATGCTGACAGGGGCGCTCTTCCCGCAATAAATGAATTGATCAAGAGCACGAAACAGCCTGTGATACTCATTGTCAATGATTTCTTCGCTCTTTCGAAAAAGAGTTCCACCGTCAAAACAGATACGATCCAGATAACATTCAGAAAACCAAATGCAAGGTCCATGGTCGGCGCACTCAAGAAGATAGCCGATGCGGAGAATGTCGCGGCGGATGATGCCGTCCTGCAAAGGATAGCAGAGAACTCAGGAGGCGACATGAGAGCGGCGGTAAGGGACCTTGAGGCACTTTCGCAGGGAAGAGGGTCCATCGACCTATCTTCCGCCAATGAACTGCATGAGCGTGTTGTAAAGAAGGATATGTACTCAGTTCTGGACAAGATGTTCAGGAAGAACGATCCCTTCGGTGCGAAGAGGACGCTTTCCGAGGTTGATATAGATCCTGATACCGCTCTGCTATGGATAGATGAGAACCTTCCATATGAGTACAGAGAGCCGGGAGACATGGTAAGAGGATATGAGAAACTGTCAAAGGCGGACATCTTCTTAGGGAGGGTCCACAGACGCCAATACTACGGATTCTGGTCATACGCAAGCGAGATGATGACCGCAGGGGTCTCCACAGCAAAGATGAGCAACAAGGTCCAGCATGACAGATTCAGGTTCCCGCAGTATCTTATGAAGATGTCGAGGTCCAAGTCGGTAAGGGCATTGAAGTCATCACTTTGCTACAAACTCGCATGTTTCCTTCACACATCCACAAAACGTGTCGAGCATGATATCCTTCCTGCATTGAAGGTCCTTGCGAAGGAGGATCTCGGCATCAGGGTAATGCTCATCAGGGATGTGGATCTGGAACCGGAGGAATTGGGATTCCTCCTCGAAGCGAAGATAGATTCGAAGATCGTGAAAGAAGCGATACAGTTGGCCGCGGAACCCGTCACAGACATTGTGGAAAAGGTATACCCTGACAGATGTGAGGATGCACCTGCTCCTAAGACCGTACCTTCCGAAGGAAAGAAACCGCAAAGCAATCTATTCGATTTCTGAGGTATCCATGGACGAATCCTACCGCGAGCTATTGATCAAGCAGCAATACCGTCTGTACAAGGATCATGCCGCAGTGAAACTATGTCATTGGATGAAGGAGAGCATGATACATGACCGTCATTGCTACAAACAGGACTTCTATGGCATAAAGAGTCACAGATGTCTGCAGATGACCCCTGCGATCAATGAATGCAGTCATTGCTGCAGCTTCTGTTGGAGGGTACAGGAAAGGGACTTCGAGGTAAATGACTGGGCGGAACCTAAGGAGATGCTTGATGCCCTCATCGCACACCAAAGGTTATTGATATCCGGGTTCAAAGGGGACCCCAGATGTTCGAAGGAGATGTTCGATGAAGCCTCAAACCCGGATCAGGTAGCCATATCCCTTGCAGGAGAGCCTATAACCTACCCATACCTATCAGAATTCATAGAGGAATGCCACAGAAGGAACATGACGACATTCCTGGTAACTAACGGTACATATCCCGATCAATTGGAGGCGTTGGATACTCTTCCCAGACAACTGTATGTCACTGTGGCAGCCCCAAATGAGGAGATATATAAGAAGGTCTGCAGACCAAAGATAAACGATGGCTGGAGCAGACTCATGAGAACTCTGGAACTTTTCCCGTCACTAGATACGAGGACGGTCATAAGGCACACCCTTGTAAAGGACCTCAATTTCGGCTGGGTCAAGGATTATGCAGAATTGGATAGGATCGCTGATCCGGACCTCATAGAACCGAAGGGTTACGTTTTCGTCGGAGCATCAAGACAAAGGTTATCTCTGACATCCATGCCCTCATTCGAAGAGATACGGGATTTCTCATCCCAACTGGGGGATATCGTCGGAATGTCCATAATAAAAGAAAGACCGGACAGCAGAGTACTGCTGTTGGGTGATGTTTCCATCGATACCGATGTAAGAAGCACTTTCTCGTGAATCAGATCAGTTTCCAGACGATGAATCCGATCAATATCAGATGCAATATTACGAAAAGATAGATCAGTTTGAACTTTGACTTTCTGGTCTTGTGTCTGAATACCTTCATTCCGGCCAGTGCACCGAACGGCCCTATCAGACCGATCCATATCAGTGTCGATTCCTTTATTCGGTACTTCTCCTTCACGGCCTTCCTTTTATCCACGCCGTAAATAAAGAAAGCAATACCGTTCAATATCACATAAAGAACGGCGATTATCAGTATGTATTCGAGATTCATCGTCTGGACATCTCATTTATGAAATCATCCACGCCTGTCTCGAATCCCTCTTCGTTCTTCTCTCCCTTTCCGGCAAAGAAGAATGCGTCCTTGACACCGAGTTCCTCGGATACCTTCTTGATCTGTTCCTCACCCTTCTCCGCATCGAATTTACAACATACGAAGAGTGATTCCTTCTTACCCGAGAGCTGATCCTTGTTGTTCTCAAGGAAATCCACCAATTGGCGGTAGGGTTTACCTGCGTGTATCCCTGTTCCGAAGATCACATGATCGTATTCGCCGAGGTTTATTATCGTCTGTTTCTTGAGATCGAAAACATCCGCGTTCAGCTCTTTTGCGATGTATTTTGCTGTTTTTCTGGTCTTGCCTAATTGTGAAGAGAAAACTATCGCTTTGCTTGTCATTGTCCCATCCTCTTTGTGAACATCAATGATGATGTCCCATACTTAATGAACGTAATAGCTGGTATATGAAATTATACGCTGTTCATCACGGTTTCTTGGAATCGTTCCTGAGTATGAAATCAGCCCATTGAAGGTCATCCTTTCCATCGAATGATGACCAATATTCGAGTCTTTTGGTCAGTTCATCTATCATATCATCCACTTTCTTATTCGCGTTGCCTGGTGATGAACGCACTATCGCCGTCAATCCATAATAGACGAGGCCCATGGCATGCGTCTTTACATGTACGGTAGCTGCAGCATGGCCTGCGGTCCTTGCCGCCGCTTCAGCTGCAGGTATCCCCGATTCCGATGCTGCGTTATGAGCGGAATGTATAGCTTTCTTCGCGACAGGCATCTTCACCTTTCCCTGCGACCACTCCCTTGCTATTGTGACCGCGGTTCTCGGACGTCCGTCCTCAGGATGATACTTCTCGAATATCCCAACAAAAGGCATACTATTCTCCAAAGCCCATAGTATCGATGTACGATGATCCTGTCTGCGTACCATCTCATGCAGATCGCTAAGACATTCGGAGTCGTCAGAGAACAGGATCTTCTTCATTCGTATCATTTACCTTTATGCCGCATATGCCATAATATTGTTGGTTTGCATCGAAATTAACAAATTAAGTAATATATGAACACATCCATTCAATCATGATCCAATGGGATACATCGTAGAACTTATCGATCAGGACAGGGCATCCGAGCTCAGGACCAGATACAGCGGATTGAAGTCTTATTCGTCCAAAGCGGACATATTCGGACTATGCGTGGAATTTTTGACAGAGGACGTCAAACACATGGAGATGTGGAAGGATAATTTCTATTCAATGGCGGATCACGTCAGATCACATGTCAAGGTATATTCCATAAACGATCATGAATACGAGATGAAGGTACTGTATGAACCTTCATCCAACGTTGCATTCCTTTTCAACTTCGATTACTACGGATGGATCAAGAGCATAGCACTAGGCATATCAGGCAATATCCTGGAGGAAGCACATGACACACATTCCGTTCATGGGGCCGTACTGGATCTGGATGGTAAAGGGGTTACATTGATCGCACCATCCAAGACGGGGAAGACCACTCAATCATGGGGACTTCTCAGGATGGACAATGCACATCTGATCACAGATGATTGGTATTTTGTCAAATTAGGGAACGGGAGACCAATTGCCCACGGTTCAGAGAAGAACTGCTACATAGATGCGGATATCGGTGACATCTGGGAAGAATACAAACCCCTTGTCAATCACGTCAACTTCGACAACAAAGGGAGAGGAATAGCAAACGTAAGATGGGTTGCAGGGGAATCCTCGGTGATATCGATGACAAAGATCAGATTCATATTCTTCATGAAAAGGGATCATGACGATCCTGTTCCGATAAGACCGATGACCGCGGAGGAAGGGTTGGAATATCTCATTGAGAATGATTTCTGCAATCCACACCAGATAGTCAAGAATCCCCACAAGGATAAGGTAAGGAGGGATTTCTTTGCTGCATATCTATCCGAATGTGAGATATATCTTGTCAATACGATAAGAACTGCTCAAGAAACACAGGAACTTATCCGGAACATAGTTACAAGCTGCGACGTGATATGATGAAGATCCCCGACCTCAAACTACCGCAAGCATTTGGAAAGGTGAAGGACTCTAAGTACCTCAGCACAAACTCTGATGATGTAAGACCCACCGAGAAGGTAGAGAAGGTCCATAAATCCAGACTTCTCCTCGCATCCATACTTGCCATAGTTTGTTTTGCCGCAGTTCTCGGACTAATACTGCATCTTGCAGGCAGGTCCGTCGATATCTTCGATCTTCTCCGGAGCATAATGAGCAGTGTTCTTGCGCTTTTGTTCGCAGTGATAATCCTTGATAACATCAACGCTCACAGCGACAAGAAGAAGAAAAGACGTGATGAAAGGAAAGCGATAATACGACACAACAAGATCATTCAACCGGTGATCGACATGTATATCGTAAGGAAGAACATGGTCATCACTCCTAACGATAAGACCGTAAGGAAATTCAAGATCAACGCTAAATTCACCATCAGGGATATGAAGGACATGTTCGGCCCTTCCGAACTCATCTCCGATGTGGGAAAATCGAAGATAGAGGTATATGCCTATTTCCAAGACAAACTCCATGATAAATTCACACATCTGGTGGAGGATGTGGACTTCAATACATATTCTGAACTTTGTGACGCCGCCATGGATTACATCAACGCCACATCATACGGATCGTCTGCCTTGGAGGCCGTTGTTGGATATCAGAGGACCATGGCCGGAACGAAATCGATGAAGTCCGTGGTCGTCAGCATGATAAGGGATGAACCCGAGAACGGAAAGTTCATAGATGCACCTCCGGCCCTGAAGAACGTCTATCTGGTTCACCAGATGATCAACGATCAGGAGGTCGCTCTCGGAAAGTATCTGAAGATGATACAGGATATACTATCGGAGGATAGCAAGGAGAAGAGCAGGAACTCGGCATCGGACATCGATTACGAGTGATCCCTGAACCTTACTTCAATGGGCTTTCCCAATGAGATGGAATCCTCGGTCACGATACAATCGTAGGCCAGGATCCCTACGCCTTTCCTTGCGGCGTTCTCGACCTCTAAAGCGAACTCCTCATGCATATCATAGTTCGGCATGAAGTGGTCAGGCCCTCTCATCTGTATCAGAAAGAGGACATATGTCTCATATCCGTCTTCCAGGGCCTTTTCCAATTCCCTGACATGTTTAAGCCCCCTCTCTGTGGGGGCATCAGGGAATAATGCAGTTCCGTCGGTCTCCAGCGTAACGCCCTTTATCTCCATGAGGACCTTTCTGTTCCCTTCCTCTCCGTATATGTCTATCCTTGAATCATCGATGGTGAATTCAGGTTTGATGTTGTTCAGATCCTTAAGTGCATCTATCTTATCAGATGATTCAAAGACGATCTTGTTGGGAGCTTGTGAATCGATGTTCACAAGCATGTTCCCTTTGTAAACGGATACAAGATCGAATTTGGTAGAGCGTTTAGGATCGGAAGATCCGTCGAGAATGACCTTTGCTCCCGGTATCAGGAGTTCCTTGCATCTGCCAGTGTTCTTGACGTGGCATTTCTCTTTCTTGCCGTTCACATCGACATATGCAATGAACCTGTTCGGTCTATCGATGAATGTTCCGATCGAAGTATTTGAATATTTCATCGCTTCACTTCATCCATTTAAGGATCTTCACATCGGATCTTGGGTGTTTCTCCACATCTCCTTCGGGCTTTCCCAACAGAAGACATGCGATATGTCTGTGATCCTCTGGTACGTTGCATTCCTTTCTGAATTCGGGGTCGTTGCCAAGTGCTCCCGCGAATCCTATGAAGCATGTTCCGTAACCCATTGCATGAGCAGCAAGCATTATGTTCCCTGCAGCAAGAGAGCCATCCTCCACGGGGGTCAAGGCCTCAGGGGATGCGAATATGAATATCAATGAAGGAGCCCCGTGGAATATGTCCATTGACGGATCCTTCATCCTCTCCATGATATGCGGAGGGAAGTTCGCTCCACTGTTGAGAAGGGTCAATCTTGCCTTGTTGCTGAACTCAGATATCTTCTTCTGGTCCTGCATCACAACGAACCTGAGTGCCTGAGCATTCATTCCGTTTGCAGCGTGGAATCCTGCTTTTAGGATCTCCTCTACATCCTTCTCGGGGACTTTCTCTTTCTTGTATCTTCTTACAGATGATCTTCCATATATTGCATCGAATATATCCATGCCGTCTGATTGACATTCAAGGATATATCCTTTGGTAATCATTAGATTTAGGAATACCTAAATATTTATATCTCAACCTTAATTCGTGGCCACAGAACACCGAAACAGGTGAATGAATGAACAACAAGACAATAATCATCATAGTTGTGGCCGTAGTAGCGATCATTTGTGCTGCAGGGGCTATAGTAGCATTGAATCCTGGGTCTTATGACAGCGGGAAGAACAACGAAGGAAAGGATATAGTCACCATCACTGATGATCTCGGACGCGAAGTGGAATTGGCTCTCCCCATAGAAGAGATTGTGATGCCTTCTTCCGACCTATTGAGAGCATTCATTGCTGTAGCCGGCGATGATTTCATAGACCTTCTGACAGGCGGATTGGGGGATCTACAGAGAGCAGATTCTGAATTCTACGACATACTTACAAAAAACTATCCTGCAGTTAAGAACCTCAAATCATGCGGCATAGCATATGGTAACAGCGGACAGGGTGGACTTGAGATAGATACGATAATCGGTCTCGAACCAGAACTCATCCTGTTCCCAACCACGACCAAAACATACCAATACATAAGCGATGCACAGCTTAAAGCGATCGATAATGCAGGTATACCCTATGTGTTCGTTGACTTCTATACCGATCCTTACGGCGAGGGAAACTTCCAGAAGAACATCAGGATACTCGGTAAGATACTACAGGAAGAGGAACGTGCAGAGAGTGTGATCTCATTCTTCGAGAAACAGGTCAATGCAGTATATGATAATCTTCCGACAATAAAGGATGACGAAAGGAAGAAGGTGTTCGTTGATATCGTGGGCGGAGGCGGCCAGCCATCGATCACCACACAGGCCGGGGTTCCAGAGATAGAATATACGAATGGATACAACGTTGCCATGGAGATGACCCTTCCGGGGGGTTTCGGTGAACCGGACAGAGAGAAACTCATCTCGATAGATCCCGATATACTCTATATCTGCGCATCATCGTGGTATGGCCACGAACTGGGGACCATGTTCGGTTTCAATGCAAACCCTACAGATGCACAACTGAAGGCTGCGGCCGAAAGATACCTGAATGAGAATAACTACAACATATTGACGGCAGCCAAGGAGAATGAGGTATACTTCGTCTATGCAATGTTCAGACAGGATGTTGAGTGCTTCGTCACATTGCAGCAGATGGCAGTGATGCTCTATCCCGATGTGTTCTCGGATCTGGATCCTGATCAGACATTGTATGAGTTCTACGATAAGTTCATGCCGTTCCAGATAACCGGGAACTGGATGTACAAGATATCATCCTGATGTTTTGAACACCGATAAACAAATGTCCGTCGTCAGAAAAATGATGGCGGGCATTTATTTTTGCATAATAAAAATTTAGGAAATCCTAATTAAAGATCGTGTGATAAAAAATGTCAGTCAAAGAACAAACAAACATTGAAGTAGAGGTGTCCTCGGGTAGAGATGTATATAATGCCATTTCGGGAAAGAAGTGGATATTTGTGGCTGTATCAATAATAGCCATACTGATATTCTTCGTTGCCAACATAATGATCGGTTCATCCTCGATGACAATTATGGATGTACTACAGACCATACTATACCCCAATTCGGTCAGCGCCGGTATGCATGCAATAGTATGGGATGTTAGACTTCCGATGTCGCTGATGGCCATCCTTGCAGGCATGGCACTCGGCATAGCAGGTGCGGAGATGCAGACCATCTTGGACAATCCTCTTGCAGAACCGTATACGCTTGGTATCTCTTCTGCGGCGGCATTCGGTGCGGGTCTGGTTATCGTCTTCAACTTCGGATTCACTGGAGCGGGAGAATATATGATGCCCATCAACGCATTCATCTTCTCCCTATTGTCGTGTGGAGTGATCTATGCTGTGGCAAAGAGGAAGACCGCAGATAAAACAGTAATAATCCTAACAGGGGTGGCAATGCTGTTCCTGTTCCAATCATTGGTCTCTCTCGTGCAATACATGGGTAATTCCCAACAGGCCTCATCAGTACTATATTGGATATTCGGAAGCCTTACACGAGCTACCTGGGAGAACCTGGCGATATTGCTTGTTGTTGTGGTGGGTTGTCTGATATTGTTCGGAATGAACTCTTGGAAACTGACCGCATTGAAACTTGGGGATACAAAAGCAAAAACACTTGGGGTGAACGTTGACGGACTGAGAAGGAAGGTTCTGATAGGAGTATCCTTACTCACTGCAACAGTGGTCAGCTTCACCGGAACGATAGGGTTCGTAGGTCTTGTAGGGCCGCATATCGCAAGGATGTTGGTAGGTGATGATCAAAGATATTTCTTACCATTATCGGCATTGATCGGTGCCCTATTGCTATCATTGTCAGCAGTATTATGTAAGGTGATAATTCCCGGGGTCACATTCCCGATAGGTATCGTGACCTCATTCATCGGTGTTCCGTTCTTCATGATGCTGATATTAAAGAAAAAGGGGGCGTTATTCTGAAACTTGAGATCGATGATCTTAGATTCTCATATGGCGAAACAGAGATTTTGAAAGGTATAGATATGGATGCGAACAGAGGTATGACCTCTGTCATAGGTCCTAATGCAGCTGGTAAGTCCACGCTGATGAAATGTGTTACAGGATTGTTGAATGCAAATGGAGCGATGACCCTTGGAGGAAGGGACCTCCTAGGGAAGAGGGATGACGAGCTCCGTAAGGACATCGCCTACATGCCGCAGGAACCTCCGGACAGGACATCACTTACGGTAATGGAAGTTATGCTAATGGGACGTCTGGATTCATTGAAATGGAAGGTGGGTGACGAGGACATAGATGCCGCCTACGGCGCATTGGAGGAACTAGGCATAGAACATCTTGCGACCAGACCGATGAGGGAACTAAGCGGAGGTCAGAGCCAGATAGTCATGATAGCACAGTGCCTCGTAAGGGAACCTAAGCTTCTGATAATGGACGAACCTATCAACAATCTTGATCTCCAGAAACAACTGGAGATGTTCGAGATGCTGAACAGGGTCACCAGGAACAAGGAATTGACCTCTCTGTTGGTACTTCACGACATAAGTTTCGCAGCAAGATTCTCCGATCAGGTCATAGTGCTCTCGGATGGAATGGTATATGATTCCGGTTCACCGAAGGATGTCATCACCCAAGAGATGATACGCGATGTCTACGGCGTGGAATCCGATGTCATAATAGGAAGGGATGGTACACCTCATGTCCATCCCTTGTATTCATTGAGAACTAAAAAGTTAGAGACATTCGATAAGGATGTTACCGTATCCGAGGATATCGATGAACATGCGGTACCTGAAGGAGGGATCATATGAATCGGAACTCCACCAAGAAGGAGAAAAGCAGTCTTGGTAGGCTGATGGAGATGGCCGGTCAGAAGAAGGGCCTGATGATCGCTTCATGTACCCTTGCGGTAATAGGGGACCTTCTTGCATTGGTCCCGTTCGTTGTGATATACTTCATCGCAGTGGCATTGTTGGAACCTCCCATCGACAGAGATTATGTCATGGAACTGGTGATGTGGGCGGTCATCGCGTTCATATTGAGGGCGGTGGTAAGATATGCCTCGAACATGGCATCACACATCAGTGCATACAACATATTGTATGGCCTGAGGACGACCATAGAGAGGCACCTGGGTAAACTCCCAATGGGTTACTTCACAAAGAACAACACCGGTGCGGTAAAGAAGATACTGGGTGAGGATGTCGAACGTATCGAACTGTTCATTGCTCATCATATTCCTGATGTAGTCTCTGTGGTCCTGGTCCCCCTTATTACTGCGATATTCCTCGCATCGGTGAACTGGATCCTTGCGATAACTGCATTGATACCGATACCTCTCGCCTTGCTTGCATGGTCGAGGTCATTCGTGTCCAACTCGGAGGAGATGGCCGCTAAGATGAAAGGCTACCACGACTCAATGGAGAACATGCACAGTACGATAGTGGAATACGTATACGGAATGCCTATCGTCAAAGCGTTCAACCAGACGGTATTCTCGTTCGAGAGGTTCAAGGACTCTGTTTATAGATACAGGGATTACTGCAATGATTGGACCAACGGCATGATAAGCAATTGGTCCGCTTTCAATACCATCCTAGGTTCAAGTATCGTATTCATACTGCCTGTCGGATTGTGGCTCTATCTCAATGATATGACCACCATCCCGATCCTTATCCTATTTTTGATAATCGGTGTCGGAATGGTCAGGTCGATGTTCAAAGCGATGACCATCTTCAGCAGCTATCAGATGATCAAGACAGGAGTGGAACGCATAGATTCCATACTGAATGAGGAACCATTGAAGGATACTGTCACACCGGAGGAATCCAATGGATACTCTGTGGAATTCGACGATGTTTCCTTTGCATACGGTGAAAGGGAAGTACTGCACAAGGTATCCTTTGAAACGGGGGATAGAACGATAACCGCTTTGGTAGGACCTTCTGGTGCGGGTAAATCCACCATAGCACAACTGATACCCAGACTTTGGGATATCCAAGAAGGCAACATAAGGATAGGCGGGGCGGACATCCGCAACATACCTGTTGAGAAGTTGATGGATACGATAGCATTCGTATTCCAGGACACGTTCATCTTCTCGGACACTGTTGCAAGCAACATCAAGATGGGCAAGGATGTTCCGGAACAGGTCATGATCGATGCTGCGAAGGCAGCACAGATACATGAAGTGATAATGTCACTGCCTGACGGTTATGACACCATAATCGGAGAGGGAGGACACAACCTATCTGGAGGAGAGAAACAACGCATATCCATTGCAAGGGCCGTCCTGAAGGATGCCCCGATAATAATATTGGATGAGGCTACAGCATTCTCCGATCCGGACAACGAATCCAAGATACAAGGGGCGATAGGAGAACTCATAAGGAACAAGACAGCGGTGATCGTTGCACATCGTCTCTCCACCATCAAGGATTCAGATCAGATAATCGTGGTCGATGAGGGGAAGATCGTTGGGAAGGGAACCCACGATGAGCTTCTGAAAGAACAGGAACTATACCGCAGGATGTGGGAATCTCACATTTCCGCACAGGAATGGACGGTGGTATCATGATAAAGTCATTGGATATTGTAACGGACGGCAACATGCGTTCCATGAGAGGCACAACACTCTGGAATATGTTGCAGTCGGGTTGGAAGGGGACACCATTCTTCTTCCTGTACATGATATTGTTGGAGATCTTCAAACATGAGGATACAGGAGCACCTCTCGACACAGGACTGCTTTCGATATACATTGTGGCATTGGTGATATGTCTGGTGCTTCAATTCTTCGTCTCCAACCATGCACTCAGAAAGGCATATATCGGCGCATACAACATGGTCGCTGAAGTAAGGATCAGACTAGGGGAACACCTTAGGAAACTGCCGATGGGATTCTTCAAGAGAACGGATCCGGGAGACTCAACATCATTGCTGTTGCATGATGTGGATAGGGTGGAAGAGACATTCAGCCGTCTGTATCCTGACCTAATTGGAGCAATAGTGCTTCCTGCCGTCATGGCAGTGTTCTTGGCACTCGCGGACTGGAGACTATGCCTGGTGCTTGTGATAACAGCATTGGTAGCGGTCCCCGCCCTTGTTATCTGTCTGAGGATACTGAAACACTTCTCCATCAAGCAGATGACCGCCAAAGGTAAGATGACCTCGAGAACATTGGAATACCTTCACGGGATGAAGACAATAAAAGCATACAACCAGACTGGAACAAGCTTCACAAGATTGGATGATGCCAACAAGGAGTTCAGGAAGGAATGCATAAAGCTTGAGGCGGCACCTGTTCCTTTGATCATGCTATATCAGTGCATAATCGAACTGGGATTCATACTTGTGATAATGATAGGTACCAACTACGTACTGGGGAACACGTTGTCACCAACGGTATTCCTATTGTTCCTGGTTATAGGTTACCAATTCTGCGAACCTCTGAAGCAGATATCCGTGTACATCTCCGAGATGAGGTACATGAACGTTGCTGCAGATAGGATAAGCGATGTGTTGGAGACGAAACCACTTCCTGAACCTGAGGAGGATGTAGAGCTTGATAAGTTCGATATCGAATTCAAGGATGTGAGCTTCGCATACGATACAAAGACCGTTCTCAATGACATCAACATAAAGATGCCAGAGAACACCGTTACCGCACTGGTCGGACCTTCTGGGTCAGGTAAGACAACAATAACGAACCTGATCGCAAGGTTCTGGGATGTGTCCGAAGGGAGCATCATGATCGGAGGAAGGGATGTACGTGAAGTAAAGACGGACAGACTCCTTTCATACATCAGTGCTGTGTTCCAGGATGTATATCTTTTCAACGATACGATATACAACAACATAAGGATCGGAAAGAACGGTGCAACAGAGGAAGAGATAAGGAAGGCGGCAGAAGCCGCTCAATGTCTTGAATTCATAGAGAAGCTACCGAATGGATTCGATACCGTTATCGGAGAGGGCGGTTCAACATTGTCCGGCGGGGAGAAACAACGTATCTCCATAGCACGTGCGATACTGAAGGATGCTCCGATCATATTGTTGGATGAGGCAACAGCTTCCCTGGACCCAGAGAACGAGAAGAGCATACAGAATGCTATACACGAATTGGTAAAGTCCAAGACAGTTGTTGTCATCGCACATCGTTTGAACACTATATCCGCATCGGATCAGATAGTGGTCCTGAAAGAAGGATCGATAGTTGAGAAAGGTAGGCATAAGGAACTCCTAGAACAAGGCGGACTCTATGCACATATGTGGTCCGAACAGGAAAAGGCACGCGGATGGAAGATAACAGAAAATAAAGACCCAGGAGCAGAAAGCACTGCTGCATGAGGTGATATCATGAATGACTATGAACAAATATCAATAAAGGGGGTGATAGAAACGGGGAAAGAACCTCAGAGCAGGGCGTGGTGTAGCCTATAATCCACTGGGCTGTATTGCTCCACGATGCTCATGAGTACTCATATTAATCATATTTAAATAAATCATAAGTGCTCATTTGCACCTCTTGGTCGAATTGGTGATACAACTGGAAAATGCAAATGGCATTTATCAAAAGACAATTAAACATATTAAACACATGCATGATGGTAAAATCATCCAACAAATCTCTTTTAACGCGCCAAATTATTCTCTTTCGTCCATTTGTCATTAATATTTGATTCAAATTTTTTCGAAGCAGATGTATAAAGGGCCAGAACTTCTATCGCCACAGCGATTATCAATAACATCCAGAATGCGACCCCACCAATGGTTGCAAATGTCATTACATATGAGAAAACTATCATCAGTATGCCTAGGAATGATGATATCTTTTCTATATTGTATGCGGATAGATCTTCTTTTGAGAAGAAAATGAATGGGAAAAGAATTCTGATCTGTCCAAAGAATATGACCAAGCCGAGTATCAATATCAACAATGAAAACAGAATGCCCATCCAGAATGTTCCCTGACCTCTGAATAGATCCTGGTCGAATATTCCTGTAAATTCGATAAGGTAGAACGACACTGCTGCTATGACTACCCATAGAAGGCACAGGAACAAAGCAACTTTTCTTCGTTCTTTGATGAACATATAAAAGAATCATCTGACCAATATAAGAATATAAGCGCGGAGAGGGAGATTCGAACTCCCGAGGTGAGTCACCACCGGTTTTCAAGACCGGCGCCGTGGGCCAGGCTTAGCTATCTCCGCCTAAATCAGCAATAATATGTTCATATTTAATTCAACCGTTTATATGTTAAGATAAATTTCATATGATGACTTGCTTTTATGGAGATTGATCATTTTGAATATTAGATAGAAGCCTAGTAATTTCAGATTTAAGAACTGGATAATCTTCATCTAACATGTTCCATATCATATCTGATTGGACTTTGCCATAATTGTGTGCTATTAAGTCTCTAAATCTGCAGACGGACTTCCATTTAATGGCTTTGCTGTTTTCTGAGAGCCAAGTTTCTATTCTTTTCACATTCTCTCCTATTTGCATCAACAAGAATGTGCATGACATCTGGTATGCTACATCATCCATGAATATGTCTTCATCTTTGCCAAATCTATCTACAAGTTCATCTATTGTATAGCAGTGATCCATTATGTTCTCAAGAACATCTTGAACCATTTGTTCCTCATCCATATACAACTACCTCATCAGAAGTCATGAATTTGTAGAAATTATCATTTTTCAATGATTTTCTGTTTATTACATCTACTTTGGAATCCAATGCTTCTTCTAAATCATCTATGAAACTAAAAAATACAAGAATATTATCTATTTCTCCGGGGTCTATGGAGAAGTCGTAGTCACTTTCTGCAGAGTTATCTCCTCTGGCCCTGGAACCAAATAAATATACTCGCTCCACACCATATTTTTTGGCAATAGGCGTAACTATCCTCGCAAGTTCCTCAATTGAATAGTCTGCCATATATCTGACCTCGAGATAATACTGTTTTTGATTTATTTGATTCTTATGCTTTGATGAATAATATACTACTTAACAATCAATCGACTGTTTCTCATTCGATATCGGCCATATCCTATCAACGAACTTCGGTATCGCTGCGAACCATATCAGTTCGATTATCAGTGATATCACGCAAGGTATCACCGCACCTGAAGCATCAGCCATCAGAATGAAACATAAGGTCGTTGCAAGACCAGAGTTCTTCCATACGGCCATCGGTAGATACACCACGCCATCCTCTCTGTTCGTGCCCATCCTTCTCATCAGATACATCATGATGAAACCTACGCCGAATATCCTTACAATACACGCCAGAGCGACGAACAATACCATCGTGGGTTCGCTTAGAACGTAATCCCTGTTCTGTCCCAACGATAATACGACCAACAAGAAGATCATCAGATTTACGATTATGAGTTTCGTTATCCTGTTCACCCCGATCTTCCTGATCGGGAATGTCAGCAGGATCGGTAT
Organism: Methanobacteriota archaeon; assembly: GCA_023402275.1. Taxonomy (GTDB): domain Archaea; phylum Thermoplasmatota; class Thermoplasmata; order Methanomassiliicoccales; family Methanomethylophilaceae; genus Methanoplasma. Next base: position 106,213 of record JAEXCH010000014.1, read on the forward strand.
CGCAACGAACAAAAGAACATACTTGAATATCTCAAGAGGATCGACGGCCTCACCAATGAATATCAAAGTTATCAACGGAGTCAAGACCAATGCTATGAGATAGATCACCGCGGTAGACATCACACAGGCGGTGAGATTTCCTCTGAAATAGAAGGTCATCGTCACAACTGAACCTGCACTGGGCACCGCTGCAAGCACCACCCATCCTTTCCAGATATCGGGGTGTTCGGCAATGAACGGCAATCCTACCAACAATGTTGCTATCGTACATACCCCAAAACATGCAGCTATCGACAACAGTATCTGCTTCTTATTCTCAACGATCGACCTTGCATTGAACTTCAGATCGCTCATGGAGAATGACATCTGAATTATCAGAACGAATATCACGATTATCGAAGTGAACGATCCCAACGGACCGATCAACAATGCGAATATGACGCCAAGGATTATCCAGATCTTTGTGTCCGATAAATACTCCAGAAGCGCCATGTACTCCACAACTCTGAGACCATATTTACGGATTACGACACTTTCAATGAGGTAACTGCTATCTCTTTATCTTACGACAATGATAACAAACTCATACCTTAATGAGAAGGCGTCCCATATGAAAAAGAAGATATTGATCCTGAACGGAAGTCCCAGAAAGAATGGCAACACTGCAGCACTCATAGACAGATTCATCGACGGAGCACAGAAAGTTGGTCATGATATCACAAGATTCAACATACAACAGATGAACATACACCCCTGTATAGGATGTTTGAAAGGTGGAAAGGACCCAAACAGTCCCTGTACACAGAAGGATGATATGGACAAGATATACAAAGCGTTCAAGGAATGCGACCTTGTTGTCCTTGCTTCTCCGATGTATTACTGGAGTTTCACCGCACAGTTGAAAGCTGTGCTTGATAGATTGTTCGCTGTTGCAGAGGAATTCAAAGCAATGCCTAAGAAGGACTGCATGATGATAATAGCGGCAGAGGACGACTCCGAGAGCAACAAGGCACCTCTGTTCTCATATTATGGCTTACTGATGAATGCATTGAACTGGAATGATAAAGGCAGTCTGATAGCCGGAGGGGTATATGAGGTGGGAGATATAACGGGAAAACCCACTCTGGATGAGGCTTACAGAATGGGAATAGAATACAAATGAGGGTTTTGCCCTCACTCAATCTCTTTATCTCTTTGAGAAGAATTCTATAGCATCGGAAACAGGATCCTTGGAAAGGGTGGCTTCCACCTGCCTCTGATATTTAGATATCCTTGAATCCAATATCACGGCCATACCATAATCGGTCTCGTTCCTGATCATCCTTCCTACGGCTTGGCGTATCTTCCTTATGGCAGGTACCTCGCTGGTGTATTTCCATCCCATACCGGGACCATATCTTTGATCGAACATCTCGGACATGGCCTTCTGTTCAAGGGACGGGGGAGGGAACTGTATCCCCACGATAATAGTGAAACATAATTCCTCACCGGGGAAATCAATACCTTCCGCGACCGATCCCCCTATTACACTGAAGAACACTCCGTTGTTCCCTCTTCTGAAAGCATCCAGTGACCTCATGGTCCTCTTCTGCTGACCGGATTCCTCCCAGAATAAGGGCTTATCGATATCTCTTTCTAGGAACGGACGCATGTTCTTCATCATCTTGTATGAAGGGAAGAACACCAATGTGTTACGATCTACTGCATTACACAATCTGGCGATCTTCTTCTCTATCCTTGTTATCATCGAAGGATCCCTTGACATATCCTCGTATCTTGTTGTGACATCGTCGACATAGAGGATCGATCTGTTCTCCTTGGGGAAGGGTGACGGATATGTCCTTGCCAGTGTTGTCTTCGGAAGTCCCATTATCTTATAATACTGTTCGAGAGGCTGGAGTGTTCCGGACATGTGGACAGCTCCTTTCAATTCTCTCATGAATTGAACTATGTCAGAAGGGTCGATGCATGCGGCATAAAGGTATTCACCGTCCTCTGATGTCTTGACCGATCTGATGTATCTGTCATTGTCAGACATCATCCAATCCCTCAATGCTATTCCCAGGGTGTATATCTCTGATAATGTGTAGTTGTCATTCTCTGCTAGGGAATCCATACGGTTCTCCCCGACCCTTATCATATCCTCTATAAGAACATTCAACTGATTCCTTTGGATGTTGAATCTCTTCATGATCATTTTCTCAATTGCATCCTTCCCTAGACGGAATTCCGTCTTTCCGAAAGGTATGTGGTCAGTGGCAATTTGCCTAACTGCACTCTTGAGGTATCTGATGACATCCTCCACTCTTACTCCATCGAACAATTCGCCCGTCTTGGTTGCAGTACATTCATCGATGGCAGCATCGATCATCTTGGATGTTATGGAGAAACTCTCCTGATCCCTTGCCGCATCTATGAGATTGTGGGCTTCATCCACTATCAGAAGAAGTGGGACATCCTCACCTCCGAGATTGGCAATGAAATTGGATCTTATGTCCTCGGATAGTATGTGAACATACGGAGCAACGACGATATCCATATCCTTCATGAGGATCTTCTTCATCTCATACGGACACACTCCGAGTTTTTCGCAGTAATTGTCGAGTTCGGCCGATGTTGGGAATTCCCTAAGACAGTAATCTATGACGTTGTTCACTTCCGCCCTAGTCCTATCAAAGAATCTGCATCCTCCAGCGGATCCTTTCAGACTCTTGCTCTTGCGTTCCTCGCACATCAATGAAAGGACATTCGGAGGAAGTGCGTCAAGATCCTCATTGATCAACAAAGGGCATGACTTGTTCCTTCCTGTGATGGTTATCCCGGATACCGGTTTGATGGTGGATATCGCTTTCAGTTCCTTCATCACCTGATCGCTTTGGGATATCGTTCTTGTGAGGTAGACGATCTTCTTTCCATTCTTCCTTGCATGTTCAAGGCCTGCTGCAAGGGACACAATGGTCTTTCCGGTACCTGTTCCCGACTCGATGACGATGTGCCTCCCTTCGTCCAATGCGTTGCGTATGTCGGTGATTATCTCGATCTGCATCTCCCTCGGTTCATATGGAAGGAACGGTGCACTTGGATTCTCCTTATCGATGAGTTTTTTGTTATTCTCTTCTGCCTTGACAAATTGATATAGACTGTTCTCTGCAGGTCTCTCTGCGTTCCTTCCGCAGGAGCCGCATCTCTTCTGGTTCGGAAGTATCATCGAACCGCAATTGGAACAGAAAACGTTGTCCATAGCTGTCGTAATAATGGTACCTATTATAACCTTACTTCAGAGGTTATCGAAAGTGTCAACTTCCACGGTCCACATATTCCCTGATGTATTCCTCTGCGCCATCCATATTGAGGACTACTTCCCTCATAAGATGCTCCTCAGCTTCCTTTACCTTGTTAAGTGTAAGATATGCATTCGCAACATCCTGATGGAGTCTTATAAGGACCTGGATATCATCCAGTTTATTCATGGCCATCATCTCCTCGAGGATGGATATAGCTGCTTTCCTATCAGCGAAATACTGATCCAAGAGTCCTTTCTCCTGCTCTATATCCCCCCTTGATACGAACGGGAAGGCCAAGGACATCATGTCCTCCAGTTTTCCACCATTCATCAGTTCCCATCCCACATCTATCGAGTCCGAGTAGTGCTCCATAGCCTGTTCATCCATTCCAAGGTCTGTCATGGCCTGACCGCTGATGTTGAGCATCTCAACATATCTGTTCCTTGACCAATCGTCATCGCGTCCGACCAAGAGAACATACAGTTTGTCAATGAATGATGCTGTCTCGTCCGGATATCCTGCATCGAGAAGGTCCTCGCAGCAGTCCAGACAGGTCCTTATGATCTTCCTTCTGTCATAATACTTGGAATCCTCGTTGATTTCAGAAAGACGTGTTGATGCGACAGAATAATCCTCCACCATCTGTTCGGAATTGTCCATGCTGTGCAGCTCCCCTCTTGAGAGATAAGCCCGTACATAACTTCCGGCATCAATCCCAATGTCTTTAGATTCCATACTCTGTATTATGTCGATGGCATCGTCAAAATCCGACATTGCTGAGGTGTAATATTCCATCATCGACAGAACGCTGCCGCGATTGATGAGGGCATCGAGAAGGTCCTCATCGGAACCATCCTCCTCCAGCTGATTTATCCTGTTGTTGCAATCCTTTAATGCAGCCTCTAGGTGTTCATCGAATGACGGCATATTCCCTCATATGTCATTTCTTGATTTAAAATTGAGCAAAGAACAATAAATAAAGGAAAATTGGAAAGAGCGGTATATCCCGCTCGTTTGATCACTCCTCTTCTTCTTCATCCTTCTTTCTTCTCTTCCAGAATATTATGAAGAATATGAACGCAGCAAGTAGGATTATTATCAATATCCAAAGAAGACAGCAACCGTCCCCTATGGATTTCCCCCACCCTCCGCTTCCCGAATCATCGAAGAATGCGACCAGCGTCATATCAGAGTTGACAACGATATTCCTGTATGGATTCGTGCTTCCGTCTGACCATCCTTTGAAGGTGTATCCTTCCTTGGCGGTCGCATACACTGAAACAACAGAGCCCGCAGAGTAGTATCCTGAACCATATGCATAACCTCCTCCGTCGGATACCACGTTCAGATAGAAGACCGCACCAGAGACCTTGGAGAAATCTACCCTGATGGTCTGATTCGATGTCACATTATTGAATGTGTAGCTTCCTGATCCAGCTGCATACGGATCGTTCCTACCGTTTATCTTAACGGAGTCTATGACATACCCATTGTTTGCGGTGAAAGTGATGGACACACTGTTCCCCCTTTCCACCTTGATATATCCGCTGGGACTTGTGCTTCCTCCTGATGAGGAATCCACCTTTATCGAATAGTATGTGGTTCCAAAGTAAGGAAGACCTTTGTTGATCTGTAAGGAATGATCTATCCCCCATATCGTATCGAAGTCCCAATCTGTAAGCTTGGATTCTGTTCTAAGGTCAGATGAAGAGATCGGTCCGGAGTTCTTCAAAGCATTTATTATTGCAGATGCTATGCTTTTGCCTACTAATGAATCGGCAGTTCCCAGAAGATAGTATGAACTTATTATGTCAATGGTCGTGCTGGCTGCCGATCCTGTTATATTCCCTATTATTCCGGCGATGCTTGTATCAGAACCGGATGCCGAAAGACTGCCTGCAGTGTAACAGTTCTCAACTGTCACTGTACGATTATTAGATGAAGTATATTCACCTATCAATCCGGATGCATATGAGGCTTTGGAGGTGTCTGTTGTATCTGCAGATATATCCCCTACGTTGTAACAATTGGATATCGTTGAGGTTGTACTGATCCTTCCTATTATTCCGGCAGAATATACATTGGAGGAGTTTGATGTCTGCGTTATATCTCCTTCATTATAACACATCATTATCGTGGCCGCGGCCGCGGTATGAGCAACTATTCCTGCAGAATAAGTGTTGATGTTCCTCGGCGTTACACCATTGTATACGCTGTTCTGGGTTATAGTTCCTGAATTCGAACTGTTGCGGATATCGACACCGCCTGCATTCGTCCTACCGACTATTCCTGCTGTATAGACCACATACCCGTTGGTCTCGGACCTTACATCAGCATCAATATCCCCTGTGTTATGACAATTTGACAATGTGGCCTTCTGTGAAGAAAATGCCAGTATCCCGGCAACATGCATGTTGGTGGTAACGGACGAGGATATATCTCCCCTGCCCGATATATCACCTGTATTGTTACAATTTGTGATGTCGGCTGTACCCTGTACATAAGAAACGATACCGCCCGCATAGGAACTATTGGATTCGACAGCATCTGATTTTACATCTCCGCGATTATCACATCCTGTTATGGTCAGATTTCCGTTGGAGTATGCAATTATGCCTCCTGCATATGCACGTGTTGTCGGCTTGGATGAGATACCGAGGAGGGTGCTTGATTCCGCTACAACATTACTGTCGTTGACAGAGTCCATGATGTTCATTCCTTCAGAATATGCGACTATTCCGCCGGAGTATGCAGTTTTGGCAACTGCTTTCACAGTATCATCGTACTGTGTGTTGCAGGATGAAACGGAACTATTCTTGGCATAACCTATGATACCTCCTGAGAATGATTCCATTGTCGAAGGAAGAACCCCGTTTATAGGACAGTCTGCATAAACATCGGTGTGGATACTCTTCAGGTCATTGAAATCCGCACCTTCCGCATAACCCACCATTCCTCCTGAATATGATTTTACATTGTTTGTTATTGTGGTCACGGACGATCTTACTTCTGAATCATGTATCTCACAGAGTTCCAGAGCACCGTCTATCATGTGCGCTATCAATCCTCCTGCATATGATGTGGTGGTCGATGATGACGATATCTTTGCATTCTGGAGTATGACGTTCTTTATCTTGGCCCCGTCAGTGTATCCGAACATACCGGCATAAGCAGTTGGGACAACCCCGCCGGCATCCATCTCCAGGTTGATGATCGCAAATCCATTGCCGTCATATTCTCCTTTGAATGACGTTGTATCATTCCCTATTGGATTAACCGCGATACCGGACATGTTCAGTTCGACCGTCTGCCTATATTTCTTATCGGCCGCCCAGTCATCACCGGAGGTGAGATCATTGTTCATCAGATCCACCATGTCCTGTACTGATGATATTTCGATAAAACCGTCATCTGCATCTGTTCCATTATCATCCGACAACAGCATGCCGGATGTTGCCAATGTAAGAACCAGCACTAATGAAGCGGTTATAATTAGCTTATTTTTCAATATATATTTCCCCCATATGCAAGCTTATCATTCACCAGACTATAGCTGGACGATGCGGCTATCTCCTATGTATAATATATATCTCTCGCAGACCTATGTTATTACAGTAAGAGGATCATATATCTTATATGTCCGGATATGAAACCGCAGAACTGCCTATCCTATCAAGGAGTTCCTGATAGAATGATTGTGTTTCCTCTGCGGATCCTCTGTTGAACACAAGAACCTTGCCCGAAATAGGTTCGACCACAATGCAGTACTTCACATTGTTGTATACTGCCAAGGTATAATCACCGAACTCGCTGTTGTTGAAGTTACCGCTTGATACACTGGTACCTCCGAATCCTCCAATGCGGGAACCGTAGTTCATATCCTCCCTTATCTCAACACTTACGATATCATCGTAATATACGGACCTGTTGACCATTGGTGCATCCACATGCAATATCTCATCATCCAATGATGCAGACACATTCCCTGAACCTATGAAAGCGAACACTGCGATCAATATTATCGCAGTCACACCCACACCGACCCCGACATAGATGTATTGTTTCCTTCTCTCCTGTTCTGTAGGTTTTCCTGGTCTTTTCGTCGGGTCCTTCAAATATTTATCCTTCCTCAGAGAAAGGATGCCCGCGATCAACACTACAATTATCAAAGCTATGGTGACCCCAAGTACGATGCCTCCTCTCGGAACATAGAATATCAAACAGAAACCTATCAGGCACACTATCGCTACCGCGAACACCATCCTCCCGACCGCCTTGGAAAGTTTCTCTGCGTCGTAGAATTCCTGTTGTGACTTTGCCATTGTGTTGTAGCCTGCTATCATCCACTGGGCTTTACCGGTTATCCACATGAATGCCCCCATTGCCGCTAACGGGAGTAGGATGAACATCATAAGAAGAACAAATAAGACCTTCGAGGATAACTCATCCATTGCCAGACTGACAAAGAGGACCGCCAACGGTATAGCTATCGAGACCAAAAGCAATGCTGTCAGCAGTTTTCTGTCAGTTTCCATGTATTGCAGTATGCAAAGCGGAATTATTACCTTATCTATACCTCAGCATACTGCTTTGTATTCATCTTTGAGATATCTGCTATTCCTGCAGGATATGAAGAATGCCGCGGAAACAACGACCGCGATGATGAACATCGATACCACAGCACCAAAGATGTCTGTGATATAATATATGAATGAACCTGCAATTATGAGTACACCGGATACGATCATCACGGTACCCATCTCCTTCAGCATCCTGTCGGTGTCATACATATGGTGATTCTGTTTTCTTATGAAGAAATTCAATATCACATTGAAATCGAATGCTTCCCTGCCCGTCATTTGGTATGCCCCTATTGCCAACAATCCGATCCCCAGCATCATGTATACCAAAGAGAAATACTGACCAAGGGATATCATCTCCGCAAGGAATAGTGCATATATGGAAATGAACGCTATCATCAGCGCTATCATATATCTCGTGGCGAATTTGCTGATCTGCATCATCTCTTGACAGCTCCACATATCCTTCTTTTTTGAGGTCTCGAATCCGGATCATCGAGATATTTATGAGGGTACTTCCGAACCAAGAACGTTAAAACAGACATGGATCCGATCCTATTCTCCTCTGAATCGAAGTACTCCATATTCTCAGGATACTCTATGGGTTTATATTATGTTGGATTATATCTCCAACTAATTGGGAATAATATACATTTACATATCAAAGAAAAAGATCCCAGTTCATCCTTTATCATTATATCCTTTGTCTGGGTCAAGAGGATATCTGCTCGGTCTTATCAGAATCATCATTGCCATGATGTATATCATCAGAAAGATCAATAACACAATTACCAACAACAGACCAGAGATCGTGTCCATCGTATATCTCAGTATGAAGGTGACTGCTACTATCATACCGAACGGTACCAATGCCTTTCCGCGGTCCCTCGACATCTTGGTCAGATCGTAGTTCCTCCTTCTTTCATCTACATTGGCGGACAAAGCGAAGAAATCGGGATAATGCCATAAGACCAGACCTATCACGGTTGCCTCTATTCCGATGAATATGCCTATCAAAGCTCCTCCTTCAAGGAGAGATCCCATACTTTCCACAAAGTAGGCCAATATTACGAGTATGAACAATGCCACTATCGGAACGAGCATTCCGATCTTTATCATGGTCTTATTCTTTCCCGCTTCCATAATCACACCTTTGTGATCGATCCCAGTGTAGGTCTTGGTCTCTTCGGAGGTTTGTTGTCAGGATCCAGCAGATATCTGCTCGGTCCGAATAGAGCAACGAATAAGACAACATAGGCGACCAATAAAGCAAGGATGATAATGATCGAGATAAGATCCCCATAGTAATAATGGTAGATGAACAGAGGTATGAATACCGCACCCATCAACAACAGCATCTTACCAGCAACCTTTGAATATCCTATCATATCATAGTACTCATGATCCTGTTTGAATAAGGTTTGACCCAACTCTTCCGGATACCGCCAATATAGCGCACCGGCGACAACGGCTTCCGAACATGCGCAGAGTGGGAATAAGATGTTGCTCTCCACAATGGGTATCATGGCCTCAAAGAAATAGGCTGACGCTATGCATATTATCAGAGCGATTATCGGAATTGCCAATGCGATCTTGAAACTGTTTCTCGTGCTACCCACCATCCTTATTCGTATGCATTGTGTTGATTATTTAAAATAAATTGGATGTTGGTTCCAACTGTATACATGCGTAAGATATTATTATGACCTCGTTCTAACAATCGATCATGGTCCAGAAAAGAGTCCTAGCGATCCACGACATATCGTGCTTCGGAAGATGTTCGCTGACGGTCGCATTGCCGATCATATCCTCAACCGGTGTTGAATGCACAGTTATGCCTACCGCGGTACTGTCAACACACACAGGAGGTTTCACAGGATACACCTACCGTGACCTTACCGATGACCTAATTCCGATAATGGATCACTGGAAGACGCTGGGCCTGAGGTTCGATTCCATATACACCGGATTCCTGGGTTCTTTCGAACAGATCGATATAGTATCGAGGATCTTCGATGAGCTTGGGGGCGAGGATACACTTATCGTTGTGGACCCAGTGATGGCTGACAACGGTTCACTATATCCGATATTCAGTAAGGATTTCCCTCAGGGAATGAGAAAACTCTGTGAGAAGGCTGATGTCATACTGCCGAATATAACAGAGGCCACATTGCTGCTTGGGGAAGAATACGTACAAGGCCCCTATACCACGGAATACATAGAAGGTCTCCTAAAGAGACTGGGGGAGATGGGGTCCAAGAAGGTCATCCTGACGGGAGTATATTTCAATGAAGGCCATCTCGGGGCTGCGGCATATGATTCCGACACAGGCACGATATCATATTCATTCCATGAGATAATCCCCGGATACTATCACGGTACAGGCGATGTGTTCGGTTCCGTTATAGTATCATCCTTGATGAACGGACTGGACCTTTTCAAAGCAAACGAAATCGCGGTGGAATTCACCGCCGAGAGCATAATGAGAACAAGAGCCGATGGAACGGACATCAGATTCGGAGTGAATTTCGAGGAAGGTCTGGGTAAACTGATCGGAGAGATCAAAGGAAGGAGATGAAATGAGATTCTCTGATGTGGATGATGCATCTGAACTATCCCGAATGGCCAGGGAGATATGGATGGAATATTTCCCCACTATAATCAGTAAGGAGGAGACCGAGTACATCCTGAATAAGATACAGTCGGAAGAGGCGATCAGAGAACAGATAGAGAACGGCCATCTGTATTCATTCATCGAATGTGACGGCAGGAAGGTGGGGTATTTCTGCATCCATCCCGAAGGTGATTCGCTTTTCATGAGCAAACTCTATGTCTCAAAGGATCAAAGAGGCAAAGGATTGGGATCCAAGACCCTTGATGATATAATCGAAAAGGGAAAGGCGATGAACATGAAGAGGATATACCTCAGAGTGAACAGATTCAACACCGTCGCCAAGAAAGTATACACATCAAAGGGGTTTGTCGTTGTCAGAGAGGAGAAACTCGACATAGGTGATGGGTTCTTCATGGACGATTATCTAATGGAATACCATTACTGAAGAGGAATAGATGTTCATACCCACAACCGAGAAGGAAGTGAAGGACAGGGGCTGGAAAGAGCTTGATGTCATTATCGTATCAGGGGATACATACATAGACTCATCATACAACGGAGCAGCAGTGATCGGACATTGGCTCATCGATCATGGGTTCAGGGTGGGTATCATCTGTCAACCCGATATTGAATCCGGTAATGACATAACGAGACTCGGAGAGCCAAAACTATTCTGGAGTGTGACCGCGGGTGCCGTCGACTCCATGGTGGCTAACTATACCCCCACAAACAAGAGAAGGAAGGATGATGACTTCACCCCCGGTGGTCTTAACAACAGAAGACCGGACAGGGCCTGCATCGCATATTCCAACCTTATCAAGAAACATATCAAAGGAAGACCCATCGTACTCGGCGGTATCGAGGCAAGTCTCAGAAGGATATCACACTACGATGCATGGTCGGATTCCGTCAGAAGGAGCATATTATTCGATGCCAAGGCCGACATCATAACATACGGGATGGCGGAACTGGCGAATCTCGAATTGGCCAACAGTATGAGGGACGGCATGGACATACATGACATCCGAGGTATCTGCTACATAGGAAAGGAATATCCCAAAGGATATCTTGGACTTCCGTCATATGAGAATTGTTCTGAGGATAAGGACAGATTCATCGACGGATTCAGGACATTCTACGAAAACAACGACCCTCTTACAGCAAAGGGTCTATTCCAACAACACGGTGATAGATATCTCATTCAGAACCCTCCCTCAAGACATTTGACCGTGGATGAACTGGATAGTATCTATTCGCTTGATTACGAGGATGCCGTTCATCCTTATTATCTGAAAGATGGAGCAGTGAAGGCGACCGAGACCATCAAGAACTCCATCACCTCCCATAGGGGATGCTACGGGGAGTGCTCATTCTGTGCGATATCCGTGCACCAGGGAAGAACGGTCATATCAAGATCCGAATCCTCCATAATCGAGGAGGCTGAACGTATAGCATCAAGGAAAGGATTCAACGGAATAATCTATGATGTCGGAGGTCCGACCGCCAATATGTATGGTATAGAATGTTCCAAGAAACAATTCAAAGGAGCATGCACCGATCGGAAATGCTTGTATCCTAAACCATGTCCGCATCTTTCCATCGATCATTCCAAACAGATATCCCTGTTGAAGAGGATAGAGGAGATACCTGATGTGAAGAAAGTGCTGGTAACATCGGGGATACGCCAGGATATGGTCGTATTCGATCGTAAGCACGGCGAGGAATATGTTGATGAGATGGTTGCATCCCATGTATCCGGACAGTTGAAGATCGCCCCTGAACACACTGTCCCGCATGTTCTTGAACTGATGTGCAAACCCGGTGTCGGCGTCCTGTTGGAATTCAAAAGGATGTTCGATTCATCGAATCAGAGACAGGGGAAGAAACAGTTCCTCACATACTACCTGATGGCAGCACATCCCGGTTGCTATCAGGAGGATATGGAAAGATTGAATGATTTTGTGCATAGGGAATTGAAGACAAACCCGGAACAAGTGCAGATATTCACTCCTACCCCTTCGACCGTTTCCACAATGATGTACCATACCAGAAGGGATTATGACAATACCAGGAACCTGAAGTCTGAACACTCCATGCAGATGAAACAGAAACAGAAGGACGCACTGCTCAACAATAGAGTGAGGAAGGATGGACAGAAGCAGCGAAAGGTTGTTTGATATATCCTCGCCGATAGTGGATTCCGTAGGATATACCCTGGCAGATGCCTCATTCTACAAGCCCAAGGAGTTCCAGGCATCCTGGAAGAGAAGAGGGGATAGGATAGAACTGAAGATCTCCGATTACCTGATCGATGCGCCGGATGAGGTCATCGGCAGCTTTGTAAGGACAGTGATACGCACAGTTTCGAAGAAGGATCCAAGATACGAGAAGGAATATCTCGATTGGGTCACATCGGACAGCTTCATCAACGAGAAGAGGAAGATATATCTCCGCAGGAGCAGGAATCTGACCCTATCATCCGAGGGGAACGAACGGGATCTCATTACATCATTGGACAGGTTGTTGGACGATGGTATCCTTGAACCAAATGATATCGATAATTCCTTCTTCTCATGGACAAACATGCCCAATATCAGGAAGGTCGGATTCTGCTCACCTATGATGAGGGTGGTCGGGATATCCTCAATACTGGATGATGTCAATGTACCCGAATTCGTTCTTGATTATGTTGTGTATCATGAATCACTGCATCTAGCTCAGGGATACAGACCCGGGGTCAGAGCACACGATACTACCTTCAGGAAGAAGGAGAGGGCCTTCCCCAGATACGAGGAGGCGGAGAGATACCTAAGGAGCCTAAAGAAGTGAAACGATATATGATTCCTTGACCATACACCATCGTGTCCGATAAGTACAAAGGGTTCGTCTTCGAGACGGATGACGGCAATGTCGAAGCTGACATTGAGGAAGTAAGGAAACTTGCCGAGAAAGGTGATGCAGACGGCCTCTATGCCTTAGGGATGGCATATCTTTTCGGTTGGGATGTCGAACAGGATCAGGAACAGGGATTCGATCTCCTTGAACAGGCAAGTGAAAAGGGCCAGCCTGATGCTATGACATTATTGGTAAGGATGTTCATGTCACAGGATTATCCGAATATGGATAAGGAGAAGGCAGTCGAATATTCAAAGAAAGGAGCTGAAGCAGGGATAAGCGATGCACAATTGTTCCTTGGTATAGCATATATGGACGGCGTTTCCGTTGAGCAGGATTTCGATAAAGCTGCCGATCTGTTCAGAAAGGCAGCGAAGCAAGGTAACGCTGAAGCACGGAATTCACTCGCATTCCTTTACCAAGAGGGCCTTGGTGTCGAGAAGGACCTCCCCAAGGCATTCAAGCTTTACAAGAATGCTGCCACAGCAGGAAGCACGAATGCCCAATACCAGACGGCCGCACTCTACGAAACCGGAATGGGCGTCAAACAGGACCATAGGAAAGCAGCGGAATGGTATGAGAAGGCTGCGGCGCAGGGAGATACTTTTGCAATGGAACGTCTCGGCATACTATACAACAACGGATCTCCGGAACTGCCGAAGGACCCGGAATCATCATTCAAATGGTTCTTGGACGCTGCTCTCGGAGGGATGCTTGGTTCGATGTACGCAATAGGAAGGTTCTATCTTGACGGCACGGGTGTCGAGAAGGATGAATCAGAAGGAAGGAAATGGCTGAGCTTGGCCGCATCCAGCGGAAACAATGAAGCAAAGGAACTACTGGAACAATTAAGATCGAATGATAACGGGGAATGATGATGTCGGAGGATCAGGATAGCATATACGTGGAAGGAATAGCATTCCTTAACGGGGATGGAAGGGGAAAGGATATCAAGAAGGCAGTACAACTTTTTGAAAAGGCTGCCGCCCAAGGTCACATACCTTCCAAAAGAGAACTTGGGATATTGTTCCTTAATGGAAAGGACGTCGAGAAGGATGTCGATAGGGCATACGAACTGCTGTCAGAGGCGGCATTGTCACTCGATCCGCATGCGATGTACAATCTGGGTATAATGTACGAACGCGGGATAGGCATCGAGTCCGATGATCATGAGGCACTAAGATTGTTTGCATTCGCAGCTAACATGGGATATCCCGGAGCGGAAGAGGATGCGGACAGGGTCGAATCCCAGATCAACGAGAACAGAACCAAGAGGTTGAAAGCGAGACCCGTACTTAATCTGGAGATCTCAGACATCGAGATAGAGGCAGCATGCTGCAAGAAGATGCTTGATGCCGCCATGGACAATGAGATCGCAGTTGTAGAGACATACAAAGGACCGGAACTTGTAGGTTTGGACGAGGATGGATTCGAGGTCATATATGACAAATGTCCTTTCTGCGGAAAGGATGTCAGAAGGGTATCCAGGAACAAGATCTATTGATGAGGAAGATATGGACCCAGAAGACAGTAATGGGATATTCGAAGAATCCATTATGATAATGGAAAGGGTCATAGAAAGAAAGACCCAGGAGATAGAACGATATCGTTCGATGGAAGGCATGGAGAAACTGGTCGAATATCTTGAGAACGATATCAAAAGCTACAAGGCGGTCCTTTCTGATATGGGGAAAAAGGAATATTGTTACAGTGCGGACAATGACGACCCCCTTGGAAGGGACCTATGGGTATCGGGACAGTTCAGAGAATATATGGATTCCCTGCAGGGAGAGGACCTTGAGGATGAACTTGCTGCCGATGGGTTCAGATGCGATTATTATGAAGATGTCATGGATGCGATATCATTCGAGGTCGGGGTCACTGTACTTACAAATAGGAAAATGATCAAAGCATTACGTAATAATGAGTATGCATTGATGGCGATAGGCGACCTTATAATGAGAGATGAGACCCTGCTGGAACTGTTCGATGAAATGACCTCAAAAAGCTCCAAAAATCCCTTAATAAAGAAAAAGACTAAATGACAATACTGTTTACATACTTTATAAGCTAAGGCTTTGAACCAGAAAATGGTGGACAAAATGGATGGGAATGTAGACATAAGAGAGCAGGTAATGCTCATGCGTGCGGTCATCGGACGTAAGATCATGGAGATCGATGAGTTCGAGGAGAAAGCGACCAACCTCACCGGCGAAGAGGCGGAGAAATGCCTCGACATGATAGAATTCTTGAAAAAGGATATCATGGGATACAAATCGATCGTTGAGGACCTTAAGGACGGAAGCAACGATCTTACAGGGGATCTTTGGGACATAGCGTCACTACCTGAGGATTCGCTGCATCTGTACACGGACTTCTATCTTCCGGGCCTTTCAGAGGACGACCGCGATGAAGATACTCAAGCAATGGAGATCAAAGCAAAGTACGCACAGGACCTTGCTAAAGCGTACGTCCTGCACATAGGAAGGATGGCGCTCACGGATCCCAAAGTGATAGACAAGATACTTGCCAACGAGGATCTTGTAAGCCTCATCGGAAGCGCTGTGATGGATTCACAGGAGCTTCTTGAAGCAATAGAGAAACAACAATAAATGGGGGTCAACCCCCCTTATAAATCTTCTTTGGATCTGGATTTTATGATAATTATCACTGAGGTATCCAGATAATAAGAAAGAGATGGGGAATTACCCCCATTAAATAGTTTTGTGCTCATCACGCTTTGTAGCTTAGGTATGCTCCGGCTATCAGCACGACCACACCTACTACTATCAATGCGTAATCTATTGACCTGCTTATATCTGTGAAGAAATAACAGGCTGCACCTGCTATGGCCAATATCAATCCTATTATTGCTATTGCCCAACTTGCTGACTTTGATAGAGCCATATTGGAATATAATTGTGCATCGTTAAATAGTTTTCTATTTATTTATATATCATAACTATTTATATTATATAAAATATATATTAATACATAGAATAGAGGGCATAGTGTTGAAGATAGGATGTAAGGAATGTGTTATCAGATTCCATTCTCAAATCCTATGGTTTTTGCATAGAGCGTTGATATGATCGATTTATGGCTGCAATAACAAGGAAAGTAGTGATATCCAATTCTTGTATGATTAGCATCATGGATGTATACGCCTACATTTAAAATTGTAAGCTTAATAACGACTATCAGTCGAAGAAAAATACGTTTCCATTCAGACAGCATTTATATTACTACAACAATAGAAGTAAATCATGTTCGCCGATGCCTGCGAGAAAGCAGCTAAATTCACAAGACCCCTAATTATCTCGACCAGACAAATGGATGGTAAGATCAATGCCACATGTGGTGCATTCATCGTCATTAATGATGAGGGATGGATAATAACGGCCGGACATATGTTTGATTCCTTTGTGAAATTCCAAAATGATCAGAACAAGATCAAAGAAGTTCAGGAATTGAATTCTGCCCGTAATGAAAGACCGGGTGTCCCCACGAATCTAATAAAGACAGATCCGGAGTGGTTGACCAATCACTCGTTTTGGTGGGCATGGGATGGAGTCAGGCTCGTAGAGGCATTCGTCGACAGGCAGATAGACATATGCATAGGAAGATTGGAACCATTCGATCCCAAATGGGTCACAGAGTACCCTGTATTCAGAGATGGAGATTCACTCAGACCCGGTACGAGTCTTTGCAGACTCGGTTTTCCTTTCGTACAGGTCGAGTCGGATTTTGATGAGGCGACCAAATCATTCAGGATCAGAAAGGGAGTACTCCCTCTGCCATTGTTCCCTAATGACGGCATTCACACACGTAACGTCGTGAAAGGCAGAAGTAAGGAAGGGAATTACGAGATGCTCTACATTGAAACATCATCGCCCGGATTGAGAGGACAATCCGGAGGTCCGATATATGATCGTGAGGGAAGGATCTATGCGATGCAGGTGCAGACCGCACACATACCACTTGGATTCCAACCCACTGTAGAGTTCGAAGGCAAGAGGATAGTCGAGAATCAATTCATAAATGTTGGATTAGGAGTTCATTCCAAAACCATACAAACGATCCTTAGAAATAGGAATGTTAAATTCCAAGTCGACGGAAAGGATGGGGAATTCCGAATTCTAGATTGATTTCTTTACTTATGTAATTAATTATTGCTGTTAAGTTAATAGCTAAATTAATTAAAGTATACTATAATTACTCTGTAAATTTGAATTAAATCAGATAGAGTAACATTATTAATTAATCTAATAAAGCTATAAACTAAATTAATTATATTATTGCACAATAATTTCATTTTTACATCAAATAAATATATTTTCTGAGGTTAAAATGAATAATGTTCAAAAATAAACCAATAAATGATCATTTTATCAAAAATGTATCATATCTATGTCAACGACGGTTCCCCGAATATCAACTTGATCATATCATATTTCAACGAAAAACTAAGGTCTTTTGTGTAAATTCGATATGTGATGCAGATCTTTCTATTGTGATGTTATTGTACCGGACATTAATGAATCTGTCGTATGAATTAAACACAATATTCCAAAAAATATACATTTTACATTGTTTCAAAGAAATATTTACCATTGAAATAAAAATTTACTAAATTAAGTTAATAGCTTAATTTATTACACTGTATTATACAAACAAAGGACATAAAATAATACAGCAATAATAATAAACTTAGTTAAGTAAATAGCTTAACTAATAAAATATAGTTAAGAAAATGAAATAAATACAGCTCATCCGATGAAAACAGCAGCTGCTACAACAAACACGACTAAGAACATCGTCCCGGCCATGAACCAGGCCATCAATTTCTTTTTCTTATCCTCTCTCATTAAGATCGAATCTGGATACAACTTTTAAGATATATCTTTATTGACAGAAAAACAGGATAAAGGGTTTGAAAGGTGTTTCTTGCGTATCTCAAATGATCGGGAGCTTGTCCTCGAGTGCAAGAGCGTATGCAAGATATATGTTGAACAGGAAGTTGAACAGTGCAACGATTCCTATGATCCAGTGCCAATAGTCTCCGCCTATAATGACAGAAAAACCAACTGTCAGGAATATCAACGCCGTCGTGACCAGGATACATGACAGCGCCTTTGGAGTATGTGCGAATATGGACCATATTATGGCCAATATGAATACTATTCCGAACGTTACGTTCTCCCAAGCGCCCATTCCGAATCCTGTCATTGCCACTGCCGCACCCACCAACGCGAATACGACAAATCCAAAATTACTGTCCGATCTGTAAGCAAGCAAAGCCACGATCAATATCATTATTCCTAACAATCTGAAGAAATTCTCAGTTGGAACTGTGTAGACCCCTGTAACGGGGTCTCCTATCAACTGAAGAATTGCCAAAGGCAATGATACTATCGCGACCAAAAATAGACCCAATGATGTAGGGTCCAAACATTTTTGGCATTCTACCATTTATTTTCCTCCTTTGAGGTTTTACCTCACTATAGAATTCGACTTAGTGCATATTTAATAATCGCGGTGAAAAAGACATTTTTCTAAAGACCCAGATTATGAAAAAGTTAAAGTGTGACAATATCTGGCATACCATAACCATAATTCGACCTTGGGTGGATTGATTGAAGAAAGTTATATATAAGACTTGATATAACGACACCCAGTTCAATCAAACTCATCCTCAGGTATCTTATGGATATTCCTCTTTTTTGGGTCCCTTATCTTAGATATAATGAGTTCCTGAACGGCATTGAACTCATAAGGTGATACCGCGGTCTGAGCAAAATGTTTTACAAGAACATCATCCCATCTCATGTAACCTGCATATATCGGATTATGAAGTATGTTCCTTAGATTGTAGATATTCCATGGGTTCCCTTTTTTTGTCAGGGTCCCGGACCTATTGAGTTGGTATGCTATGCTATCCATGGTCGAACCTTGGGAATAATCATGGAATATACCTCTCACTGTCTCGAGTTCTTCCGGATTTGAGATCAATATACCATTCATAAGCTCATAACCGAACGGAGCATTGAACCCTAGGGTTCTGCTTTCTTTTTCATTGTTCGACATCGATTCGGCCTTTTCCTTCATTCCCATATAGGTTCTTTCACCGATCTGCTCGCTTTCCAGCTGAGCTATCCTTTGAATCATATCTAGAACGAATCTTCCCAGAGCATTTGTGGTATCCAGGGACTCCGTCGAGGAAACGAACATCTTGTCCCTCTTCTTCAGTTCATCCATCATCGACATGAAGTTGCGGCTGTTCCTATGTATTCGATCGATCTTCAGGACCAGCAGGACATCCCATTCCTCTATCTCGGCCATCATCGAGGAATAAGCAGGACGTTTAGTGTTGGTCCCTGAATAACCATCATCCTCATAGATCCTGTACAGGTCCCAACCTTCTGCCACACAATAATCCTGAAGCATCTCCTTCTGGGCATCCAGTGAGTATCCTTCTGTGGATTGTTCTTCGGTCGATACCCTGACATATATGGCGGTCCTCACGAACCCACCTCACTCTATAGGGCCATTTATCGATTCGAATAATTCCTGATCGATTATCGCTGCATGTTCGCTGCAGCGGACTATCCCGTCCCATCTGATATAACCGGCATAAACAGGATTATTTAGTATCTTTGAGACGGACTGTCTCGACCACTTTCCGCCTTTCTTTGATCTTATGTATGAGTTGTTAAGGTTGTCTGCAATGATCGATGTGGACATACCCTCGCTGTACATGGAGTAGATGTTGCGTACGACCTCTGCCTCGTACTCCACGATGGTCAGGGAACCTCTTTCATAGACATAACCGTAAGGATGTCCGGAACCCATGTTACCGGTGCCGTATCGGGCCTTTCTGGCCATTCCTATCTTTACCCTTTCACCGATCTGCTCGCTTTCCAGCTGAGCTATCCTTTGAATGATATCCATTACGAACCTTCCCATTGCGGTCGTGGTATCGAACTTCTCCTGCATGGAGTTGAATTCCTTGCCTTTTTTACGAAGTTCGTCCATCATGAAGGTGAAGTTCACACTGTTACGGTGTATCCTGTCCATCTTCAGAACCAAAAGGACATCCCAATCATCTGATCGATCCATCATCCTGGTGTATTCCGGACGTTCTGTGTTCCTTCCGGAATATCCTTCATCCCTGTAGATATCGGATACTGTCCAACCTCTTACCCTGCAATAGGCTTCCAATCTTTTGGTCTGTGCGTCCAGGGAGAATCCTTCTCTTGCTTGATCCTCAGTGGACACCCTGACATAGAGTGCTGCTCTCACGGATCCCCATCCATAAGGACTATTGTATGAGAAGTATAAATAAGTAAAGTTCAGCGATATTAATTAAGATGATACATTAACTGACTTTAATAATAAATCTACTTATTACCAAGAGAATTTGAAGGCGAAAAGACACCCGATATACATCCAAACTAATCTCGGTCTTGTGAAGATGGCCTTGATGATCGTGAATATATTGTACCCGTTCTTGAACGGTTCAACTGCTTTTTCCATATCCTCATCCTTCCAGATCTTAAGTTGCTCATGCACTTTCATGAAACGCTCTGATGACATTATGGAATGTGACCACCACCTCTGATATCTTTTGAGGTTACCATTCAAAATAGATAGGGCTGCCTTCTTTCCGGACCAGAATGCAGCTTTCAAACCTCCTGCTGAAACAGGGTTGGGCATTCCTGCCGAATCCCCAACCAACAGGGCATTGCCTTTGACTATGTCCCTTACGCTACCCATTGGAATGTGTCTGCCACCCTTGGAGATGCTTTCAGGAGGATCGTCGGTTCCGTGGGCGAATCCCATATTGGTAAGATCTCCGTGAGGGAACGTCCATTTGTATGTCCCTTTGTATCTTTCATTTATCTCGAATGCGAGGACATTCTCTGTCTGACACTCCTTCAAATATTGGTCAACGAGTATCATCTCTTTCGGTTCAGTACCAAAAAGTGTCTTTCTGACGATTGAATGCGCTCCGTCTGCACCGATGATGTATCTTGAATTGAGAACAGAACCATCTTTGAGGTGTACAGAGTATCCTTCTGCCTCCTCTTTTATGTCAATGACAGTACCTTGCATGAATTCAGAAGTGCATTGTTCCCTTATGCTATCCATCAGCTCCAATCTATCGATGATATAACCTTTGATCTTGATCGGGATGTTGATGCTCCCTGGCCATTTCAGAAGGGCCCTATCGACCTTATTCAATATTCCGGCCTTAGGTATAGGCTTGATCTTGGAGAAGGCCTTATCGCTCATTCCGTGCCCGCATATGGAGTGATATCTGTTGTATCTTTCATGATCGAGTTTCTCGATCACCACAACATCAAATGTTTGACCCAAAAAGAAAGCAGCAGACAATCCGGCAGGACCTCCTCCGACTATTATCACATCATGCACAGTAGAGTAATATGGAGGACAGATTTATGGTTTATTTTTTTATTCACCATTGATCAAATGACATTTCCAATGTCAAAAAGAACCTTAAGGATCGTCCTATCTCTTCCTCAAATGCTTTCATAATGATATTTTTGTCTCCGGTCATTCTTGCTATGGGTATTCCATGTTCAACAATAATGACATCTTCCTTTTCGACAAGATCAAGATATTTTTCTACATTTGTACTGAGTTCATTGATTGTAACATACATATTGACACGAAGAACCATACGATCATTTCTTTCATCTTACATTTCTTGATTCACAGGTTCATTCTGCCCGGATGATCCATATCAATAAATCCAACAGTTATTTTCCCATTGCGATCGTCATTCTGCAATGCACCCTCAGATGTAGAATTGGTGTTATTCCCGATACATTTCTCTATTTCTCTAGGATTGATGATAGGGATATTTGATTCATAAAAGTCATTTTCATTCCTTGTGATTATTACATCCACTCCATTTCTTTTTGCAGAAAAAGCAAGTAAACCGTCTTCGTAGTCAGAGAAATCAGAGATCAATGCGTTCATGGAGTCATCAGCATTGACATCAAGTATCTTACAAAAATAGGATAATTTCTCAATGGCAAAGAATGGGTCGTTCTTTCCATATGATTTTTTACAGAGATAGAAAACATCTTTCAAAGATTGGACCGAAATGAATCCCTCTATTATGCGCATATCGATGAGTTCGAATATTCTTGCTGCATCTTCAACAAAAGGTTCTCTTTCAAAAAGGTAATCCAGAAGGATGTTTGTATCCAAGAGTGCTTTCATAGATCATCCAACCTTTTCTCCAGCAATTCGTCAAGATTACCATCATAGGAATATGCTCCTTTTAGCGATTTTATTATTCTGCTTCTTGTTTCATCACTCGTAGATAATATGAATTGATCCTTTCCATGTCTCAAAATGTGTACATCTTCCGATA
The DNA here is from genome assembly GCA_023402275.1 of Methanobacteriota archaeon. Lineage (GTDB taxonomy): Archaea > Thermoplasmatota > Thermoplasmata > Methanomassiliicoccales > Methanomethylophilaceae > Methanoplasma. The sequence goes on from JAEXCH010000014.1 coordinate 128,992, forward strand.
AGGCCATATCCAAATATTTTCCCATATTGGATCGAAACTCACTAACTGAAACGTACGTTTTCATATCATTAATATTGTACAATAATTATATAAAATTTTCATACAAAATCCTATGTTTACATTAAGTAACATGAAAACAAAAATGGAAGTAAAAAGGTTAAGAAAAGAGAGTTTTACTCTCTGTCAGTTTTACATCATGTCCATTCCGGGTGGCATTCCGCCTCCCGGGGGACCCTGCGACCTGCGTGCAGCGATGACATCATCGATCCTGAGGACCATGTTGGCCACTTCCTCTGCTGCGCTGATGGCCTGTACCTTCACCTTCAACGGCTCGACGACATTCTGTTTGAGCATGTCGACCGCCTCTCCGGAGTCGAGATCGAGACCGTAATACTTACCGTCCTTCTTCTTTTCGTGGGCATTCTTCAGTTTTATGATGGAGTCGATGGAATCGATACCTGCGTTCTCTGCGAGGGTCCAGGGGATGATCTCCATTGCCTTTGCGAACTTCTCTATAGCGAGCTGTTCCCTTCCGCCTACCGATGATGCGTACTCTGAGAGTCTGAGCTGGAGTTCGATCTCTGGTGCTCCTGCACCTGCGACGACCTTCTTGTCCTCGAGTGTGACGCTTACTGTGCGTATAGCGTCGTTGAGCGCCCTCTCGACCTCTTCCAGAACATGCTCTGTTCCCCCGCGAATGAATATCGTGATCGCTTTGGGGTTCTTGCATTTGGTGATGAACGCCATTCCGTCCTCTCCGACCTGCTTCTCCTCAACGAGTCCTGCGGATCCGAGATCGTCCTTTGTGATCTCCATGACACTTCCGACGATGTTACCGCCTGTCGCTTTTGCAATGGCCTCAAGATCGCTCTGTTTGAGTCTCCTGTATCCAAGGATCCCTGCTTTTGCGAGATAGTGCTGTACGAGCTCGTCTATTCCCTTTGATGAGAACACTACATTGGCTCCGACCTCTTTGATCTTCTCGACCATTGCCTTCATGCTGTTCTCTTCCTCTGCGAGGAAAGCTGCCATTGCGGTCGGGTCTGTGATCTGGATCTGAGCATCGAATTCTGTCTTCTTGACCTCGAGAGGTGCTGCGAACAATGCAATCTTTGCCTTCTCGACCTTCTTGGGCATGCGTGAGTGCACTGCCTCTTTGTCAATTACCACACCTTCAACGAGGTATGTGTCGCCGATGACGCCGCCTACTTTCTTTTCGGTACGGATGTTGTCCTTGTCGACCCTTCCGTCATCAAGTACGGATTTTGCGGCCTTGACAACGATATCGGCGAGTTTCTCATATTCCTCTCCGACTGATTTGCCTGTAAGAGAGGTTATTGCCACTCTCTCGAGGACATCATCCTTGTTCGCATCTATTGCGATGCTCTTCAGGACCTCTACCGCTTTGTTGGCGGCCATCTTGTACCCGTTCGTTATAACCGTTGGGTGAACATTTGCATCGATGAGTTCCTCGGACTGTTTCAGGAGTTCTCCTGCGAGGACGACTGCTGTTGTGGTCCCATCCCCGCACTCGCTGTCCTGAGTCTTTGCGACCTCGACCACCATCTTGGCGGCAGGGTGCTGAACATCGATCTCTTTCAGGATGGTCACTCCGTCGTTGGTTATGACCACATCACCGATCGTGTTGACAAGCATCTTGTCCATTCCTTTAGGTCCGAGTGTGGACCTTACTGCATCGGCAACGGCTTTGGCGGCAGCGATGTTGTTGAACTGTGCCTCCTTGTCCTTTGTTCTCTCAGTGCCCTCTTTGAGCACAATAATTGGTTGATTTCCGTTCGCGTACATAGGATAATATCTCCTTAGTTTAACTTAAGGTAATTTTGTTCTTCTATATTAAGATTGTTATATTGTATACTTACTGCAACAATTAATAACAGCTTATCGGATAGACCATCCAGATATGTATGCCCTATGCTTTTAGCGAGGATTATTTTCACTGATTTGAAACATCTACTGCATAAGATGTCATGATCGGAATATTATGGTCAATTAAAACGAATCAATACCATTTTCAGTTGGTTGCACAAAATCAAATCAAAAATAAATTAGTAAGGTGCCTTATTATCAGGTACCTTAATATATTCAATTGTAGATGATGTATCACGAGGAATGAAAATGGACGATCACGATCTATTCAGTCAATTCGCAAAGGTCCAGTGGCTTCTTCACAGATACCACTTGGAAAGCCAGATGATGCACGGCCCGATGGGGGATCCCCACCGCGGACAGGGGAGGATACTTGCATTACTTCAAATGAAACCGGAGATATCGCAGAAGGAGTTGTCATTCCTTCTTGATATAACTCCCCAATCACTTGGAGAACTCCTATCCAAACTTGAGAAGGCAGAATACATAAGAAGATATCCGTCCGAAGAGGACAGGAGAGTGATGATAGTGGAATTAACAGAGAAGGGAAAGGAAGCTACAGACAACAAAACGAATGAGGATGAGTTGTTCAAATGCTTCAACGAGGAAGAGAAGGATACATTGAAAGGATACCTGGACCGCTTTGCGGAACACATGGAATCCATTCTGCATGATGACGGAAGGGAGACGATGTCCCGCGATGAGATGATGCAGCACAGATTCGACAGAATGATGTGGCAGGGGATGAGAGGAGGCCCCGGACCACACAATGCCGACGACCGCAACTTCGGAGGACCAGGGCCAAGATAAGGCTGTCTGTCCGACCTGAACCGCGTTCCGCTTTCGATATGATCCAATATCTTTCAGCGGACGCTATGAAGGTGATCTTATGAAGAATGATAAGGACCCTGTTTACTATCTGGAGAAAGCTCCGGTATCAAAGGCCATCCGCTACATGGCGGTACCTATGATACTCGGTCTGATGATCAATGTCATCTACAACCTGACCGACGCTTTCTTCATCGGAATGCTGGATAACACAGCAATGCTTGCGGCGATAACCCTATCGCTGCCGTTCATGACCATCTTGATGGGCGTGGGGAAACTATTCGGTGTTGGCGGAAGCACATACATATCGAGACTTCTAGGAGAGAAGAATAGGACGGATACGAAATATGTCTCATCGGTCTCGATTTACAGTACACTGATATTCGGTACAATATTGGGAATTGCGTGTCTGCTTATGATCGATCCCCTGCTTTCGCTGCTGGGTGCAAGCGGTGAGACGTGGCAGTACACATATGATTACGTTATGATATTGGCGATCGGTGCCCCGTTCATCGTTGCCAACTTCTGTCTGGAGGATATAGTCAGAGGAGAGGGTGCATCGAGGGTATCGATGATAGGTATGCTGATAAGCGTCGCGATAAACATCGTGCTGGATCCGATATTCATATTCACGTTGGACATGGGAATAATGGGTGCAGCCATTGCACTTGTCATTGGGAATCTGGTCGCGGTCGCATACTACTTCCACTACCTATCAAAGAAGAGCGAGATACAAAGCACTTCCTTGAAGGACTTCAAACCGACCATACCGATGCTTAGTACAATATTCAAGGTCGGAGTGTCTGAATTCCTGTTCACCAGCTTCCTGATAGTCTCCACACTGGTATTCAATCATTACGCAATGGGTTACGGGGATGCTGCATTGGCAGGGTTCGGTGTTGCCATGAGGGTATCGCAGGTCGCTGATATGATAGGTATGGGATTGGCCATGAGTGTGATCCCGTTGATCGCCTATGCATATTCTGCAAAGGACAATGCCAGATTGAAAGAGATACTCAGGACCACGGCCAAGTACATGCTGGTATTCACGGTATCCATCGGTATTGTGATGTTCATATTCAGAACACCAATCGTCGGTATGTTCGGATCCGATATGGAGATGATAAGTATCGGAACATATGCTTTGTCAGTGATGCTGGTATCCTCGCTGTTCTCCGGATTCGCAGGATACTTCAGCGGCATATTCCAAGCCTACGGGAAGGGATTGCCTGCAGCGATAATATCCGTGTCCAGAGGTGCGATGCTGATACCTCTGATAATCATAGGCAATGCATTGTTCCAATTGGACGGGGTATTGATATCACTGCTGGTGGCGGAGATAATCTCCTTCACTATCGGATTTGCGATGTGGACCTATTCGAAGAAAAAGGATGACATCGAGCCTATTCCGATACCAGCATAAACTTTTTACAAAGGGGGTCCACACCCCCGGGTCTTTATTTCAGAACACGTCATGTACGACCAATCCGGAATCGGTCGCCAATTTCCTTATCCTTTCTTTGGCAGTGTCGGAACCTCGGATGTTCATACGGTTCAGTCTTTCCATCAATAAAGGACGCGGGTTCAGAGCATCGATGTATGCCCTCTTGACCCCTGTTGCGGCAATGGAGTTCACGAACTCCTCTTCTTTGCCTTCCAGGTGGTTCAGTACAGGCCCTATCAGAGCATAGGTATCTATCCCACTATCTGTGAGTTGTTTCAGCGTATCAAGCCTTCTCTTGGGCAAAGGAGCTCCCGGTTCCGTTATCTTGGAGTTTCTATCCTCGATGGTGGTGATGGTGATACCGACCTCTCCTCTCATTGAGGATATCAGATCTATGTCCCGAAGGACAAGATCCGACTTCGTGTGCATATGTATTCGAAAATCCCTTTCCTTCAATATCTCAAGACATCTCTGAGTGAGCCTGAATCTCTTCTCCGCATATTGATAGGGGTCTGTGACCGTTCCTATTCCAATAGTTCCTTCCAAACCGGAAAGTTCCTTTGACAATCTCTCGGGGATGTTGGACCTTACCTTCACCACCCTCCAATCCTTCCAATCGGTATGGAGGACCTCCGGTGCATAGCAATATACGCATCCGTGCTCGCATCCTCCATATGGGTTCAGAGCATAGTCTATACCGGGAAGACCTGAAGGGGAGAGTGCCCTCTTGGCCTCCATTATCCTGTAGTAACCGTCCCATTCCGACGTATCCTCGAATTCGATGAGATCAGTAATAGTCCTCGATCCTCCTTTGGGTCAGATAATCCTTCAGGATGCCGGAGTTCTTGATCCATGTATCCCTCTTGATATCCATGACGCGGTCGACGTGCTCCATCGCCTTGTCCAAGGTGTCATATTTGTAGGGTTTTGTCTTCAGAGAGGCCCTTACATTCTCCCTAACATTCCAAACACCGACAGGCATCACATAACCTGGATGTGCCTCCCTCATTATCACAACACCTGCAGTTCTCCTTTCATCCAGGAGTAATTCGTTAACTGCCATCCTTGCTGCATAATAACAACCGCCGATGTGTGCATATTCCGACCTTCCCTCATAGAACTCATGATCTGAGATTATATCGATGCCTTTACCCATTGGATTCCAGGTGGTATTAGGATACCATGCCTCTATCAATTCATATCTCCATGTGCATGGCATCATCATGATGCACCATCTGTTATCCAGTTGCTCCCACTCATATATCCTGAACTCATCTATGGTCTGATTGTATTTCGTGGTCTTGAGGAGATCCTTCCCGATTATATCGTCAACAGCGGTTATGCTCCATCTGGTAGGTACGAATCTCCTTCTCTTGTCAACACCCATGGTCCCAACGGAGAATGCCTTCTGTATCTCTGATATCAGGGTTCCGTTCCTGTACGCATTGACCACTGCACCTGTCGCATTCAGATCTATATCGTAAAAGTTCTTCTCCAGATTCCTTTCGAATCTTCCGTTGCCTTTGGTCATCGCTTCCATTCTCGCAGAGGGTCCGAAAGGTTGGACCTCATCATCGAGGATGACCCTACCTCTGGGTTTCTGTCTGAAGTTGGCTTCAACTTCTATCGGCCGATCCGTCAACGCCAATTCCTGAACGTTGTCAACTATCCTTCCTGCCGCCTTGAAGTCCTTTGCATCTATCCTGTACTTCCCGCGTACGAGCCTGAATCTCATATCCACGATCTCGTCGATGGACTTCCCAACCCATCTCTCCGGGGTATCCATTATCGATGTGTCTCCGAACTCAGGAGGCAGCAGCGGGCCGATATCCACCTTTGGGTAACCGTACCTTCCCACGAAGACCGCAGGAGGACTGCATCCTGCCATATCCTTGAGGTCGATCAAAGGCATTGTCTTCTGTTGAGAGTAGAATTTGATCATCAGTGGACATCTGTCCTTTCCACATAGTCTTCTGGATCCCTTGCAAATTGAACACAATCCTGACTTTACAGGGGATTGGTTCACCTCCACCATCTTATCGAAGAACTCTGTGCCTGACATCTTAACTTGACCTGTATAGCATTATATGAACAAAAACCTTCACAACCTAAAAGATAGTGAGCAAGAGGCAACTGGTCGAAACCGGTGCAAGGGGTCGCCTCCTGCTATGATTCGAGCATGTTTGTTTGTATATTTTAAACATTGTGAAAAAATGAAAGATATTACCCTTTTCGGTAATAATCGGTCATTTTTACACGACCAATGGGCAACGTTATTTATTCTGGACAACGATTTGAACGCAGGTGATTTAGTGTCAGACGGAAAAAGAATAAAGGTCACTAAGGACGGACCATACATGGTCTATGGAAGTGTACCCCTCAATGAGGAAGCTATAAAGAAGGATGCAATGGGAAGATCCGAGAGATGGATAGAGGTGGAGAAATATTACCCCGATGATGTTTACGCTCTATGCAGATGTGGAAAATCCACGAACAAACCATACTGTAACGGGAATCATGAAGGATTCAACGGGGGCGAGACCGCACCTAGGAGTACATTCGATGAGAATGCCAAACCTTATCCTGGTGCGGAGGGAGTGGTATTGTATCAGGATCCCCAGCTCTGTGTTGGTGCCGGATTCTGCCACGGAAGGCATGATGTCGGCAAGACGATACAGAGGAAGGATACTCTCGACATAGCTTTGCAACAGACCTACGACTGTCCCGGCGGAAGTCTGGTGCTAACGATCAACGGAGAGAAACAGGAACAGGACCTCGAGAAGAAGATCTCTGCCACCGACACACCATCCAAGATGGGTCCTCTGTGGGTCAAAGGCGGGATACCTGTGGAATCCTCGGATGGATACGAGTATGAGACAAGGAACCGTGTTGCATTATGCAGATGCGGAAAATCGAGGAATAAACCATTCTGCGACGGTATGCACTTGCGTTAAACCCTCTTGATCTTAAGATCGAAATCGAAAACCTCTTTGAAATCCTCTTTTATCGTTTTGAGTTTCCATATCTCCATACTGATATCGGATTCCGATCCCAGGCCGATCACCAACTCATCATTGTTCTTGGAGATATCAATGAGGTCGATCGAGGAATTATGATGTCTGTCCAGAATATCTGCCATCTTCAATATCATAGAACATCTGAGAACATCCGATATCTCTGAACTGTCCATATCCTTGAAATGTTTTGAATCGGGGGGCGGGAATTTCTTGTGGTGGAATCTTGCTATCAAAGCGATGGTCCTCAATTCCTCATTATCGAATCCTGGAAGGAAGGAGTTCAGTATTATCGTGTATGAGTGGATATGATGTTTTGTGTAACTTATGAATTCCCCTATATCATGGAGTATGGATGCGTATGATAGGAGCATCCTCATCTCCTCCCCCATGTCATGTACTCCGAGTTCCTTCATATCGTCGAATAACAGCAAAGCGTTCCTTTGTACGGTTTCTGCATGCGATCTATCGTACTGACATCTGTTAGCAAGGGAGATCACTGATGAACCCTTCACATCGAAATTGGAGTGACCGCTGTTGAGAAGATAATCGATCTCCATTCCTTGTTTCATACCATTCTCGCTTATCTCTATCCTATCGATGCCCAGCAGGTACATCAGTTCCTCCGCTATGGCGCCTCCCGCGACTATTATATCGGATCTGGCGGGATTCATTCCTAGTACGTTCTTCCTTTCCTCCACATCCTTTGTGTAGAGTTCCTTCATCAGTTCAACGAGCTCATAGTACATCATGTAGGAGGAGTCCCCATCACGCTTTGCGGCGCACATCTCCGCAAGGGCTATCATTGTACCGGATGATCCGTACGCCCTTTCATATCCCAACTCCCTTACTTTCCTCGATGTACGATAGGACATCAGGTCCACCTGTCTTCTGAGATAATCATAATCCGGGAATGATATCGCCTTGCTCTGATCGATGTCCGAACCATATGCCGATCTTACGGATCCGAGACTTAGACTGTCGAGGTACAGGTCCTCGCCGTTCTCGCAGACGATTATCTCAGTGCTTCCTCCACCTATGTCGATCTCCAATGTCCTTTGGGATGGGCCGTCAGGACCGAATATCCCCAATCTGATCAACCTTGCCTCTTCCAGACCGGATATCACCCTTACATCCAATCCGTCAATTTTAATGGCGTCCAGCAACTCCTTTCGATTGGATGCTTCCCTAGCGGCGCATGTGGCATATGCGATTATCTTCTCTGCTCCCATGTCCTTGGATATCTGTACGAATTTCGATATCACGAGTCTTGTCTTCTCGATCGTATCCTTGTCGATGAAACCATGTTTGTAGAGATTCTGACCAAGCCTTACTGTTTCCTTGTCCTGGAATATTGGAGTTCCCATGGAATCCTTGAAGAACTTCACTACCAGAATATGAATGGAGTTAGTCCCTATGTCTATGAAACTCACTACTTTCGAAGAGGTCTCAGCCATGCCAGATCCCTCTGTTATCAATGAACCATTTTTGGGATCGGAGTTTCTTCCCTTTCTTCTTCACATGGACATAACTTCCGTCGGACATCAGGTCCTTGGCCTTCACATTGTCCTTAAGGTGGATATCCAAGATGTTGTCCTTTATCGATCCCAACATCTTTTTGTCAAGTATTGGGAATAACGTCTCCACTCTGGCCATTAGATTCCGGGGCATTATGTCAGAGGAACCTAGGTACATCTCGGGATCCCCGTCATTCTCGAAATAGTATATCCTCGAATGTTCTAGGAATCGGTCCACTATGCTTACTACCCTGATGTTCTCCGATACCCCTTCTATCCCGGGTCTGAGACAACATAGCCCTCTTATGTTGAGGTCTATCCTGACGCCTTCCATCGATGCCTTGTACAACTCAACGATGACGTCGGAATCAACGAGACCGTTGGATTTCATTGCTATGTATGCTCTCTTTCCGTTCTTCTGATTCTCGGTCTCCCTTCTGATCTTTTGTATCAGGGACTTCTTCAATGTCGTCGGTGCGACAAGCAGGTGTTTATAATTCCTGGGGCCGAACACTCCCGTCAGAGCATTGAACAATTCCCCCACATCCTCGCCTATCTCCTTATCGGCTGTCAGGAATGAGATGTCCCCGTATTGTTTAGCTGTGCTTGTGTTGTAGTTCCCGGAGCTCATGTGGGTGTATCTTACGAGTTTATCGTTCTCCAGTCTCACCACCTGCAACAGCTTGGAGTGCACCTTCAGATCCACCGGCCCGTATACCATATGCACGCCCATCTTCTCCAGTTCCCTTGCCAGATAGATATTGTTGGTCTCATCGAACTTAGCTCTCAGTTCCATTAGGACCGAGACTGTCTTTCCCTTATCGCGGGCCCTCATCAATGCGTTGATTATAGATCTGTCCTTGCCGATCCTGTATAGACATATCTTTATGCTCTGCACATTGTCATCATCTGCAGCCACGTTGAGGAATCTGACTATTATGTCGAATGATTCGTAAGGATGGAAGAGTATCCAGTCCTTTTCCTTTATTGTATCGAATATGCACATGTCCTCTCCGAATTCCGGAGGTACATATGGGACGAAGGGTTTCTCCTTCAGCGACGGGACATCCAGGGATGCGATCTGCCAAAGGTCTGTGAGCAGCATCCCTCCCACCGATGCCTTGTGTATCTGACTGTCCCTCAACTTAAGATTCCTTCCGAAAAGGGATACCATCTCGAACGGCATATCCTCTTCCACCAACATCCTTACAGGGAACCCTACATCCCTGGAGTCCAATGATGTCTCCACCGCAGACATCAGATCGCATGCCTCATCGATGGTCACCTTCACATCTGCGTTCCTGGTGACTCTGAATATGTATGCTCCGGAGACGTTCATTCCCGGGAATAGTTGTCCTATGTTCGATTTCACTATATCCTCAAGCTGAACGAAATCCATTCCTTGGGATTCCGAAGGTATCCTCACAAAACGCGGGAGTATCCCCAACGGCATCTTCAGTCTGGCATAGATGTTCTCTCCCTTGTGGCTTATCCTCACCGCTATGTTCAGTGAGTTGCTGGATATGAACGGGAACGGGTGAGAGATATCCAGTGCCAAAGGTGTCAGCAGAGGGTGTACCCTTTCACGGTAGTATTCATCTATCCATTCTTTTTGTTCATCGGATATTGAGGAGATGTCATGTATCCTTATTCCGTTGTCGTAGAGTTCCTTCCTCAGATTCCCCCAGCACCCTTCGTATCCGTCGACGAGATTGTCCACCGAGACATATATCTCGGACATCAGTGCCTTCGTATCCTTGTATACGTCTGGACCTATTGCCAGAAGACTGCTGGACTCCTCCTTTTGAAGAAGACCGGGGACCCTGATCATGAAGAACTCGTCCATGTTCCCGTATGCGATGGCCAAGAACTTCACCCTCTCCAACAATGGGACGTTATGATCCCCTGCCTCGGATAGACATCTTCGATTGAACTCCAGCCACGACAGTTCCCTGTTGATATACAGACTGTGATCGTAGAGATCCAATTCTTCCATATCGCTCATCTCATTCTTTTGCTGGATCCCTTATCTTGACAGAATCGGAATGTGCGTGAAGACCTTCCGCCTTGGATATAGCAACTATCGTAGGGGCTATCGTTGCCAGTCCCTCCTTGGTAAGGATCTGCACTGTGGAGGTCTTCCTGAAGTGTGCTACGTTGAGACCGGACATTGTCATTGCGTTGCCTGCGGTAGGAAGTACGTGATTCGTGCCTGATGCGTAATCACCGGCGGCTATCGGGGTGTAGGGTCCAACGAATATGGAGCCTGCATTGGTGGTCTTTGAAAGAACATCCAATGAATCCCTAACCTGTATCGACAGGTGTTCGGGGGCAACACTGTTCATTATCTCTATTGCAAGGTCCATATCATCGGCTATGATGTAACCAGAGTTCTCAAGTGCGGACAACATTATCTCCTTTCTCGGAGCCCTCTCCATCTGCTTCTCCATGTAGGACCACACCTTATCGGGAAGGTCGGGGTCTGTGGTAACAAGGAGACATGCGGAAGACGGATCGTGTTCCGCCTGAGCAAGGAGATCCGCTGCGATGAATATCGGATTCGCTGTCTTGTCAGCAATGACCCCTATCTCACTGGGTCCTGCAGGGAAATCGATCTCCACATGTTTTCTGAGAAGTGTTTTTGCTGCCGTAACATATACATTGCCGGGACCGACTATCTTCTGAACGGGTTCTATCGACTCCGTTCCAAGCGCCATTGCCGCTATCGCCTGTGCTCCTCCGACCTTGTATATCTCATCCGCTCCCGCTATGTCCATTGCAACCAATGTCAACGGGCTCACCGGTGCTGGAGTGCAGCATATGACCTCCTCGACGCCTGCCACCCTTGCGGCTATTATGCACATGAGTGCCGTTGATGGGTATGATGCCCTTCCGCCGGGAACATAGCATCCGACCCTTTCAAGGGGTGTACTTTTGACACCGAGTGTTATTCCCGATTCCACCTCTTTAAGCCACATATCCGGCGGGACCTGGAGTTCATGGAAACGTTGTATGTATTCTGCGGCGTTCTCGAGTTCGTCCAGAAGAACTGGATCGACGTTCTCGTATGCCTCTTCGATCTCATCCCTGGATACCTCGACATCGCTCAGAGCGACCTTATCGAACTTCATTGTGAGATCGATAAGTGCCTTGTCGCCTTCGAATCTCACAAGGTCTATGATGTCCTGTACGGTATCGATGACCTCATCGACCTTTGACTCACGATTCTCCTTCCAGAAGTTCTCATCAACCTGTTTCCACATGGTTGCCGCATTCGATTCGGAGCATTTATATTATACGGCCTATCAAAAACAAGGAAACTGCTATGCTTAATTACTTCCCTGCATATCGAGTATAGGCCGGATGATGTTGGATTGGGCTGATCCGTGATGAACCCTATGAGTGCTGACGGCCTTCTTCTTAAACGAGATCTGCCGCCATATAGGATATCAGATCACAGAGTTTCATGCCGTCATTCCACCTCATGACATAATTCCCGTTACTGGTGACCTCCATCTCGGGTATCCTTTTCCTAAGGAGTTCATTCCTTCCTCTGAGTTTCTCATCGGTTGGGATCGTGAATATCCTCCACGGGTCGCCTCTCACACTCTTGAGTCTGAATGCATATATCGGAAGAAGATGGGACCTGAAACACGTCTCCTTCATCTTGGCCGCTTGTTCTGTGAGCCTGGGATTCCTGCTGAAATGCATTATCTCCTCTGCCGAACTCTTGACCTCTATCGGGAACGAGAAGTCCCATCTCAGAGCAACCAGATCGACCCCCAAAGAACCTGCGGCCCTTATGACAAGGAATGGGTCCTCAAGCATCAGATTGTATGATCTGCTCTCATCCTCATTGCAGGTCTTGACCATTTTCGTTATTATCTTCTGATCCCCACTGAGGAGGTATTTCAATTCCCTTTCGTAGATGTCTCCGGCTGTTGCGGCCATGTTATCATGTCTGGATTGTCAGGTCATTATTAAAAGGGAATAACCAGGTATTCGAAAATACCCGAAAGTGGTCCTTATGGTGAGAGCCTGCTTACGTCACGGGGGAACAGTATAGCTTCCCTGACATTCGGAAGGTCCAATATCTTGGTGACCAGCCTATCCACTCCTATCCCCCATCCTCCATGGGGAGGCATTCCGTATTTGAATGCATCCAGATATGAATCGAAATCATTGGGATCGAGTCCTTTCCTCTTCATCCTTTCAACGAGTTCGTTGTATCTGTGTTCTCTTTGTCCTCCGGAGGATATCTCCTGGCCCTTGTAGTCCAGATCGAATGAGAAGGAGTAAGATGTACCATCCTTTTCCATTATGTAGAAAGGTTTTGCCTCTCCCGGATATTCGACGATAAAATAGAGATCGTTGCCTTTCTCAGCCATTATGTCTCCGATCATCCTCTCTCCCTCTGTTCCGAGATCGTCCCCCTCCTTCAATGGCAGACCTCTGTCGATTACCATCCTGAGACACTCTGAATAGCTTAGGATCGGATAAGGTCTAGAGGGTATGTTGATCTCCTTTTCGAGGATCTCCAGTTGCTTTTTGCCTCTTTCCTTCAATTGGGTAAGGACATAATCTATGGTCTCTTCTATCATTGCCATTACGTCCTCCTCTTTTTCTATCCACGCCATCTCTCCATCGAAGGAGATGAATTCGGTCACATGGCGGTTCGTGTTGGAGTGTTCCGCCCTGAATGCAGGACCTAGTTCGAATACCCTGTCCAATCCCGTGGACATGAGCATCTGTTTGTATAACTGAGGACTCTGGGCCAGATAAGCCGGCTTTCCGAAATAGTCAACACTGAAGAGTGTTGCTCCGCCCTCCGCCCCCGATGCCACTATCTTCGGGGTGTTAATGTTGACGAATCCATTCTTGATCATTGCTTCCGATATCAACGTCATTACAAGGGACCTTATCTCGAAGACCGCTTTGATCTCAGGTTTCCTGATATCCATGAACCTGTTGTTGAGGCGGGTATCCATCTCTACGTTCACCTTATCCACTACGCCCATGGGAAGAGGCGTCTGCGCCTCTCCATACAACTCAAAGGATTCAGGTATCAGTTCCAACCCGAGTGCGGTCTGGTTGCTTTCCTTTACCTCTCCCGTGACAGCGACCACAGACTCTCTGGACAATCTCGTAAGAGGATCGAAAAGTTCAGGGGCGATCTTCTTCTTGGGCATGGTTATCTGTATTGTCCCATGTCTGTCCCTGAGTGTTATGAAGGATATCCCTCCAAGATTCCTTATATCCTGCACCCAACCTTTCACAGTTACGATGCCGTCATCCTTGCTGATGTTGCCTGAGTCTCTTATAGTGGTCATTTTAACGTTGCCGAGTACAGTTGCAACAAATAAATAACTTACAGTGTGGACATATCCGCTCCGATGGTCTCGACCAATATGTCCGTCCGATAAACATTATTATAATAAATGATGCTAACATCCTGTTAGTATAACAATGGTGAATCCATGGCCACAGAGAAAGTAACCGTTTCAGTCATCAAAGCGGACGTAGGGTCCGTAGTCGGACATTCAAGACCTCACCCCTCAATGATGCAGGTCGCCAGAGAGATATTGGCAGACAAGCAGAAACAGGGAGTATTGGAGGATTTCTACGTCACCCGTGTCGGTGATGATATAAACCTCTTCATGACCCACTACAAGGGAGAAGGGAACAAAGAGATACACGGAGCAGCCTGGGAGTGTTTCCAGGAAGCAACAAAACTCGCAAAGTCGATGAAGCTCTACGCCGCAGGACAGGACATCCTCACAGATGCGTTCTCAGGGAACGTGAAGGGTGCCGGTCCCGGTTCCGCAGAGATGTCATTCGAAGAGAGGGGTTCCGAACCCCTTCTGTTCTTCATAGCGGATAAGACAGAGCCTTCCGCATATTCACCGATACTCTCGAGGATCTTCCTTGACCCGTTCACAACGACGGGACTTGTGGTCGATGCCAGGGCAAAGAAGGGATTCGATGTCGAAGTGCATGATGTCATCGACAGCACCAAGGTCACCATGTCCTCGCCAGAAGAGACATTGAACATCCTTGCATTGCTCGGAGATACCTCTAGATACGCAATAAAGAGGATCACCTCAAGAGCAGGAGTGGGTCCGGCTTGCGTCGTATCCACAGACAAACTCAATCTTACCGCAGGTAAATACGTTGGAAAGGACGACCCCGTCTGCGTGTGCAGATGTCAGAGCGGTCTCCCTTCCGTCGGAGAGTACACACAACCCTTCCTGATGACCTCATGGATCGCAGGAGGATGGATGAGAGGTTCCCACTATGGAACATTCTATCCCTGCTCCCCCGAGGATTCCGACCCCACATACTTCGACGGACCTCCGAGAATATGCTGTCTCGGATTCCAGCTCAACGACGGAAAACTCCAGGGACTTGAGGATATGAACTCAAAGGGCGGAGAGCACATACCTGTGGACTTCTTCGGGAACTCCACATTCGACAGTGCCCGCGCCCATTCGATAAAGACAAGCAAGTTCCTCAGGACACAGGGTCCGTTCACTCCCTCCATACTCGGAGCGGAGGAGATGGAATACACTTCCAGACCCGAGGTCCTGAAAGAGCTCAAGTCGAGGTTCGAGAAACTTGACTGATATCAAGAGTCCGGCCATAATAATCAACTTCAAAGCATACAGCGAAGTTGAGAACGGCGGCGCACTTAATCTTGCTAAGGCATGTCAGGAAATATCGGAGGAATCAGGCATCGTCATATCGATATGCCCCCCTACCGTTGACCTTGGGGTCGTTTCCAATGCTGTGAACATACCTGTTCTGTCTCAGAACGTGGATCCCTACACACCAGGCTCCGCCACAGGGTGGATAACCCCCTCTATGGTCAAAGGCTGCGGTGCGATAGGCTCACTGATAAACCATTCCGAACACAAGGTATCCAAGGATGCCATAGGAAAATGTGTTGAACTCTGCAAGGGTCTGGATATGACCACGGTTGTCTGTGCTGACAATGTAAAGGCTGCAGTATGTGTTTCCGGATTCAAACCTGACTTTGTCGCCGTTGAACCTCCCGAACTCATCGGCGGGAACATCTCTGTTACCACTGCCAATCCCCGCATAATAGAGGAGACGGTTGAATCGGTAAGGAAGGTCGATGATTCCATAAAAGTACTCTGCGGCGCAGGTGTGAAGACAGGCGATGATGTGAAGGCCGCTATTGACCTTGGGACATCCGGAGTTCTGTTGGCATCGGGCGTAGTAAAGGCCAAGGATCCAAAAGCAGTATTGTTCGATCTGGTCAAACACCTTTAAACTAACTGTAATTCGTTGCATTTAATACAGCAATATCCTGAAACATCCCATGAGAATGGGATGCAGGATCATTGCCATCATTTTCATTTTTATCATTTCATCGGTCACTGTGTTCGATGATGCGGATGGTTCATTCGCTGATGACATAAAGATAATCGAGGTGAATCCATTCGGTAATTACGAAGGTATTTCACTATTCAACTATGGGGACAATGTGATCAACCTTAGAGGATGGAGCCTCTCCGATGGAGAAGGAACGATCACGTTCACAAAGGACATTCATATCCATCCTTCTGACAGGATGACCATAGTAAATGAAACAGGCGGGGATTGGTTCTCCAGCAGAGACAACACCTTCGCCATAGGCACAGAAGGAATCGAGAAGAAAGGAAGTTACATCCTATCCAATACCGGCGATGATATCTACCTGATCAACAACGGGAATGTGATCGATGCTGTTTGTTACGGGAACAAGACAGCGAATGAAGGCTGGATAGGAGACCCTGTTAGTATGCCCTCGGGAAAATATATCCTGAGGATATCTTCTAAGGATACAGATTCCGCATCGGATTGGATATCCACAAAACCCGGCCTTACTAACCATACTTTCGATCCTGACCTTGTATTCGATGCTGTTGTCACCCCTTTTGCATTCCCCGAATCGGACGGAGACCTGATATTCAGGATGATCGAGGATGCAGAAGAAGAGGTCCTCATCTCAATGTACATTATGACCAGTGTCGATCTCGTTGCATTATTATGTGATATTATTGAAAATAAAGGGATCAAGGTCAGCATCCTACTCGAAGGAGATGTTCTGGGTTATGATATCAGCACTGAACTGACATTGATGAAAAGGATCGTGGATTCTGGAGGTGAGGTCCATCTGATCAATGATCCGATACCGGGGAACTTTGAAAGATATTCATATGTCCATAACAAATATGCTGTTATAGACGGCAAGAATGTGATAATAACCTCTGAGAATTGGACCGAAAGTAACCTTGGGAAAAACGGCTCGAACAGAGGATGGGGAGTTGTTGTGGACAGTATGGGATTCGCCGATTATGTCAAAGATGTGTTCCTTAATGATTCTGATCTATCATATGGCGATGTGAAGGAACTGACCGAAGAATATCCTGACGTCAGATCATACCCCGGTACCCTTACTTACAGCGGCAGAGAGTATGAGGATATGATCGGATACGACGCAAGGGTCACTCCCATATTATCTCCCGATAACAGTTTCGATGCTTTGAAACACATCATGAATAATTCAGTAACAAGGATCTATGCACAACAATTGGACCTTGGAAGCTCATTCCGTCTGACGGACACGGATTCACCCATCAAATGGATGTCTGAATCCTCCAAGAGGGATGTCGATTGCAGATTTATCCTGGATTCGTCTGTTCACAGTAAGAGATCTGCGGTCAAAGATGGTGTCAATATGATCAACAGCACGACCGGCATCAAGGCAATAACCTCTGATTCTGGTGAGAATTTCATAATGACCCATAACAAAGGTGTGATTATCGATGATATGACGTGGGTCGGTTCTGTCAATTGGACAGAGAACTCATTCCGTAACAACAGGGAATTAGCAGTACTGGTGGATTCTTTTGAAGTTACTGAGTTCTTTTCAGAGATGTTCACGAAGGATTGGGGAGAGAACCAACATACTGTGCAAGAGAACGGTCTTGAGATAGAATTGTGTGTGATAGATGATCTTGGAAAGGAATTGTTACTATTCACTTCCTCCGGACCTGTTGATGCAATATACCACTGGGATATCCTCGGAGATGGAAACATAAGGACATCCTATACGAATAGGATCGTATGCAGCGATCTGCCTCCGGGTTCATACACCGTGACCGTTATCATGAAGGATGGCGAACACTCAGCATATTTGGAATATGAAGTGGCAGAAAGACCTCCCCGATCCGAAGGGGGCTCAATTTGGAAATTGATACTGGCAGTCACATCGATAGGGGTAGGTTCTACCATAGCTATGGTAAAAGGAAGGTATAATATCGGTCAAAAAGGAATAAGGTCCAATGATCATAAGGCAGATGACAACTTCTGATATAGGCCGCGTCTATGAGATCGCATGTGGTTCTCTTGACGAGAGATATGTACAAGAGGTCTTCTTCCTTTTCATGAATGCCTGGCCTTCCGGCCAGTTGGTCGCTGTTGATGTCTTCGGGAATATCGTTGGATTCCTTTCAGGTTCCAGACTTACAGGGGATAGCGTAACGATATCCTTATTTGCAGTTGACCACAGGAATAGAGGAAAGGGCATTGGAGGCAGATTGCTTGAAGATTTCAAACTCAGGACTGCCATGGACGGCAGACATTACATAAAACTGGAAGTAAGAGATACGAATTCCCACGCCCTGTCCTTCTACGAGAAGAAAGGATTCACCAGACTGCAATACCTCGAGAACTTCTACAACAACGGAGGAAATGCTATCAGGATGATCTGCGCCGTTCGCGGGAACGCATGATCATCTCATATCATCGATGGATTCCAGAAAGGTCTTTGTCTTGAACGAACCTCTCTCATTCGCTTTTTCGTCCCTGATGTACTCCAATTCTCTCTGGCCTCCGCCTTTTATCTCGGATATCGTGCATATAACTTGGAGAATATCGGCAAGTTCCTCAAGGTTTTTTGATTCCTGATATTCAGCGACCTCTTCCAGAAGTTTCTTGTCCAGTTCCTTCAAGAACTCATCGTCATCCATGAATCTGAAATTGGGCATCTCGCCGTT
The DNA here is from genome assembly GCA_023402275.1 of Methanobacteriota archaeon. Taxonomy (GTDB): domain Archaea; phylum Thermoplasmatota; class Thermoplasmata; order Methanomassiliicoccales; family Methanomethylophilaceae; genus Methanoplasma. Next base: position 147,746 of record JAEXCH010000014.1, read on the forward strand.
CTCAACGATCATACTAGGTATCTTATCCCTTACAAGTTTGTTGATATCTCTTACTGCCATAATGAGGTATGGAGTAATGGGTTTGTAAAGATTGGTCCAATATTGTAACCTTGGATCATAAGCTGCGATATGCGATCTTATGATCACATACCCTTTCAAAGGTCGCTGTCAATGATTCTTTTGCATGGCCCACTGAATACAATTATCCTGTGGCCCTTTGTCAAATCATAAAAATAAACGATTTCCTAAAGTGGCCTCTTGCACCCATGGTATGCAAACATAGAGGCGAGAGACCATGGGATCTATTGGCATCATTGTATATATGCAACGAAAAGTTGTAGGAAGGAATTCTTTCAACAGGATAATAGCGGCATATATGGACGGCGGTATAATCATCAATGATTCCATATTCACGGATAATCCTTTCTCTTTTACTAATTAAGTTTGTCTTAACTCTGGCAATTCTACTAAAGGGGTAAGTTCTATCAGTTCAAAATTTACCTAATCTACAAGAAATGTCTTGATAATCTATTTATTGATACGAATAGTCGGATTTATCATCCAAATGGTGTGTCTATGAAAAGTCATGATCTTGACCCCTTGGAAATCAACTATGTATTGGGAATGAAGAGACTTATTGCAATAGCAAAAAGGAACAACAAAGACACTCCCAATGAGAACAATCAGGGGTTGAGAGGGGAGGAATTAGGAGAAGAACCCAAACATGTCTGCTTGGTATGCGGATACATGTGGGACACCACGTCGAATAAGAGGCATGGTCCCAAGAAATGTCCGGCATGCTTCAGCATACGCTGGAACAGCACAGATCTCCACAGACACACCTGCAAACAATGTTCGCACAGATGGATGAGTAAGATGGAGAATCCGACTCTTTGTCCGAACTGCAGATCAAAGATGTGGAATAAGGACATAGAAAGATTCATTTGCGAGAGTTGCGGCAACATATGGTTGCATAAATTAAAAAAGTGGCCTCCGAAAGGTTGCCCCCAATGCGAATCAACTAAAATAGAATCGGAAGCAGTGGAATATCTGTGCAAGAGATGCGGATACGGCAGGAAGGTGGATCGGGAAATGATCAGCATATGTCCGATGTGCAAAACCGCACTATCCGCCTATGACAGCCCCATGAAACATATCAAAGACGTTGGGATTGACTATTCAAAGAGTAACAAAATGTCAAAGGAAGAGATTGACGAGAAAGCATTGGGCATATTGAACTCAACCATGGACGATACAAGAAAGATGGTAGAACTGACCAACAAGTGCGAAATAACATTTATCGACGCCGAAATATTAGTACGTCATAAGAAGGGCGAGGATCCTGTAAGTATAGCGAGAGTGACAGACGTCTCGCTCAACAAAGTGATCAAAACCACAACTCAACTTCTCACTTCGACTGCGGAAATAGGGAGCGGACCCTGATGCGTCAGATAAATAGTCCAGAATACGACCCGGTAAGCAGATTCAGAGATATATATATATATATATCTATCATGTGTTGTCCCTGCTGAGCGACAACACTCTGAGCAGATCGAAACTATCCGTAATTACGGGTATCAGAGAAGGAAGCACAGAAGCATCACAGACATTCTGAAGGGCTGGAAAGCCATTGATATAACTCAGACCAGAAACATGAAGATATGGAAGATGGCGATACAATAATAATAAGTGGTGCTGGCGATATGAATGTTGCAACAATATCTGCCATATCCATTGGGTTAGACCTTTTGAAATCCATGTAAAATGGGATCCGGCCCGAGATTATTGAAACTATTAGCGCCGCAAACAGAATTTCAGCAAACTCATAACACTATCGCATTTCTTGCTAAATTCCCTGACTTTGAAAGTAACTCTGCGATCTATTTAGAAAAAGAATAATTTAACAGTCAATCCATGACAGTTCAACGAGGTTGGATAGGCTCCGTTTTTGTGTACTTAAATCACTAGATCTCCAACAATATCCCGTATGCCTTGAGAGTGTATGTATTCAAAGGATCATATCGAGAATATGCGCCTTGTTCTTCCGTCTTTCATTTTTTCCTCGGTTTTGATACGAAAATAGCGCTGGATGGATAATGGTAAAAAAAATGCGAGTTTCATTAAATAACCTCTACACCCTTATCATTCCGTTGACCTTTTGACCTCTGTTTGTGAAAACAAGAAAGAGATAAGGATTCAACAAAAAACACACTGAATAAGAAGGTGAAATAAAATGAATAAGAAATCTTTGGTAGCGATATTCGTTGCTTTGGCAATGGTGGTTGTAGCAATCCCCGCATTTGCCGATGCAAACGATACCGACGCTGCTAACAAAATGGAATTCCCTGCAGCGCAATCCGCACCGTACGGAGAATTCAGAATATCGGTGATGTACACGGGAAGTGGTGGATGGATCGGCTATGACGCAACAGGCTACAACGCAGCGATTGCGATAGACAGTCTGAATCTACCATATATCAATCTTGATATGAATTACACTGTGTACAACTCACAGTATTATTATTATGACATCAACTCGAACTACGGGAAACCACAACTTCCAGTAGTGGTAAATGGTACATCACATGATTACCTTACAGTATTCTACTACGATGAAGATGAAAGCCGCTGGAGAACAGGACAGACACAGTCCCTCGGTTTCTATAAGCCGTTCGCGGACTATGATCTCAACACAGCAAACATTGCTTTGGTGTTCAGTACAACAAACATGATGTCCAAACCAATACCTCCAGTAGTAACAAAATCAGTAGTCCCAATGAGTGACATAATAGACAACCCTGACTTCGAGGTTGCATTCACCCTGACTGCCGACATAACGCTCGCAGCAGACAGCGAAACCGGCTACCCCGGCATGGCATATCCCGGAAGCCACGGCAAGGATCGTATAATAAGGTCTCTAGATGCTTCTCCTATAGTAATGTACGGATACGGCTCCGATGCATATCTTGCATTGGTTGATGCGTGCGATTTCTACAATATCAGCATATCTGGAAAAGGTAACGTCATAGACACAACCATGCCTAACAGCATCAACACAGGCTACGGAAGTGTTCAGGATCTCCATGACCTGCTTTACGGTGGTCCGGAGACAGGTTATGATCATTACTATTATTGGACTCTGTACTATGACGCTAACTACACCGAATACGCAGGATGGCTGCTCGGATTCATGAGTCCTCTGGCAGAGGCCAGTGCACTCGGCACGGACCCTATAGTAACAAGCCCGCCATGGTCATACCAGACACCTTCGGGAACATTCGTAATGAGTGAGTTCTGGTTCAAGTACTCGTGGTCGTAAGGACACAGTAAACAATTTCAATGAGGGCGCAAGCCCTCTGATTTAATGATGATATCTACAGTAAACACGAAACCGACGACAAAAACCAAGAACAAACCACAAGGATTGTTCAGTTCAAATACAATTACAAGGGGGGGGGGGGTATTTCGAGTAACGAGAAAAAACTGTGGTGTTTTCAATTTTT
>JAEXCH010000002.1 GCA_023402275.1 Methanobacteriota archaeon
TCTCTATTGCTTCGGGCTGAGTCCCTATGAGTGCTACCCCGAGTCTGTCAAGCTCTCCGCTTTCAGCGAGTTCGGAGCATATGTTCAGAGCGGTCTGTCCCCCCATACCTGAGAGTATACCATCCACTCCTTCCTTCTCGATTATCTTTGCGACGACCGATGCCTTTAGCGGTTCGATGTAAACACTGTCGGCTGTCTCTGAATCCGTTTGTATGGTAGCTGGATTGGAGTTCACCAGAACAGTGGTGTATCCCTCTTCCTTCAGTGAGCGGCAGGCCTGTGTTCCGGAGAAATCGAATTCTGCTGCCTGTCCGATCACTATCGGACCGGAACCTATCACCATCAGTTTCTTGTATTCCTTCTTCACAGGTGTCCCTCCTTTGCCACTTTAGCGAACTTATCGAAAAGGAACGATGTATCCCACGGTCCGGGGGATGCCTCCGGATGATATTGCGACGTGAATATCGGAAGGTCCCTGTGTCTAAGACCTTCGACCGTCCCGTCATTCACATTGGTCTGGTCCACGATCAGGTCCTTTCCCTCAAGACTGTTCTCATCGACCGCGAACCCGTGGTTCTGTGATGTTATGAACACTCTGTTGTTGTACTTCACCGGTTGATTGCTTCCGTGATGTCCGAATTTCATTTTGTATGTTGATCCGCCCATGGCGAGACCTACGATCTGGCTTCCGAAGCATATACCGAACAGGGGCATCTGTGTAGACAGGTCGTTGACCGTTCTTGCCGTTGTTCTAAGTATGTCCGGATGCGATGGGTCACCTGGTCCATTGGATAGAAGAACCCCCTTTACCTTGTGATCAACGATTATGTCTGCGGGCGTATCATAAGGGAACACCGTGACATTGAATCTTTGGGATAGGTCCCTCATAATGCCGCTCTTCCCTCCGCAGTCCAGCAGACCGACGCACAACTCCTTCCCGAAGTTGTGTCTCTCGATGCACTCACATGTCACTTCCGCTACAAGATTGCTCTCTGAGGGTGCAGGCATACGCTGAAGTTCTTTGATAAGGTCCTCTACACCTTCCTTGTCCTCTGTGATGGCTCCTTTCAGCGTACCTTTAGTCCTTATCTTTATGACAAGATCCCTTGTGTCGATACCTGATATACCGGGGACCTTGTTGAATTTCAGGAAATCATCGATGGTGCGTCCGCCGTACATCGGGGACGGTTCCTTACAGTACTCACGTACAACAAGGCCCCTAGTGTGTATCTTCTCTGACTGGTAGAACTCGTCGTTGACACCGTAATTCCCTATGAGCGGATATGTCATAACAAGGATCTGTCCTCTGAATGAGGGATCGGTAAGACTTTCCTGATAACCTGACATCCCTGTAGAGAAAACGACCTCGCCGACAGTGGATGAGCGATATCCGAAGGGCTCACCTTCGAAAACACTTCCATCCTCGAGGACCAAATAACTTTTCGCCATCGAGAATCAATCAGAGCTAAGGACTGTATTTAATATCTTGGGAACGACCATAACAGCCTGACTCCTTGGTTGTCCAATACCAGACAAACCATCTTACATCGAACGAAATAGGGTTAAATCGATAGCCCTTACGGGAGAACAATGCGGATCTTGGATAAAGACCTTCGGACAGGGAATGTCAAGGTCATGTTGGAAACCGACGAGGATGTCTGGCACCTATACAATATACTTGAGATCGGAGATCTAGTAACAGCATCAACCACTCGAAGGGAGGAGAAATCCGCAGATAAGCTCAGAGCTGAGAGATCCGAGAAGAAAAGGATGACATTGGGCATAAGGGTGGAGAAGATAGAGTTCTCGGAAGAGGATGTGAGACTTCGTGTTTTGGGTACTATCGAGACGGGCCCGCAGGACATCGGTCAACACCATACACTGATATTCGAGATCGGAGAGAACCTCACTATAACGAAACCGAAATGGAGGAACTCCCAACTAGACAGGTTGGACAGGGCGGTAAAGGAATCCCGGGCTCCCAAGATATTGTTCGTCTCACTGGATCAGGATGATGCCACCATTGCGGTCATGAGGCAATTCGGATTGAAGGAAGTGGCCACAATAAGATCCATGAGATCCGGAAAACAATATAGTGATGGGTCGAAGACAGACAACTATCATGAGGAGATAGCATCGAAGATCTCCGGCATAACATCCGAGAATATGCCCCTTGTTCTGCTGGGTCCGGGGTTCGAGAAGGAGTCGCTTGCCGAATATCTTAAGAGCAAAGGGTTCAAAGGAATACACATACACCATACCGGACAATCTGGAATGGCAGGGGTCAACGAACTCATCAAGATGGGCATGGGAGCCAGCATACTCAGGGAATCCTCGGTAGGCATAGAGATGGAGGCCATAGAGAGACTTATGGCGGAGATAGGTAAGAATGGACTGGCAACATATGGTCCCAACGAGGTGGCCAGTGCTGCGAATGCGGGTGCTGTAGAGACCTTACTGATCCTTGACTCCAAAATAAGGGAACAGGATCTGGATGATCTCATCAGGACCGTGGAATCACAACAGGGCAATGTGATAATAGTGTCCGGTCAACATGATGCAGGCAGAGAGCTCTCGGCCCTCGGGGGAATGGGAGCTATATTGAGATATATACAGTAAATAGACTGATTTATCATTGAAAAATAAAGGCAAGATCAAAACGTTATTGGAAAACCTTTAATTATTAGCCTTCCCTAACTGTGCTAATCAGTAACCAGCCAACCAGCCGATGTTTTCTGACCGAATGGTCAACAATGGGGGAATTGATATGAAAACAGTAAACGAGGTTAACAACATATTGAAAAAATACGACGTCTGTACCTGTGACACAACCCTCAGGGATGGTGAGCAGACAGCAGGAATCGTATTTTCTAACATTGAAAAATACAGGATAGCCCAGCTCCTTGATGATGCTGGCGTCCAACAGATAGAAGCAGGCATACCTACCATGGGTGCCGATGAGAAGAGGGCAGTGAAACACATTGCACACATGAAGCTTGATGCTTCCGTATTAGGATGGAACAGAGCTAACATAGATGACATAAACACAAGCATAGATTGTGACGTGGATTCTGTGGCCATATCTATGTCCTCTTCCGATATCCACATCGAACATAAACTCAAGAAGAGCAGGGAGTGGGTATTGGAACAGATATCAGAGAGTGTCCAATATGCCAAGGACCATGGGCTTTACATCTCATGCAACGCAGAGGATGCATCCCGTGCAGATATGGATTTTCTGATCGAATTTGCAAAGACCGCAAAGGAATCCGGGGCAGACCGCCTCAGATATTGTGATACGATAGGAAGGGAAGACCCATTCAACTGCAGAACTAGGGTCCAGAGGATCATTGATGAGGTAGGTATCGAGATAGAGATGCACACCCACAATGATTTTGGAATGGCCACTGCGAACTGCGTAGCGGGTATCATGGCAGGTGCCAGATTCATCAGTACGACTGTAATGGGGATCGGAGAGAGGGCGGGCAATGCTCCTCTTGAAGAGGTCATAATGACGTGCAAACACCTTCTAGACAAGAGCACAGGTATCGAAACGACGAAACTCAGGCCTCTGGCAGAGTTCGTATCAGTCGCTTCCGGAAGACCGATATGCATATCCAAACCATTCCTCGGCGACAATTGTTTCGCACATGAGGCAGGGATCCATGCGGACGGGATAATAAAGGATGCCAAGAACTACGAGCCGTATGAGCCTGAAGAGGTCGGTCTTGAAAGAAAGATCGTTATAGGCAAACACTCCGGAAGGAATACTATCGTCACGGACCTTGCTAACAGGGGCATCGAACTGTCTGAACAAGAGGCGATCGACCTTCTAGAAAGAGTAAGGAAGAGTGCGGTGAAGCTCCACAGAAGCATATCATCGGACGAGTTATACACAATGTACGCGGACATGCAGGCCGGCGAAGATCCCTTCGACGACGAGAGCTGTTAAACCTTTTTTCATTCTATTCCTGCTCTGTGCCTATAGGCATAGATCAACAATATTATGGCAATGCCTCCAAGCATTGCCAAAATGTGTTCCATGAGTCCGACATTGTTCGGAACAAGGATCAGGATAAGGAAAGCGATTATGAACACAAGTGACCAGTTGTTTATCCTTACGAATGCCTTATAGAATCTTATGGACCTGCGTTGAAGATTACCTTCTCCTTTAGCTTCAGCTTTTCTTTCTGCATCGATCAATACCTTCTCTACGAATTTTAGATTCTTGATCATATTGTACAAAGGTATGGCTATTGCAACGAAGTTGATTATCAATATTATGGTGTAACATGTGCTATAGGAAAGAGCGGGCATGTTGTTGTGAATGAAACTGGTCATGTCCGAAGTGAACAGGACGAATATGATCTCGATAATGAACACGAACAGTATGTCGACATAAGCGAAAGTTGCCCTCTCCTTGAGTCTGGATACCGTTGATTTAGAGGAGAATGACATCTTTGAATAGTGATCATTTCTGATGCATTCAGCCTTTTTCACTGCATTGATAACAGGTTTCGGAGAGTGATCATAAACATAATCACATATCCTACCCGAATTATTGGATATCAACGGCAATGCTATCATGGATACAAGCGCCGCTCCAATGACCGAAGTGTAGAATGCTTCCGATACCACTCCGGCATCCAACCCAGCTTTCGCTATGATGAAGGCGAATTCGCCCATTGCGACCAGACTCACAGAGGACATGAACCCTATACGCATAGGTTTGTTCCCAACGAAATAAGCTAGGAACACACTTCCTGCTTTTAGGACAGCGTAAACGCCGAATATCAGCAGTATAAGCAATATATTGTCAACAATGTCCCGCGGAGCTATCTCTAACCCAACGGAAATGAAGAACATTGCCATGAAGATGTCTTTCATCGGTGTAACATCATGTTCAATAGTACTCCGTGAATTCGCCTGAGAGACGACCACCCCCATAAGGAATGCTCCAATAGCCATCGACATACCTATCCATACTGACATCAGGGCCATTGCAAAACACATACCCAGAGATGTTATCAGAAGTATCTCATCAGGCATCTTGGATGCGATCCAATCCAATGCACGTGGAACGAACATTATTCCGATGGATACCGCGGCCACCATGAACACAAGGATTATCAACAGCATCCAAATGATCGAGTCCAATTCCATAGCGCTTCCTACGAGCATAGGGGACATCATGGACAGGATCAACACCTGTGCCACATCTTCGACCACAGTGATCAGGATTATAGTTTCAACATCCTCCTTGGATAATTTCCCTTGATCCCTGAGTACAGCGGTCACAACAGCCGTACTGGAACCAGATATGATGGCACCAAAAAGAATGGATTGTACCGTTTCCCAACCCATTAACATGCCGAACATGTATCCTCCGACTATCATCAGAGGCAGCTGTATCAGAGCGACCATTATCGCGAATGCACCGGATTTTCTCAGCTTCTTGAGATTGAGTTCCATTCCGATGCAGAACATAAGAAGAACGAGACCCATTGATGAAAGAATACTGACGATTGTCTCTGTATCCTCTGATTCACCGATCCAATAATTCGCAAGGATTATTCCGGCAGCCAGATAACCGATTATTGGAGGCATCTTAAGTCTCTTGAACACAACAGAACATATCCCTGCAACGAGCAGTAGGAAAGTCATGTTCAAAAGAAATGTTGCCTCTTCCAATAATACACCGATTATCAGTATGTCGTTATAAGTAAAAAGAATTTGTGAATACTACCTGATTACTCAGGCTCTTTGGGGGCGGCCACTTTCTTCCTTTGACGACCTCCGGTCTTCTTTAATTTGCCTTGATCGAGTGCCCATTGGAACCCTCCGATCTCTGCAGGCGTTATCAGTACACGGTCATTCTTGGCATATTTGTTCGAGGTCACCCAATTTGTGAATGGGGCCAGGACCTTATACTCATCAGCATCCATCACGATCTCCTTGGTGTTCGGTCTGCCTCGCATTTGAGAATAAGTGCCGTTGAACATCCTTACGTGTCTATCCTTGACCTCGAGGACCTTCGTACATACCGTGTCGAGGAAATACCTATCATGGGTTATTGTGAGTATTGTCCCATCATACTCGTTCAAGGCCTCTTCCACAGCATGTCTTGCAGGTATGTCAAGATAATTGGTGGGCTCATCCAGCACAAGGACGTTTGTCTCTTCCAAGAGAAGTATGCATAATGCCACTCTCGCCCTTTGTCCTCCGGACAGTGTCTTTATGGGTCTGTCAACATCCTCTCCGGTAAGAAGCATCCTTGCCAATATTGCCCTGGCGTCCCCTCTTCTTTCCTTACCAATGACCTGCAGGATCTGTTCCTCTGCCGTAAGGTTGGGGTCTAGACCCTCATGGTTTTGAGAATAGTATCCGATCTTTGCTCCCGGAGCAACCCACAATTCACCTTTGCTGGGTATCTTCTCCAACAGAGCTTTGATCAATGTTGATTTCCCTTCTCCGTTGGATCCGAATATACCTATCTTGTCACCCTTTTGGATGTCCAATTCAACATCCTCTAGTATGGTCCTTCCCCCAAGTTCGACCGACAATCCCTTGCATGTAATGACATTCTTACCTGATTTATGAGCCGATTGTATCCTTACTGTTATCTCCTTGTTCTCCTCGGGTTTCTCCTTCTCCTCGAGTTTAGATATCAGTTTCTCTCTTGTTTTGTGGGTTGTCAGATACCATTGGTCCTTGTGAAGTTGATCGGCGATCTCCTCCTGTCTCTTCTTGTTGTTGACATACTTCTTGTACTCTTTCTCCATCCTATCGAGATCGAGCATTTTCTTGTTTATGAAATCAGTATAGTTTCCTTTGTACTCTCTTGTCTTTCCGTTTGATATCTCGGTCATCCTTGTTGCTATCTTATCAAGGAAATAACGGTCATGACTGATGACCAGCAAGGAACAGTGCGACTTCAAAAGATAATCCTCCAACCATTCCACGGTCTCCACGTCAAGATGGGAAGTTGGTTCATCCATGACCAAAATATCGCAGTCATCTGCTTGTACCAATATCCTGGACAGCATCACTTTGGTCCTCTCACCTCCGGACAATGAATCCATGGTCCTGTCCATTATATCCTCGGATAACCCGACCTTCTTGAGAGAACGGATGAGTTTCCCCTCATCCTTGTTATCAGAACTTTTCATATCCCTTTCAAGATCTGAGTATTCCGATGCTAGGGCATTCCAGTCAACATCCCCCCCGGATGCCATCTGTTCCTCTATCTCAAGCATCCTTCTCCTGATGTTCTCGACATGACCATATGGTCTTCCCAGAACATCCCTGACAGTATATTCCGAGGATGCTTCGGGAAACTGTTCCAGATATCCTATCTCATTGGTGTATCTTATCAGTTCCCCTGTATCACATTTGATCTCACCCAAAAGGATCTTCAGGAATGTGCTCTTGCCCGCACCATTGATGCCTATTAGGCCTATGCTGTCACCTTCATTGATCTGAAGGTTAGCATCGGTCAAGACCTTGACAGGTCCGAATGATTTGGTGATCGCCTGTGCTTTCAAAAGCATATGCCCATACAATGCATCAACATATTTTATTGATACTTCAAAGTTCAAAAATTAAAAGGAAGATTAAGACGGGGATTCCTCCCCTGTTTGTTTCTGTTCTTAAGGATGATTCCTTTCTACCTTACCAGATCAGGACCTGAGCAGTCTTATAGCAACTATTATTGCTATTATACCGATGATGACCACTATAACGACCAGAAGGATCTCGATGAGAGTCCATCCGGATGTGTCGGTGGGGCCAGCAACGTGTACTCCGGTTGCCTTGAACACGATGTTACTGTCAATTGTGACATTATCTCCAGCCTTGTAGCTGTTTCCGTTCAAGGTAAGTGTCGGAGTTCCTGCGTATCCCTCTGCAACGAAGACGTTGACCGATATGACATCTCCGTAGTGGAGGATGACATCATCTGTGGTGTTCACGGTCTTTCCGTTGTATGTCCAAGTAACTCCGGGTGTGTACTCGAAGGTGACCTTGAACTCGCGGAAGGTGTACACCGCATATGCGGTTGTCCAGTTAGCAGTGCTGATGGTTGGTCCGGTGGCATACATGCTGTCGCCGTTGAGCTCGACCATGTTGTTCCAGTCTGATATTATGATGTCCTTGAAGACTCCATTTACCATAGGAAGAACATATGTTGCGTCAACTGTGTATACTGTGCAGAGCTGAACTTCTCCGACCATGTACTTGGTGCTGTAGAATGTTCCGCCTGCTGTTACGTTGGCTGAGCTGCCGGTTGCTGTCAGAGCGAAGTCTCCGTAGGTGGTACAGATTGTACCGCTGCTAACGTTGATCTTACCCTCTATGACTGCAGGGTTGCTGTATGCTTTTGTTGCGATCTCAGGCATTGCACCGACGGTGAATGTTGTGAGTGCAGCGAAGCTTGCTGTGCTCTTTACAGAGATCTTACCAGTAAGTTCCAGTTCATCTGCCTGTGCGGTACCGTTCACAACGTTGAAGGTTCCTGCAACAGATACGACACCTTCAGTATCGCATGTGAGGTTACCTGCTGTTGTGTCGTTTCCGACATTGACAACTCCGCTTGACATTACATCAATGGCGCCAGTTGAAGCTATGTGAGCTCCACCTACACCGGTGATGTTCATTACGCCGTTGACCCTGACGGTTCCGTCGATGGTCAATGCGCTCTGACAGTCATATGTTCCATTGACGATGAATGTTACATCCTCGTCGATGGTCAATGGGAAGTTGTTGTTGTTGAGTGACACACCCTCTTTCAGTGTTGCATCCTTATCAAGGGTTGCTGCCTGACGGAGCTTTATGGTCTGTCCGCTCTGTGATATGTCGAATGCGGTCCACAGATCTGTGTAGATGAACTTGTCGCCCTCGAGAAGTACATCGGATGCAGGTTCATTGACGGGCCTCGGGGGTTTCACATCATATATTGCCTGTCCGCTTACTACCTCATACCCTGCTCCGGTTCCCTTTGTCACTGTTGTGCTTGCAGGTATGGATACCTTGGGTGAGTGCTTGCTGTCTCCGATGAGGAGATTCGCGTTCGTTGCGATGTTGATCTTTGTGTCCTGGTCAGCGACTGGACCGACGAGTGTTACGTCCTCCAATATTGTGACCGTTCCAATGATCGTTATATCGTTGCTCTGTGTAAGTGCGTTGTTGATTGTTGTGTAGTAGAATGTTGTGCTTGTGGGCCTTGTTTCACTGCCCTCATTCACGAAGTAGTATGCAGCGTTCATGTTCTGAACTGCGTTGAGCGGGTTGACCGGCCTTACCTGAGGTACTGTGCCGTAGGTCAACATACCGCTTCCCTCGAAGTCTATAGAGTATGCTGCATCGGAGGTGAACTGTCCACGGTTGGTTGTAGATGTGTATACGAACTCTATGTCACCTTTTACAGTGAGAGTGTAGTCATCTGCACCAGCTGCGTAGTCCCTGAGGTAGAATGAGTCCATGATAGATTCAAGGGCTATGTTACCTTCGCTGACAACTGCTGTGGATGCTCCTGTTCCCGTTATGTCATTTGTCGGCATGTTCGGGTTCGTTACGTCGCCCATGTAGAGGAGGTAGTTACCGCCGTTGTCGACGAAGAGAAGCAATGCTTTCTCGCCTGCGTTGTCGGTTGCTATCTTACCCTGTGTGGTTCCGGACTCATCTATGCTCAATGCTCCGCTCTCGTAGGTTGCTGCAAACAAGCAGTATGCGAGATCGGCGTAGTTGTAGATTATGTCGGTTCCGTCGTAGGTAAGGTTACCTGTTCCTGCAACTGCACCTGAAACACTGTTAGTTCCGATCGTGGATACATAATCGATACCTGCTCCGTCAACAGAGAATGTTGAGAAGTATGCCTGATTGTTGATCATACCGACGAGGGTGTAATCAGTGTTCAGTTTGACATTATCGAATGTAAATGCTACATCTGTTCCGTCAATTGCTGCTACTCCTGCGATTCCTGCTCCAGACTCAGGTATGAGATACAATTCGTATCCTGCAACTGTTGTGCCTGGTGTCTTGATCGTCACGGTTGTAGCTGTCTTCGGGACATTGTCTCCAACGATGAGCTTTGCGCCCTCTTCAACGACCATGTTGACGTCTGCCATTCCGAATGATGCTCCGCCTGTGTTGGCGACTCCCTCGGGGTATGCGACCTTCACTGTTCCGGATACCAATGTAACGATCCTCTCGGACCTGTCAACGAATGGTATGTATGTTCCGAGATTGTCCTCGTCCTCTATGTAGGGGAGGTGGTTGTCTGCGGAACAAACCTCGTTGAACACTGCGGCTGCGCCATCTACGACACTGAGTGCAAGACCGAATGTGTATGCGGACTCGAACACTGCATCTGCAGCCTTCATGGTTCCGGTGAACTGTGCAAGTGCACCATCTGCGGCATTGTTATACATGTCCGGTATCATGAATCCGACACCGGGAACGTTGAATGCCAACCACTCAGCAGCACTGTATGTGTTAGGCCTTATTGCACCACCCATGAGCATACCTTTGGTGACCTCAATTGTTCCCTCTACGGGTTTATAGTCAGTTATGAATTCATCAGGAGTTGCTGCACTGGGGTTGACCTTTGCTTCATCTCCGACCAAAATCATACCAAGGTATCCATCACCTTCGGGAGTCATTATCAGTGTGAACACTGCGTTCTTGACCCCATCGAGTTTGACGGTTGCATACTCTTTGTAGTTTTTGCCTTCGTTGTCATCAGCGGTTCCGATCGAAATTGTACCGGATGCTGTTATTCCTTCAGCGATCTTTATAAACTGGACGCCGAAGTTCTGATTTGCTCCAAGGTTTATGTAAAACCTAGCGTCAACAGTTGAGTCCTCGATGATGGTTGTGCTGTTTTCACCGTTACCCATCGGGTTAAGAAGGGCAGCGGCGTCAGAGTCATCGCTCTGCAATGCGACTCCGGCTACGGAGACCATTGCGAGAGCTGCGACGACAGCCAACGCGAGGAACATTTTGTTGTTCTTTTTCATTTCTGTTTTCATTGGAATCATCCCCTGCCCCTTGATCGCAGGTCCCGAAGGACCTCCTCACCGGGGCATGTAGTTCCTTTTGCCTCTCTGCGACCCCGTCGAAAACAAACAACGCTCAAACGTCATACAACCAAGAACAAGGGATATCTGAGAATAGCAATGAATTTAGAAGAATGACTTCTCCTTCATCCCTTACCTTTTCTTTTTCCATCCCTTACCTTTGGTTTCCGTCTGACCGTATCGTCCGCATCGTTGTACGGGTACGTTCTTCGCAGGTTGCGAAAGGCCATGTTCACAATGCACTGTGTTAGCACCTTGTGTACAGATTACGTAGTAAGTGGTGGTATATAATATTAAGGGCAGAATTGACACGCGTACGCGGATATATAGAGGTTGGGTAAATAGAAACCAATATAGACTCCATATTTAGAGCATCCCTCCATTATCGGAGTATGACGCTCCCAACCCCTCTGCATTGCCTTATCATAGGTAAAAGCTCCGGAGGTATCTGTCCATCAACAACTATTATCAGATGGGAATCCATTCTTGTTCCGGGGTCATCCACGACCGCCTGTCTAACGGAAAGGCCGCCTTTGTATATCACATCGGTTATACCTGCCAATATTCCCGGCATTGTTGCATCAGTAGGTATGATCTCCAAGGTCGTACAACCTATCTCCGGAGCAACATTTGCCAACAATAGCATTGATTGAAGCTTTGAGAACAATCGATCAAGATCGGAGGTCTTGGATATCTTCTCGAGGGTGGACCTTACCACTCTGCGGTCGACACCTGCAGCTCTTGCTATGGATGCATCAGATTGTTCTATGTTATTACAGTAGGCTTGACCGTTCTCCACCCTGATCCCTTGGCGGAGCAGGAGCATTGCCACCTTCTCTTGCGAAGGGTAGTTCCTAAAAGCGTCTTTGATGCGGTCCATGCAAGGGAATGGTCAACAATGATTAAAAAGGTACACCATACATT
The DNA here is from genome assembly GCA_023402275.1 of Methanobacteriota archaeon. GTDB lineage: Archaea > Thermoplasmatota > Thermoplasmata > Methanomassiliicoccales > Methanomethylophilaceae > Methanoplasma. Next base: position 12,000 of record JAEXCH010000002.1, read on the forward strand.
ATTATCCGGACGCATCGAATGTGTCTGATTGTTGACCTGTTTTAACCAGAAATACTGAAAAGATTCAATGTTTTTCTTAATATGTGCCAGTTCTATGAGAAATATAGAATCCGTATACACTCGATCAATGGTCTATCCTTAAAGTGTTGTTGGCAATAGCGTCCAATGTAGAGGAATATCAAATGAGATACGTCGGTTTGGATGTGCACAAGAACAACATTGCAGCATGCATCATAGGGGACAACGGTAAACCTGTGAAGATGATAGAGATGCCTGACAGGTCAGGACTTCCTGATATCATAGATACGATGAAGGGGACAAAATACTGTGTAATGATGGAATCAAGTACCTACATCTACGATGTTTACAGGTTCTTCTCCGATCTCGGAGTGGAAGCTCATGTGGCACATGCTAGGGGCCTTAAGATGATAACCTCATCGGATAGGAAGACGGACAGAAGGGATGCGGAGACCATCGGAAGATATCTCAGACTTTGGAAGAGGGGTGAATTGGATCTTTCGTTGGCATATATGCCGACCAAAGAAGAGGTGGCTTTGAAGGACCTGTGCAGACTTAAGGAAGAGACCTCCAAGAAGATAGGCGATGAGGCCAGAAGGATCAAATCCCATATGGCAAGGAATATGGAGATCTTCCCAAACGGGAACTCGGACCTATCGGTAAAGAAAGTAAGGAAGGCATTGAGGGAGAACTATCCCCAAGACACGGTCCTGATGCTTAGGCTGGGAGTTCTGGAGGACCTCAGGGGACTCAATGAGCAACTTACTGCGAACATAAAATCCATGCTTCCCGAGAGCGAGGATGTAGAACTCCTTTGCTCCATACCGGGGATAGCCAGGCAATCTGCCGTTCAGATAATGTCAATGATAGTTGATGTTCATCGGTTCGAGGATCCTGAGAAGCTATGTTCGTATTTTGGACTTGTCCCCAGGGTTAGGGATTCAGGTGGAAAGATGAAACACGGCCATATGACCAAGAATGGTGATAGGATGATGAGATCCATAATGGAGAGGGTGACGTTGTCGCATATCCTGCATTGTGATTCATCAATAACCAAGTATCATCGAAGAAAACTTCAGGAGATGGGGCAGAAGAAAGCATTGATATCAGCATCCAGGAAGATGTTGGTGGTGATCTATTCTGTACTGATCCGAAAACAGCCGTTCAGAATGTGAATTGTGTAACGGTTGTAAATATCCGGACACTGCACTAACACTTATGGATAAGGATACTTGAGGTACGGTCGTCATTTCATTTTGCGGTCTTCCGCCGACAGAAAATACGAGAATTCTCAATGATCCAAGACCGGAATATCATTTTGCGGATAATGCCGCCGGAATAAATTGGAATATTCCATTGGTGTTAGCAGTAGGAGCTTCGGACGATGTTTCAGCCTATGCTGTCTCAACCATCTTGAAAAACAATATTTAAATGGTATTTTTCAATAGAATAAATGAAAAAGAAAAAGAACAACAAAATGTTCCTCGCGTTGGCTGTCGTCGCAGCTCTCGCAATGGTCTCCGTAGCCGGAGTCGCATTGCAGAGCGATGACTCTGACGCCGCTGCCCTCCTTATGCCGATGGGCAACGGTGACAACAGCACAACCATCATCGAGGACACATCGGTTGACGCCACATTCTACATCAACCTTGATGCAAGCCAACCTAATGGTGCTCAGGAATATGGTGTCCAATATGTAAAGATCAAAGAAGGATTGGCCGTAACAGGTACAATTTCCATCGGAACAGCTGATAACAGCAAAGGTGAGAATTACAAGGAGTACGCAACAATCAAACTCGATGGAGTTAAGAATGCTGTGTTCACCCTTATAATGGCGCCTGAGGTAAACAATGTCTTTGTCGGAATGATACTCGTCGGAGACGAAGCAACAGTAGACCTCGGTGCAGCTGATGTAAAAGATGTTATCAAAGACTACAAACCCGTTGAGGGAACTGTAGAACTGACAAAAGGCTGGCTGATGGGCGGTGCAATAAGGCCCGACACGGACATAACATCTGCTGACTGGCCAACAATAATGAACGATGGAGATTTCGATATCCCCGCTCTGTACAGTGTTGGATGGTCTAAAGGAACCATTGCACCCTTCACAGGGACAATGAAAGCAGGCAGCTCAGTTGTTGAGTCTGCATACACAGCAGGTCTTGCACTCGGTATCGTTGATGGAAAAGCAACAATATTCAATCAGGTCATTGCAAACGATCTCTTCATACCCGTAGTTGAGGATGAAGACGGCGGACCCGACAAGCCCATGGTGGACAGGTCCGACATGTTTGTTAAATTCGTCAGTGGCGAATTCAGCGTTGCATATCCCGAGAACCTCTCTTGGTCATCAATGTATGGCGGTGCCACATTCTCTGTGGCAAACGTCAACATGATCGTCGAAGAAGCTGCAACAATATATGTTGGAGACAACATGCCGTCTGTCGCAAATGTGACAGTCGAGGTTCCTGACAGCGATGCAGCGGTTGGCGATATATTGTATTTGATCCCTGAATCAGGTGTGGCAATCTCGGCCACAGGTGTAGCAGGATCTGACAACAACATATTGTTTACCTTTGCTAACCCGGTCAAGCTGAACACAGACTACAGGATCGTAGGCGCACTCGATGGTAAAGCATACTACGGTACATTCTCCGTTGAGGGTTCTGATGTTGATTACGCCGTCTTTGTTGGCGGAAATGAGGCAGACAGTGCAGTAACAACTGACACTGGCCTCGATTTCGCAAATGGAGAGGTCACATATGATTCAACATACTCCTTCTGCATGTTCGCAGCCAGTCTCACAAAGGGAATCATCCTTGATACCCCAAGCGACTCTGGAAAGGTTAAAGCAACATCTGCCGACAGCATCGTAATGCTCATGGCAGACAATGTTACTGGAAACTATCTGCTCTACATCGGTACAGTAGGTTCTCCAATGCAGGATAACAGGATAACAGACGACACTGCAAAATCAGAAGCTGTCATCTCAGAAGAGGAGATCGATCTTGAAAGCATCGAAAATGAACTCTTCCTATTTCAGGCATGGAGCGATGATGGAGACTACACCCTTACAATAAAGGGAAACATAGTCTGCGTCTACACATCATCTGATATACTCGGAAAGTTCAGTTCATCCAACGATGGAACAACAAGCGGTAAATCATTCGCTATCAACTTTGAAGGAACTGGAATGCTTACCTACGGCGACAGGCCTGTAGCAAAGCCTACCACACACCCACTCAATGGAGTATCTAATGTAAATGCCGCATACTACTATGTGAATGAGGGCCCGGCAACAAAGCCCACAAGCACAACATTCTACTACACAACACTCAACAACGCACTGACACAGAGCAACAACATAACAATACTTGGAACCGTCATACTCAGGGATGACACGACCCTCGTCGGTCCTGTTTCTGATGAAGACACCTTGATAAACATATCAAGCAATGCAAGACTCCAGATCGGACAGAAGGCAGACAAGAGTGCAGGAATAACAGAGGCCTCACCGAAGGTATCTGTTCCTTCAAGCACAACTGTGACCAAATTGGGAAGTGCAACATATGAGGTTGTAAGCGGACAGGCGATCTACGACGTAAAGCCCACAAAGGCAGTCAATGAGCCAAAGTCCGACGTTCTCCTCGAGGGCGACAAGTTCATCTACACAGATCTGTGGACAGCATTCGACATATCACAGAGCGGACAGACAATAGTCATACGCGCAGGAAGCACACCAGTTCTTTCTAAGGATGCAACACTCAAAGAAGGAGTCACACTGGATGACAAGAACGCAGCATTGAAGGTTAACGAGAAGATAACATTCACAGTGAATGGAACCTACGAGTGTCAGAACGCACTCGAGATAAATGGAACCATGAGAGTGAATGGCACAGTCAACTTTACTAACGCCGGAAAGGCCGCGAGCATAACTGCAACCGGTGCAATCGACATAATGTCAAGCGGTGTTGTGAATGTCGGAACTACTGCAACCGCAGGTGTATTGAACTCTGACCCAGAGGGTGTAATAACCGTTAGGGGAGCACTCAATGTACCCAATGCCTCATCGACTGCAGAAGCAGGCGATCTGATAATAACCGGTTCAGTATCTGTTAACAACTCTAACCTGTTCGCAATAACCAGCATGACTGTTGGAGTTATGCCTGAAGTAGCTACGAAAGCATACACAAACCCTGCAAAGATAGAGGGCAAGATCGACGTTACCAGTGCAATCTGTACCACCTACGGAGACTTCGCCCTGACAGCAACCGGTTCATCCGCAAATGTTGTCGCTGGTGCAGGATTCAAAGGAGTCAAATACATGATAGGGGAGGTCCTCTTCTGTACAATGTACTCTGACAGTGGAGATCTGATCGTAGTTGTCAATGGCGATTTCAAGGATATAATCCTGACAGATTGGAACAATGACATACCGCCAAAGGGAGACAGTCTGAAGGCTGAACTCAAAGGCGCTAGCCCCCCGACCATCGGAACCGTTGGATGGGAGACAGTCTATGCAGTCTTCGAGTACAGGACCTACAATGTGATATTCGAGTACATGCCCGGATTCACCTGGACCTGTAACGGACAGACAGTGAGCACATCTGCTCCGACCGTCGTCAACTACGGTGATGTAATCACAGTGAATTACTTCATCGCAGAAGGATACGCGGGAACACCTATCCTGACCATGAATGGTAATGCATACAAGGCAGGCGACAGTGTGACTGTTACATCCGATCTGACGTTCAAGGCAACCGGAGTACACGTTGCAGGCCCGACCGATCCGTCCGGATGGACTCTCATAGAGACCCTCTTGGTGATCATAGTTATCATCATTCTGGTGATGGCTATACTGGTCGCAATAAGACTGCTCAGGTCCTGATCTGGTAAGGTAGAAAGGAATCATCCTTAAGAACAGAAACAAACAGGGGAGAGATCCCCGTCTTAATCTTCCTTTTAATTTTTGAACTTTGGAACTTACGTCACCATATCTTTATTCAAATCATTATAAACGAATAATCCATAAGGGAGGATAGGTGAGACAGGTTTGCCGAACACTCAAGAACTCAGAGAGCAGATCGAATCCATTGATGAGGAGATAATTGATCTTATCGCCACAAGAATGGAGATAGCTGATGAGCTTGCTATCGAGAAGAAACACTCTTCCCAAGAATATTGGGACAAGGACAAAGAAAAAGAGGTCATCAACAGATACATGGAACTATGCGAAGAGGTAAGTCTCACAGAAGGAGATGCGAAACTCATTGCTGAAGTGATATTGAGGATCTCAAAGGAAAGGCAGAAACATCTCTACGAAGAATGATAATGCCAAAATCTATAATAATGGATCATACTTGCTCTGGCTCAACATAAGGAGAAAACAAATGTCAAAGATCAACGTTGCCGTTCTTGGGGCTACCGGACCGATAGGTCAAAGGTTCGTTCAAATGCTTGAGGATCACCCGTATTTCGAGATCGAAGGTATGTATGCATCCGAACGATCCGACGGAAAGAGATTCGGTGATGTGATCAAGGTAAGGGATCATGAATTCTCCGAAAATACTGTCAACACCAAGATAAGGGCAATGAACATAGATCAGATATCCAAGAATGCCAGAATAGTTTTCTCAGGCATACCGTCCGATCTCGCCGGCCCAACTGAAACGTCATTGGCGGAGAAAGGTGTAGCAGTGTTCACCAATGCAGGGTCCCACCGTATGGACAAACACGTTCCGATAATGATACCTGAGATCAATGCGGACCATTCCTCCTCAATAGAATCACAGGACACCTACGGGAACGGGGGATTCATAGTCACAAATGCCAACTGTTCATCGACGGGGATAGCAATTCCCCTCTTCGCCATGGAAAAGAGTTTCGGACTCGACGAGGTATTCGTTTCAACCTATCAGGCACTTTCCGGTGCAGGATATCCAGGAGTGCCTTCATTGGATGCCGTGGGGAATGTCGTTCCTTTCATAGACAAGGAAGAGGAGAAGATGGAGATCGAACTTGCCAAGATACTCGGTAAGTACTCCAAGAACGGCTTCGAACCAGCCTCATTCAAGGTCATGGCGAACTGTGCCAGAGTACCTGTGGTGGATGGGCATCTGGAATCACTTGTCCTAAAACTGAAGGATTCTCCGGATATTGAAGGATTATCAAAGGCATTATCGAATTTCAAGGGAGAGGCACAGAGGCTCTCGCTTCCGTCAGCACCTGTCCAACCTGTTATAGTAAGGTCTGAGGCGGACCGTCCACAGCCTATCTACGACGCTCTGGCAGGAAGTCCGGTCAGGGCAAGGGGCATGGCATCCACGGTCGGAAGGATAAGGCAGAGCAACGGATACTACAAGATGTTCGTCCTTTCCCACAACACCCTCAGAGGCGGTGCCGGAGGTTCTGTGCTGAATGCAGAACTGTTCAAGGCCAAAGGTCTGCTGTAACGTTCCTAGGAACGTGAAAACCTTATCTACTACCTTTTATATAGAAATGTAACAGAGGACATACCGATGGCAATAAAGATGGCGATCCCTAACAAAGGAAGGCTCAACGAGAGGGCTGTGGAGCTCCTGTCCAAATCAGGAATAGATCTTGGAGAGGATTGGGGAAGGAAACTTTACATCAAGGCAAAGGAACAAGGCATTGAGATAATGTTCGTCCGTGCCCAGGACATCCCCGCCTTCATCGACTCAGGTGCCATAGACATTGGAATAACAGGCGAGGACATGGTAGCAGAGTCGGGGTATGAACTCAAGAAACTCATGGACCTTGAATTCGGAATCTGCCGTCTTTCCATTGCCGCTCCGGAATCCTCAGGGATCAAGAGCATCGATGATGTCCCCAAGGGGGCCAGAATAGCCACTTCATTCCCTAACCTTACAAAAAGATTCTTTGCATCGAAAGGAAAGGATGTCACAATAATAGAGATATCCGGTGCGGCAGAGATAATGCCTTATCTCGGTATATCGGATCTCATTTCTGATCTGGTAGCTTCGGGATCCACCCTAAAGATGAACAGATTAATGGAAATAGCAAAGATCATTGATTCTCAGGCAGCGATATTCACATCGGAATCTTCCTTCAAGGAGAAGGGGAGCGAGATGGCAGATGTCGTCGATTCCATCAAAAGCGTTATGTCCGCAGAGGACAGGAAATACCTCATGGCGGATGTCCCCAAAGATAAACTGGAACAGGTTCAAAAGATGCTTCCGGGAATAGGAGGGCCGACTGTCCTGAACATAGCCGGTAACGACCAGATGGTCGCAGTACATGTCGTTGTATGTTCCAAGGATGTCTACAAAGCTGTCAATGACCTAAAGAGACTCGGAGCAAAGGGCATACTATCACTTTCGATAGACAGGCTGGTGGAATGATGGTCTTAAGGGACATCATGAGAAGCACGACAAGGGGCTTCAAGAGATACTACAGCCCGGAGATAAAGGGGGAATTGAGACTCGATACAAACACCAACGTTCTGGGATCCAATCCTGCTGCGGTCAAGTTCCTTAAGGAACAGCAGCTGGACCTGAACGATTATCCCAGCACATACTCGGATGGTCTGAGGGAGGCATTAGGTGAGCTCTATCACCTGGATCAGGAGAATTTCGTTGTCGGAAGCGGTTCCGATGAGATGCTTGACGTATCGTTCAAGACCTTCACTGAGTGGGGGGACAATTGTCTTGTCCCATATCCTTCATACTCCCTATACGATTATTTCGCACAGATGAACGGAGGTAAGGTCATATTGACCGAACTGACGGATGATTTCCAGCCCAATGTCGAAGAGATATTATCCTCGAATGCTAAGATCGTGATCCTTTCATCGCCCAACAATCCTACTGGCAACTCATACAGCACAAAGGCCATAGAGGAGATACTCAAGGGATTCAAAGGCATGGTCATCGTCGATGAGGCATATGGTGAATATTCAGGGAAATCGATGATACCTCGGATCAAGGAGTTCGAGAATCTTATCATCCTGAGGACATTCTCCAAAGCTTATGCCATGGCTGCATTGAGGATAGGTTATGCAATAACCAACACCGACCTCGCAGATATGATGAATTCCGTGAAGATACCATATTCACTCAACAGCATCAGCGAAGGTGCCGCAATAGCCGCAGTGAAGGATCAGGACTTCATAAGAAGAAGCAAGGAGATGGTCTTCGCTGAACGACCAAAACTCTCTAAGGGCCTATCAAAACTCGGTTTCGAACCCTATCCTTCGGATTCTAACTTCATACTTGCAAGATCGCCTATCGATCATGTTGCAGTGGTACGGGGACTCAAGGAAAGAGGTATCCTGATAAGGGACTTCGGAAGCAAGAGGCGGATGGAGAATTGTGTCAGATTCACGGTCGGGACAGAGGAGATGAACACAAAGGTCCTAAATGCCTTGAGTGATATCCTGGAGGCATCGAAGTGAAGGTCACCATCGCCGATTACGGCGTGGGGAACCTTCACTCAGTAAAGAAAGCATTTGAGAAGAACGGATCAGCGGTCACGATCTCAAATGATGTCAGTAAGATACTTGACGCAGAATGCATAATATTCCCGGGCGTGGGGGCATTTGATGTGACAATGGAGAAACTCCAGCCTTATCGTGAGGAGATCAGGGACAGATTGTTATCAGGCGTCCCGGCCTTGGGCATATGCATAGGCGCACAGATACTGTTCGATTCCAGCGAGGAGGGGAGTTCAGAAGGATTGGGAGTATTCAGAGGAAGGATCACAAAGCTGGCCGCATCCCGTGTACCTCACATGGGATGGAATTCGGTCATAACCGTCGACCCTTTGATGGATGGCATAAACGATAGACAATTCTATTTCGCACATTCTTATAGATGTTCCGCGGAGGATGCAAATGATGTCGCAGGTACCACCGAGTACGAAGGGATCGAGTTCCCATCATTCTTCAGGAAATCTAATGTCTACGGAACACAGTTCCATCCTGAGAAAAGTTCCACTTCCGGATTACAATTCATAAGGAACTTCATCGACTTTGCAGAGGAGAATCAATGATAGTGATACCTGCAGTGGATGTCCTTGACCACAATGTGGTTCAATTGGTGGGAGGGGAGATAGGCAACAGGAAGATCACTCTGGACGACCCGTTCCGTGTGGCGATGTCCTGGATCGATAAGGGTGCAAAATATCTTCATCTTGTAGATCTGGATGGGGCATTCGGGAAAGGGAATAATCTTGATGTCTTCAAAAGGATAATCAGAGATTCAGGGGTTCCTGTGCAGATCGGAGGAGGGATACGTTCGGATGATACCGTTGAAGAACTGATCTCTGCAGGGGATGACAGGATAATTGTCGGCACCAAAGCGATAAAGGAACCTGAATGGCTCGAAAGGATGGCTTACAAATATCCAAACAAAATGGTTCTTGGAATGGACACGAAGGATGGCCTGCTTGCAATAAACGGGTGGCAGGGGGCATCCGAGATCACTGTTGAGGGAATGTTCGATATCATAAGGGATATGCCTCTGGGGGGTGTGTTGAACACCAACGTAAGTGTAGAAGGTCAGATGAAAGGGATCGATATCGACCAAGCCACCGATTTCATATCCAAATGTCCGCATGGGGTGATATCCTCCGGAGGCATAACATCCAAGGAGGATTGTGAAACGCTCGGTGAACTTGGGGCAATAGGGGCTGTTGTTGGTTTGGCGGCATATACCGAGAGAATAAGACCATGGGAGTGGAACACTCCCTGGGAATCTTAAACTGTTATCCTTTCCTTAAGTTCAGTGAACAGATCCTGTGTCTCTTTATCGGAGGCTTGATTGAACGCATAGTATTCGCTGTCAACCATGATGACGATGCACGGTTTCACCTTTGCATAGGATGCCAATTCATAGTTACCGAACTGTGAGTTTTGGAACTTTCCGCTCTTTATCGTGGACGTTCCGTATCCCATCTTACGTTTGCCCTTATCAAAATCCTCATCCAGATAGAACTGTTCTATATCAGAGTAAACAAATGTATGGTCGAACATCGGCCCCACGACCGTGAAGTTCTCTTCATCGAGTGTTATACCGATCTGACCATCGGTACTTATGCTGGATGCTGCATAGCTTACCGGTATCGTTGCAAGAGCGAATATTATCACAACAGCAGCAACGCTCCCTTTAGATGGGAATGTAGGGGCCTGGTATCTCCATTTCTCTTCGAAACTCTTATTAGACACCAGAACAACGGCATAGATGACAATTATCAAACATACCACTGTGCCTATAACCATACCTATTAAGCCGTACGCAAAATCCTTTCCTAATCCATAGAACAGCAGTGAGACCCCTATCATTATGGCAGTGATGGATAATGTCAAGGCCATACCCACAACTCTAGTCCCTTGTGTTTTGGTGTTCTCACTCATCTTGGTCCAATCGGGACCGTTTATCCATCTGTGACCATTACCAGTGGCCCACATATATATGCCGGCCATCACGCACGGGAAGAATGCATACAATAGTATGACATTCATCATTACACTGAATCCATCGATATTTCTGTTGATCATCAATGATATCATCAACGTTACAGTAGGGATTATGAATGCCACTGCTGCATATGGTTTCCAGGATCCGGTATCGCTCACGATCGAGGATTAACGATATCGAATATAAGCATGACCCTTGTTCCGAATTGTTCCATTTCAAGAATAATTATTATAGGCTTATGATGTATCATTTGAATGATGACAGCAAGGGCAGCAGAGTTGGAACGCAAGACCCGTGAGACCGATATCTCTATAGAACTGAACATCGATGGCAAAGGGAACTTTGATGTTGAGTGCGATATACAGTTCCTAAAGCACATGGTCGAGACCTTGGCAAGATACGGATCATTCGACATCAAAATGAAGGCTACAGGGGACAACGACCACCACTTGATAGAGGATGTCGCTATAGCTCTTGGAACAGCTTTCAGGAAAGCACTTGATGATTCCCCTGTTGAAAGGATGTCAACGGTCATCCTTCCAATGGATGATGCATTGGTGATGGTATCAGTGGACATAATAGATCGTCCATTCGCCGATATAGATTGCGAGGACCAGCTCTATCACCACTTCCTAAGGAGTTTTGCCATGTCATCAGGCATAACATTGCACACGGTCAACATCAGAGGATTCGATGACCACCACATGATAGAGGCCACATTCAAGGCATTGGGTAAAGCACTGAGAAATTCTGTCGTACCAAGAAACACTGAACTGAGTACCAAGGACAGACCGCGGGTGAACTGATGCTGACAAAAAGGATCATACCCTGCCTTGATGTCAAGAACGGCAAGGTCGTAAAAGGAGTGAACTTCATTGATCTGAAGGACCTCGGTTCCCCTCCGCTGCTTGCCCAGGAGTACAGCGAACAAGGGGCTGACGAGATCACATTCCTTGACATAGCCGCATCATTGGAATACAGACAGACGACATTGGACCTTGTGTCCGAGACGGCACAGAGGGTCTTTGTCCCACTGACGGTGGGAGGCGGGATCAGAACAGCGGATGACATGCATGATGCTCTTAACGCAGGTGCGGATAAGGTCTCAGTGAACTCTGCCGCGATCAATAACCCAGAGATAATATCCGAATCCGCAGAAAGATTCGGAAGACAATGCGTTGTGATTGCCATAGATGCCAAGAGGGTTGACGATCACTGGGAGGTTTTCTCCCACGGAGGTACCAAACCAACAGGTCTCGATGCCATAGATTGGGCAAAGAAGGCAGAGGACCTGGGAGCAGGAGAGATATTGCTGACCTCCATAGATGCGGATGGTGTGAAGGACGGATACGACATACCATTGAACAATGCGATAGCTGACGAGGTGGGGATCCCCGTCATAGCGTCAGGAGGATGCGGAAGGATGGAACATTTCTACGAGGTCTTCACACAGACGAACGTATCTGCAGCATTGGCGGCCTCGGTGTTCCACTACAAACAATTCACTGTCGGAGAGGTCAGAGAATACCTCAAGGACAAAGGAGTTCCGGTAAGATGACCCCCTTGAAGTATGATAAGGATGGACTTATTCCAGTTGTGGTCCAAGACCACATAACGAACGAGATACTGATGGTAGCGTGGGCGAATGAAGAAGCATTCAAACTCATGATGGATACTGGTTATACCCACTTCTGGTCAAGGAGCAGGCAGAAGCTTTGGAAGAAGGGAGAGGAATCCGGACATGTTCAGGAGATAGTCTCCATACAATTGGACTGCGACTCGGATACATTACTGGCAAGAGTGAGGCAGATCGGCCCTGCCTGCCACACTGGATCTCCTTCGTGTTTCTCAGAAGTGATATACGGATCCACGGAAGGCACCATGGACATAATCCCGAAACTCAAAAGGACAATAGAGGATAGGTTGGAGAATCCTGTTGAAGGGAGCTACACCTGCCAACTGTTCGCAGATGAGAACAAGATGTGCAAGAAGATAGTCGAAGAGGCGGGAGAGGTCATCCTTGCGATCAAGGATAAGGATGAGAACGAAATGGCCTGGGAACTTGCCGATCTCATCTATCACACAATGGTCGCGATAACTAAAACAGGACTTCCAATGGAGAAAGTATACGAGAAACTGGAGGAGAGAAGGAAATGAGGATCGACCTCCACACCCACACATTCTTCAGCGACGGAGAGCTAATACCGTCTGAACTCGCACGCCGTGCAATGTACCTGAAACATGATGCTCTGGCAATAACGGATCATGTCGACATGACTAACATTGAGATCGTTGTTCCCAACATAGTCAAAGCGGCGGAGCTTAGCAGCGACTATCTTCCTGTCATACCCGGTGTCGAACTGACATACGTTCCTCCGTCAAAGATCGAATACTATGCCAAGAAAGCAAAGGAACTTGGTGCAGAGATCGTGGTCGTCCACGGAGAGACCGTGGTGGAACCTGTTCCTCCGAAGACCAATCTGGAAGCAGTAAGAAGCCCTCACGTCGACATACTGGCACATCCCGGACTCATAACAGAGGAAGAAGCACGTTTAGCAGCCTCCAATGACGTCATACTTGAGATAAGCGGCAGAGCAGGACACAGTCTTACTAATGGACATGTAGCGAGCATGGCAAGGAAGGTTGGGACAAAATTGGTGATCAATTCAGATGCCCATGCCCCGGATAACCTGATGGATGAGAAAGCGGCATTGACAGTTGCATTGGGCGCCGGACTCACAGAAGATGAGGCGAAGAAGGCATTGAATGATGTTCCTTACGATCTCATCAAACATCTGATGAAATAAATTTGCGATACGTTGCAAATTTCTTACAATTTTTTATAAAATTTGCAGTGCATTGAAAGTTTTTTATTTTTTAAGATAAAGTTTACAGTGCATTGCAAATTCTTTATATCTACTGATGCACATATGTGAAGTGGAACAAATGAGCGAAGTCATCAGAAAAAGATACCTTGAACAACTAAAGAAGTTCAAGGATAGGAAGGAATTTGTAAAGATCATAACAGGTGTCAGAAGATGTGGTAAATCCACACTCATGAAACAATTCAGAGATCACTTACTGTCCACAGGTATCAGTGAGAGGAATATCGTCTATGCGAACTTTGAATCGAATGAATTCTCCAATATCAATGATCGATCCTCTTTGTTCGCTCTGATGTCCTCGCTCGGGACCAAGGAAAGAGTGTACATACTCCTTGACGAGGTACAATATGTAAGGGAGTGGGAACTTGCGGTGGCATCTGCACTTGTGGACCTTGATGCGGACATATACATAACCGGCTCCAATGCTTATCTGCTATCATCAGATCTATCGACATATCTTGCAGGAAGACACATCGAGATATCCATGTTCCCGCTATCGTTCAAAGAATATCTGGAACTCAATGATGTCAAGGATCGCCATACAGAGTTCAACAGATACCTTCACAGGGGAGGATTTCCTGTTATTGATGGATCAATGGACGACGAAAGTGCAATGATCATCCTCAGAGGGATATATTCCGACATAGTGGTCAAGGAAATAACATACAGGGACAAGATACACAATGGTTCGCTGCTTGAACGTGTCGTTGGGTTCGTTATGACCAATACCGGGAACCTTGTATCACCTAATTCGATATCAAAGGTCCTGAACACCAAGAACAGTTCTACCATAGATACCTACTTGTCATTGCTGGCCCAATCGTTCATAGTCTACAAAGCAGAAAGATATGATCTCAGGAACAAGCAGATGCTTCGCTCTCAGGCAAAATACTATTCAGTGGACACGGGGATGTGCAATTCCTTATTGGGATCCTCCATCTCAGACACAGGAAGGTTGTTGGAGAACGTTGTATTCCTAGAATTATTGAGAAGAGGGTATGATGTCAAGATAGGTACTCATGGTGAAAAGGAATTGGATTTCACCGCCACAAAGGGCAACGAAGTAAAACACATACAAGTAACAGAATCATTGGTCGGAGAAGAGACCCGTAACAGAGAATTGTCCTCTTTTGAACTATTGAAGGACAATTATGAGAAACTCATATTATCTCTGGATCGTGTACCCGATGGTTCATTCAACGGAATAAAACATATCAATGCCATAGATTGGTTGCTTGATGACGGAATGTGATCTCAATCTGTCTCAAGATCCTTCCTCAATTCTTCCAGTATCTCTTCGAGATAACATTCCCTGCCCTCATCCTTACACTCCTCATATTCCTTGAGAAGTATGGCATACATCTCCCTTTTAGACAGGGCCACTATATTTTCCTCGGTCAACACATCACCTTGCTCAGATGTTACGTGAACATCTTACTAATATCAAAACATTGTTCTTTTATATCCTTATTAGAATCACATTGTCATGCCCAAGATCGCAATAATCGGAGGTACGGGAATATACAATCCTGACTCCTTCGAGACAATAGAGACCGTTTTCCCCGATACACCGTACGGCAAACCTTCTGATGAGATAATGATAGGAAGGATAGCCGACATCGAAGTGGCATTCCTGTTCAGACACGGAAGGTCTCACCAGCATCCTCCGTCGGCTGTACCGTACAGGGCCAATATGTGGGCCTTGAAAGAGCTGGGATGCGAGTACATAATATCCGCATGTGCAGTAGGTTCACTTCAGATAGAATATGCCCCGGGAGATCTGGTCATACCGGATCAATTCATAGATTTCACAAAAAAGAGGGATTATACCTTCTTCGATGACAAGACCGTTCACATATCTATGCCTGATCCATTCTGCAACTACCTGAATCGCATATTCTTTGAAACAGCGAAGGAGATGGGGATCAAACATCACCTTGGAGGTACCTATGTCTGTATCGAAGGTCCAAGATTCTCCACAAGAGCTGAAAGCAATATGTTCAGGCAGTTCGGGGACATAATCGGAATGACCGTTGTCCCTGAATGCCAATTGGCAAGGGAACTCGGAATGTGTTACTGCAGTCTTGCCACCATCACAGATTACGACGTATGGCATGAGGAGGACGTCAGCATAGATATGGTGGTCAAGACAATGAACGAGTGTCTTGCAAAGGTGTTGATGCTCCTCGAACTCGGACTTCCGAAGATCAAGACGTCGGACTGCGGTTGCATCGATGCTGCAAAAGGCTGCGGTGCCATCTGAATAGTATGCGCATAATAATGCGTGGTACTGTTCAGGGCGTGGGTTTCAGACCCGCAGTTTACAGAACAGCTACTAAACTGGGCCTTTCTGGCAACGTTTGGAACGATGGTTCAGATGTAATCATCGATATCGATGACGGAGAGAGATTCCTCAAGGACTTTTTGAATGATCTCCCACCGCTTGCAAGTATAGAGGACATTGAGAGAATTGATTTGCCATTCAATGGTAACGGTGGATTCTCCATAGTTCGGTCTAGGTCCGGCAGTTCAGGTGTTTCGATCCCCACCGATCTTGCCATGTGCAACGATTGTTTGAAGGACCTTACCATTGGAAGAAGAAAGGATTATCCTTTCACATCATGTACGAATTGCGGACCCAGATTCACACTCCTATCAAAATTACCATATGACAGATCATCCACCGCAATGTCCACATTCGACATGTGCCCGGATTGCAGAAGGGAGTATGATGATCCTGAGAACAGAAGATTCCACCACCAGACCATATGTTGCGAAAGGTGTGGTCCATCCTATCGTCTCATTGATGATCAAGGGATCACAATCGACGGAGACCCCATATCAACATTCGGAAACTTACTCAGAGATGGGAAGATCGGGATAATAAAAAGTTGGGGCGGTATGCATATATGCTGTACTCTTGACAATATAGCCAGAATGAGAAAATGGTACAAGAGGGAACAGAAACCTTTTGCGATAATGGTCCGGGATCAGGATTCACTCAAAGGATATTGTGAACCCAATGATGATGAATTGAAAGAGATAACATCTCCTCATAGACCGATAGTCCTTGTTAAAAAGGTGGATACCGAGATCACTGAACTGATATCGCCGGGTTTGGACAGCATTGGTGTATTCCTTCCATACTCTGGGATCCAACATATGATCTTCGGATCGATAGATGAGGATGCTTTGGTCATGACCTCTGCCAATGTTCCCGGCGAACCTATGATACTTGAGGATCGGGATATAATGGGACTGGGAGCCGATGCTTATCTGCTCCATAACCAACCGATAGTCAATCGTGCTGACGACAGCGTCCTCAGGATGTACGGTGGGACATATTTCCTAAGGAGATCCAGAGGGCATATCCCCTCTTACCTGAGCATAGGATTATCAGGGGAGGCCGTCTCACTCGGAGCCCAGGAGAACCTTACCGGTTCTGTTGCGAAGAACGGACGGATCTATCCCACGCAGCACATAGGTAACGGAGAAGGATTGGGAGTTGTTGAATATCTTGAGGATGCGGTCAGAACACAGATGGGATTCTTGGATTGCTTCCCTGATGCGATCGCAGTTGACCTACATCCCGGATATATCAACAGAGGCCTTGGAAAGAGATTAGCAGAGGAATTCGATTCAGAACTGGTCGAAGTACAACATCATTGGGCACACGCCGCATCCTTGCTTGTTGAAGAGAATAAGCATGACATCGTAGCCTTGACTCTGGACGGCAGCGGGCATGGTACAGATGATACCGTCTGGGGTGGAGAGGTCCTGTCTGCCGACCTTTCAGGATTCAAAAGGGTGGCACATCTGGAAGAGATCCCATTACTGGGATCGGAAAAGGCACTATACGATCTTAGAAGACTTAAATTCGCGATCGATGTAAAGAACGGCTCGGAGAACTCGGATTTCAACGACACTGAATCCTCAATTCTAAGGAAGATGATGTATAAGAGTGTAGAATGTACCTCGATGGGAAGACTGCTTGATGCCTTATCGTATACCTTGGGAGTATGTTCATACAGAACATATGACGGAGAACCGGCGATGAAACTGGAACCCTTACTTGCATCAGGCAAGCTCATACCTGGTTTCGAGACCGAGATTATCGGAGATACCATAAAAACAGCGGATCTCTTCTCAAGGATAGATAATAGCCAGAGACCTGCAGATATAGCATATTCCATTGTCTACAATGTTATGAGATGTTTGACGGAAAGTGCCATCTATGCCGCTGATGAGAATGGCATAGGTTCTATAGGGATCACAGGCGGAGTTTCATATAATTCTGTGATCTGTGATATGTTCAAGGAAATGGCCGGTAACTCAGGACATGAGTTAATATTCCATCGTAACATACCTAACGGTGACGGTGGCATATCTGTCGGACAGGCCGCCGTAGCCCTTAAGAGGATACAATGAAAAACACATTATTCGTTCTTCTGGACGGTATGGAAGATGACCCTCATCCGTTACTTGGCAACAAGAAACCCTATGAAGTGGCAAAGATGCCTTTCATGTATCAGAAGGCACCTCATAAGATGTTCACCACCGGCAGAGGATACACGCATCTTTTCCTGAACGAGTTCTTCACAGGTCATCCTCCTGAGATATCGAGAGCTGTCCTTGAGGCCATGGGTCTTGGAATGGATGTGTCGGAAGGAAGGACCGCATACAGACTCAGCCCGGCAAAGCTAGGGGATGGGATGATCAAATGGTCATATCATGCACACGAATTCTGTGATGAACTCATTCCTATAATGATGTCAAATCTTAACATTCTTGAGAAGTACGACCCGGAGATCAGATTCTTCTTGAACGGAAGAGCGATACTGACAATGGAATGCGACGACATACCTGATCTTCCTGCACCTCCCAATGATGCTCCATTCAAAGAGGTACCTGGGGACCTGGGTAAGTTTGTAATGAAGGTCGCCGAGGAAATGAACGGCATAACGGATTACCCCTGGGGATGCGGCAGGATGGGACACCAATACCCTCCTTTCGATCTTGTCAAGGAAATGACGACCATATCCGATAGCCCTACGGCGTTAGGGGTTGCGGCCTCCTTAGGCCATAGAATACATTTGATAGAAGATGTTGAGGATAGATTCCCTATCGCAAGGGATGCATTGGAAATGGGGAACGTTTTCCTGCATATCGACGAGATAGATGAGTACAGCCACCAAAAGGACCCATACAAGAAGATAGAGATCTTGGAAAGGACCGATCGTCTGATGTCAGAATATTTCCATGATTCCCAACGCATCATCTACTTCGTAGACCATGGAACATCGTGCGTTACAGGGGAACACATAATTATGAACGTTCCATTCTGGACGAATATAGAGACTGGAAAGTCCGAAGGAGAGTTGGTACCTCTTGACGAGGTCGTACCTCTGCTTATGGGAACAAGGTGATTAAATGACCGATATGGAACTTCCGCCATCACTGAGCATACACGGCAATGAAAAGATAGCAAAGGACATACTGTCCAGAATATGGGGAAAGAAGGGGGTCTTCACCTGTACGGTCGCAAACACACTCACATCCACCCTTCCCGGGATATCCGATGCCGGAGATACCCCAGAACTGACGATGTTCACTCCTGCAGCCGATGCTGAACTTCTGGTCCTTGGACGGACAGTCTGTATGGATGGGATACCGATAAATCCCGGAGGCATACCAACCCCCGCAACACTGACCAAGGCCGCATTGGAGATCTCTGATATGCCTTTCTTCATAGTTAATGGAGGGAGCAAGATCGTCCCTAATGTTCCATGCATAGAGATGGGTGGAGAATGCGGCAACTACGTAACATCAGGGAAAGCGGTCTCAAACGTCAGAGGTGTGTTCGATTACGGAGTGATACTGGGAGAGATGCTGTCACATGGTTCTGACTATGTCGTTGTCAGCGAAAGCTGCGCAGGTGGGACCACAACAGCATTGGCCGTACTTCTTGCCATGGGCATTGTGAAAGAGAATCTAGTGAGCAGCAGTTCACCCAACAATCCAAGGGAATTGAAGATGAACACCGTCATGCAGGGACTGAAAGCTGCCGGGATCGGAATAGGCGATCTTGCGAATGACCCTCTTAAGGCAATAGAATGTGTCGGAGACCCAATGATGCCCGCCAATGTGGGAATAATAATTGGTGCAGCCAAGCATGTACCGGTCATTGTCGGTGGCGGAACCCAGATGGCCGCTGTCATCGCTGCTGCGGTAAGATTGGATCCAAGCATCGTAGGCAACATATTCCAAGGAACAACAAGATGGTTGATGGAGGATCCAAACTCCAACATGGCAAAGATGATGGATGCCATATCTCCAGATGTTCCGATAGTCTATGTCAACATGGACTACTCGAAAAGTCCATTCGAAGGCCTCCAGGCCTATGAATGGGGATATATCAAAGAAGGTGTAGGATGCGGTGGAGCATCGGTAGCATCGATAATACAGAGTTCGGGGAAGGTCACATGTAAGGATCTCTTGGACAAGGTGCATGAGATCTATCGGAAGATAATGAATTTCGATTGAATCCGGATATCCTGCGCATGATACCCGGATTCAGGCATTTTCTGACCTATTCGACTATCTTCCTCGCTTGATCCAGTTCTTCCTGCGTATTAACATTTACAGCGAATTCCTGGCAATCGGTCTCATAGAAGAACTCCTGAAGATAATCTCCCCTCAGTGTCTTCTCCCTATCCATTATTGTGACACCGGAGACCACCCATTGCGAACCGTAGTGGTCTCTGGTGTAAGATGGTTTGATATTGAGTTTTTCGAGTGCAGCTATATCAACTATCGCTATCAGGGATTCCATTCGATCCTCTTCAAAGGAGTCGATGAATTTATCGATCTCCTCTGTTGATATGAATGGAAGATCCGAAGGGCAGGTCAGAACGAATTTTCCTTCGAGGACCTCAAAGGATTCATGAAGATCTTCCATGAAATCCTCTCCAGAGGTCATTATCGTTTCTATCCCTATCTCATTCAGATACTTCTCTGTCTCAGGAGTGTTGTCGCTTACCGATACTAGGATCCTGTCTATGTTATCGGAGGCGGAGAGTGCATCGACCACTCTCTTTACAACGGGTCTGCCACCTATGATCTGCATGGGTTTCTCTATACCACATGCTCCCATACGGGTGCCTTTCCCTCCTGCATTGATAAGTGCCTGCATATATCCTCAAAGAACAATGGTGTAGCTGAATATCACTATCACCGATATCAGTATCACCAGGACCCTTGATATCTCATTTGTTGCACCTAGGACATCACCATTGACAAATCCGAACCTTGTATTCGAAAGATATGCCATGAACCATCCGATCAGTATGGATACACCGGCGGATATTCCCACTATCAAGAATATCGATGGTATCAGTCTTGATGCAAATATTCCGAAATCAACGAAGGCGGTGACAACGAGGCCCATTATGAGGAATCCTGCCAAAGCCAATATCACTGATATCACTGATGATACCATCAATGTCTGTATATTGGTCTTGCCTACCTGATCGCCTGCCATTCCTGTTCCAGGTTCACCGAATGCAGCAGCAGATACCATTGCATTCTTTGCGAAGACCTCCATCGTGACCACGACCAATATCGCCCCTAGTGTCAAACCTATGTTGTTCAATCCGAAGATGGCGGCTATCGTCACAATCAGAGCTACTCCGAGACCTCCTGCGCCGATGGCAGTATCCTTTAGTGCTCTGATACGGTCCTCTTTTGTTCCGCTTACTATCATTCCGTCCCCGAAATCGACAAGACCGTCAAAGTGCAGGAATTTGGTCAGAATGTATATCGTTGCGAACACTGCGATCGTTGCGAACACGCCTGCATTGATCTCAAAGAACAGATACCCTATGAGGGCCGCTATTATACCGATGATGAAACCTACTACCGGTGCTACGTAGAATCGGTAGTTGAAGGCACTTATCTCCTTCTCTCCAACATTCAGTTTTATTATTGTGAAGAAGGAGATCGCACCCTTTATCGCATCAACTATGCTGTTGGATGTTGTATTCTTTTTGTTCGGCTGCTCACTTTCCACAGGGCGGTCATCATATGGTTCGGATCTTGGTTGATATGACATCTGATCCGCATCATTCTCCGGCGGTCTGCTCTCTGTTGAAGCACCTACTACAACAGGAACGGGTTCCACAGGTGTTGCACCGATCGGTTCTCTGTTCACGGGTGTTGCGCCAATAGGTTCGTATCGTACTGGTTCTGTGAACTGGTACGGTTCATCCTTGGGTTCAGGTTCCGCTTTGGTCTCAGGGACCTCTGCGGTAACAGGCTCTACGTTCTGTTCTACCGGACTCTGAACATCCTCTTGTGTTGGTTGTACTTTGGGCTCGTTACCGGTTTCCGGATTTTGCCCCGGCCTGATCTTGAAATCAGCCGCATTCAATTTCCTGATGACTCTGGGCTCAGTTCTCCTGGAGCCTACCGGCTCTTCCTCAGGAGTTGTCCCTTCTGATGTAACAGAAGGTTCATTCGACGATGCCAATGCATCTGCGGATCCGGTATCTTGTACCGCATCCTGCCCATCCATCCCTTGACCCCCGGTTTGCATAGCAACCTCAGGCCCATCCTGTCGTTGGTCGACTTCCTCCGTTACCGGATACTCATCGCCCAACTGGTCATTAGTTTCGTTTGGCATTGGTACCGACTCTGAACGTACTAAAGAGAATATAATATCTCTCTTAAGGACGGCCATCGAAGAGATCTGAATATACCGATGACATTATCCCTCCGATCAGACCGCACAACATATCATCCATGAAAGGACCCAGTTCGGATATTATTCCAGGTTTGTACCTATCGAACCTATGGAATTCGAATATCCCTCTTGTACCCGCTATGTATTGAGCGATCTGCATACCGATTATCTCATCCGCGATCAGATGTATCGGATCCTCGGAGAACATACCTCTTGGCATTGCACAAATGCAATCCTTATCTCCGAGTTCCTCAAGTGCTATCGCACCTTGGATCAGCGAAGAGATGTTTATGTCCTCGGTCAAGATGTCCAACTTCGATTCGAACCTTCTCTTTATGTCATTCACATCCCATTCGGGATTGGGTATGTATGACTTGAGTGCGGCATCCCACATTGCTTCGCGGGAAATCCCTTTCTTCTCAAGAACATCGACGAATGTCCCCATGTGCGGGAAATCCCCTCTTTTCACCAGATTGCTTATAACAGCGGCTTTGACAGACCTTGCCATGGATATCCCGAGAGGAACCCCCGTACCTGCATAGATGAGTCGAGGTTCTCCTACCGGAGACACTACGGCCATTGCATCGGATGTTGTTCCTGTTTCCCTGTAACCCAATATTGCCATTGCAGCGGATTTTGCCTCTACGATAGGTATCATGAGATTGATCTTCGCTGCATCGGTCAGCGGGACCGGGGATATGCCGATTATGTTTATCGTGCCGCCGACCAGCATCTTGTATCTTTCCTGGGATATTCTGAACCTTTCGCTCCAATTGTCCAATAATTCCCCTGCCACGACATGATTGCTCAACCCTGCGGTGACGGCTGCGAATGTGTTCATTCCTTCGTAATCATTCTCGTTGGTCGAGAACACGTATTTGACCTCGGCCGCGGTCATGAATCCCACTGCATTGTCCGGTATATCGTGTTTCTTCATCACTTTCTCGATGTCTGCAAGAGGGTCCTCGATCACATAACAATGCGGCACCTGCGTTATGAACAATGTATCGGTCACCGCGTGACCGCTGTTCTTGACCGCATTGCTCAGGACCTCCATTTCCTCCGTCAACTGGACTATGGCTGTTGCCATCTCTCCATCCTCTACTATCCTCACATCCTTTACATATCTCATAAGATGGCCTCCCACAGGCTGAATATGTGATCCTCTATGATCACCTGTACATGTATCCCTATCA
This sequence comes from Methanobacteriota archaeon, assembly GCA_023402275.1. Lineage (GTDB taxonomy): Archaea > Thermoplasmatota > Thermoplasmata > Methanomassiliicoccales > Methanomethylophilaceae > Methanoplasma. The sequence goes on from JAEXCH010000002.1 coordinate 35,296, forward strand.
GAACGAAGATAGGAAGTGCGATGAGAAGGATGAACAGAATTGAAGTCCTTTCCACCAGTCTGTAACATCTTCCGATATCATCGACCGTCGGCATGCTCCCTGTCCCTATGACGTACACGCCTTCTTTCTCCATTGATATTCCCAAGGCCGCTGCGGCCGCTGCCATGGGCCAACCGCTGTTGGGACTTGGCGTCTTACCGTGTTCCTCTCTCGCTGCAGCGATCACTCCTCTCCACTCATAACCTGACAACATTGCGGACAGAGCAACAAACGCAGGAGCTATCCTTGATGTGAAATATCCCAGAACATCATCGAATTTGGCAACGAAGTACCCAACGTTCCTGTACTTATCATTAAGATATCCCCACATGGCATCCATTAGGTTGGCACATCTGAACATTATCGCTCCGGTGAGACCAAGGAATCCGAAGTAGAAGGATGGGGATATCACACTGTCAACAAGATTCTCCGATATCGTCTCGCAGCATGAAGATGCAATATGGGATTCGTCCATCTTACTTGTATCCCTGCTCACTATCATCTGAACCTTTTGTCTCGCACCTTCGAGATCATTGTTCCTTAGATCGTTCTCGATCGGAATGCAATGTTTGCGGAAAGAGAATATGGCAAAGGTTATCTTGAACATGAATGCAAGAACCAGGATCCATATTATCTCACCCAAGGATATTGTAATGCCGACGACCTCCCACGAAGGTTCTGTCAGTACATTACGTATTACGGTGCATATTGACATCATTATGAACCAGAACAGCAGAAATACAGCAATGTAGGATAAAGCTCCAAGTACCTTTGTGTATCGGGATGCCCTGTTCTTTATTCTCCTATCCAGTATGTCGACCACATTGCCTATCCATCTCAGCAGATGGAACCTATTCGGCAACTCTCCTATGAAACGATCTATCAGCAAAGCGGATATTATGATGAGTATCGCACACAGCCAGAGTTCCATTACATCACCTTATCCCTTTAAGGGAATGCTGAACTGCTTTGACGAATATCTCATTGCGTTCCCGATCCTTCACACTGAACCTCACATACTCTTCGAATCTCTTTCCGAATGATGCGCAGTCCCTTACCATTATCTTTTCTTTGAGCATGAGTTTCTGGAACTCTGAACATTTTACCCCAAAGGTTTTAAGCGAGCAGAAATAGAAGAATGAATCCGCTACATCATCTATCGGGAAACCGGCCTCATTGAGCATCGAATGCATGACCTTTGATTCGTCAGACATCATCTTTGCTGCTTTTGTTACATGGTCCATATGTTTGGATATCAGAGCAGCGGCGACCGTCTGTTCCACCTGTCCTACATTCCATGTCATCCTTACCTTGTTCATCTCTTCTATGAGGGCCTCATTGGAGAATCCATAACCTATACGTATACCGGGGATCGCAAATGATTTTGTCAGGGAACCTGCCACAACAAGATTGTCGTATCTGTCGACGTATTTTATGCAGGATATCCTATCGTGATCAGGAACTAGTTCCAACAATGTCTCATCGAGGAACACCAACACACCGTGGTCCTGACATTCCTTGACGATCTCCAGGATCTTGTCTCTATTCTCGATCCTTCCTGTAGGATTATTAGGGTTGCAGATGTAGACTGCCTTCGCCCCACTCGATATCATATTGGACAATCGTTCATCATCGATCCTGAAATCATCTTCCTCTGTTAGTTCGTTGTATAGTATATCAGCACCAATGAGTCTGCATTGCTGGGTATATTCCGCGAAAGAAGGATCGTTGATGATGACTTTGTCATACCGTTCTAGGAATGTATTAGGAAAATTCCTTATTATCTCTGAGGATCCAGATCCGATTATGACGTTCTCTTCTTTTATCGAGAATTCCTTCGATATCACACTTTTGAGCTCTGTGCTGTTATCATCAGGGTAATGTCCTATGTCCTTGATCGCAGTTTGAATTATATCGGATAATTCTGCGGGAGGTCCGAACGGATTCAGATTGTGGCTATAATCCTCTATACCCTCGATCTTCCAGGCCTGTCCACCATGCACTGTCTTCGGTATTCCGGAGAGGATCTCCCTTCCATATCTCATCCTATATCACCTATGTATGGTGGTTGGAATATTAATCCTGTGGCATTGGTTCATTTCAGATGATAATCCCCGGTATACTTCTTTGGAAGTACGAAAAGTTCTCCATCTTTATCGAATCCGACGGATGCGCTCACCTCATATACATCCTGTATCAACTGTTCGGTGATGATATCCTTTGGATCCCCCATTGCATATATCCTGCCTTCTTTCATGATTATGCATTCCTCACAGTACCTTGCCATGAGTGAGATATCGTGTTCTGCGACCAGTATGGACATGTCCTTCTCGACCATTGCCCTAAGGTATTCCATCACTTCCAGCTTATACTTCATGTCAAGATGGGATGTCGGTTCATCCACAAGCATCAACCTCGGTTCCTGAACATACGCTTTGGCGATGAGTACACGTTGTCTCTCTCCGCTTGAGAGCATATTGATCGGCCTATCCTGGAGATGCAATACACCGAATTTCTTCAATGCCTCTATCACCTGTGTCTCATCGACATCTGTCTCCCACCAGAGATTCTTCAGGTGTGGATATCTTCCCAACATCACGGTCTCATAGACATTCAGACCAAAAGCGGTCCTCAATTCAGCCGGAACATTGGATACAGCTTTGGCCACATCGGCAGGTTCCATTTTTGATACGGATGTTCCATCGATGAACACCTCACCTGAGGAAATGGGATGCATTTTGTTTATGCATTTCATCATTGTCGTCTTTCCACAGCCGTTAGGTCCTATCAGTCCCACGAGTTTTCCTGGACTTACCTTGAAGGATACGTCCCTTACTGCGTGATACCCGTCCTCATAGTATTTATTGAGACCTTTCAACTCCAACAGTGGCTCATCCATCGTACATCCTCCCTTTTTTGATCAAGAGATATGCGAACAAAGGAATTCCTATTATGGTCGTTATCGCACCGACCGGTAATTCCTGAGGTACCATTATCATTCTTGCTAAAAGATCTGAGAACAACATCAGACACGCACCAAGGACTATCGACGAAGGGAGTACCAGTCTATGGTCTCCCCCGAGGATCATGCGGCATACATGCGGTACCACCAACCCTACGAATCCGATTATTCCTACGAATGCTACGCACATGGAAGTCAATACAGATGCCAGGATCAGCATCCATCTGTTGAATTTCTTCACATTCAGTCCCATCTGCTGCGCTTGATCGGCGCCCAGCAAAACAAGGTTCAGTTCCTTCGCCCACAAAAGAGGTACCATTGACAAGAACAATGCAGGGAAGAACACCAACCATGCCGTCTCCCAGCTTATATTGGCAAAACTACCATACAGCCAGGATAATGCTCCATGAAGCTTGGCCGATTGTGCAGTGACCAGCATAATGGTCATTATTGATGAAAAAGCCAATCCTACGACCACTCCTGCCAGAACATAGTTGGTGGATGATCTGCCTGCCTTCTCGGCGATCAACATGGTCAGGAAGAATGCTGTCAACCCTCCGAATATTGCCAAGATCGGTGTTGAGAAATTAGTTCCTTCGAGTACCCCGAAGAAGGTAAAATTCGCAACCAAGGCTGCGACAGCGAGAGTTCCTGCTCCCGAAGATACACCCATAATATAGGGGTCCACCAAAGGATTCCTTATTATTGCCTGATATATCGCTCCGGCTATTGCAAGACCCATTCCGACCCCTACTGCAGCGATCGCTCTGGGAAGGCGGGATTCGTAGACAATTATCTCATTATATGTCAGGTCCTCACCGTGCTTTGATATTGCTGAGATCAGTGCAGAGAAGGCATCCCCCAAGGACAATGTACCGGATGGTCCGAATGATAAACAGCATAGGAACAGAACGAACGATAGGATTACACCTATGCAGAGAACGATCAGCAATCTGCGTTTATTCTGCTTTGTTTTTGAGAGACGTTCATTATTGAAACCGCTGAGTTTTGATATTCTTCCTCTTATGTATGATATTGGTGGGGCACCTTTTGTCTTTTTTATGTATGCCAACAACGCAATGAATATTATCAAAAGTATCCCGATTATTACCGCCAGCCATATCCATGATGATGTTTCTTCTTCAGGTTCATCTTCGGTTACATAGTCTCCATATGTAGAGAAGAATCCTCCGTCTGTCCCCTTGTAGATATAATTGCCAATTATGGCCGGTCCGGACATGTCCCATTGTGCCACGCTTTTCGGCTGTTGGAATCTTCCAATGTCATTTCCGTCAAGATCCAATTCATAGACATATCCACCCGTCTTGTATTCAGTGAGGAACAGGGATTCCCCATTCAAAAGTATCAATCCTGCTTTTACAGTTCCAAATTCCTTTCCGAGTTTCTCATACTCACCATCAATACTCATTCTCCCTAACGGGACCTTCATGGATGTGAAATAAATTCCGGTGAAATCATCGGATTCGACAGGAAGCAGGAAATTACTTACGAGTCCGAAATCCATGAACTTACTTATTTGATTGAACCCGCTGTCTTTCGAGAACTCATATATTGCAATCCCGCCGGTCACAGTGTTCATACCGTTCCCATCAGAGAAGGACATGAATATCCTGTCGTCTACAAATACCGGGACTGAGACCGATCCATATTTTTTGCCGGACCTTTCTATTGTGTATACTTCCTCGGAGGCGATGATGTTTCCGCTTTGCTTATCGATCGCATATATCTGACCATTGTATGCGCCTGCGAACAGTACATCATCTTTGACCGTGATGTTCGTGTAGTATATCCCTCCTCCAATCTCGGTCTTCCATATCTGCCTGGGGAAAGAGGTGGTACTATCTGTCCTTGGATCGACACAATACACATAACCATTACTGGATCCAAAGAATATCACTCCGGAATCATAGGTTATCGATGCAGGACCAGTGTTATTGGTATTTCCTATAAGCTCATGATCCTTTGTATTGGGTACCTCCATTTTTGTCACGTTGGCATCATCTGTACCTGGTCCTTCGACCGGTATCTTGTATAATGTACCGTTGGATGCTGGAAGAAGATAGAACCCATCCATTATCGCTCCTGTGGCTGTCTCGTAACCTGCACCCTTTGGATATGAGAACTTCCATAGTTCATCGAATGTGAATCTGTCATAACAATATAGGGCTGGGTCGGCACTGACCTCTGAATATCCTCCCCCGGCACCTACGAACACCTTGTCCTCAGAAACAAGTACTACGCTGCAAACATAGTTACTTTCACCGTAATTCTTCTCGAACACCGATGCCGCTTCCTCGGCCTCAGTTCGCTCTGTTGTCTGATGTCCGGTCTGTTCTGCATCTCCTCTTGTCATTGTCCAGGAGGACATGAACTCTGGAGTCTCAGTAGGTTTCATATGCGTAGGGTAGTGTCCTATTGCCAGACTTCCTCCGCTATAGCTGTCGGATGCGCTCCATTCAGTATATTTCCAGGATGAACCGTCCCAAACATAGTAGTTCCATGAGGATGTAACACTGCCTATCCTCGTATCCTTTTTACCATCGACATCGGTTATTCGGTTTCCGTTCGATAAATATTCCATATCCAATCGGTTCAATGCATTTTCGATGGTCTCGATACCGGTTCTACCTTCATTATCAGCACTGATCCAGTATGTTCTGCCATTCCCCATATCGATCAGCACCATATCCTCTTCGTATGTCCCATCCCCGCTGGAATATGCGGACAACGATATGGGTATCATGATCAATATTGTGATCAATAGGGCTATCGTTTTTTTATTTGCGTTCATCGAGACCCTCCGTTGAATCCCATATCCTTTGTGTATGTTAGAAAATCAGTGTAATTATCGCCTATGTATTTCGGGATCTGTATGCCATCGTCGAATGCTTCCGGATGTAATGTTCTTGATAATATCTCGGTCAACTGGGCAACCCGGGTTGCAGGACGGGATGCAAGATCCGCTGCGGATTCTGTGTAAATGAATATATTTCCTGTTTTGTATGCATCGGTGCTCTTCCATTCTTTGGAAAGACCGTCCATCATCTTCTGGTAATCTTCCTCTGTGGGAGAATATTCTGCTGATACCACTATTATGTAACTTGGATTGTATTGTACGATGGTCTCACTGTTTATCTGTACCCATCCGCTTACGTGCTCATACGAATTTATGCAGAAAGTGAAGTTCAGGATATCGGATACATATGTATTGGAACCCGATACCCATGGCGATTTTACTGTGGAAAGGGATACCATTACTGAAGGATATCTTAGTTGGAAGCACTCTGCCAATACAGTATGGATATCATTGAGCCCTGTCTCCAGCATCTCGAGGGTATTCTCCAAGCTTAACGTATAGCCCATACCGAACCCTATCATGTGGGTATTGTCAAGTATGGTATCTATGCTTTCTCCATCGAATGAGACGACGACGTTTATACCCACATTCCTCAACTTCTCTGCGACGATCAAGTGACTTGCCTGTCCGTCTATGCACACTACAAGATCCGGATTCTGCTGTATTATGAGCTCATAACTGGGATTTGTATATCCACCGACTATTGCGATATCTCCGGCCATCTGCTTTTCAACCACGGCATGAGGATAATTACTATACTGGTCCGTTCCGATTATTGTATTTATACCTCCAACAGCACAGATCGTCTCGGTACACGATGGCGCGAGACTTATGACTCGGGTAGCTTGAGGATAGACATAGTAATTGTATCCTGTCGCATCAACACCGGGCGTAGGTGTTTCATTCTCCGTGCATAACCCCCATGAAACTGCAGAATAATCTCCTATTATTACTGATGAAGGATCAGCAGTGGATCTTTTCCAGGACGTTTCACCTTTTTCCGTTAAAAAAAGGTTCCACTTCCTATTATCTTCCGGTAACGGAAGACCGTTTATCGATGATACATCATGCCCATCCACCTCAAGTTCATATCCTTTCAGTTGGCAAGCATATTCAAGTGCATACATCGTATCGCTTCCATCGCTTACAGAAACATAATCTATGTCCCTTCCACCAAAATCAATTATTATACCTTCGCTGGAATTTGAAGACCCTGTATTGTTGGTCGCAACATATGCCAATGACGCCCCCAATAGGATTAGTACAACAGATAGGACCAATTTTATCGATGGGGACTTCATGTTCTTTCCTTCAGATATGCATTAAGAGGTTTGAAGAGGTTTTGAATTGGTTTGTTGCTTTAACTCGTTGGGACATCCGGTATCTGTTCGAACATACCGTAGTATACAAGGAAGTGCGGGTGGTCTGCGGACGTGAGCGATGACATTGATGTCGGAGCCATTGCCCATGCTCCATCCTTTATCACTCCCTGAACCCAATAGACCCAATCATCTCCCACCTGCTTCATTTCAAGTCCGTAGAAAGAGTTTATTCCCTTTCCATATGTAGGACTATCACTTGGCTCGAATGGGAGTTTATATGTGCTGCACATTGAATCGAATGCATCGAACACTGTCTCGCCGGAACCGTTCATTTTAAAGTACATTCCAGCAGGAGATACAATTGTGAATACTGTTCCCGTCTCGCTCTTGTCCCATGCCTTTGAATCCTTCACATCCGGAAGGGATTCAAGATCGTATGTGCCGTTCCCATAGAACAATCCGAGATAATCATAATCTGCGGATTTTATTGCGGACAATCCTTCATTCTCAGAATAGGTCCATTTATCGTCCTTGTATGTATAGAGCATCCACCATATCCAAGGAGCCTCTGACGAACCAGATAGTCCACCGATCTCGCTCAGGAACATCGATCCCTCTTCGGAATAGGTGTAATCTATCTCAACACCCGATCTCTCTGCTGCGTTGATCACTGCCTTATCTGCTGTCTCTCCGTTTCCGTCCATCCAGAAGTAGACTCCGTCTCCGTCCTGGACCAGGAATGTCACATTATTTGCTTTGGAATCATCCTTCAATACGAAATAGACACCAACCGCCGCAATAACGATGATTATTCCTACAATGATTGCATAGATTGCATTCTTGTTCATCTTATCACCCCAGGGTCAAACCCCGATGTTGTATGCACTGGAGTATTTCTATTTTAAAGTTATGGAGCATTCATCCAATTGATTATCTGAACTTTTGTCATGCTGGGTAATCAGTAGGCGGGATGGATTATCCATCCAAAAGGTTATTTATTATGATAAGTGGTTGTACACATGTGGAAGAAGGCGACCCAGTCATAATCGCAGACAGACTCTTCAGAAGTTATAGTTCTTTAACGAGAGGATCCTCAGAAAAAATAGCTGTCAATAACATCTCTTTTGAGGTCAAGAAAGGAGAGATATATGGGATACTAGGACCAAACGGAGCCGGCAAAACGACCACAATAAAGATGCTGTCGACCCTTCTGATCCCAACATCGGGAAAGGCGATAGTCCTCGGTGCAGACGTCTCTGATGATAAAGGCATGCGTGAGATAAGAAAGAGGATCAATGTAGTATCCGGAGGAGAACGAGGCTTGTATTATCGTCTTTCCGGGCGTCAGAACCTTGAGTTCTTTGCCGATCTGTACGGAATACCGAAAAAGAAACAGAAGGATCTGATAAATAACCTTCTCTCTTTGGTGGAACTGTCCGAGGCCGCTGATATAAAGGTCGAGAACTACTCCAGAGGAATGAAACAAAGGATACATATCGCGCGGGCTCTGATAAACAGTCCGGAGATACTGTTCCTCGATGAACCAACCATTGGCCTTGACCCCGAGATATCAAAGGGAATAAGGAAACTTATCAGAAAACTATCCGACAATGGAACGACTGTAATTCTTACAACCCATTATATGTTCGAAGCAGAGGAGCTCTGCGACCGCATGATAATATTGTCGCAAGGAAGCATAGTGGGCAGCGGCACTGTTACGGATATCAAGGAATCGATATCCGATGTGTCCTCGATACGAATAGTTACAAATGATGATCCTTCCGATGCTGTGCAGATGCTGATCACAATGCAAGGTCTGGATGTGAGTACAACAAGACTGTTGAACGGAAGGTATGTTACGCAGATGCTTACCAGAAAGGAAGATGATATCTCGTCCTTCGAGGATCTTTTCAAACCTTATCACACCATAAGCATCGGAAAGGAAGAACCGACCTTGGAGGATGCGTATCTCACACTTGTCAGCGGGGACGAATGATGAACGCAAGGGCTGTGTCCGCATCCTTCAAACAGCAGGCGATACAGTTCCTCGCCGATCCCCAGTGGATAATCCCCAGTTTGGTCTGTCCTTTCCTTTTCACAATGGTTATGCTCTTCATATATCAGGATGTGACCGGACCGATAGTTCTTCAGGCCGTTCTCGGTGGCGGTGTCCTAGGTATGTGGGCAAACACCTTGTTCGCATCCAGTTATACGATATCATATGACAGGATGAACGGTACATTCGAATCGATGCTTGCCTCTCCGACCAGGATATTCGATATCCTTGTCGGAAGATCACTATGGAATGCCTTCATCGGCCTTATCAACGCTTTGCTGGTGTTCGTCATTGCGGAATTGATCTTCCAGACAGGAATGACACTTACGAATCCGATCGGTTTCTTCCTTACTTTGACGGCAACACTTCTTTCCTTGGCCTCCATGGGAATGTTGATCGCCACGGCATTCGTGTTCTCAAGGATGGGCAGATTCTTCTCCAGCATTGCTGAATATCCCATCTATGTTCTCAGCGGTGCCCTTGTTCCCATAACATTGCTTCCTCAGGGATTGCAATATGTGTCATACATCTTGGCACCGTCATGGGGAGTGGATGCAATGAAATACACTGCATTGGAAGGATACACGAGCATGATGGGAGTTTCACTTGCGGTGGACATATTCATGCTGATAGCACTATCATCTATCTTCCTAGTATTGGCTTTCTTCATAATGAGCAAAGCGGAAAGAGCGATACTGAGAAGCGGAACGGCCACGAGGTATTGAGATGTACGGATATGGGAATACGGCACAGATATTGAAGGCGTCCGCCAAAAGCACCTTCATAACCAGATTCACCACGATGCATCCTGTTCTTTGGATACTCCAGATACTCATAACCTCCTTCTTCACAATGTACTTCTTTGTGATCCTTGCCGAATATGTCGGTAATCCCGAGGTCACAGTGACTTACGTTGTCATAGGGAATGCGGTACAGAGCATTGCAGCGACCACCCTCTATTCAGTGACGGAGATCCCAGGTGTAGAGAAGCATACGGGTACTCTAGGCGCACTGACCCAGTCTCCCGCATCGCTCTTCAGTGTATTCTTGGGGATGTCTGTTTTCAGTATATTCACCGGAATGATCGCTATGATGATGTCCTTGGGTTATGCCGCATTCATATTCGGAATAGATTTCTCCTCATGCAATTTCCTTTCCGTTGGTGTGATACTCATACTCACCTGCCTATCGTTGACAGGTATGGGAATGATGATCGGCAGTGTTGGGATAAGATTGAGGACAGCTTCTATAATAGCCAACATCGTGGCGTACATCGGACTGCTGATAAGCGGGGTCAACTTCCCCGTCTCATATCTTCCGGAATGGGTGCAGACGATATCCTATTGCATGCCTTTGACCTATGCTGTAGAAGCAACCCGTGATGCTGTAAATGGTGCTGATCTCACCTCAATATCCGGGTCACTGGGCATCATGATCCTGCTGGGCCTGATATTCATAATCATTGCATGGTTCTCCTTCAGATATTTCGAGAGGAGTTCAAGGAAGAGCGGAAGGATGGATTCGTTCTGAAGTCTTATAAACCATACATGCAATGCAACAGCATGGCAATACTTTCTGACAAGGATATACTGGCTGGGATGGAGTCGGGATATCTAGGAATAAGCGATTATCACGAAAGAGGATTGACCCCCAACGGTTACGATCTGAGGATATCCGAGATATCCATAAGAGGGGACCCGGATATCAAAAAGGAGGGTACCGTTAAGATCCCTCCAAGGACCATGTTCTACGTGTCTACGATAGAAAGGGTACGCATGCCTACGGACATTTGTGCCCAACTTTGGATGAGGACCACTTGGATCAGGAAAGGATGCATCGGAGCATTCGGCAAGATCGATGCGGGTTTTGAGGGTACACTTACACTAGGCGCATTCAACGCGACCGATGAAGTTGTTGAGATACCGATAGGTGAGAGATTCTGTCAGATGATATTCGAAACCCTGACAACCGTCTCGGATAAGGATTATTCACAGAGGAGCGGTAACTACCAGGGGCAGACAGGCGTGACGCTTGATCCCTTGAAAAAGTGATCAGCTCTCACGTATGATGTCGAGAACATAGACGCTCATTGTAGGTGAGTATGTCTTTAGTTCAGAAACCTTGTCAATGCAGACCCCGTATCCGCTTGACCTCATTCTTTCTTTTATCTCTTCAATGAAGGGTTCCATTTCCGACCTCTCCATTATCCTATGCATATGAACGGTACCGCCAACCTTTGTTCTTGATAGGGCGGCATCGAGAAATGTGTCGGCCATTTGCGGCAGGTTCATTATTATTCTGTCAGCATAAGGAAGTTCTTTGATGACCACTGATGAATCTCCCGTCAAAGGAACTATGTTGTAGATATGATTCAGTTCCTTGTTCCTCATTGCATAGGATCCTGCATCCGGGTTCAGATCTATCGAGTATACCATCGACGGATATGATAGCTTACATATTATGAGGCCGAAGGGTGCTACACCTGCGAACAAGTCTATTATCACCTCGCCATCTTTCACTAAGGATGCGACCCTGGATCTTTCTGTTGCAAGTCTTGGGTTGAAGTAGACCTTTGCCGGATCGACTGCCATCCTGACACCGAATTCCTTGTGTATCGTCTCCGATCCTCCTGTGCCTGCTATCTGCTCCAGTTCCCTTATTCTAAGGTCTCCCTTGACACCAGAATCCATGAAGACCGTTCTTAATGAGGGAGTAACGGACATCAAAGCTCTTCCGATCTCTGATCTATATGGTAACAACTCATCCGTGAGTTTTATTATGGCCACGTCCCCGATGATATCATATGATGTAGGAAGGTCCTCCTTCAATTCCTGTGGTATCTCTGCCACTTCCTTGTAATCAGTGGGGGTGCTTTCCAACGATTCTAATTCCGCATCCACCATCTCATATCCTTCATAGCTTCCAGATATTATGGGAATGAGAAGGAAATCGCCTTCGGAACCTATCTTCCTTCCTGTGTCCAGAAGGTTCTCGTTCATCAGCTTTGTTCTTACATGTTCCCCATCTTTCTTTGGAACACGTATGCAGTTTCCCATCTCAATCCTCTTCGTCGATTATCTCTTTCGGGGCTCCTGCGAAATCCACCAGAGCATACGCTTCCATGAAATGCAGATCTCCAGGTAGTACAAGTGTCTGCAACGGTGAACCCAGATCCATCTTCATAAGGTCCTGAGGATATCCTGCGAATATCTTCTCATCTTTGGATCCAACGTTGGATGCTGCACATATCACGGTGTTCTCAGTTATCAGACCTTCACCCCACTTCTTCTCACCCTCCATCAACCATTCAAGGGCTTGGTGTGCTGTCATGTACCTCAATTCATCGGCTCGGATATCCAGGAGTATCATTGTGTGGAGACCTCTGTCCTTGTTCTGTTTTATGTTGTCATAAGGCGATCTGGGCTGATAATCCGCCTCCAGAAAAGGAAGGGTCACGGTCCTCCCAAATTTATACGGCTGCAGTCCGAGGGATGTGGGACAAGCTCCGAATATCGATACGCCATGTATGACTCTGACCGGAATTCCTTCCTCCACAGCCTGTATCCTCAGATCCACGTGGGTTGTGGCCAGCATCGTGTCCCCTGCGGTAACGAATCCTACTCTCATCGTTCTTGCATCATTGATTATTACATCCTCTTCCTCCACCTGTGATCTGTGGACCATTGTTATCTTCTTACCGAGCATCGATTCAAGATCACCTATACTTGCCCCTACAAGCGTGGAAGTATAGAACTCTGCATAGATCTTATCGCATTCCTTCAATGCGTTCAGTCCTTTGACCGTCATACCGTCAGTGCCGCTGAGGCCCAATCCGACGAACACAAGTTCAGATGTCATCAGGGAATGATTGATATCCTCGGATTAAACGATTATGTAAAAATGAGTCAATATCGGTCGGTCATCCTCCTGCCGATGTCTTCCAAGAAGTCTATTTCAGCATACTGAAATTGTTTGGGATGCTGACGGTTTCCATATTCTTATTGTAATATCCTGACCTTCTGTTACGACCATCCTGTGAGAACACGGACACAAAATACGATGGGCATACTCTTGTTCGTCCACCCATTGATCATTGATATTCACGTTGACGGACAATATCGATATCCTTGGAATATTCAGACTGAAATGAGATATAAAAGAAATTGCCGGCTGGATGCCGGCTTTGAGGTTTAATTGAGTGTACAGAGAGCGTCGACAGCCCAGCAGCCTTCGCCCTTCTTTCCTACTATGACAGGATTGATCTCGAGCTCATATATCTCGGGGTTCTCCACCGATATCATGACTATCCTTCTGATCATATCCTTCATGGCTTCCACGTCAGCAAGGGGGAGTCCCCTTGCACCAGACATGAGCTTGTATGCCTTGGTCGATGTTATCATCTTGTCCAACTGCTGTTCGCTCATAGGAACATGGGCCTGAGATATCTCTCCCAGTATCTCGACGTATATACCGCCGAGACCGAATGATATAACAGGGCCGAACTGAACGTCCCTTATCATGGAGAGTATCACTTCCTGTCCGAAGACCATCTGCTGTATCGATACACCATCGAGTCTTGCGTTTGGCTTCGCAGCTTTACAGTTGGCCATGATCTTGTCGAATGCTGCCTTTGCTTCGTCAGCGTTCTTCACACCGACGACCACACCGCCGACATCGGTCTTGTGCGCTATGTCGGGTGAGAGGATCTTCATGACAACAGGGTATCCTATTCTGTCACATTCCTTTGCGGCCTCATCGGCACTCTTAACGGTTGCCTCTCCAGGAGTGGGCATCCCGTATGCGGAGAATATGCTCTTTCCTTCCGATTCGGTGAGTGCCTTCCTTCCCTCTGCCTTTGCTTTTGCGATGATCTTCTGAGCAACATCCTTTCCTCCGGAAACTGATGGTGTCTTCATCGGATCGTGCTTCTCTTCGCTCCTTACTGTATATTTCCTCAATATGGAGAGTGCACGTACTGCCCGGTCTGGTGTTGGGAAGCAGGGTATCTTTCCTTCTCTGAGGATCCTGTTCGCCCTCTCACACTTCTCCCCGCCTGGGAAACAGCATGTTGTGGGGACCGGTATATCATCCCTCATCTCAACGATTATCTGAGCTATGCTCTCGAGATCGGCGGTGTCGAGAGGGGATCCCATTATGACCAGACCTCCGACGCCGGGGTCCTTCACGACAGCATTTATGGCTCCCTTGAAGTACTCTGCCTTGGCATCTCCCCTTACGTCGATGGGGTTGGTCAGACCTGCGATGGTCGGAACAGCCTTCTTGATGTTCTCGATCGTCTCAGGAGTGAGTTTTGCAGCCTCTATGTAAGGTGCGTTGAATGTCGCGTCCGCAGACATGACACCGAGTCCGCCTGCGTTCGTTATGATCGCTATTCCATCCTTTTTCATAGGACTGCATGTGCTGAACACAGACAGAGCATCGAACATCTCATCGAGGTCCTGTGCCCTATGCATGTTGAGCTTGTTGAATATGACATCATTGACAGCGTCAGAGCCAGCAAGCGATCCTGTGTGTGATGATGCTGCTGCGGATCCTGCTTCGGTCTTCCCTGATTTGAACACGACGATCGGTTTCTTCATCTTCAGGTTCTCGATCGTATCAACGAGCTTTGCTCCATTGGAGATACCTTCGAAGTACATACCGATTACTTTCGTATCTGGATCCTCTATCAGGTCACCAATGACGTCGGCCTCATCGACATCGCTCTTGTTACCGAATGTCATGAAGTTGGCGATACCGATGTTGTTGAGCTTTGACCACTCAAGGATCGATGATCCCAACGCTCCGGACTGGGAGAGTATGGACATGTTACCTGCCGGAGGAAGGATGTGGGTGAATGTGAAGTTCATACCGTGTTTGACGTTCATGTTACCGAAACAGTTCGGTCCGACTATCCTTACACCGTATTTCTTTGCCTCAGAGAGAAGCTGCTCCTCGAGCTTTGCTCCCTCCGGGCCTTCCTCTTTGAATCCTGCGGACAGAATGGATGTGTATTTTATCCCTGCCGCACCGAGATTCTTCATCTCCTCTATGGCCTGAATGTTCTTCACAGCTATGACCGCAAGTTCGATCGGTTCTCCTACATCCTTCACTGAGGGGTAGGCCTTTATTCCCTGTATCTCGCCGCCTTTAGGATTTATGGCGTAAAGTTTTCCTTCGTACCCTGCGTCGATCATGTTCTTAAGAAGCATGCCGCCCAGTTTGGTCGTGTCCGCAGATGCGCCTATTATGGCGACTGATGCGGGTGTAAAGTAAGACTTCATAGGGCACTGTAACTAAATCTTCTTAGATAAAGCTAACCGTGGAAATCGTAGAATAGGGGCACTTTTCGTATAATATTTTACGAATTTCGTATTTTAAAGGAATATTTTCACGGAATTCGGGAAAATTCGACAATAAATAGATAATATAGAAAGTATCAGTCAATTTGATACACTAAAATACGTTGATTGTCGGAATCAATATGATTTCGTATGTCAGGATGTTTTAAGAATGAGGCCCGCATACTATATATGCCGAGCCGGCAGAGGGGCATGATCCATGATTGCCATATGCACGGAACGGCGAACAGTGACCCTGTCCCTGAAAAGGGGCTCTTGCGGTAGCAGCGATGTGTCATCGTGGCCGTGACCGGAAGCCAACGCAGGGTCCGACACATACTCCCGGCGTAAGTCAGTGCTTCGAGACCGGTGTCATCATCGGACCATGAAAAAGTGTGTTAACGCTCGGGAGACACTTCTGTTTAAGATGCTAGTTTATTCTATCAATAATATAATGAAGTTCACATCAATGGCATACTTCATTACAAATTACAAAAGAATACAAGTAGTTGCATACCAATTCTAATTATTATGAGTAATAATGAGAGTACACAAACTAACGTAGATGTGTCTCCGATCACAGATAGAATTATTAAGTGGGATGACCCACTGATCAAGTCTCCAAATAGCAACATTGTGATCGTAAGCAAAAAAGAATGGAACGACATCATGGAAACATTAGCAATTCTATCGGATCCGGAAACACTCTCTGCGATCGAGGAGGCTAGAAACACGCCGACTTCAGAATTGGAGAAGATGAATTGGAGAGACCTACTACAATAAAAAAATAAAAATGAGCCTTAGCTCACAGATACATGCACAACCTCTTCAACCACTCCTCGGCCTCTTCCCTCTGAGGGAACTTGCTTTCAAGTTTCGAGAACTCCTCTCCGTGTACCTTCGCTGTCGGGTCGAATCCTATTATCAGATGACACAGTTCGTGATACAGACAATAGTCAAGGACGAACTCAGGTATCATGTCCGTGTCCAATACGCTGGATATCGATATCACCCTCATCAGCACCGAACAGTGCCCGATCTTCCTGATATTGGATTCCTTGGTCCATGTAAGATGTACTGTTGGATCATTTTCCACCAGGCCTAGCTCGATCAACCTTTCGTATGATCCCATGAGGTCCCTCTTATCTCCCTTTGGACTCCTTGTTAGGTTCCTGCTTCTTTTCAGATATACAGGTTGCTTGAACTCCGCGAATTCCGGTGCGGTTATCCAGTCGCACATTTCCTTAGAATAACCTTCATCCTCCCCTGTTATCTTGGAGAACAGGGAATTGCACAACCCCTCTATCACCTCGGGCGGAGCATCCGCAAGATAATCGGATACTTTGAAATCTGCCCATTTGTAGCTTCTCTGCCACCTTACCTTGAATTCCTTGAATGCGACGAATTCAGCTTCCACTTTGTCAAAACCATATTCCTTTCCTATCTCCTTGAACTTCGTTCTAAGGATCTCTTCTGCTTCCATTTGTTTTTCTCCCAACGATTCGTATCGTATGGGTTCTCATGGCCTCGGTTGCGATATTAAATGAATAAAATACAGTTAATATAACCCAAAATATGTTAATTCCAATATCCATCCGCTTTCATGCAAGAGGATCCTAAAGAACGGGAGATAACAGACAAGATAATGGCGGCCATAGAAAGACAGTACGGTTTCATACCGGTTGTGAACCAGGTATTGTCCGAACGTCCTGATATGTTCATACCTGCCGCCAATCTAGGTAAGGCTGCAATGGAAGGTAAGGGAGACCTTGACAGGAAGACGAGATATCTCGCTGCGGTGGCGGCTGCCACTGCTTTGGGAGGCCAGCATTGTATCAACGTTCAGATGCACCACGCTGTACAGGCCGGTGCCACCAAGGATGAGGTATTGGAAGTGATGATGATCGGATCATACATGGCAATGACCAGATCCCAGTCATATGCGTTCAGGGAGTATGCGGAAGCATTCCAGAACGAGGAATGAGGATTTAGGCTACCTTAAAAAGATCATATTAATCGGTTATTTATACTGCGTATAGTATGTAACCGGTGATCATTATGGTAGAGATTACACCTGATGCAGAGAAGTTCATTGAGGAGCTTCTGGAGAAAAACCAGAAGGTCGGATATGGGATCAAAATCTACCTCTCTGGTATCGCATGTTCCGGACCACAGTTCGGAATGTCATTCCAAGAGGGTGGCGCAGAGGGGGACATGGTGGACAACAGCGCCTCTGGTTTCGAGATCTATTACGACGACGAGACCCAGAAGGCACTGGAAGGCTGTATTATCGAGTTCGTGGACGACCCTAACTTCGGAACCGGCCTGACCATCCGTGACCCCAACTTCAGCGGTTGTTCGTCCTGCGGTGGCAGCTGCCACTAATTCGGTTCATTTTCGGCAACCCCTCAAACAACTTTTTATTATGATATTCTGAATGTGGTATCAGCATGGGCTATATCTCACATCCAAAGATAGTTCCGGATACCGTGGAGGAACGTAAGTATCAGATATCCATGGCAAATGACTGCCTCAAGGTCAATACACTTCTGGTACTGCCCACAGGTCTGGGTAAGACGATAATAGCCCTTTATGTGACGGCAGTGGTCCTTGAAGAAGGAAAGAAGATACTTTTGATGGCCCCCACGAAACCTTTGGTCGATCAGCATGCGACAGTTTTCTCAAAACTGCTTGTGGATTCCAAGATAGGGGTCATGAACGGTCTTATGAAACCAGAGACCAGGAAAAAGATAGTTCAGGAGAGCGATCTCGTCGTATCCACGCCTCAATCTGTTGCGAACGATCTGGAGAATGGGATGTACGGAATGGAGGATTTCGGCCTGGTGATCTTTGATGAGGCCCACAGAGGAACAGGCAACTACGCTTACGTCACGGTAGCAAACCATTGCGACAAGAGGAATCGTTCAATGGGTCTGACAGCATCTCCCGGAAGCGATATCAAGAAAGTGGAGGAAGTATGCAGGAATCTTGGTTTCGTAAGGATCGACGTCAGGATGGAAGAGGACCCCGATGTGGCTCCGTACATACATGAGACCTATGTCAACAAGATCGAAGTTAACATGCCCAAGGAATTGTTGGATATCGTCGATGTCTTGAAGAAACTCCTGGATCATTATTTCCTCGAACTGACGAATCTCCATTTGACGCGAGAGAACTGGCCTCCATCCACCACACATATGCTGATGATCGGGGAATCCCTCCAAAGAAGATTGAGAAGAGGGGAGAGGACCGCTACTATCTATCGCGGACTTACCGTTCAATCGATATGTATCAAGATCCTGCATGCGATAAATCTTGCAGAGACCCAAGGTATGAGCTCATTACGTTCCTATCTGTCGAAACTTAACGAGGACGCCACGGCACAGAAAGGCAACAAAGGAGGAAAGGAACTAGTTGCCAGACCGGAATATGTTGAGTTATGGAACATGGTCTCCAACAGCAAGGTTGAGCACCCCAAGGTCTCCAAGCTAATGAGTCTTGTGAGCCAGATATTGAACTCCGACGAGAAGGCTAAGGTCATGGTCTTCACACAGTATAGGGACACCTGCGATCTGCTTGTCGATAAACTATCCTTCATAGATGGTGCCAGGGTAGGAAAGCTGATCGGACAGTCCAACGGAGGACTCCGTCAGAAGGAACAGATCGAGATACTGAATGAGTTCAGAGAAGGAAAGAGGAACATCATAGTCGCGACATCAGTGGGCGAGGAAGGCCTGGATATCGCAAGCACCAACGCCGTGATATTCTATGAACCGGTGCCGTCTGAGATAAGGACGATACAAAGAAGAGGGCGTACAGGTCGAAAGAACGACGGAGAGGTTTACGTTCTGATCGCAAAGGGCACCATGGATGAGGTGTTCGAGAACTCCAGTAAGAAGAAGGAGGACCAGATGCGTTCAAGACTTGAGAAACTCAACAAGGAACTCGCCCTTTCACTCGAAGAAGGCCAAATGAAACTGGGAGATTTCTAATAGGCCTGTTGCATATGTCTTGATAACATGTTATTCTCAGAGATCGCCGATGTGTTCGACAGATTGGATGGTACCAGCAGCCGTCTCGAGATGACAGCGATACTGTCTGAATTCTTCAAAGGTATGGAGAACGATCCGGAATCCCTGAGGAAGATCATCTATCTGTCCCAAGGTAAACTTCATCCAGAATTCTATCCGAAAGAACTCGGTATGGCGGACAAGTTGGTCTTGAGGTCCATTGCATTCGCATCTGCAAAATCCGAAAAGGAGGTCGAGGACCTTTGGAACAAAGAAGGGGATATAGGAAAAGTGGCTGAATCCCTGATCGGTAAGACTGGACAAATGACTTTCTTCTCAGAACCTTTGACATTGGATGTTGTCCTGGAATATCTAACAAAGATCGAGAGCGCAGAAGGAAGGAGATCCCAGGATGACAAGATGAAGTTCCTTCATGTACTTCTAAAAGTGGCTCAGCCTAACGAGGCAAAATATCTGTGCAGAATAGTCACCGGAAGGATGCGCGTAGGCGCAGGGACAATGACCATCATAGATGCTCTGGCCGATGCCTTCGCAGAGAAAGAGGATAAACCCGAAGTAGAAAGGGCATACAACATAACGTGTGACCTTGGACTTGTTGCCGAGACCATTGCAAAAGGCGGCATCGATGCGATAAAGGATATCAAGGTGACCGTCGGAAATCCTTTGAAGGTCATGCTTGCCGAGCGCCTTCCTTCGATACCTTTGATACTTGACCGCATGGGCGGAAGATGTGCGATGGAATACAAATACGATGGAATAAGGGTTCAGGCGCACATTGACCTTACTAAAGAAAAGGATCAGGTCATTCTATATTCCAGACGACTTGAGGATCTGACCTCGAACTTCCCGGATATTGCAGATGAACTGAAGGTACAATGTAAAGCGGAAAGGGCGATCATCGAGGGAGAGTGTGTTGCAGTTGATTCGAAAACAGGTAACATGCTGCCGTTCCAGAATGTGACCCACCGCAGAAAGAAACACGGCATGGACAAAGCGGTTGAGGAATATCCAGTTAAGATATTCATGTTCGATATCCTGTATGTTGACGGGAAGGACATGACCATTGTACCTTTCGAAGAGAGACGTTCCAAGCTTATCGAGACCTTCGATCTAACGGATAAGATACAGTTGACTACATTGGAAGAGGTTAACTCTCCAGAAGAGGGTGAGAAGTTCTTCAACAAGGCCCTAGGTCTGAAGTGTGAGGGCATAATGGCAAAGTCCCTGAGCCAGGAATCGATATACAGAGCAGGGTCAAGAGGGTTCCTTTGGATAAAATACAAGAAGGATTATGAGGAGGCTCTAACAGATACGTTCGATCTTGTTGTTGTAGGGGCATTCTATGGCAGAGGCAAGAGGGCCGGAAAATATGGTGCACTTTTGATGGCTGCCTTCGATGAGGAATCAGGGAAGTATTGTACAGTATGCAAGCTGGGAACGGGATTCGATGATGCGTTCCTCGATGCTCTGCCATCGATGCTTGACGAATATCTAAGCGGTGACCACCCGGGCAGCGTGGATGCCCAGATGATCCCTGATGTCTGGTTCCAGCCCACAATCGTATTGGAGGTCGTGGCTGCAGAGATAAGTCTGAGTCCGATACATACGGCCGCAAGAGGGGAGATAAAGGAAGATGCCGGACTTGGATTGAGATTCCCTAGGTTCACGGGTCGCGTAAGGGATGATAAAGGGCCCGAACAAAGCACGACTGTTAACGAGATAATCGAGATGTACGAGATGCAATCTCAGGATAAATCCTGAAGAACTCACAAAAGGTTTATAACAAACATAACAATCGAGGCGTATGAAGGCCTACACCGTCGAAAGGACCGATAAAACATTGATACTTGGGTTCAAAGACGCGAACACAGCACTTATAACACCGATGATCAAAGCACTCAACGATGACAAGAATGTGACTCTCGTCAGATATGTGGATCAGCACCCAGAATTGTCTGATGTCATGCTGTATGTTGAGGTCAAGAAAGGGAAACCGGAAGAGGCTGTCAAAAAGGCATCCAAAGCGGTCTCCACATATTTTGCATCGGTCAAGCAATGACCCTGCAGTACAGAGAGTGCCATACCGCAGAAGCGGGGATCGGTCTTTCATACTATCTTACTGATATTGATGGAACAGGCGGCCGCCTGAAGGCCGAGCCTGAGGATTTCATTGTCAAAGAGATATCCGACAGACCTGAACCGAAGGATAACGGCAAATTCATAATAGCCGAGGTGACCAGCAGGAATTGGGAGACCAATCGCCTTGTGAGGTTGTTGTCAAGGAGTCTCGGAGTATCAAGGGAAAGGGTAGGTTTTGCCGGTACAAAGGATAAAAGAGCAGTCACCACGCAACTCATGTCCTTCGAGTGTACCATGGATATGATGGACCGCATCAATCTCAAGGATGTCGAGATCAAGGATCCATATACTGCAAGAAGAGGCGTTCAGATCGGAGATCTCATTGGTAACTCATTCGTTATAAGAGTGAAAGAATTTGATGGATCATTGGAGAATATTCCGGATATACTATCCAATGTCTCCAAGACCATCAAGGATACAGGCGGATTCCCTAATTATTTCGGAGTACAGAGATTCGGGGTTGTCCGCCCCATAACTCACAAGGTCGGGGAATTGATAATAAGAGGCAATATGAAAGAGGCAGTCAAGTGCTACCTTTCTGCTCCTTCCTCGTTTGAGGATGAGGACATCATAAGATCAAGATCGGAGTTATCGAGAATGGATAATTTCTCTGATATTGTAGGCACAATGCCTGAAGCACTTTCGTTCGAGAAGATCATGGTCGAACACCTTATTACGAACCCGGAGGACTGGGCGGGTGCATTAGGCAGACTTCCCAGGAATCTTCAGATGATGTTCGTTCATGCCTACCAATCATATCTTTTCAATCTGATGCTCAGTAAAAGGATGGAACAGGGCCTTCCGCTCAATGTCCCTGTTGAAGGTGATGTGATAATACCTCTTGACTCGAACAGGATACCTCAGCATGAGAATCCGATAGTCGCCACTAAGAGCAACGTCGATCTTGTCACCAGACAGGTAAGGTCGGGAAGGGCATTCATCACCTTACCTCTTTACGGCAGCGAAAATGATATCGATGGGGAAATGAGCGAGATAGAATTGTCGGTCATAGATGCAGAAGGTATCTCCAGAAGGGACTTCATAATACCTGAATTGCCTCAATGCAGTTCAAAGGGAAGCCGTAGGGAGATAATCTGTCCGATAAGTGATCTTTCTTATGAAGTTTCCGACGAACATTATGATGTGAGCTTCACTCTTCCAAAGGGAAACTATGCGACATGTCTGATGAGAGAGTTCATGAAATCCGAGATGAACAGATACTGATCAAAGATTATCTTTGATTATCTTTGCCTGATATATCCCGATCTTTGACCTTTTGACTATATCCTCTACGTTGGAACCCTTTGGCGTGGATTCGATAATCTTCTTTATCTCCGGCGTAACTGATCTTTGTGACTTCCTGGAAGTCATGACCTTGTAGATGTATGCAACAAGTAGCTTCGCCTCATCGGCATCCTTCGCCCCGCCTGCCACATAAGCGCATGGTATTGATATTATCGGATCCTTGTCAAGATCCGTACAATTCCCTTTTGTTATTGCGTTCATAGACAATTTTTCCATCCTTTCGAACTCCAGAGTGCCGGGAACGATATCACCATACTCCGATATATCGGAAAGATAGATCAGAACTGAATTTGCAGTTGCATCATCGATGTCCAATGAAGATATCAGATCCGGATCACTTAGTGTCATCTTCGATATGTACGCACGCCTCAGGACCCTTTCCGCATATCTCTTGATCATATCTGGCACAGTTTGTTTGTATTGTGTCCTCTGTTCATTATGATCCTTTATTTCATTGGCATCGTCATCGTTGCGGCTCATCTCCGAATATATCCTGTTCGCAGCATTCATATCGCCAATGGATGCATAGGCCTCAGCAAGATCATTCCTTACCATGTCATTATCCGGCTGTATCTCAAGTATGCGTCTGCTTGTTTCAATTACAGCCCTATGATCCTCCTTGAACATATGGAAATCCTTCTTTATCAGCAACAATGGTATAGATCTTGGATCTTTCTGCAATGCTTTGTCGATAATGTCCGATGCTTCGTCATCCTTTCCATTGGCAGACAATATCCTGACGGCGGATGCGACCGCTTCCTCGTCCGACACGTCCTTATCCAATATCCTGAGCGCAGTGGTCTCAGCATCCTCGATGTTCCCTCCCGCCGATTGTACCTCTCTCAGTATCCTCAATATCTCAGGATTATCCGGATCGATAACAACAGCCATATTCAGGAAATATGCTGCTTCCTCCAGTTTTCCGATCTCAGCGAACAACATCCCTTTCTTTACCAATGCATAAGTGCTGTCTGGTCTGAGTTCTATAGCTTTGTTCAAAGAATCTACTGCGCCTGCCAGATCATTCTTCTTGATCTGTATCGATGAACGTGATATCCAGAATTCGGGTTCATCCATGTTCAATAGTATGGATCTGTTGTATGCTTCCTCCGCATTGTCCCATTCGCCTTGGGCCTCATCTGCCATCCCTTTGGAGTGCCAGATGATAGGATTCTTAGGATCCAGAACAGAAGCGGTTGCATATGTGGCAGACGCTGCCCTGTAATCTCCGAGTGCATACTCTGCGTTTCCTTTCAACTGTTTGACGATCGGATTTATTCCGAATTCCCTTTCCTTCTCCATACAGAGTTGGATCACATCATCATACTTTCCTTCATTCATGGCCGATGAAAGCACATTTATGAAATTCTCTGCCCGGTTGTCTGCCACGATCCTATCCTTATAAGAGATATCGGACGATCTGACAGACAAACTGGCCTTGGACAATGTGTTCATGGCATCTGTATTTCCCGGATCCAGTTCCAGTATCTTGTTGCTCAACCGTATTGCTTCCTCATTGTCATTCCTTGAGACTGCGATATCCTTATGGAGCAACAGAACCCCTATGTTATCCGGGTCGGATCTCTCAGCTTTGTTCAGATCAATGAGGGCCTTGTCGGCACGTCCGATCTTGAAAAGTACCTTTGCCTTCTGCAGCCTCATGCCGGCATCGTCCGGATTCCTATCGATGCCGTTCATGATCGTCCGCAGTGATGCGTTCATGTTGCCTCTTTCGAATTCTATCTCTGATTTCAGTATGAATGCGCTTGGATCCGATGGATATGACAATAGCACTCTATCCGCTATCAGTTCTGCATCGGAATAGAATGAATTCGCTAGAAGCAGTTTTGCACCTTCCACATGATCCTCAAGGAAAGCATTCTCTGTGTCGAGATATTCCTTTATGCATTGAGAGGATTCACCTTTCATTCCCAATGCCGAATATGTCTGGATCAATCCTTTCATTACTTTTGGAGAAATAGGGTCAAGTGCTTCCGCATCCCTGTACAACGTAAGTGCCTTTTCATAGTTCCCGCCGGAATAGAAGGCCCTTGCAGCTTCGCATATTATGTAGACACAGTTGGCACTCTTGTTTAGTAGGGAGGAATACATCCTCTGAGCGGAATGCCAATCCCTTTCATCCATGGACATCCTTGCTGATGCCAACATGTACTCTGCATTCTTCTTCTTGTATTCCTCGGAATGTATCATCAGTTCAGTGGCTTTATCCCTGTTCCCTTTGTACCAGTTCAGATATATTTCGTAGAGGGTCTCGGCACTTCCGCCCCCTGCATTGTCGCCAAAGGGAATGGGTTCCTTCCCTGCATTGATCAATTCAATGTTCTGTCTGTACATCCAGCCTTCCGCAGGTTCTATCTGTTGTATGATCTCATAGAACATGGGGAATGACGGATCGCTGCATCTGGCACGCATAAGTTCCTTCTTTGCCTTTGACATCTCACCTGTTTGTACAAGGATCTTGGCTCTGACACAACTTACCATTGGGATGTTCTGAGCTCGTTTTACCGACTCCACTAATTCTTCCGCTTTATCCCATCTTTCTAATTTAGTGCATACTATTGCAGCGGTCAAAGCAGGCATACAGTCATTGGGTCTGCTCTTTCCCACCAATTGATCGATGAGCATCTGCATTCCGTCGCTCTGCGTATCATAGAGCAGTTCTATCGTTCTTGTAAGAATGGAAGAATTGACGGATCCCTCTCTTTTGATAATATTTTCGGCGATGTTCACGACATGATCGCTTCTTCTATGGGAATCTGGGTCAGAGTTCAGTCTCTTCCATATACTGACCTCAAAACTGTCCTGAAACACAGGTTTTTGACCCATGGTTCAATATCATTAAGATAATAGATAAACCTGAGTACCTTTAATTTGACATTGATTTGCAGTACCCAGCATTACAGTTAAATATCAATTACAAAATAGGGGAATTTACTGCAACTGTAATCTAGTTGGTTAGGATTCAAGCCTTCCAAGCTTGTCACCCGGGTTCGAATCCCGGCGGTTGCACTCATCATTATAATCACCTCAATTAGATTAGCTGTTTTTTGTTATCAATGGCATATCATAAAACTATGGTATTTATTTATTGTAACCCAGTTTTAGAGACGACCATAGCATAAAAAGTTTAGACTGTGGGAGGAAACTTATGCTATTTTAGTAGTATAATTTCGCTTTCAATCGAAATTATTGATAATCTTAAACATATTTCAATCAATATATACAACATGAATACCGTTGACGGTCTTGTTAATGGACCTAGACTGCCCCAATTCCTAAGTTCTGCCCTCTAAAGTCGATTCATTTATTTTGTAATTATATGACATACACATTATAATCAGGGGACATGGTCACTATCAATTGAATGATCGATATTGTTGAATGAAAAAGCTAACAATTTGTGTGCATCTGATATTTAGATAATACGAGATGTATATTGAACCCTCATCAAAGAATCACAACGTGATTCCTTCCATAGCCGGGATCGACAGCTATGTCCACTCCATACACCTCACGGATATTGTCAGGTGTTATGACATCTATAGGTGCTCCTGCAGCGTATACGTAACCGTCCTTCAGAAGTATGACCTTGTTGCAGTATCTCATGCTGAGATCAAGATCGTGGACTATCGCACATACACCGACCTTCTTCGTCTTTGCGATATCAGTTACCACATTCATCACCTCTATCTGATATTTGATATCAAGATTGGAGGTAGGTTCATCAAGCAACAATATCTTCGCTTCCTGAGCTATAGCACGGGCCATCAACACCCTTTGGGTCTGTCCGCTGCTCAGTTCGTTGAATTTGTGTGTCGACAGATGATCGACATCCATCTCCTCCATTGCATTCCATACGATGTCGTCGTCATTGGAATTGGCTTTCCATGAACCATGAGGTCTGCGACCCATCATGACTATCTCATAAACAGTGGGGTAACTGATCTCCATATTGCCGTTCTGAGGAACATACCCGATTATCTTGGATAATTCTGTGGATCTCATCGACAATATGTCCTGATCATCGAACATGACCGATCCCTGTTGTGGTGTGAGTAGTCTGTTGATACATTTTATGAATGTGGTCTTCCCTGAACCATTTGGTCCAAGGATACCGACCACATCGGATTCCCCTATCGCGATATCCACATTTTTAAGGACTGGCTCAGAATCGTATGCGAATGCTATTCCGTTTGCGGTCAATTTCATGTTCACACCTCACACGGATATCTCATTCTTCTTTCTCAGCAGCAGATACACAAGAAGTGGTCCGCCTATCAACGCGGTTATAGCACCGACCGGCAGTATAGTAGGCGCTATTATCGTTCTTCCTATGGTATCTGATGCAAGCAATATTATGCTACCAAGGAAACCTGAGGCCAATATCAGATATTTCAGATCGCCTCCAATGAATATACGGCAGATGTGCGGAGCTATCAGACATACGAACCCTATCGCACCTGTGAATGAAACTGCAACTGCTGTAGCGACGCAAGCGGCCACCACTCCTGCCGTTCTGACCACTGGGACATTTATCCCCAGTGATTGTGCCGTATCATCTCCCATCTTCAGGATGTTGAGGTCCCTTGACAGATACAACGCAAAGACGCAGAACAATATTGCGGCTATCGCAACGTAAGGGACCATCCATAATGTCGTTGAGTTGAGACTTCCGACGGACCAGAACACTATGTCCTTGGCCGTTTCCGGTGATGAGAAGTATTGGAGTATCGTGTTGCATGCACCGAATATCTGTGATATGGCAACACCACATAACACCATTGTTACCGGAGTGACATTCCTTTTTTGTGCGACCAGCAATATCGTACCAACAGGTATCATCGAGAACAGGAATGCACTGATGATTATGCCGATTGTATTGTTGGACAAGGAGAATCCGAATGCTATGGTCAGAGCGGCGCCGAAACAAGCACTGCTTGATACTCCCAATGTATATGGGGTTGCAAGAGGGTTACGGAGGATACTCTGTATCATGCATCCGCCGATGGCCAGTATCATCCCTACGAAGAATCCAATGAGGACCCTCGGGCCCCTTATGTTGGAAACAATGTTGGTGTGACTCGATGTTATACCATCAAATGTTCCGGGGAACACCTGATTGATCAGTATCTTATAAACCTCAAAGAAACCGATATCTGCAGAACCGATGGTTATCGTGATGCCGATACAGCATACCGCTACTGCGAACAATATCAGTACGAAGAACTTTCGATAATGGAATAGTTTCTCGACATTCTCTTTGTAAGGCCTGTTATGTTCTGACACGGTCCACACCATAAATATAAAGAAAAAATGTTTGGAAGAGTGGTTTAATTCCCTCTGGCCCCGTAACCTATGATGGCCGCCTCGTGCTCGGAATAGTTGTAATTATCCACTCCGAGCCAGACCTTCACATATTCCTCCATGTAACTGTCCGCATCGAAATCGGAGAACAGTTCGGGATAGAATGCTTCAGCGAAGTATGCTGCCGCCATTATACCTCCGGTACTTCCGTTCCTGAATTCCTGAGGAAGCATTATCAGATGATCCTTATCGACATCCAATAGAGGCCTTGTAGCTATTTCGTCGATGGCCTCATACATTCCGGCCGGGTTCGTTGCGGTGTATCCGCCTTCCGGAGAACTATAGTCTATACCGGTCCACGCATAACGCTGGAAGTGTATGGTCACCCAATCGATATCGATGGTATCCAGCCACTCCACCTCGTTCCTGACGCTGTACCCGCCTGTCTCGTATACAGGAAGGGTAGAGGCAACGTTATAACCTCCGGCAAGGGCTACGGCCTGGCTTATTGTATCCGGTTTAAGGTAAGCAACGACCTCATGGTTATCGGGGTTGCTTAGATAGTATGTGGAGTACTGTGATACAAGGACCTTCACCTTATCATCCTCGGCCAGCGATGAAGTGCGATCCGCGATCGTATCCCTTAGGTCCAACAGGAAGTTCAGATATCCCTCTGCACGATCCTTCGTACCGAATATGTACCCTGCTTTCAGTATGCCCTGAGCGAATGCAGAGGATTCCATATCTGCGATCTCAGGATAATAGAGGCCGAGATAGACAACATCTGTGTCAGGGAGGTTCGCCTTAGGTGTATCGATCTGAGTATCGCTGAAAACAAGATAGAGATCGAGATCCAGTTCGGACATCCTCTCATAATCCCCTGAGAAATATTCTACATCGTTCTTATTGTTAGGGAAAAGGAACGGTTCATAGTATTCGATCGGCGGTCCTGCCGCAACGATCTTGTCACCGTATCCCATTACGGCACATAACTCTGCATTCTGTATCTGGAATGCATATATCCTCTGTGGTTGGCATTTGACACTCATTATGGTTCCGACACCGTCAACGATCCATACCGTCTCTGCGGTGTTATTTGCAAGCGCCTTTACCTGGTCCACATCCTTTTGGTCGACCTTGCCGTCCCTGTTCGCATCTGCATATGGATACTTGGAACGATCCCAGTTCCCGTCTGCGATTATTGATTCGATCAGACTCACATCTTCGTCGTTTATCGTCCAATCATTGTTCGCATTGCCATATACTTCAAGCGCATTGTCCAACAACGGCCTTTCATTTCCTTTATCCTTGCCGTCAACGACCAGGAATATAGCAACCCCTGCAACGATCAAAACGATAACAACGCCTATCGCTACTATCTTTTGATTCATATATCCACCTTGGATGTATACTCCAACTTATTAGGATTATATATAATTTGGTATATTTGGATGATTTTGAATATTTTTAATCCAAAAAACGCAAAACAAAATATTATTATTATAAAAAATATCAAAAAGAAAAACAAAAATATTAAATTAGTAACAAATAATAAGCTATTGAGGAAGAAATGGACTTATGTAAATTTAACAGTCCTTTGAAATTGAATGAGGAAGACCGTTCCCTGTTCAAGACGATAGAACTGTTGAACGAAAGGATAATGGATTGTACGCTGCGCCCGCAGGTTGCGATAGACCTTATGACCAAGGCGATCAGATCAGATTACGATACATCAGCACGGGGGCCGTACTGCTCCGAGGAGGAGATGAGGTCGTATGTCGAAGGGAAGTTATGCGATGATGTTCGTATATCTAACCATCTCAATCTGTATTTCGGAAAACAGTTCCATTTGCCGTGGACTCAGGATGAGGTCACGAACGTACACCTGAAGCTGACAATGAGAAGGGACGGATATGAACCCGGCCGCGTCAGGAATACCGTATACATGCAAGAGGGAAAGGAGACATATTCTTCAGATTCCCCGGAGCATGATCTGAATTGTGCACTTGATATGCTGAACAACACGGCATACGAACCTATTGTTGCATCTGCTCTTTTCTACAACTGTCTGGAAATGACGAAACCGTTCCTCGGCGATAACCGATACACATATCGGGCGCTCCTTAAATATTCATTATATGCGAGAGGATATCGTTCGATCTGGTACTGTGAATTGGATAGATATCTCGATATGTACGATGACAGACTGAACGAAGCAAGACGGAAGATGATCATCGATGACGATCCTAATCCGATGATCGTGGAAACGATCAAATGCATATGTGCTGCACTCACGGAAACATATGAGCTCGTCTCACCTCTTGATGTGAAGAAGACAGTTGGAGGAATATCCCGTTCGATAATCAGACATTCCAGAAGGATGGACAGTTTTGTTTTGCGTGATGCACATAGATGGTTGGGGGATGTGAGCGACCAGACATTCAGGTCGCATATCAACAACCTGATAGATATCGGAGTTCTGGAGAAAAGAGGAACGACCCGAGATACACACTATGTGTACGTGGATCCTTTCCACAATATACGCAGGATGTTCGGCGGAACATTACCTTATGCTGATCTGGATGAGTTGATCGTATTCCATTTCGGTACGAATGCGAATAACAATCTGACATCTGCTCCACATAATGACTAATCATGTGAGACAGCATCCAGTAATGAGCTGAGTAGAGATACCAGAAAGGGACTTGGCAAACACAGAGAGACGTGATCCTTAAATCCGATTGTCCAACTACGTACTGCTGCAGCGTGGAATATTGCCTTTGAACTCTACCTAATCGGGATCCATAAGATGCATCATGGGAATCTTCAATTGTCAGGTCTCTTACGAACATCCTCTATGATCTTCGATACCTTATCGATGTTGGAATTCCACCCTGTGACATCATCGGATGTGATTATGCTTATCTCCCCGCCTTGGAACTCTCCTTCTCCTGCAGCTTCCTCAAGCCATGACTCTATGTCCATATAGACATCCTTTATCGACTGTATGGTCTCATCATCTGTATTCCACAATCCTCTTGTGTATGCTTCCAACAATCTTCTTGTCAGTTCCTCGAACGCATACGGATTGTTCTCCATGAAGAATTCCCTCATCTTCTCATCCGAAACGAATGTTTCTGTGACCTCATCGAAGAGCCAGTCATCGACCTCTTGGGTCGTTGCTTCCCATCCATACAGACGTGAAACCCTCTTCATCATCTCAGATGCTCCCTTGTAACCGTGTTTCTTCATATGTTCTATCCACATAGGATTGAGGACCTTGGTCCTCATTGTCCTCCTTATCTCATCGGCAAGTGTATTCACCGCGATATCACGCGGGTCCCTCGTATCTCCATAGTAGGCTTTCACATCCTTTCCGGACAGATATCTTGACGCAACGGTCATTCCCCCGATGTTGCTGAAATGACAGCTGCATCCGAGTACATCCCCTTCATCCGATGCGGTCTTATCGAATGTCATGTTGACCTTGGAAAGACTTTTTGCGAACTGTTCGAACATGGGTTTTCCGTTCCTGTTATTGCCGTATCCATGACCTTTGGCCTTTACGAATACTCCGGCAAGGTCCTTGTCCTCCTTCCAGGCGCTTGCGAATACCGCAAGGTTAACGCCTGAGATGTATGATCCGGGTGGAGCACCGAACATTCTGGCATATGCATCTTCCTTGTCCATCCCCTCGGTTATGGATTCAAGAGTGTGCTTTCTCACATAGTTCATCTCTAACGGCTCATCGAGTTCCGCTATCCTACTGACGATGGAATCCATCAGATCGATATTGTGCATCATATTATCCCTTAGTATACAGGACACATTTACTGTGACATCTATTCTGGGCCTCTTGAGTTCCTCGAGAGACATTATCTCAAAGTCCTTCACCCTTCCATCGTGTCCCCATACAGGTCTTGCCCCCATCAGATACATCATCTGGGACATGAGCTCCCCTCCTGTTGACACTATCTCGGTCATTGTCCAGAAGAACCCTATGCTCTCAGGATACTCTCCGGATTCATTCAGATATTTCTCTATGGCTGTATCAGCAAGTTTCATACCCACTTTCCAGGCGGTTGTATTGGGTGCACTGTGTGGATCGATGGAATAGAAATTGCGCCCGGTGGGAAGTATGTCATATCTTCCTCGAGTGATGAGACCGGAAGGCCCAGGTTTTGTATATCCTCCATCGAGTGCATTCAGCAATGCATCGATCTCCTTGGATTCATCCATACGCTGGCTGATCTCGAATATGATATCTATGAACTTATCGAATGCTCTGCATTGTTCATCTGTACCCGGGATGCCTACTGTCTCAAGGGCCTCCTCTATACTATTTCCTTTCAATATCAGATCTATCGTGTCCCTTGTCTTTATCCCAATATCCTCAATGAGTGCCCCATAGGATATCTTGTATCTTTCATCGATCCTACCCTGTTCCTTATAGAGTTCTGACAGATCGAGTTCCATGATATCCGCTACACAATCCCTTATTGAATCATGCTCTTCACCATACCTTATTATGGAATTGACCATCTCGACCCTTCTGTCACCGACAGGTATGTCACCGAATGTATGCAGCCCCATGTTCATCTGTGAGTTCCTAACCTTTGACAAGGCCTCATGACATAGCCTGACACATTCTTTCAGCGGGGTGTCCGCATCCATCTCTATCTCGTAGAACTTTGCATCCTTTGCCGCATTGATGATCAATTCTTTGAGTTGTTCCTGATGCGTCGGGTCCCTTGATGCTGTATCATATTGGGAAAGTAGATTCTCGAGCTCCGAGAAACCATCATACAGTTGCACCCTTGTCATTATGTTCTGCATATGGTCCACAAGGGTTGCGTATGATCTTCTTTTTGCCACCAGGCCCTCAGGGGGATTGTCTGAGTTGTAGATGTAGAAATGAGGGGAGTCGGACATTGCTATGTCAGGATAGCATTCACTTGTCATCCCTACTCCTTTACCGGGTGTCCATTCCATGTTTCCATGGGTTCCGGTGTGGATCACTGCATGTGCTCCCCAGATGTGTTCATAATACTGATATGTCGCTAAGAAATGATGCGGCGGTGGACACAGGGGGTCGTGTAATATCTTGCATACCTCCCCATCACATCTTGAACCGTAGCATCCTCTTTTCGGTTGTACGGCCACTATGACATTTCCGAAGGAGACCCCTGTGATCACCAGTTCACCATCTAGGACCATTCCTTTTCCCGGCGGTTCCCCCCACATGTTGATAACATCATTCTGTGTGTGCTCAGAGAGTGTATGGAAGTATTCGTTGTATTCTTCCATTCCCATCCTGTACAATGCTCCGCCACGCTTATCTATCTCCTGTATCGTCGTCCACCTGAACTCGGAAAGCGCCTTGTTCTCCAGTATCCTTGTTATTAGGTCCTTACCGTCTTCCGGCGGTTCCACTGTGTATCCTTCCTCTTCCATCCTCTTCAATATATTGGCCACGCTCTCAAGGGTGTCCAGTCCTGCTGCCGCACCCACATTGGCCTCTACCCCGTAGCATGGGAAATTGTTCAGGAATATCACGACCTTCTTCTCACTGTTGGGAGTACGGCCCAAAAGTATCGATCTGTGTATGCGTTTTGAGAGTCTTCTGCTTCTTTCTTCTATTATGACGCGTTCTTTGCCGCCATTGTCATCGAACCCTCTGTCTGAACCTATTACCAGCGGTTCGATCACTCCCTCGAACTCCGGGAATGCTATCTGCCATGTGATATCTGTGGTCAATCCAGGAAGAGAGAGCCATTCGTTCACCGACATCCTGCTCATCACTATCGGCTGATATATCGGTATGTTCATCGATTCCAGCAGCTCTTTCGCGTCGACCTCGGATCTTGCATCATCCCCATATGACTCTCCGCCTATGAATGCTGTCGAGAACTTCACTATGGCATCCACGACAGGATCACCATTGTCTGTGAAGAACTTCCATATGCCCTCGCTTACGCTCAGCGCACCTGCCTCGATATTCTTTGAGAATGTGGTGAAAATGAGGATGACGTTCAATCCTTCATCCTCCAGATGTTTGACGAATTCCTTTTCTATTCTGCACCCGTCCATCATCCATATCGGACGTGATGCGATGATCCCGACCCACATTCCATCTTTTGGTCTATCATACCATTCAAGGTATTCTTCCAGGGTCATGAAGACCTTGTCGGATGCATCCGGGTGTATTATGCCCTGCCAAGGGATCTCCACGGGCGGAAGTATCTCATCACCCTTTCCCAATATGGATGTCTCGAGATACTTGAACATCCTTCTGAAGTTCTCCTCGCCGCTGTTCAGCATATATCTGTAAGCATTGATCGCGATCTCATGATCCACGGATGTCAATGACCAACTCGTAGGCTCTGTTCCGAAACAAACGATCTTCCGTTTAGATTTGTCCTTTGAGAGTTCATCCTCCAGATCACTCCAGAATTTTGTGTTCGATTTGAACATCACCACTATGTCAGCATCATCCAGTATGGATACTACATCCTTTATCGACAGACCTTTCCTCTCGATCTCAGATGCTGATCTGCAAATGATCTCGATGTCTATGTCCTTTGCGACCTTCTCTATTATCGGTGTGTGGGAATCCCACATCATGGTAGCTATCTTTGTCCTATCTGCTGTCATTGAATGATCCCTCTCATATTCTTCCCAATGCTTTCTTTACAGAGGACGATAAACGATTTGAGTTCAGCTCCTCCAATTTTATATAAGTGCAATCCAGACTCTTGCTTAGTTCATATGCCATGTCGAACCTTACAAGACTTGTCTCCGTGTCCACTACGACGAACTTTATTCCGCAGTCCTTTATCGATTCCGCATATTGGCGGGCCTCTTCGACCGGCCTTACACCCTGAGAAACCGATACATTGCTCTTTCCGTCCGTGAGTATCACCATCACCGTCCCATAACCTGCGGTCGTGAATCTCATCAATCTTTCGTACCCTATCTTAAGCCCTGATGTCAACGGCGTCTTACCACCGGTCGGTATATCATTCAATGTCCGATATGCCTTGTAAACGCTCCGCGTGAGCGGCAATATCTCTTCAGCCTCTTCGTTACGAAATACGACCAGACCTACTTCGTCACGTTTTTGATAAGCATCCTTCAAAAGTGATAATATCGCCCCTTTGACCGCCACCATCCTGTTGTTGGCGCCCATCGAACCGCTCCCGTCCACCAAGAACAATAGTTTGGTACCTTGCTTCTTCCTTCTGATCTTTTCCCTGAGGTCGTTCTTTGTCAATACTATCGCAAGACCGTTATGTTCCCTCATGCTTTGATATGGAGCTGCCGCTCTTATGCTGGCACATAACGCTATATCAGAGATATTCCCTCTTGGGATAGTATGTCCTATGCATTTTCCGGAGTGATCGTCTGTGATCCTATACTCCCTTCTTCCTCTGGATTCCCTCAGTAATTGCTTTTTATCCGGAGGTATGTAATCGGCGACCTCGAATTCCTCTCCTATTGAGAACACTTCCTCCTTAGGCTCTGGGTCGGGGGAAGATTCTGTATCGTTATTGGAATCATTATCTTCAGAATTATCACTGCTTGGGGGATTGTGTTCCTGCTCCTCAGGTTCCCCGCTATTATCATTGTTGTCCTCACTATCCGGATCGGTCTCTTCCGGCTCGTTCTGCTGTTGTCCGGGATCGTTTTCCCTCCTCCTGTGAAGAAGACAGAGATTCGCTGCGGTCCTGAGATCTTCGAGGTCTGCGGTCCCCTTGCCCTCCAATGCAGCGATCGCACATGATGTGTGGATGACCGATATGTCCCCTCTGTGTCCCTCCACATTCATTTCGGAGCATATTCTGGATATTGCCTCCTCATAACCGTTTGGGACCTTCATATCAGGATATGCCCCTATTGCCGATCCTATCGATCTTATGATCGCATCGTTATCAGAAGAAAATGAGTCAATGAATGCTTTTGGATCGCGTTCATAGGCAAGTCTTCTTTTGAGGATTGTGAGTCGCTCTTCCTGATCCTCATTGTCTGACAGGAATACACATATGTCAAACCGGTCCAGCATATGTTCCGATAATTCACCTTCTGACGGATCCATTGTTGCTATGAGGGTCGTGTTGAGATCATATTCCATCGATATCCCTTCACGTTCGATCGTGTTCTTTCTTTCCAAGACAGTGTTCAGGACCTGATTGGTTATGTGTTCAGGAAAGAGGTTTATGTTCTCCATGAGTATGACCCCTTCTTGGGACCTCATGAATATGTGTTCTGTGACGCATTTCTTTCCTGTTTTTATCGTTGATTCTACATCTATGCCGCCGAAGATCTGTTCCTCTGTGGCATTCATGGGAAGGGTTACGATCCTCATTTCCGGGATCAACCCCTGAATGGACCTTGCCAGTGTCGTCTTGCCCGTACCTGGTGGACCGCATATCAGGATCGTCGCTACGTCACTGCTTACAGCTGCACACATGATAGCCGTCTTTGCTGCATCATGCCCGACTATTGCAGACAAAGGATAATTGTCATACTTCAAACTGCTAATGTCTGCAACCATTTCTCCATTTCCTCGGAACCCATTGAAGAATCTTGGAATGGATTTCTCCTCATCCTGTGCGGAAGTACAAGCTTCGATACCTCGATGACATCCTTCGATGTTGCCTGTTCTCTCTTCTCAAGTGCTGCTTTTGCCATTGCGGTCTTTATGAGTATAAGATCAGCCCGGTGTCCATCGACCCCGATCGACATGGACAGTTTAACTGCGGTGTTCAGCGCATCTTCGTCCGGTTCTATGGTGTCGATGATCTTCCTTGCTTCGATGATGTCCGACCGCAGTTCATCCTGAGCCTCGGCATAACTGCCGATGAATGAATCGGGATCCTTCTCGAATGCGATGCGGCGTCTGATAACCTCCACTCTATCCTTTGGGTCTGTCTCTCCCTTGACATCGACAGTTAGACCGAATCTGTCCAAAAGCTGCGGTCTGAGCTCCCCCTCCTCGGGGTTCATTGTTCCGACAAGTATGAACTTGGAAGGATGGCTGAATGATATCCCCTCCCTTTCTATGAAGTTCACGCCCATTGCCGCCGCATCCAAAAGGAGGTCCACCAGATGATCATCCAGGAGATTCACCTCATCGACATACAATATGTTGCCATTGGCCTTTGCCAATATCCCCGGTTCGAACTTCTTCCTTCCCGTCGATATGGCATGTTCAATGTCCATGGTCCCTGCTACCCTATCCTCTGTGGAATTCAGAGGGAGTTCGACCACCCTCATAGGGACCGTCTCTTTTTCAATGGTACCATCTGCTCTTCTATCTTGACAATCGGGACATATGTTGT
Organism: Methanobacteriota archaeon; assembly: GCA_023402275.1. Lineage (GTDB taxonomy): Archaea > Thermoplasmatota > Thermoplasmata > Methanomassiliicoccales > Methanomethylophilaceae > Methanoplasma. The sequence continues at coordinate 73,035 of JAEXCH010000002.1, forward strand.
TCTGTTCATACCACGAACACCCACAGGGGCAACCCTTCATCACATCCTTACCGGGAAGGAGTTCGGCCAATGCCCTTACCGATGTGGACTTCGCTGTTCCTTTTTCTCCTTTTATCAAAACCCCTCCGATGGAGGGGAACACTGTGTTCAGAACCAGTGCCTCCTTCATACATTCCTGACCCACTATCGCCGTAAACGGGTATATTGTCCTTTTTCCCATGTTCCTCTCCTCCGTCACTCGTCCTCGTCATCTCTATTGCATGGGGATATGGGGAGGATGTACCTTCCCCCTGTATCGGATGTTATGATCTCTGCATCCACACCATAGACTGCATTGATGTTCTCTTTGGTTATTGTCGTCTCGGGATCCCCCATTGCATATATCCCTCCGTCCTTGATCATCATGACCTTATCAGAATAGTTAAGTGCCAGATTGATGTCGTGAAGTGCGATTATCATACCGACATTCTTCTCCCTTATCAGATCCCTCATCGTTATCATGGTGTTCATCTGATGTTTGAGGTCCAATGCACTGGTCGGCTCATCGAACATGAAGAGTGCAGGCCTTTGAGCAAGGGACCTTGCAAGGAACACCCTCTGTCTCTGTCCGCCTGACAGTTCCGAGGTGTTGCGGTCAGATAGCTTTTCCACCCTCATTGCCTGCATGGACTCTATCGCTATATCTATGTCCTTATCGGAATATGTCCAGCTGACGTACGGCCTTCTACCTACAAGGACCGTATCTATTACCTTGGTGAAGACCGAAGTCGGACAGGATTGAGGAACATATGATATCAGTTTTGCCACATCGGTCAGTTCCATATCGTAAAGGTTCTCTCCGTCGATGTTCACTGTTCCGGACATCGGACTCATTATGTTGCACAATGTCTTTATCAAGGTTGATTTACCAGACCCATTTGGTCCCAGAAGTGCAAGTATCTCCCCATCTTTGGCAGAGAACGACATATCATTCAGGACGATGTTGTTCCCATAACCCTGACATAGGGATTCCACCTCGATCCTCATCCCTCATACCCCCTACTCATCTTCCTTACCAGGATCAGGAAGAATATGCCGCCGATGACATACATTATGATCCCGACAGGGATGTCGTCAGGTGCCTGTATGACCCTTGCCACCGCGTCGGAACTTATCAGTATCAGTGCCCCCAGCAATCCTGCGGCAGGAATGAGGAATCTATGATCGTTACCGATTATCATCCTGCAGATATGGGGTGCCATGAGACCTATGAAACCGATTATCCCTGTGAAGGCCATACATGCCGATGTTATGAGTGCGGAGATGATCAATATCTTCCTTCTGAGTCTCTTGACATCCACGCCCAGATTCTTTGCCACATCATCTCCGCTCGAAAGCGTGTTAAGATCCACAGCATATGATTCCAGGACTATGGCACCGATTATCACGATGGGTATCAGGATTATGACCGCACTCCAAGATACTCCCCACATACCTCCGAGCAACCACATTGTTATGTCCCTGAGTGCCTCCTCATTCGATGCGTATTTAAGATACGACAATACCGCTGAGAAAAGATAACCTATGACCACTCCCGTCAATATCAGTGTGGATTGATTCACGATCCTTTTTCCGGTAAGGGAAAGTAATATCACAACACTCAGAAGACCGAACACGAAGGCCATGGCGACCATGAACAGCCACCCTACCGTGATGCTCGTCCCGAAGATCATTATGTACGAGTAATAAGTGGAACCGAGTATGATCGGCCCCAGGACCAGTGCGATACCCGCACCGCATGCTGCAGCAGACGATAATCCCAAAGTGAACGGACAGACCAGGGGGTTCCTCAGTATCCCCTGCATGACCGCCCCTGCTATCGCCAGACTCACTCCTGCAAGTATACCGACTATGACCCTCGGTGCTCTGTAATTGATGATGACCGCCGAATAATATCCGGTCGACGGACCTTGTATATGATCTGGTAACAGGGTATTGCCGATCACCCTTAGTACATCCATGAACGGAACGTGTACAGCTCCTATCCCAAGGACCGCGATGGCAACCACAATTAGTATCACCAGGATCAGGAACAGGAACAGGATGCTCTTCCTTTTGGATGCATTCAGTTTTCCGCGAGTGGTGTCGTCGCATCCTTCACCTTTTATCAGTGACAATAGGCTTTTCCGATTCTTCTCTTTCTTTGCCTGAGGATCTTTCGACATAGGTTCCACTCTGTATTAAATTAAGAAAAGAGGTTTGTGTATCAGATTATCTGGAATAGACCATCTGATTGTTGAATTTCGTATTACCTATACTGTTGTATTCGTCAACAAGTTCCGAAACGGATATGTCCCCGTTGTTGACCGGGTCCATCAGGGATATCATGAACAATCCGCCGATCACTGAACGCATTCCTCCGATGATATCATTGGATATCATGTAGACGTCGTCATTCTGGATCGCGGTTATGTTGTTCCATCCCGCCCTGGAATATATCGTATCCAAATAGGAGTTCAATGCAGCATCATTCCAATTCGCATTGTATGTGACAACCAACAGTACATCCGGGTTCAATTCAATAAGGACGGAACCTTCTGGATATGTGTATGTCGTACTTGTCGATTCGAATACATTCTTACCCTTTATCGACTCAAGCAATACCCCGGGAGTGCTGGAAGGGTTGCAGAATGACAACCTTGTTGCCGAATAGCTCTCCAAAGCGAAGGACGGTGATGTTCCGTTGAATCCGTTTATTATGCTCATCTTGGACAGGAACCAGTCAACTATCTTATTTGCCTCGGTCTGATGTCCGGTTATTATTCCCAGAGAAGTGATATCGTTCTCGATCTCCGAGATCTTGCTTGCACCTAACTCCACTACAGGGATGCCTGTGTTGCGAAGCTGTGTCGTGTCATTGGTGTTGTGTGCGATGATGAGATCGGGCTCCAAGGACAGAACTATGTCCATTCCTTCCGTTGTGCTCGAACTCAATGCTGTTGCGTATTTGTAATAATCTGTGTAGTTGATATCATTCTTAACGGTAGTTGTTGTTCCTATGACAAGATCGGAACAACCCATCATTATCATTGCCTCAGCGATATATTTGCTGTATACAACTATCCTCTCACACTCGGAATCCAAGGTTATTGTATCTCCGTTCGTGTCGGTGAATGTTATCTCTCCGTTGTTGTCATTTCCCTCATATACAGTAATTCCGACCGCCAAAACTGCGACGACAACTATTACTGCGGCTATAATTGCTACATTCTTAGTGTTCATTAGCATCCCGCGCTTTCTTGATATATAGGTGTTGGATTATATATCCAACTCATAAAAACGTTACCAATATTTAAGAATAGGCATAATACAACAATAGGGGATTTTTCAAAGGATGAGCTGAATCATCAATAACTATGATCGCAGAAAGTGAAGCTGATATATTGCATCCTAAGAACTGAATGTCCCAATTCTATATGGGAAATATTCTAATATAAGTATGAGACAAAGATCATTCATCATATTTTTGATCTTTAATTTTGATACCAGATGAACTAGGTATGATACATTGGCCCTTCGAGTCGACCGCATTTACTATAATAAACGAGATCATATGTATTCCAATAAGGATATAGACTAGGCTCATCATACGCCACCATATTATTCAATCAAAGGGATCCAAATGATATATTCATCGTGCTACAAGTCACCTGTTGGGAAAATTACCCTAGTGAGTGACAAAGAGAATCTGATAGGATTGTGGATGGAGGGGCAGAAGTACTTCGGAAGTACCATAGGCAACGATATCGAAGAAAAAGATGACCTTGACATCCTTTGTGAAAGTAAAGATTGGTTGAATGAGTATTTTTCAGGAAATAGACCTAGGATATCCGATATCCCTTTAGCGCCCCAAGGCAGTGATTTCCGTCAAGAGGTATGGAGAATACTTATCGATATACCATATGGAAAGGTTAAAACATACGGAGATATCGCAAAGGAGATCGAACTAAGAACCGGGAAGGAAAGAATGTCCTGTCAGGCGGTCGGGGGTGCCGTAGGTCACAATCCGATATCCATAATCATACCATGCCACAGAGTGGTTGGTACGAACGGCAGCCTTACGGGATATGCCGGCGGTATTGATAAGAAGATCAAGCTCCTGGAGCATGAGGGAGTGGACATGTCGGGGATGTTCATACCAAAAGAAGGTACTGCTCTTTGAGATCATAATCGATCTGACAGTATCAGTAAGGACCATATCCGATATTGGATCATGGTCTATCCCTTTGACAATATCATCAAGCTTTTTTCCTTTACTTTACAGAATGACCCCCATTTATGTTATGCACTGAATGTCAAAACTGCCAAGAAATTGAATTATTGATAGATACATTTAAATATAATATATCTTAGATTTTGAATTATTACTCATTTTTGCAACAATATATTAACCATAATATTGTTAATATGCATAATTTATTGGGTTTATTTATATACTAATCAACCATAATCATGGTAATTATATTCATAACTATATGGAGTACACATCCATCCATATTAAGGCTATAAATATCGTGCAAAAAAATCCTATTAACGCCTCAAAAATGGCAGAACGGAAGAAGGAGTGAAGAAATGTCCAAGGAAGAAATACTCAACAAATTGAGTGATGCAGTGACGACATGCAAACTCGATCAAGCACAGTCAGCGGCCCAAGAGGCGCTTGACACAGGAATAAACCCGATAGAAGCAATAAATGACGGACTCGTCAAAGGTATGAACATCGTCGGCGAGAACTACGCCGCACATAAGGTATACCTTCCTCAGGTCCTCGTTTCCGCACGTTGCATGTATGCAGGACTGGACCTCTTGCTGCCTGCGATACCAACGGAACAGCTGAAGGACAGTAAGAGATGCGCCACCGCAGTGGTTGAGGGAGATGTTCACGACATAGGTAAGAACATCGTTAAGACCATGCTCACTGCGGGAGGTTACATAGTGACCGATCTTGGAAAGGACATATCCCCGGAGAAGATCGTCCAGATGACCGAAGAGAATCAGATCAACTGTCTCTGCCTCAGCACATTGATGACGCCCACTATGGACAACATGAAGAAGACCCTTGACGTCCTCAAAGAAACAGGATACCGCTCAAAGTGCGTGGTCACGATAGGCGGTCCTCCGACATCCCCTCAGTTCGCATCCGAGATAGGTGCGGATCACAGGGACCTCAACGCACAGGACTGCGTAAAATGGCTAAAGGAGGAACTCTGACATGAAGGAGATGACGCATAAGGAGAGAGCGGTCGCAGCACTAAGCAACGAGAAGGTCGACAGACTCACCACATATCCCATAGCATGCGGCGTCTGCAGGAGACTGATCGGGGACGGTACCCTCACATACCGTGAGTGGTGCAGCGATCCCAAGCTCTTCGCACAGGCTTTCCTGGAAGGTCAGAAGAAATTCGGCCTCGATTTCGCGATCGGGCTGATGGATCTCTCGGTCATGGCAGGTGACCTCGGAGCGAATGTGAGAATGGATGAACAGAACACCCCATTCGTTGATGACCACATCGTCCACAGCATGGAGGATTACGAGAAGTTCACCGTACCTGATGTGAAGAAAGGAAGGACAGGCGTCCTGATAGAAGGTACGAAACTCATCGCAGATTATCTGAAGGGTGAGGTAGTGACATCAGCGTTCATAGAGGGGCCGCTGCTTGCACTGTCACAAAGTGCAGGTGCTGAGAGGCTTTTCATGGACATGTTCACGGAACCTGCCCCCATACACAAGGCCCTCGCGGTAATGACCGAGTACGATTCAGAGATCGTGAAGGCCTTCGGGGAGACAGGTATCGAAGCGGTCTGCTGGGACTACCTTTGGGGCAACTATTCTTGTCTCGGAGATGCTGAGTACGGGGAGTTCGAGGGGGACAAGTACGCAAAGAGACTGAATCAGGAAGTGCTTGACAACGGAATGGCGATGGCCATACACAACTGTGCGGACCTTCCTCATCTGGATACACAGATCAAGCAGTTCAAACCGTCGATCTACTCAATGGCCTATTACCCGCAGATAGAGGGTTCGCCTTCTGCAAGCAAGGTAATACTTGACGGTTACGCAGACAACTGTCTTGTGGCAGGACAGATGGATCCTCAGATCTATGTGAGGGCATCTGTTGAAGATGTCACCAAGGCCACCAAGGACCTTTGTCAAGAAGTGAAGACCGCACTGTGCAAACGTGGACTCAACTCCAAGTACTGCATTGCAAGCGGTTGCGAGGTTCCGCCAGATATACACTGCAAACTTGAGAACATCTCCGCAATGGTTGATGCCAGCAAGAAGTACGGTCGTATGGACGACTGAAGAAGAAACTATTTTCTCCTCCTAAACACTTTAGCCGGAACTCGGACGATCAACTTCCTCCTGTCCGATGTTTCGGTGAACCATTACAAATTCAGAGAGGTGATAAAATGAACAGTTACTACGAGGCCATGAAGGCAAAGGGGTTCTCCTATGAGACGACCGCTTCGGTCAGGAAATTCGATTGTCCGAACTGCGGTTTCAGATTCTCATTGGTATATGCACGCGCTTTCGCGTGCCAAGGGTGTTCCGAAGTAGTGAAGGGATGTCCGAAGGTCAGATGCAACAAATGCGACCATGAGTTCTTCATGGATAGGATGCCTGACGTAAACGGAAAGGAACAGCAGAGGATAATGTCAGATCACATCTGCAAGATAGTGAACAGCCGTTACGACGATCTTGGAATAAAGACATACAACAGGTAAATGACATGCGCTTAGGTCTGGGGATGGATACAGGCGGCACATACACAGATGCCGTGATTCTGGATCTTGAGAATGGGGAAGTACTCCACAAGGCAAAGGCCCTGACAACAAAGGAGGACCTTGTCATAGGGATCGAGAATGCAATATGCGGATTCGATAAGGAGCTGCTGAGAAATGTCTCGATAGTCTCCCTTTCCTCAACATTGGCAACCAACTCGATAGTTGAGGGGAAAGGATGCAGAGTGGGGCTCATCTGCATAGGCAGGGAGTTCGATGGTTCCATCAGAATAGATGATCACATAACTGTACGCGGTAGACATGATATCAACGGTAATGAGTCAGAACCACTTGACAAGGATTCCATTACCGATTTCATCAAAGAAGCTAATGATCGCATTGACTGTGTTGCCATAACAGGATACATGAGCGTAAGGAATCCTGAACATGAAGTGGCAGCGATGGAGATCGTGAAACATATCACGAACAAGCCGATCGTCTGCGGTCATCAGTTATCATCCATCCTTGGGTTCAATGAGAGGACCGTGACCGCGATCATGAATGCCAGACTAATACCTGTGATCAAGGACCTTATCGTTTCGGTCGAGAAGGTCATGTTGAAAAGAGGAATGGATGCACCGGTCATGATCGTTAAAGGGGACGGATCCATAATGAATGTGAACGTTGCGGAGGAGCGTCCCGTGGAGACCATATTATGCGGACCCGCCGCAAGTCTTACAGGTGCCAAGGTCTTGACAGGGATCGATGACGCTATCGTCGTGGATATGGGCGGCACCACAACGGATATCGGAGTTCTGAGGGAAGGGTTCCCCTGCATAAATGCAGAAGGTGCAATGATAGGGGGATACAGAACGCACGTCATGGCAGCAGAGATATCGACCTCCGGTATAGGTGGAGACAGCCGCATAATGGTGAATGGTACAAAACTCTCATTGACCCCTTTGCGAGTTATGCCGCTTTGCATCGCAGCATCGAAATGGCCGGAGATCATTGATGATCTCACTGCTGCGCTTGATGCCCCTATCAGCAGACGTGAGGTAGCCAACGAGAGGGGCATAATCTCCGACATAGAATTCTTTACTGTATCCAGACCTGCGGATCCAAGATTCCTATCTAGACTGGATGTCGAATTCCTAACTCTACTGAAACACAGGCCTCTTTCGCTTAAGAGGGCGGGATCGATGTTGAATGCCCATCCGACAAGTTTCAACATAGAGAGAATGGAGGAGTACGGCCTCATACAAAGGATCGGACTTACCCCCACGGATATACTCCATTCGGAAGGAAGCTATATCGAATATGATTCAAAGGCCTCGGAGCTCGGCGTGGAATACGTCCTTAAGAGGGTCGGTCTACCCAAAAAGAAATTCATATCCAGATTGAAGGAGATGGTATACGAGAAGATATCCTCAGAGATATTGAAGAAAGTGATATTCGACGAGACAGGCAGTACTTCCAACAACCTGATATCGGAGGACCTTCTGAAAAAAGCCATCACCGGAAGGATGGGGCGCGATTATTCTTGTTCGATCTCCCTCAATAAACCACTGATAGGCATAGGGGCTCCGGTCAATGCGTGGATCCCCGAGGTGGCAAGAAGACTGAACACCGAATTCATATCATCGGAGAATTCCAACATTGGCAACGCGATAGGCGCAATATCAGGATGCATAGTGGAATCGATAGATCTTCTTATAGAGCCTGATCAAATGAGCCAGGGTTCCGGAAGATCATGCACCGTCTATTCAAAATTGGGTAAAGAGACCTTTGATTCCATAGAAGAGGGCATAGATTATGCTAAGAGGGAAGGACACGTATTCGCCGAGAACTCTGCCCGTGCTGCAGGAGCATCCTCCATCAATGTAAGATACGATGTGAAGGAGAAGGCGGTCGAGGTGGACGGCATAAGGATGGTTCTCGACATAACAATATCTGTTACAGCAATAGGAAAACCGATACAGATGATATGATCATTAATCCCAGGTGATGGAATACTTGTGTGCAGGAACCACTATCTCCACCATAAGACCTTTCTCAGGGATACCGGACTCCTTAGCATAGAATCCACAGGCCTTGAGTATACTGAACGCTAGGTATATCCCTCTTCCAAAGTTCATATTGGTCCCGGATACGAAATCGTCCTTATCGTCATAAGGTATGCCCTTACCATTATCTGAATAGGTTATCGTTAGGTCCTTCTCCTCCAACATGCATTTTATGGAACACTTTATTCCTCTGCCATTCTGAAGTATGGAATATTCCATTAACTGAGAGAAGACGTTCACAAATGCCGGATCGGCCAATATCCTGACTCCTCTGACACTGTATCTTACGGAATCCCTGTCCAGACCATTGACCTTTATGGCGCGGTCCAATACCTCATCCAGACTCTGCCATTGAGGTTCCAGCATTCCTACGTCATGATATTCCTTCACGAATGTCATTATCTCGTCCAGATCCTCGACGTCCTTTCTTACATTGTTGATCGGTGACCCTTCAGGTGCTACATCGAGCTCGATCTTCATATTCGTAAGATGGCCCCGAATATCATCATTTATGAGTCTGTCCAGAAGGTTTATGCGTTCCATTGCGACGATCTGTTGTCTGCTCACTGTTGACAGTTCGGAGATATCATCGATTATTACGATGAATCCTGTTTCCTCTTTGTTCTTCCCTTGTGTCTTTGCAACATTCACCTTCAGGACGAAGTTACGATTGTCCTTCTCTATCGTATGTTCGAATTCCATCCCGTGTCCGGACTCACGTACCTTTTCGATATCTTTCTTTATGATCCTTGACAGTTCACCCTGATTCGATCTCAGAGGTTCCTTAGAAAGACAGAGAGAGTGAAGAGACAGCATGGATTTCGCATAGTCATTGCTATCGATCATGAACATGTCCTCATCCACGATTATTATTCCGACCGGAGCATTCTGCAGGATACCTTGAAGATTGTGCTCGCTTCTTGCGCTTTCTCCCTCGAGCATCCTTTCGTGATAGATGGACATCAGGCCATCCATCAAAAGGGTGAATTGCATCAGATCCTCGGATGTGTACTCTCTGGCCTTATTACCTATTCCAGCTGTTGCCAGTATCTTACCGTTATGGAATATGGGGATCATCATTATCCTGTTCAGTTGAACATGGCCGTGGGGTAAGTCCATCTTCCCGTAGCTGATCTCCTTGGGGTAATCATTCACTATAATGGGTCTGCCCTGACGTATGGGTTCCCCCCACATACCTGAGGAATCGAAATCATATGTTATCTGCCGATTCTCCATCCTGCACTGATCCAATCCTCCCCTGGACCATGCGGCCATTTTGAGTTTTCTGGTATCCTCTTCGTACATCGCTATGTATCCGATGGTACTTTTTGTGAGTGCGACGCTCTCCTCGAGGGCATAATTGAGTATGTCCCCGAATTCCTTATCGTGCATCATAAGGAGATTCATGAGCGCCTGCATCCTTTTCTCATTCAGCGCACGATCATCCTCAAGTTTTTTCCTTTCTGCACACAGAACTATCTTCGATGCCAGTTCCATGTAGAAGTTCATTATGTTCTCACGGCTTAGGTAATAATCCATTCTCAGTTCGAATGCTTTTATTGCCACGTCACCATCAGCCTTACTGGTCATTATTATGAAAGGGCGCATGTCATTCATACGATTCATCTCATTGAATACTGACAACGCATCAACGGATGGAAGATTGTGATCACATACCACAACATCTATGAGGGCCGTGGATCTGAGCGCATCCCTTATCTTCGAAGGATCATTCAGTGTTTCGACCATTATGCTGTTGTTTATGTTGGTGATGAATCTCTTTGCCTGAGAGAGAAGTTCAGAATCGCCACTTACCACAAGCGCTCCATACATTTGGATTAGTATGCATATGCTCGATTAAAAATATGCTGGCCTAAAACATCCTATTCTCATGGGAAAACAGATTTGTGCCAGTCGATACCATATTTTGTTTCAACTTTGTTCATCGGTATCAGGGTTCATCTGATCCAGTATCACTTCGTTGCTATGTACCTTGTTGCAAAGGGATTTTGATAGGATGCCGACCTCCATCCACGCTGCATCCAGCACTCCCTGTTGTACCAGACATGGGGTGGACAACATAGCCGAATTGCTTGGGTCCAGGATCTTGCTGCTATGCCTATCCATAAGATCGGACATGCCTATGACATTGATGTTCTTGGCATATTCCTGAACATTCTTGCAATCGGATACTATGTTAACATCTAGATCTCCATCCTCCCTCATACTAACGGTTATCTTGTGATTCTTATTGCAGGTGTTCATCTTCACGGTTGCTGTAGATGGCAAGTTATCATAATTATAATGTCTTGTTAGCTTATAGATGTTACTAATGTCCGGCACTATTCATAGTATATTATATTCACCATATTTCATCCATAGTGATCATGATAGGATTTCTATCTCAAGATGAATGCCATATTTTATCCGGATCACAACAGACTTGTATCAATTTTACAAAATGTATTCTCCTCGAAAAATGCAATATCCGATCCCGCCTCTGAAAAAGATTATTAACTCAACAATAATCACGTAACCATGGGCTCAGTGACGCTCTCTGTCAAAAAGTTCCTCGTCGGCACACTGATCGGAATAGCATCCATGGTGCCCGGTGTTAGCGGTGCCGTTCTGGCTGTCTGCTTTGGAGTATACGAGAGAGCGGTGGCCATACTTGCCGATCTCCGTCACAAGCTCAAAGATGAGTTCTCATTCATTGCTTTGCTTGCATTGGGTATCGTATTCGGAATGTTCCTTGTGGCTTTCGGACTTGATTTCCTATTTGAACAATACAGATTCATATCCATACTTCTTTTCACGGGACTGATAATCGGACAGTATCCCGAGCTATGGAGACATACCGAACCTTCCGTCAAACCTTCGAAGGTCAACATCATATGTTTGGTGATAGGTTTCCTGATAATGTGTTCATTCCTGTTCATGGGAGGGGCACAGGATAAAGTGTTGACTCACGACATGATCTCATACCTTTACATGATAGTCGTTGGAGTATTCCTTGCGATATCGAAGATAGCACCCGGAATAAGCGGCTCCACAGTTCTGATGGCAGTCGGTCTGATGGCCCCTTTGACGCATGCCATGACAACTTTCGATATCCGATTGCTCATACCTTTGGGAATAGGTCTGATAATAGGCCTGGTATTGTTCTCAAAGGTCGTCAATTACGCATTGAACAACTACCGTAAATCATCATACATGATGATATTCGGACTCACGGTCGGTTCCACTATCGTGATGTTGAGCACATCCGTGGAATATTATGTCGGAAGCATCGATCTGGTAACGGGTGCGATAGCATTCGTCATCGGAGTAGTTATAAGCATAATATTCACAAAACTTGGTCAGAGGACATCACAGGATTTTGCATTGGATTAAAAAGAGAGAGCGGGGGGATGGAATGGGATAAAATGACCCCGCTCTTCACTTTGAAGGTTCCATGCGCGTCTTGGGGATGCACTGTGGTCTTCAATAACATCATTGATCAGAGAGTATATTAACAAAAGCGGGGGAGGTGTCCGAAAATATCCGAAAGTACGAAAGTGGTCACTTTCTTTTGTGTCTGATCTTGACCGCTATGCCTCTTCTGAGCTCTTTCATCTCTCTTCCGGACATCATGGCCACACCTACTGCGACAACCTCTCCGTTCAGTGTGACGATGGCCTCATCCCCGGGCCTTATGTTTGGATCCGCATCCACAACTCCCACAGCGAAAAGATTCCCTTTTATATCGAAATCCATCATCTCGACCGTGTTCTTACCGAGTTTGGCAACGATCTCTGCTCCTTCAAGCGTCAGGGATATCATCCCCCTCTCAGGGGTCATCATTCCCAGTTGGATCTTATCCTTCCTGTTTTCCGGATCCTCGTAGATCATCTTCCAGTATGGGAACTTCCCTATTGCATAGGAATTCTCATTCATCACCGCATCGGCTACTTCAGAATCGAATTGGAACGACAGAACCGATTTGACCGATCCTATCCTCTCGATGGAATAATCTACAGGTTCCATTTCCTTCGCTATCCTTCTCAATGCCTCATCTAGATTCTTGAGGGATGCGGGAGAGGTTGCATCGCCTACGACGGTATTCTCCATGTCTGCGAGACCTTCCACCAATTCAACATCATCCCCCAGATGACATACCACTTTGTCATAACCCTGAGACAGTATCCCGGCGACCATCGATCTTATCATCTCCTTCTCCTGACATTTCCATTCTCCTGTCACAGGTATATCGTAGGAGTTGGCGGGATAGAACATGTCTATCTCCCTGGGCACTATTCCCAATGGGGATGTGACAATTACCTCATGAACAAGAGTATCATGCGGCCCGGTGTGGATCGCGGACCCGAATGCTTTGTGTGACTTTGAGATGTGATACGGCTTCTTTGCGGAACACGGCAGCAGAAGAAGTATGCGTTTATGCTCTGGTTTTCTGTATCTGTTGGATATCTTATCGCGATAGACCTTCAGATCTGGTCTTCTTAGGGCTTGGGTCGTGTTGCAAGCGAGCCTTGTTCCTACGGTGGAGCATGCTTCCTCCTGGTATCCGTAACCGACATCGTCGAATATCCTCAGTGTCGCAACCGAGGATGGTGACGATACCACTCTTTGATCCACGAGCTCCCTCAATCTTCCTGAATCTATGAATGTCCTTACCTTGTCGCATTCATTCAGGAGATCCTCGACATTCTTTTCCGATGCATTCTCCTTGACACATATCTCCCCCTCCGGGATCAGACGTGTCATGTTAAGGCCGGCAGCGACCGTAAGGGAATCATCGAACATGTCCACCCCCATGTATGACAACAACGATATTGTGGATGGTTCGGCTATGCCGAGTATACAAAGGAGTCTATTGTATCCTATCTTCTCGCGGATCCTTATCACAAGGTCCACGATCTTCCTTGGGTCCTTCCTCAGCTCAAATCCATTCGGAATGACCACAAACTCAGCATCTTCAGGGATATCCTCTTCATCGGAGAACGGTGCTCTTACGACGCAGATATTGTCCTTGCATACTGTTTCAGAAATGACCCTCGATGATGCCGAGGTCATCAGTTTGCGATCCAGGCCGATATCGGATCCGAAGAAGGATAGGATCCTTCCCTCATCGGACATTGTTATCCTTACAGGTTCGTTTGAATCGGTCGATCGAATTATGTATGGCGTTGTTATCGCAAGATCATCCTTGGAGAATTCGCATGTCCTTCCTCTGTGTGATCTTCCGATTACGCTAAGCATGAGTCCTCGATTCATCATTACTTAATTAATATTCCTGATGAGGTCGCATGTCTTTAGGAAAAAGAATTAAATCGTGATGTTCGGATAAGGACACATGGACTTCTATGACAAAGACCTTGTCTCAATACGCGACCTTGACAGGGCTCAGATCGATTACATTCTGGACCTATCAGAGAAGATGATACCTTATGCAAAGGGAGAAAAAGTCAAGAAGGTACTTGACGGAAAGGTTCTGGGCAATCTTTTCTTTGAACCCTCCACACGTACAAAGCTTTCCTTTGAGAGTGCAGCGGGAAGACTTGGTTGCAACGTCATAGATGTTTCGGAGATGTCAATGACATCCATGTCCAAGGGAGAGACACTGGCAGATACGATAAAGATGGTCGATGCATATTGCGACCTTATTGTCCTGAGGCATCCGCATGAGGGTGCTGCCAGATTGGCTGCGAAGTTCTCAGAGAACCCTGTGATCAATGCAGGGGACGGAGCGGGTTCACATCCCACACAGACCCTTTTAGACCTATTTACAATGAGATCCGCAAAGGGGTCGCTGGACGGCCTGAACATTGTCCTCGTCGGGGATCTGAAATACGGTCGTACTGTCCATTCCCTCGCAGAAGCATTGACGATGTTCGGTGCGAAGCTTACCTTTGTAGCGCCTGAATCCCTTCAGATGCCTTCGGACACATTCAACCACCTTGTTGAGAAAGGTTGCAAACCAGCAAAGACAGCCGTCCTTGAGGATGTCATAGATCAGGCGGATGTCCTGTACATAACAAGGATACAGAAAGAAAGATTCCCCGATCCCGCCGAATATCAGAAGGTCGCAGGTATGTACAGGATCGACAACGCCATACTCAGGGAGGCAAAGAGCGACATGATAGTCATGCACCCTCTCCCCAGAGTTGACGAGATCATGCCCGAGGTCGATTCCACACCTCACGCAAAATACTTTGAACAGGCCTTCAACGGAGTGCCCGTGAGAATGGCATTGCTGTGTGCTATACTGGGAGGTGACATAGATGGATAATAACAAGATCGCCGAGACCAAGATACCTCCGATAAGGAACGGTACCGTCATAGATCACATCGCCAACGGACAATCACTGAATGTCCTGAAGATACTAGGTGTGAACGAGAACAACATCGATTCCGTGATCAGCATAGGAATGCATGTACCTTCATCGAAAACAGACGGTTGGAAGGATGTCATCAAGGTCGAGGACAGGGAATTGGATCA
The DNA here is from genome assembly GCA_023402275.1 of Methanobacteriota archaeon. Taxonomy (GTDB): domain Archaea; phylum Thermoplasmatota; class Thermoplasmata; order Methanomassiliicoccales; family Methanomethylophilaceae; genus Methanoplasma. The sequence continues at coordinate 88,362 of JAEXCH010000002.1, forward strand.
CACGACAGTCGGCAAGATCGCACTCATCGCTCCGGATGCTACCATCTCAATAATCAGGGATTACTACATCGCAGAGAAATTCAAGGTCAAGCTGGAAGATCATATTGTTGGATTGGCAAAATGCAGCAATCCCAACTGCATTACGAACAAAGGAGAGCCCGTATCCCCGGAATTCATGGTCGAGGACAGGAATCCTCCAAAACTGAGATGCGTATATTGCGACAGGATATTGACGAACATATCCGACAACCTGCTCTGAAATGAAGATACTGATAGTAACCGGAATGCCCGGAGCGGGAAAGGAGGAATTCCTGTCCGTTGCCGGGTCGAGAGGCATCTCATTCGCAAGGATGGGAGATGTCGTAAGAGAATCCTACGCCATGTCAGATAAGGAATTGAGCGTGGGGCAGTTCGCGGATTCCGAGCGTAAGAAACACGGCAAGAACATCTGGGCGGAACGCACTATCGAAAGGATGCAGGGAGAGCTTTTCCTAATAGATGGATGCAGGAGCATGGATGAGGTCAGATCCTTCCGCGAATTGAGCAAGGATGTGATGATAATCGGGATACACTCGTCTCCCGGAACGAGATACGAAAGGCTTGTCAATAGGAGCAGAGAGGATGCTCCAAAAAACATTGATGAATTCAACGAGAGGGATTCCCGTGAGATATCCTGGGGAATTGCCGAGGTACTTGCACTATCGGACATAATGATCGTGAATGATTCATCCCTTCAGGACTTCTACAACAGATCAGACAGGATACTGGAGAGGCTCAGATGAAATTCACCACTATGCGCCTTTGCGGCGGAGAGGCCCTGATGGCCATATCCGCCGATGACCTGGACCTTAACATGGAACATGTGGCAGAGGTGATCGAGAAACAAGGTGATCCTATCAAACAAAAGGATGATATGATGATAGTACTCGATTGGAACGGAATGGAGACGACCATCTACCCTCAGGGGAAGGTAATGTTCTTTCCTTTGAAGGACCGGTCATTATGCATCAGATACGCTACGGAGATGCTTGAGAAATTTATGTAAAGTACAGGACTTACATTTATATCCTACTTGTATATGTCTTATTATGGAATTGATTACCCAGATGGTAATATCCGGGATATTGTCGGCCGCTCTTTCGCTGATAGCGTATAAGTTCAGGATGCTGACATTCACAGGGTCGCTGGCCTCATTCTTCGTAGGTTACATAGTGGGTGTATTCGGTTCCATCGAATGGTTGATACTTCTTGTGGCATTCACCTTCGCAGGTCTGATCGCCACAAAGATGGACCTCAACGAAAAAAGTGAATATGGTCTGCAAGAAGGCAATTTTGGGGAAAGGACGCACAAGAACGTCCTTGGCGTCGGAATACCGGCCTGTATCTTCGCATTCCTCTACGGCGTACTTCATGCTCATATGAACGGACAGTACGACCTTGCCCTTACGGTAGCATTCATAAGTACTCTGACAGTTGCTGCGGCGGATACCGTTGCCAGTGAGATCGGGATAAGGGACAAGAAAGTGTGGCTGATAACCACTTTCGAGAGAGTAAGGAGGGGTACCAACGGAGGAGTTTCCGTATTGGGTACTGCCTCATCGATAGTCGCCTCGGTATTCACAGGAGTTGTCGGCTGGCTTCTGATCTTCAAGGGATTGGATGCCTATGTACTGATACCGATCGCAATGGGTATACTCGGTAACACAGTGGACAGCGTACTTGGGGCCAGTCTTGAATCCCGCGGTAAGATAACGAAGTACACCAACAACTGCGTGAGTGCGATGATCGGTGCCGTTGTCGGTCTGATGATCGTATTACTTCTCTAAAGCGGCCTTATCCGATCGTTCGTATCTGTTATGGCCTGGAAGACCTTTCTTGTACTTCCAGCACTGTATAGCATCATCCAATGATGCTTTCTTGTTGTCCGAGAAGAACTCCCTTACATACGTATTATATTCGAATTGTTTGTCTATCTTGGTCTTACTGTGCTTCTTCCTATCGAGTATGGACCAATACTCCGATACTGCCTCTCTGTATGTCTTACCCGAATTCGATCGTAGCCAGTGCATGAAATCAACATTGAACTTGAATCCGTTGCCTATGTGTTCTTTGAAGAACCTGCGGTGTACCTCCGAACAACGGATATTCGGTTCGATCTCGCCGTCCATGTCAAGACCCGTGTCATACTTTGATGATGGTCTTTTTATCGGCTGCAACTTTTCACCGGTCTCAAGAAAATGTGATACACGATGATTGAGTTCTGACTTCGATCCCTGTGTGCTCAATCCCACGATCCTGCAGAAATCAACAAGTTCGCTTTTGAGATAATAGAAGTCGCCGAATGTCTCCGGCTGCATATCCTCAGACAGATCGGGTCTTTCCGAAGTTATCATTTAGATCATTGAGAAAGAGGGCTTGCGCCCTCGTTTATATTCACAGTCCGCAGAGCTTGAGAAGTACCTTCCACTTCCTGTCGATCTCATTCTGCATGGATTCGACGACGGGTTCCCACTTCTCATTCTTCAGGTGCTTGAACCTTCCCTGAGAGTCGATCCAGTCCGTGACCGGCTTCTTCTCTATCTTGCCCTCGGCTATCCTTAGGCTTTCAGATGACAGGGTGTAATCGGTCCCGTTCTCGACCTCATACAAAGGCCAGATACATGTCTCCACAGCGAGCTTGGATATCGCAACGGTCTCATCCGAAGGGAATCTCCATCCTCTCGGGCAAGGAGCTATCGCATTGATGAAGCTTGGGCCGTCTATGTTGAATGCCTTCTGTGACTTTTGTATCATGTCCCTCCAAGCATGCGGAGCGGCCTGAGCGACATATGGTATCCCGTGTGCGGCCATGATCTGTGTCATGTCCTTGGGGAACTCCTTCTTTCCGGGCGAGACGCTTCCTGCCCAGGAGGTTGTCGTGGACGCTCCCATTCCGGTCGCACTGGACCTCTGGATACCAGTGTTCATGTATGCTTCGTTGTTCAAGCAGACGAACAGCATGTGGTGTCCTCTTTCCATTGCTCCGGAGAGTGCCTGAAGACCTATGTCGTATGTCGCACCGTCGCCGGCGAAGTTAACGAACTTTATGTCCTCCTTGACCTTTCCCTGTCTCTTCAGGGATTGATATGCGGTCTCGACCCCCGCACATGTTGCAGCACCGTTCCCGAATGCTGTGTGTATGTACGGTGTCTTCCATGAGGTGTACGGGAAGATCGTTGTGGAAACTTCGAAACAACCTGTGGAACATGATACGACGATATCCTTTTCGGTACCCATCAGTATCTGCCTTGCTATTATCGATTCGGGACATCCTGCGCACAGTCTGTGACCGCTTGCCAGTCTCACCGGGATCTTATTAAGGTCCTTCAATGACAGTGTGCTCATATCTTCACCCCCAGGAAGTTGATCCTCTTTGCTCTTCCGTCCTTCACATCCTTGAAGACAGACATGAAGTCCGATACCATCGTGTCGGCTCCTCCGAGTCCGTAGATGTAGTTGTACATCTTGGGAACGGAATCGTTCTCTATCGCTGATGCAACGACCTCGGGGAACATCGGACCATATGACCCGACGCTGAGGTGTCTGTCCATGACTATGACGGACTTCTTGCCCTTCATGAGCTTCGCGAGGTCCGCTATCGGCCATGGTCTGTAAAGACGGGGCATCGCGACACCGACCTTCATTCCTTCCTTACGCAGCTGATCCACTGCTTCCTTCATCGTACCGAAGGATGATCCAAGGACCACTGCGATGCAGTCCGCATCCTCGCACATGTACTCCTCAACGAGGTTGTACTTCCTGCCGGATATCTTTGCGAAGTCCTCGAACACCTGCTTTGTGACCTCCAATGCCTTGTCCATGGCCTCCACCATCTGATACTTGTGGGGGAAGTAGAACAGAGGCCCGTCCATCAGGTTGTGTGAGACGGGGTTCTTGACATCCAGAAGGGGATACATTGGCTTGTATTCCCCAACGAACTTCTTGACGTCCTGTGTGTCCATAGGCGTCATCCTCTCTATCGCATGGGTCAATATGAATCCGTCAAGGTTCACAAGACCGGGCAACTGGACATCCGGGTGCTCACATATCCTTGGAGCTATGATAGACATATCATATGCTTCCTGAACATTCTCTGAGAACAATGTTATCCAGCCGCAATCCCTCGCGGCCATGACATCACCGTGGTCGTTCTGGATGTTGATCGGGCCGCTGACCGCTCTGTTGGCGACAGCCATTATCAGGGGTACTCTCATGGATGATGCTATAGGCATCATCTCCCACATGTATGCAAGACCCTGTGATGCCGTTGCAGTGAAGGTCCTTGCGCCTGCTGATGCGGATGTCGTACAGAGCGTAAGAGCACTGTGCTCAGATTCCACACAGACGAACTCTGTTGTGACCTCTCCATTCGCAACATACTCTGCGAACTTCTCGACTATTATCGTCTGGGGTGTGATAGGGTATGCCGCACACACATCAGGGTCCACCTGCTTCCATGCAAGTGCGACCGCCGAGTCGCCGTTTATCGCTATATCATTGTGCTTGCTCATATTCACTCCTCCGACATCGTTATTGCTTTCTTGGGACAGACCTTCGCACATATTCCGCATCCCTTGCAGTGTGTGAGCTTGATCCCCTTTATCTTATCATCAGTGACGAGTATGCAGTCATCCGGACAGTATATCCAGCAGGTCAGACAATCAATGCACTTGTCCATATCGATGACCGGAGCAAGACTCCTCCAGTCACCTGTCTGGAAGTCCTCGGAGTTACCGGGCTCTATGACACGGTCCCCGACCACCAGATCCTTGTAGTTCGCTATGTTGACCATTACTGCACCTCCTCGTATGCTCTCTTGAGTGCTGCAAGATTCTTGACTATCATCTTATCCTGCAATTTGCCCTCGAACTTGGTTGTTATGTTATCCTCCACCTCGGAGTAGGGTATTATCGGCCTCACCTTTACCAATGCTCCGAGCATCGAGGTATTTGCCATGGGACGTCCTATCTCCTCAACGGATATCCTGGTTGCATCCACTGCATGACATTCAGCATTCGTTCCGATCGCCTTCTGAAGTTCTGCCGATGTTCCGGGATAGTTCGCTATTATGGTTCCTCCATTCTTCAGTCCTTTTGCCACATCCACCTTTCCTATGAGTGTCGGATCGACAACGACCACGATATCGGGTTCATAGACCTGAGTGTGCACTCTTATGGGTGAGTCAGATATTCTAGCGAAGGCCTTGATAGGAGCCCCCATTCTCTCGGGGCCGAACTCCGGGAAGGCCTTGACATACTTCCCGGCGTTGATGATCGTCTCAGCAAGTATCTCATTTGCTGTGACAACACCTTGGCCACCTCTTCCGTGCCAACATATTTCCGTATCCATGTTGAATCAACTAAAGGTACTGAATACCCATATCTGATTTAAATCCTTCCTTAATATTCAATGAAAAGTAACTTTTTTTGTCTTGTTTTTACAGTTTACCATAGAAAAATGCGATTTTTATACGAAAAGTGTGAATAGAAATTCGAAATTCGAAATTGCTTTAAGGGAAATCCTATAGATATTATCAATATTTATCTACTCATTTTCTGGTTGACCTAAAAAAAGATATTATAATGAAGCCGATACCGATGACAGAGTGGAGGGCGACCGTCCTGCGCCAAAACTTCTTCCAAGAGTGTAATTGCCATGGACAAGAAGATAGTAGACGTCAACGAACTGCGTGTGGATGATGTACCTTATGTCGGCGGTAAGGGAGCGAACCTCGGTGAGCTCACATCTGCCGGGTTCCCGGTTCCCGGGGCATTCGTTCTCACAACGGTTGCCTATGATTATTTTTTGGAAAAGAGCGGGATAATGGGAAAGGTCGAGGAGGAGTTGAGGAACATCGACAGATCCTCGGACCAGAATCTTACGGATGCGTCCAAAAGGATAAGGGGGCTTTTCGAGACCTATGAGATCCCTGATGACCTTAAGAAAGAGATCATAACAAGCTACAGGATGATCGTACCCAAAGGAGAGACAGGATTCGTTGCAGTAAGGTCCAGCGCAACAGCGGAGGACCTTCCCGATGCAAGCTTCGCAGGACAACAGGAGACATATCTGAATGTTAACGGCGAGGATGACCTTTTCGATAAGATAAGGAAATGCTGGTCATCACTTTTCACGGCAAGGGCTATAGCCTACAGGGAGAAGCAGGGCTATGAGCACAGCGATGTCAAGCTTGCAGTGGTCGTTCAAAAGATGGTGAACTCCGAGATATCAGGAATAATGTTCACTGTGGACCCGCACAGCGGAGCCAAGAATATCATCATCGAAGCAGGATATGGCCTAGGTGAGGCCATAGTCGGCGGAGAGGTCACTCCTGACACATATATCATAGATAAATCAAAGATGGATATCACAAAGAAGAGGATATCCACTCAGAAATGGAAATACATCAGAGGACCTGACGGAGGATGTCAGAAAGAGGATGTCCCTGAAAGTGACGAGAAGAAACAGAAGATCGACGATGCCCGCATACTCGAGATAGCTGAGATCGGACGTCAGGTCGAGATACACTACCAGAAACCGATGGACATGGAATGGTGCGTGGAAGGCGGAAAGGCATATCTTGTCCAAGCAAGACCAATTACTGCCGTAGGTAATTCCAACGGGAACGGTTCTGCTGAAGGAACTACGGACAGCGAGAACATAATCCTATCGGGATTGGGTGCAAGTCCCGGGCTTGCTACCGGTACGGTGAGGATCTACGATGAGACCATGAGCCTTGACGTTGTCAAGGACGGAGACGTACTGGTGACGAAGATGACCATGCCCGACATGGTGCCTGCGATGAGCAGATCGGTCGCGATCGTCACGGACGAGGGAGGTATGACCTGCCACGCAGCGATCATATCCAGAGAACTGGGTACCCCTTGCATAGTAGGTACCGGATGTGCGACAGACTCCTTGAAGGACGGCGACGTCATAACAGTTGACGGTACCACGGGTACGGTCTACAGAGGAGCACTCAAGAAGAAAGAGGAGTCAGAAGGACCTTCGGCAGCCTCACCGTGTGCTGAGTTCGTTCCTGTCACAGGTACAAAGGTCATGGTCAACATGAGCATGCCAACCAAAGCAGAGGATATCGCAAAACTTCCCTGCGACGGTGTAGGATTGATGAGGAGCGAGTTCCTTTTCACCAATTACATAGGAGAACACCCTTGTGCAGTCATCGATGACGGAAGGTCCGAGGAGCTCATCAACAAATTGGCAGAGGGACTGTCAAAGGTCGCCAGGGCATTCTACCCCAGACCTGTCATACTCAGAACATCGGATTTCAAGACCAACGAGTACCGCGATATGAAAGGCGGAGTTGATTACGAACCGAACGAAGAGAACCCAATGATCGGATGGAGAGGATGTTCAAGATACATCTCGGACAGCTACCGCGAGGCGTTCATGTGCGAGCTAAGGGCGATCAAGAAGACCCGTGAGGAGTTCGGTCTGAAGAACCTGCACATAATGTTGCCATTCGTAAGGACCATATTCGAGGTCGAAGAGATAGTCGGGATGATGGCCAGCGTAGGACTGAAGAGAGGATTGGATCTAAAGCTGTACTTCATGGCAGAGGTACCTGTCAACATATTCATGGCGGAGGAGTTCTGCAAGTATTGCGATGCATTCTCGATAGGGTCCAACGATCTGACCCAACTGACATTGGGATGCGACCGTGATTCGGATATCCTTGGGAAGATGGGATACTTCGATGAGAGGAACCCGGGTGTGAAAGCTGCCATATCCCAATTGATAAAGGTGGCTCACAAGAACGGAAAGACCGTCGGCATATGCGGACAAGGACCTTCTGTCTACCCTGAATTCGCAGAGTTCCTGGTGGAAGAGGGGATCGACTCGATATCCTTGAATCCGGATACGTTCTTCAAGACCAAGATGAGCATCGCATCCGCTGAGCAGAGGATACTCCTCAAAGGTCTGAGAGAACTCAGAGAGAAAGAGTGATTCAGGAGTTCGGGTGCTGAGCCTTTGAACTGTCCACGAGTCTCTCGTTGAGACCATTTGCCTGCTCCTGAGGAAGGAGCATGGTGGTGATCTCCATAAACGGGTGCTTTGCACCCTCTATTATCTTTACATCATCAAGTGTTTTGAGACCCCATTTCTCTGCCGTCCTTTCCAACCCTAGCCTGACATTCATATCATTCGGTTCAAGGACTATGGCATTGAAAGTGTTAAGACCGAGTTTGTTAGCGGCCATGATCCTATGGTGGCCATCGACCACAAGATATCCGTTGAGACGCTTTATCACAACAAGGGGTTCGTTCAATCCCCTCTTGATCTCATACTGCCTTCCTATGAGTTCGTCCATATAGACCTCTTTCTGAGTTGGGATCAGTTCTTCCAACGGGATCTCCTGATTGGATATCTTGAGTCTTATCCCATTCTGCTGCTCCAGAAAACTCTTGACCGACATGACCTTCCCAGGCCGGGATCTCTCGATCTGCGACCTTACGACATCGATGTTCGATATTATCCCGACGATCTTCCTTTCCTCGTTCACGACCGGGAGATTCCTCAGACCGTATCTGAACAGGATCCTTGTCGCATCCTCTATGGACATTGACGGTATTGCGCATAATGTACCGCGGTTCATGACCTCTCTCATCTTCGCATCCGGACGGTCCACGAAACCAAGGAGTTCCTTTGCGGTCACATATCCAAGAAGATATTCATTCTCAACGATAGGGAATCCGTGGAAATTGGAATTTATTATCTTCTCCCTGACCTGTTCCACTGTCATATCTGGTGTAACGGTCTGAACGTTCCTTATCATGTAGTCTGCGACGGTTACGCTTGCCATCTTATCAATACCCTATCATGAAGGTCCATGAAAAACCCTTTGCCCATCTTGAATAGCATTAAATATTGAAAGTATGCTACAAAGTAGCACAAAAAGTAATAATCGTAATAAGGGGAAGAAGACATGAACACCAAATTGATCTCATTGGTCTCGGTACTGATACTGTTCTCAGGTGCTGCGGTCCTTTCCTTCAGCGATATGTCTGAAGGATCTGACTCATTCACAATAACAGACGGTACCGGGGAAATTTTCGAGTATGACAGACCCACTGAACACATCGTTACAATGGGATACGCATCAACACTCACGGTCGCAATGCTTGGCAATATCGATAAGATAATCGCAACCGACTCCTACTCGACATACGACTACACAAAGGACGAGCGTCTCAAGGACCTTGAGGCAGAGAATATGGGTAGCATATACTCCTCATCCAACAACGACAAGATAGCCACCCAATTCATCCAGTGGGTGGAGTCAGGGGATATGAACTTGGATGATACCATCATCCTTACTACATATTCCAATGCGAAGGTGCTCAGAGAGACATTGAATAGAGAGGGTTTCACCAATGTCCTTGTCTATCTGACAATAACCGATTATGAACAGATCATTGACTTCGTTGAGAGTATGTCCCTCATAGTAACGGGAAAGACATCCAAGATCGTGGATGATATGAGGCATGTCAAAGAGACCATCGATGACGGCCTCAAGGATGTGGAGACTAAAGCAAAGGGATTGGGTGTCTGGTACACTGCATCCTCGGGAGCATTCACCGTAGGGAACACAGGCTCCATAACAGTATCCTTGATTGAGGCTGCAGGTGGAGAGAACATAGCGTATGATCCCAGTAAGGGGTCCCCAACATATGGTGACGTCAGCACCATAATACAGAAGATGGAGGCGAACAGGGATGCTGTGATCTTCCTGCCGAACAGCTACATTAAGGACCATACCATAGCAGAGTTCAGGAACACCGTTCTGGGAGGGGATACATCGATAAGGATCCTTGGAATGGAACAGAACTGGAACAACTACTGTCCCGACGCAATGGAAGGTCTCTGGGCATTCGCATGTGCGATGTATCCGGACATATTTGAGGGAGATGTGCCCATAACGGATGATGCACCGCCCTCCAACCTTATGTTGTATATCGTTGCGGGCATAGTTGTTCTGGGAATAGCCTTGGTCGCAGCATTCTTCGTTATGAGAAGACCATAAACCAATTTAAGTAAAGGGGGCATGTCCCCCTATTCTTAGAAAAAAGGCATCCATCATGATCCCCAGCGTTGAGAAGAAGAGAAAAAGACTGCTGCTGACCATCATTGTGTTAGCAGCGATAATGTTCTTCTCGATCCTTTTGGACCTTTCCTGGGCAGCCACCCCACTTTCATTGAAAGAGGTGTGGGATGTTCTCATCGGTCAAGGTACTTGGGGAAATAACAGCATCGTCAAGAACTTCAATGCTCCCCGTGTCGTATTCGGGGTGTTCGTTGGTGCAGCCCTGGGAGTGACTGGAGGTGTAATGCAGGCGATATTCAGGAATCCTTTGGCATCACCATACCTGCTGGGACTTTCATCCGGAGCCTCTTTGGGTGCCGCGATAGCAATAATGTTCTCGATACCGATGATACCTCTTGCGATAGCCCAGCCTGCTTTGGCATTCATATTCTGCTTGGGCACCATGATGCTCGTTTACACTTTGTCCAGAGCTGGAGGTAATGTAAGGACGGAGACATTGATCCTCGCAGGTGTTGCCGTTTCATCCCTGATATCTGCGGTCGTATCATTCCTTACGTATATCGCTCCGAGCGATAAGATGGGGGACATAGTATTCTGGTCCATGGGAAGTCTATCCAAGGTATCATGGGAAGAGATGGCTTTCGCAATACCGATAATTGTCATCGGGATAATACTGATGATAGCGCAGTCGAAGAATCTCAACGCAATGATGCTGGGGGATTCCCATGCGATGGATCTCGGTGTGGATGTTAGAAAGGTCAGATTGTTCCTTTTGATAATCTCATCTCTTGTGGTCGCGGCCGCGGTCGCATTCGTGGGCGCCATAGGATTCATTGGTTTGGTCATACCACACATATTCAGGCTCCTTCTGGGCCCGGATAATCGCATCATCCTTCCGCTGAGTGCATTCGGAGGCGGGGCGTTCATACTGCTCTGCGATTACATTGCACATATGTTCTCATCGTTCCACGGGGTTCTGCCGATAGGTATCGTGACCGCATTCATAGGTGCCCCGTTCTTCATATATCTGTTATCAAAGAAAAGAAGCGAGGTGGGATGGTGAGCGTACTCGATGTCGATTCCCTTTCCTACCAGTACGATGAGAAGACCGTTCTGGATGAGATAACGCTCGGCATAAAGAAGGGAGAGATCATCGGCATACTCGGACCGAACGGCTGTGGGAAGACCACACTTCTGAAGAATCTTAACAAGAATCTAAAGCCTCATGGAGGCTGTATCATGATCGACGGTACCGATATAAGCGGGATAACCAAGAAGGAGATCGCTCAAAGCATAGCTGTCGTCCCCCAGACCAATGAGATAAGATTCGCGTTCACTGTTAAGGAAATAGTCAGCATGGGAAGGATGCCTTTCCAGGAATCATTCAGAGGGGAGACAACAGACGATCTTGAGATAATCGAGAGATCGATGGAACAGACTGGGCTGACAGAATTGGCTGACAGATACATCAATACAGTGAGCGGCGGTGAAAGGCAGAGAGCGATAATTGCCAGGGCCATCTCGCAAACTCCTAAGATCATCCTGATGGATGAACCGACATTGCACCTCGACATCAACATGCAGTTCGAGGTCCTTGACCTGATCGAGGAACTCTCTAAGAAGAACAACCTTACTGTTGTCATTGTGTCGCATGATCTCCCCATGGTGACCAGATACTGTGATCGTGTTGTACTGATCCATGATCATAAGGTATTCGCAATGGGTACTCCCGAAGAAGTACTCACAGAAGAGAATATGCGCATTGTCTTCAATATAGATGCGGTGCTTGAGAAGGATCCTAGAACGGGAAAGAATACTGTCAGACTTTTCGGTTCCTGTAAGAACTGAGATATTGACATTGGAATGAGCCAGATCGATCGATTCATTTTTGGATTATTCGGACACCCTGATATCAGGTTTAACAACCTGATCAACAATGAATAAATGCCGTAGATGTGAAGCCCCGGTTGGCGCTTCCACCGGCAACCGGGACCATCTGGCAGGAGGTGATATCCTGATGATATCAATTGTCCACCGAAAAGGTGGTCTCTAGGTGTCCATATACGCCGGAGACGTGATCATCACGATCTGCGTTGATTGGCCTTAAGGGCATCCGTATGGCACCGCGTTAAGGGCCCGGTCCGAAAGGACCGTTATCACCTCTTACCATTCATTGGAACACATTATACTAATTAAATCATTTGTATTATCAAATGATAACAGACCGTTCTGATGAACAATAAAGGGTGACGAAGAGTTCTGTTAACTTCAAAACACTGGCAAAACCGCTTTAAAACCTCTGACCAAAAAAGAAACATTAAATATTATCTCCTAATATCATGGATTACTGCCCTGGTAGTGTAGTGGCCTATCATGAAGCCCTGTCGAGGCTTCGACACGGATTCGAATTCCGTCCAGGGCGCTCATTCTTCTTTCAAGATGAGCGGTTTTGTTCTTGTTCTACCGAAAGTTCTTTTTATCTTGTCGGCTAAATAAGGTTTCATGCGTTGGATGCTCAGAGGCAAGATCCACCGGGCAACGGTGACCGAGACCAGACTCGATTATGAAGGAAGCATCACTATAGACGAGGATCTTCTGGAAAGGTCGGGGATATGGGTCGGAGAGAAGGTCTCGATAGCCAATGTCAACAACGGAGCCCGTTTCGATACGTATGTTTTCAGAGGGGATAGGGGATCGGGCGTGATCGCACTTAACGGAGCAGCGGCAAGACTCGGAGAAAAGGGCGACAGGATCATAATCATGGGATATGAGCTGACAACGGAACCCATTCACGCAAAGGTCGTCCTCGTCAACGATGATAATAAAGTTGTAAAGGAATTCGAGTACTGATGTATCAAATATTCTCGGATGGCGGTTCCAGGGGCAATCCGGGACCTTCGGCATATGCTATTGTCGTTGTAAAGGATGGAAAGATAATCCATGAACATTCAGAGTTCCTTGGCATCAACACGAACAATTACGCCGAATACCGAGGATTGATCGCAGGATTGACCAAAGCTTTGGAGCTCAAAGCAGATGAGGTGGAATTCATAATGGATTCCGAACTTGTCATAAAACAGATGAACGGAGAATACAAGGTCAAGAGCCAGAATATTAAGGATCTATACCTTGACGCAAAGGCCCTATCATCAATGATACCAAGGATAAAGTTCAAGAATGTCAGACGCTCAGAACTTCTCATACCGCGTGCCGACGAATTGTTGAATAAAGAACTTGATAAGAATCAGTGACCGGATATCTCTGATATCAGATCGGATATCCTGATAAGCCTCTGTTCTCCGGATGACATGTCCCTAAGAGTTACGGAATCATTTTTCATCTCTTCATTACCAACGATCACAACATATCTCGATCCTACCGATGAGGCATGCTTCATTGCCTTGGCCATCTTCCTTCCCGCTATGTCCACATCGGCAGATATGCCGTTCCTCCTAAGGAGTCCGGCCACTTCGAATGCCTTGATCCTCATATCATCGGATACCGCAATCACATAGGCATCCATCTTGTTGACGGGTGATATTGCACCTTCCTTCTCAAGAGCCAGTAATATCCTGTCGAACCCTATTGCAAATCCCGTGGAGAATACCCTCTCCCCCCCGAATATCTCGGATAGGGTGTATGAACCTCCGCCGCAGATCTGTTTCTCCGCCCCAAGTATCGGAGCTTCGACCTCGAATACCATACCTGTGTAATAGTCAAGACCCCTTACGACACCGAGATCGACCTCAGGTTCCTGAACGCCCATCGCAGAAAGATATGAGAGGACCTGAGATAGGTACTCGCCCTCCTCACTGCCTACTGTGTCAAGTACCTCTCTGCCTCCGACCGTATCGGTCATCTTGAATATCTCATCTGCAGAATCCCTGCTCACTCCGGAAGCCTCCATGATAGGCCATGCCTCGTCATACAGTTTTTTATCCAGCTTCTGAAGTACCTCGGGCATCTTCTCTGCGGATATCCCTGCCTCAGTGAGTCTTCTTCTCAGAACACCGATGTGTCCGATGCGTGCTTTGTAATCCTTGAGACCAAGTGCCTTTATCATCTCCAATGCGGTAGCTATGACCTCCGCATCGGTCTCCGGCGTCGCACTCCCTATTATCTCAGCACCGAACTGGAAGAACTCCCTGTATCTCCCGCTCTGCGGTCTCTCGTATCTGAAACATTGTCCGAAGTAGAATATCTTGATCGGTTTGGGATCATTGCTCATGTTGTTGACGAATGATCGTATCGCAGGTGCGGTCATCTCCGGCCTTAGAGCTAGGTCCCTGTCCCCTTTATCCTTGAATGAGTATAGTTCGTTCAGGATGTTAGGTCCTGACCTCAATATGAATAATTCAGCTTCCTCGAATATCGGGGTCTGTATCTCTCTGAAACCGAATGTTCTGGCAGTGTTCCTAAGAGTATTCTCGTAGAACCTTCTCCTCTCCATCTCATCCGGAAGGAAATCCCTCGTACCCCTCGGGCTCTGAATCATATCAATGCCGATGTTTTGAGAATATATTAAGGCTGTTGCACAAAAAATGCACAAACAATAATAATCCCTGTTCTGCATACCTGTGCCAGAGATTGACCATGACCGATGAATCCTATAGATCGTTGAATCCAAAATGTAAGATCGCACTGTATATTGGTTACGTGATAATGTATGCAGTCCTGTTCGCCATCATATACCTTGCAGGATATTTCTTTGAGAAGGATATGGGAGATTATTACAGACTGTACCAGGTACTCTCACTTGCAGTTCTGGTTGTTGCTTTGATATACATAATAATCGCACCGCAGATATTCTACAGACATTACAAATACGTACTTACATCGGATAAGATAGATGTTCTTAGAGGGATAATAGTGATACGTCGCACCGTGGTCCCGATAGAGAGGGTACACCAGGTAGAGGTTACAAGAGGTCCGATCAACAATATGCTCGGTCTTGCGAATGTTGACGTCACCACGGCCGGAGGAGTGGCCAGGATCCAGTTCCTTGATGTCCCTATCGCCAACAGTATTGCCGAAGAACTGAACGATTACATAAACAACATCGTAAGGGACAGGAAGGAAAATGACTGAGCCTGCCCTAAGGAATCATCCCACTATGCTGGTGAAGAACATACTCCTTGTTGTTGTGATAATGTTCTTCGTATTACTAAGTACGAGTACGACCGGCTATCTTCCGGCTATGTTAATAATAGCAGTTGTCACTGTGTTGTTGAGTCTCATAATGGTACTGTATTGGGCAAGGACCACCATCACATTCACTGAGGATGAGGCAATAGTGGAATCCAATGTGTTCTACAAGAAAAAGAAGACCATCCCATACAAGAAGATCGCGTCGGTGAATGTTGTCAGAGATATATTCAACAGGATATTCGGAACGACAACACTAAGCATAAACATCAATTCAAGTCAGAATGCTGCTGTACCGGAAGCCAGTTTCGTATTCGAGGCTGGACTTGCGGAACAGATAAGGAACGAACTTACCTCTCGCCTATTCGATGAGAAGACGCCCGAAGAAGGCGAGACATATGAATCCCTGATATCATTCACCAACAAGGATGTGGTCCTTCACAGTTTCTTCGGAACATCGACATACCAATTGCTGTTCGCGATCGCCATGGTCGCATACTCGGTGATATCGGTCATGTTCCTTGAGGGTACCGGAATAGTCTGGTCACTGATATTGTTGGTGATCGGAGAGATAATACCTGTCGGATTCACGATATTGAAATATGGGAACTTCAAAGTGTACCGTATTAACGACCAGATACACCTTCAGCACGGAATACTTCAGAAGTATGTATCGAAGTTCGATGTCAACCGCATAAATGCGATAAGGATCAAAAGGACCTATTTCGCAAGATTCATGGGCAGATCGAGTCTGGAGGCCGAGGTCGTCGGTATCAACGCCGTTGCTGATGAGGTCCATCCTCTGTTATGCCTTATGGCAGATAATGAGAAGATCGAGGCTCTCATCAAAGAGCTCGTGCCTGAGTTCATACACGAACCGGAGATGGAGAAACAGCCAAGAAAGGCCAGACTCCCAATTCTAATGAAAGCGAGTGTAGGTTCCATAATAACTATCCTGATCATGGCATACCCTTGCTACTGGATGTACCTGAACGGAACAACATTGATGCAGGAATACTCATCACTCGAGGAGATGCTGCTTAGGTACACACTGATAGTGGCGACCCTCGTTGTAGTTCTGGGATTGTTCTATGCGGCACATGTGTCATTCAAGATACGCGAATTCGGAATGGGTAAGGACATGTTCAACATGGTCAACGGCCTTCTTGACAGAGAGATAATGATCATACAGTATGACAGGGTCCAGATAACCGAGGTCGCCGCAGGACTTATGCCGAGAAGACTGGGTCTCGCAAGATGCACCGTCTCCCTACTATCCTCGCAAGGATACAGGAACATAAGATCGGGATACTTTGACAGGGACACACTGTATCAGATCGGAGAAATGATGCTTCAGCGCCTCAGAGATGGGGAATACAGATACATGAAGAACAGTATCTGATCACCTCTTCACGATGATCGAGAGGATGTCCTCATCCTCCACGACGTGATCCAGACCAACGGTCTGACCGGGGAACTTGGCGCTCTTCCCCCAGACCATCGCATATCTGAAATTATTTTTGAAATCCCTGTGGATGACCTCACAGACCTCACCCACGGTGTTTCCTTTCTTTACTATCAGGGGTTCCACCATATCAGCCTCCTTACCTTGGGGCTTGAGATATATACGTATCATCTCGATAGTATCATACAGTGTCTGTTTCAGCTCCTCCATTCCGTAACCTGTGGCTGCGGATATCGGTACTGTGACATAATCCGGATACATCCTCTGTGCCGCCTCCAGCTGACCAGGTTTTGCTAGATCGACCTTGTTTATGGCCATCACGCATCTGATGTATACACGGTTGCCCGCAAGCACATCGAGCATCTGTTCTATGTCGATGTCCTCCCTCACGACTATCGTTGCGTTTATGTGTCCGTAAGCTGCGGCCATATCCTTTATCGTATCCACGTCGATCTTTGTCAGCTTGACCGTCGGTTTCACCAGTATCCCGCCCTGGGATGATCCTGATATTACCACATCCGGCTTTACCTGATTCAACCTTATTGCCGCATTATACAGCTCTTTCAACAGTACATCCATCTTAGGATTGAATATGTCGACCACTAAAAGTATCACATCCGCCGCTCTTGCTGCGGCAATGACCTCTCTTCCTCTTCCCTTTCCTCGGGAAGCGTCCTTTATAAGACCCGGCATATCGAGGATCTGTATCTTTGCATGATTATACTCAAGAACACCCGGAACAATATCCAGAGTGGTGAAATGGTAATGTCCTATCTCGGATTTTGCCCCTGTGAGTTGATTCAGAAGAGTGGATTTACCGACTGACGGGAATCCCACGAGTGCAACGGTGGCATTCCCTGCCTTCTTCACATAGAATCCCTTTGTCGGGCCTTTGGAGGATTTCCTTTTCTCATCCTCAGCGGTAAGACGGGCTATCTTTGCCTTCAACTTTCCGATGTGTGACTCTGTGGCCTTGTTGTACTTGGTGTTGGCTATCTGATCCTCCAACTCCTTTATCTGTTCCTCAATGGTTGCCACAGTATCCTCCTCTTGTGTGATATATAACCGATATATTATGTTTTATTGAAATGACGAACAATATTGTAGTACTTCTGCCCGATAGGTTTTAATCAATCGATGGTGTGCAGGAGATTTATGACTGATACCCCGGGCGTAAAGGCCGTCGACCTGAAATGGTTCGGCACACTGACGCCCAAGCAGATACTGGGACTTGTCGCAGCCTTTGCGTTTGCGCTTATCCTGACGATATACGGTTTCGGAACATCCTGCATGTGCTTTGGGATGTTGATCATAGCGATCATCCTGTACATGCTTCCCCGCCTTCTTGGCGTTGAGAACATAAAGCTTCTGGCCGTATTCGGTGCAGTGTTCATGGCGACTGCCGTTCTTGTCGGCGGTTTCGTTACCGCTCCCGGCTTCGTTGAGAACAATCAGGACCCTCCCGGTGACAACGATTACTTCACAGACGTCCAGTACATCTATGTTAACGGCGGAGTAGAGATAACAGCTACCTTGACAGAGGACATAGGCGCTCATGAGGTATACTTCAAGTACGGAGAAGTTAGAGGAGTGACATTCAACGATGCATATGCCACCTTTGATAAACAGGTACAACTGACAGCCACCGGAACGGATGTGTCCGGTTATGTGGAACTCGATCCCAGCATACTGGTCATAGGTCGCTTGGTAAAGACCGAGACCAATGACGAAGGTCAGGAAGTGATCAATGACAATACCGGTTCATACGCTAAGTTCATGGTCGGTGCATTCGAAGGTAACCTGACATCACTTTGTCTCTACGGTTGTTTGATCGGCATAATCTACATCATGATCATCTACTTCATGGTCGTGTTCCTGTCCGCATTCATGAGGAGCAGGATGGAGAAGACCAGGGAGAAGATGGAGAAGGAAGGCCGCCTGTATCCTCAGGGTTACGGAAGATGCGAGAACTGCGGGACCGTTGTACTTCCGGGTGAAGTGAACTGCAGGAAATGCGGTGCATACATAGACCGTCCTGAGGAAATGAAGCCAAAGAAGAAGGATTACTTCGAATGTTCAGAGTGTGGTGCGGAGGTACCCAACGATGCGGTCGAATGCCCCAAGTGCGGGGTCAAGTTCGATGAGGAGGAGATAGAGGTCATACACGCCGACGGTACCACCGAGATAACGAAGGACACCTTCGAATGTTCAGAGTGTGGTGCAGAGGTACCCTCCACAGCATCATTCTGTACCAAGTGCGGTGCAAAGTTCGACGATGACGAATAAACTTATTTATTTACTTTTTTCCTTTCCTTTATTGAAAAATATTTATTTATATTTAAAAAATTAAATTTTACAGTATTGGCATTTTGGATCGCTGGCTGGCATCAATGTTCTTTTGTCCTTGAGCAAACCACCGATGGCCCCTACAGAGTGACAACATTTTTCTGCCTGGGCCTGCCCTTTATCTAATGCTGTTACAACTGCATCTAAGTCAATATCAGAAACTACCATGGGGTTCGCTTCAATGAAACTATTTATGAAACCTGCAGAGAGCCAATCCCCAGCTCCTGATGAGTCGACTACATTTTTAAATGGTTCAACACGTACTGTTTCATATGCCGAGTATTTTCCATTTCTAAAAATTGAATAACTTATTCCCGAACTTTCATGAGTGACAATAATTATTTTTGTTTTCGCACATGAATTTTTCAAATCCGCCAGTAGTTTATTGTATACCAAAGGAGAGATTCTTCGATCAGAGAACTTAACAATATCACATTTAGCCACATTACTAAAAAAAGTATTGTAAGAATGGATATTATTTGGTTCATAAAAAACCCACTTACCATGTGAATTAGACTGTTCAATTAGATGATGTATGCCGGAGGAGATACGATCACAGTACAAGATATCATGATCTAATTCAACGATTTTTTCAGCAACTGATTCCGAAGGTAGCGCAATATTTAGCAATCGGGCCCCACATTTTGGACATTTAGTATAGAAATGATGTTTATTTCCTTCTAGTTTTTGAATTACTCTTGGGGTTGGAGACTTAGAATAAAAACAATTGTTTATTGCAACTCCTAAACCTTTCCATGTGAAGTCAATATAGTTGTTCCAAAAATCGGAGTATTTCGGTTTAATTATTGTTGCCTCCCAGTTAAGATTTGCTAGAACACTCATAACATTAGCGCAAGTCCCGCCTGGCAGAAGAATTTCTTCTGCCCCGTTCTTTATGATATCCAACCCTGAGAATCCACAACCATAAGCGCGTAATTTTTTTACACTATTACCACTCATACAAATTATCCTCCAAGCAAAAAACACAAATTCTGTTGAGTGATTGATCGTATCTATTCATATCTATCCTATATCCATTGTTACTAACGTGGGCGAAAGATATGCCCGTCTCAGATAATCCGGACTCAGACCGTTCTAAATGGACCAACAATGCTCCAAGGCCAATTAACTTGCTCGACCCTAAAGAAACATAAAACCGTGGCTCTCCTATCTCCTTGAACACCCTATTATAATGCTCTATTGCATTGTGAAGTTTTTTGTAAATGTCTAGCACATTCTGTTCTGCAACATATAATACATTCCTTCGATCGACCCCTAGTTCTGAGAAAAGTGTATCCCCCAACTCTAAAAATATCTCCTCGGACCGCCTTGGATTTTCAGACGGGAATGGTAATATTGGACAAATTTCATCTGGTTCGATTAGAGACTTTAATCTATCCAATTCTGGCCCACAGGTCATACCAAGCAGCGGAAACCAAACAGATACTCTGTTGTGGTCTGACTCGAGGTCACCAGAGAAAGTGTTAAATCCCACTAAATAATTGGCAGATTCCAAATCTGTGGGGCATATTGCATCATCAAGCGAACTATTTTCGCAAGTTATAATATCAATTTTTACGACTTCATAACCGCCCCTCTCTGCTTCAATGTTATGTCGGATTTGTTTTATAATATTGAACGAAACACTTTGGGGCATAGAACTAATATCAACCACAACTCGATTACATTTTTTTGGAATCATAAGATTCTGTTTTAGAAAAACAGATAACACACTGTCGCTAGGAATTTTAAGCGTCCGATAATTTTTATTAATAGCGTTTAATTTTTTAATGTTGTCCTCAGTTAATTTTTTTTGCTCAGTCGTAGCATATTGTTTTCCACCAGAGAAGTCTATTAACAATATATCATATGTTGAATTCGTCTTGGATAGAAGATTTAAACTTGCCACCATTCGGGGGTCAAACCCTTTTCCCATAATATATAAGCAATTATTTTTCTTGTTATAGTGGTTCAATATTTCTTCATCGGTGTTGAGAAATATGGCATCATTCCACTTACATTTAGTCGTCATGATTTAACAACCTCTGCTGTTTAAATGTCGTTGGCGTTTCTTTTTTAAGATAATAATCAGCCTCATAGATGAACGAATTCAATTCATCGATTGACGATCTGAACCAACCCCCATATCTTAACGGGAGATCATAATGTACACAAACCCACCTATTATAATAAAAAACAATCCATTCTTGTCCTCCTTGATTAATTAAACGCTTTTCGAAATAATTTGCGGAAACCGCTACAGATAGAACATTTAATAATCCTTTATTTCCATCATTGCTCATCAATTGAGGAAGTTGATTTTTTAAAATACCAAAGCCTGTTACGGTTCCTCCGTTGTATGAATTTTTCCACTCGTCACGCATAATTAACGATTTCTGACATAAGTTGCGCAATAGGTTTTTAATTTGTTCGCCACAATTGAATTTTTTTGTTATTTCATCATAACGAGCGGCAGCAACATTTTTTATAGCTTTTTGTTGCTCGTGTGGGTTAAGTGCGAATCTGCTTGCTCGAGTTCCAATTATTATTTTGGAAATACTGATTGCATATATTTCACCCGCGAACGCTAAAAATTGCTCTATATTATATGAAGAGATGTCAATTAGCTTGTCCTTACCATAATAATAAGGGATGCCGAGTTTTGTACATAAATAATAATTTGCAACATAAGAGTTATCCTCAAAGGATTCTTGAAATTCATCAGTGTCATAATCAGATGGCAATAAACGAGTTTGTCTTGAGGCACGTTCACGATTATAATCTATAAGCAAAACAGCAAACTTATGTGCTTTATCAAAAATACTCAGATCGCTATCGATTATTGAATCAACGAATCCGATATATTTATCTCCAAAGTGTTTGTCAGCATATATTTTCTCCTTCGCTTCATCAACAAACAATCTTAATTTGCTTTCATACTCTTTGTAATTCGGCCTATTATCTAAACAATTATCAAACGTTTTGATGCTATTTGAACTCTGTAAATTTACTCTTTTGTCAGCAATAGCAGATAATAACTTTCCATACCCACCCTTCATGTTTCTGTAAAATTCATCAAGTTGTACAACATCATATTCACGACGCTTTGTTGCATCACTACTCATTATCTCATAATTTGAAAGGGCTTCGATGCGCTCTCCGATCCAAATACCTAGGTTTGGTCGCATTGTATAAAGCGTTTTTATAATGAGGTCTCTTTGACCGCTCGTAAGTTTTTGTACATCGTCAAGTATAATCAGAGTAAAGTTGAAAGTTTCTTCATTCTTGAATCTAATATTATGTGGTTCAAAAAGCTTGAGTAGAAACAAGTCTTCATAATAAAAAGTGAAATTCGTAGTTTCATCAGATAATCTATCTAGATATTGGCAAATTTTTCGTTCTTCGTCCTGTGCCCACCTGTAAAGATCATATCCATTAATAATGGGTTCACTCAACATATCAAATTCATCTGGATACTCTGAAAAAGAAATTTCCACCAGATCCTCAGTAGTTTCTAGCTCAAATATTGTCATCATATTTTTCAACAACAATATTGTAATCCTAGCATTTAACAATGCAAATAATACCTGCTGCTTTCGACCATTTTGAAAAACAGAGTCGATTAAATCATAATTTTTTGCGCACGAAATAATGCAAGATAGCAGCTTTACACCAGATTGATCTATTATACCATATTTCACAGCTCGATTATAAAAATCCCTTACGGATTCATTATTTTCTTTTAGATAGGATAAAACGCCCGGCTGAAGAGCTTTAAATAAAGTTGTCTTCCCCGCACCTGGAGTGCTTTCAACATATCGAATGGTGTTGAAACTTCCTTCATTTACTGATGCCAAAGCTTCAGAGCTAAATAATTGAAGGAATTCTGCATCTGAAATGATTTTTTCAGCGTGTCTGATTAAAAATGGGTTTTTCCAGACCAAATTTATACGCCCCCTTTGTGACGATTAACTCTTGGAAAAAGTGCATTGAAATCTCTCGAGTATTCATTATTGAACCAAATTATTGGAAAGGTGTTGTTAGGTGTATTGTGATAAAGTACTAAAGGCAACCTCCCATTATTAAACCCCATATGTGGTTCGTCAGTGTTTCCTTTAGCATAATGTTCATTTTCGATCCTATTCATTGAATGCAGGCGATAATATTTTTTCAATACGCCAGAGAGCTCCTCATCTATTTCTATTGGATTAATAAATTGAATTGCATTTGCTTCAAAGCAGCAATTCTCTATTTTTTTGTCTATTTTGTATGCAGTTAATTGATTATTAATGTATCCAACAGCGTTTTTTGTTGAAACATATAGTATGATGTGGATATCAGCACCATCTAGTAAAATGTTGTATTTTTTTAGCTTTTCCATAAATGATACTATCTTGCCTTTCCAATCTTCACCTTCTTTTCTTATGAAACTGATGCCGCTGCCTGAAAAATCATCAAGTAAGAAGATAGAGATGTTGCCGCCATTACCTCCTCCAGCATTATCTAACATCTCTTTGAACTTTTCTTCAGAAATATCATAGTATATTGCTATTGCTTCATGAGATAAGTTTTCGTTAGCCCTTCTAAATACATCAATATGAGATCCATCACTCAATCCAAAAAAAAGTGAAGTTTTTAACATTTTATTGAAAACCTCCCTATTTTGTTCAATTGACT
Source organism: Methanobacteriota archaeon (assembly GCA_023402275.1). Lineage (GTDB taxonomy): Archaea > Thermoplasmatota > Thermoplasmata > Methanomassiliicoccales > Methanomethylophilaceae > Methanoplasma. The sequence continues at coordinate 112,100 of JAEXCH010000002.1, forward strand.
GGTTTTTTTTATTACCCTTATTCCTTTTTGATTTTTTTAGCAGTAGGGGAACAACATAGAAATCATAAACATTTTCGACTAGATGACGCATCTGCTCCTCAGAAATAAAAATTAGATTATTTTTTACAAAATCATACATTTTTTCTCTCTCTTCGGAATCGAAATTTCTCAACCATAATGCAAGGCTTTCGATGTATCTCATGCCATGAGTGTATCGCTGATAGTAATCATATTTAATATCTGCAAGCAATTGTATAAAAAACCGCTCCTGATTGAGCTTTTCTGCGTCCCATTTCATGACATTGGTCAATAATTTTTGAGCTAAGTCTTCTTTCATACGATTGCACCCCTCATTTTATTTTGAACATTAAAGAGTTGTCTACCAGTTCCATACATCTTAAATAATATAGTGTAGCACGACTATTCATAATTCCTAATGGAGCAAGATTCCAACATGAATTAAAGTTTAAAGATGTACGATTAACACTCAACGAGTATTCATGTAATAATAACTCATAATCATTACCTCCACATTGCCCTGAATCTCCAATGCATAGCGTCTTGAGATCAGGATTAATCAGATTAGCCTTAGACGTTTCTTTTGGTACTATATCCAAAGAATGTTCCGATAAAAATGTTTTAAGATCTTTATGTTTATGCGCCAACTCAAAAACAATATCTTTATATATTTTAATATTTTTTAAAACTGTTATTTGCTTTGGCCTAAGATCATATTCTATGTCCGGGACATAGTGATCTAGTTCGTTGGCAAATTCCTGCAAAGAAGACAATACATCAATGTTTATATTAGGGGATTTGATATCATCTAGTGTGGATATTTCTCCGCCATTGTAATATCCAATAGTCACATCATTCCAATACGTGCAATCTATTCTTTCCTGTAGTTCTGTCCTAGCAGATTTTCCGCGGCCAGTTGCCACAGCAATATGTATGTCTTTTGACAGGAACTTATTTATTAGTTCAAATATGTTGTTCTCCACCTCATAGAGAACAGCGCTTTCTTTCAATGTTGCATCATAGTCAAAAACGAGTTGGTTGAATCTGGTTAAACTAAGCTTATTAGCAAAATCAGAATAATGCTCTTTATATAACTGTGAAATTAAATGGTCACCGCCACTATATTTTTTCAATATCGCCGAAATGGGCAAATAATCATTTTTTTTGTAATCTTGTATTATTTTTGGAGTGTATCTATAATGATACAGTCTTCTTCCATATTCTGGGACACTCGGTTTTCCAGGATCTATCCCCAATCCATACCCTGTTTGTTTTACTAGTTCAAACGATGCCAACAGTAACTCAATCATGCCTTTGACACCAGAAGAATGAGTTTCAAGCTTCAACATTGACACTTTATCAGGAATCAATGATAATGTTTTTGTAGAAAGATCTAAGTTTTCTGGAGATACTAATGCAATTACAAGAGTTGTGTCCCCCCTGTTTTCCAACCATAGATGCCTGCCATGTGCAAAGTTTCTATAATCTACCAACATTACATTGTTTAATGCCGCCTCAGAGAATTTAGACTCGATATCGAATGCTACAGGGCTTGTTATTCCGCTGTGCAGAACAATGACGCTATCATACTCTTTTGCCAGCAATTCATGATTTAGACTATCTATTTGAAAATCTGAAAATGACTCGGGAATTTTAAAAAAATCACAACTCAAGAGTTTGTAATATGCTTTAGAAAGCCAAACTAGAGTGGCAAATAGAGTATTGACTGCCAAGTAACCATCCTTCCCTGTTGTTAACCTATTACCAACGAAAACAGTATTAGATTCCTTTGACAATTCTTTCAGTTTTGATTTTTCATTTAAACAGACTATCATAGAATATGGAGAGTTGCAATATTTGGTTAACTTATATGCATTTAGAATATCACTATTATTTCCATTAGCAGACATTAAGACTATTGATGAACGAGGCATGTAATTTACATGATTATATAAATCCAATGGCGTTATTGCTTTGGCAATGTTGTTCATACCTGAATAAGTATGCATGACCTCGAATGCTTTTGCAGCAGAGAATGAACCACCTGAGCCAACTAAGATTATAGGATACTCCGATGAAGAGCATATAAAGTTAGATATCTCTTTTATTTTTTGATCGCTTTCTTTGCTAGCATAGTAAAATGTAGATGATAAATTCTTTATTTCAATATCAAAAGCCTTACCCATATTACATACCTTCGTTTCATTGTTTTTAGCAGATATATAAATTATCATAACTAATAGATGCTTAGCGGAATCTTTTTGACCCCTTAGTGACCATAAATCACAGTTTTGTATATTCTTTTGATATACCTACTATAGTATAAATCTGAATGGATTCTAATGTTACGATCTTTACTCAATAATCAAATCTTAGGGTGAAGCATGATTTAAGATCATGACCTTGCTATTTTTACAGTACCCATATCGACTTAAAATGCTTTGTTACCGGATGCACTTCTTCTAAATTTTTAAACTCTCTAACGATAAAGTAAATATCCTTTTTGCAATACACCTATTGGATGCGCTCAGAAGATATCGAAGATTATGCCAAAGGTAGCACGAATGCTCACAAGATGGCCGCTAAGCAGCAGGAGATCTCCGTTACGGAGTTCTTCGAGAAGAACAAACACATTCTGGGTTTCGATTCAAGGTCCAAATCGCTCCTTATGGGGATCAAGGAAGCCGTCGATAACGCTTTGGATGCCTGTGAGGAAGCTGGATTCCTGCCGGATATAGCCGTGAGCATTGAAAGACTGGCAGAAGAGGACGAGTACAAGATATCCGTGGAGGACAATGGTCCCGGGATAGTTCACAAGATGATGCCGAATGTGTTCGGCCGTCTTCTATATGGTTCAAGATTCCATGCTCTCAGGCAATCAAGGGGTCAGCAGGGTATCGGGATATCGGCCACCGTCATGTACGGTAACATAACCACAGGTAAACCCGCACACATCGAATCAAAGATAGAGGGAGTGGACGAGGTCGCCTGGAAGATGGATATAACCATCGATACTAAGACCAACCGCCCTATAGTGAAGAACGATGTTGCATTCACATGGGAAGGCAAGGAACACGGTACAAAGATCGAGTACACCACAAAAGGAAGATACATCACAGGTAAACAATCCATATTCGAATATCTGAGGAACACTGCGATAGTGAACCCTCATGCTAGAGTGGAATTCCACGACCCTGAAGGTAAGAGATACATATTCGAGAGGGCAACTGAGCAGTTGCCTCCAAAATCCAAGGAGATAAAGCCTCACCCCGAAGGTATGGAGATCGGGGACCTGATGAAATATTCTCAGAACACTCAACAGAAGACGGTCAAGGCATTCCTCAAGAGTGATTTCTCCAGGATAACGGACAGGATAGCCGAGGAGATATTGACCAAAGCCATCGTGAATCCATCAGCTAAGCCATCATCGCTTACAAGGGATGACTGCAAAGCAATAATAAATGCAATCAAGGAGGTCAAGATAATGGCACCTCCGACAGATTGCCTGTCGCCTATAGGGGACACACTGATCAAGAAGGGACTCATGCACATACTGGACGGAATGCGTCCCGAGTACTATGCAACCCCTGTTACACGTTCCCCAAAGGCAGTGAACGGCAACCCATTCGTAGTAGAGGCAGGGATAGTCTACGGAGGAGAGATACCCTCCGATAGTCAGGTAACGATACTCAGATTCGCTAACCGCGTTCCTTTGCTTTATCAGCAGGGAGCATGCGCTATAACCAAGGCTATATCCGATGTCGATTGGAGAAGATACGGATTGGAGCAGAGAGGCGGAAAGGGAATACCCTTCGGACCTGCGATCATACTTGTGCACGTTGCTTCAACAAAGGTACCTTTCACATCTGAAGGCAAGGAAGCAATAGCATCATTCCCAGAACTCCAAGCTGAGATAGAACAAGCATTGAGACTATGTGCCAGGAACCTTAAGAGCCATCTGAATAAGATGGAAAGGAAGACCAAGACCCATGCCAAATTCGAGATCGTTCAGGAACTCATACCTGCAATGGCAAACAAATCCGCATCCGTACTCAACAGGCCGGTACCGGACCTCAGCAGGACCATAAGTAAGATAATGAATGTGGTCTGGGTGGAACCTTCTGCAAAGAAGGACGGAAAGAACGCCAGAACGATCACATACACAATATACAATTACACTACGCAGGAACGTACGCTCAGACTTCACGCACAACTGCCGAAGGAGTGTGTGAATCTGACATTGTTCACCAACCCCAACTTCATAGATATGAATGATGAAGGGAAGGCCACCTGGGAGATAGTTTCCATTCGGCCTTCCACTCAGTTGGTCATCTCCTTCGAATTGAAAGGAGAACTTGCAGATACTTTCGACATCGATGATGTCTACATATCTGGTATCAACCCTGTATTCGTAATGGGGGCGGATGCGCTTCCCGGAGACTGGGGCATTAAAGGATTAGAGGTCACAGAGGCCAACGACAGCATACCCACAGAAGAGGAAGAGGAAATAGAGGAGGTTGAAGACCTTGGCGATGAATGAAAGACAACAGACAGCACAGGAGAATCTCACAACCATCGTTGAGAATGTTTACAACCTGCTTGACTCAGGCGAGATACCTCAGATGGGATTACCTCTTAGATCGAAGAAGAACATAGAATTCAACGTCCACCATAACGTTTGGACATATGGTGATCTGCAGACCACCCGTACATCAAAGACCGTACAGGGGGCACAGATGATCCTTAGGACCATCTACACCGCGGATTTCATCAGCGAGATGATACGCGAGAACAAATCGTCCACCTTAAGGGAAATGTATTACATCTCCGAAGGATGGGAGCATGCCAAGTTCAACTCCCAGGACGAGAGCAACCTTCTTGCGGAGGATCTAGAGATCATATCAAAATGCATGAGGGAGGATTTCAAACTCAGGCCTGAGGAGAGCGGTGCCCACATGTACGGGAATGTTGACGTCAGGACCATGACCAAAAAGGGAATGAAGAACTTCAACTGCATGGATGATGTCGCAGAGACAGGATTCGCAATACCATACAATGTCGAGAAGGAAACATTCGAGATAGGTAAGACCGATGCGAAATTCATCATGGCCATCGAGACAGGTGGTATGTTCGCAAGGTTGATCGAGAATGGTTTCCCGGAGAAGCACAATGCCATCCTAGTACACCTTGGAGGTCAACCCGCAAGGAGTACCAGACGCCTGATAAAGAGGATGAACGAGGAGATGGGACTTCCCGTCACAGTGTTCACAGACGGCGATCCTTGGTCATTCAGGATATTCGCATCCGTTGCATACGGTGCCATCAAGACAGCTCACATATCAGAATATCTTGCGACACCTACCGCACAATTCATAGGAATAACAGCATCCGACATCCTGAACTACAATCTACCGACAGATAAACTGTCCGATCAGGATTTCGGAGCTCTGAATGCCGAATTGTCGGACCCCAGATTCGGAGATGAGTTCTGGGTCAACGAGATACAGGCTATGCTGGAGATGAAGAAGAAATCTGAACAGCAGGCCTTGGCCAAATACGGTCTGGACTTCGTTACGGATAACTATCTTCCCGAGAAGCTCACGGATATGGGTATCTTATGATCCCTGCTGGGATGCCTGGACGAACCTGTTGATCACAAAGTGCTTGTCCATGCTTGCAAGGAAGGATCCCAATCTGGGTCCTGCATCCTTCCCTATCAGTACACGATAGATCATCTTGAATCCTGTCTTGAGTCCCAGAGGAGATTCCTTTCCGGTATCAGAGATTATCTGGCTTATCGTGTCAGCATCCCAATTGGCATCATTCATACGGTTGACAAGTTCCTGGAAGAATGCCTTATCATTCATTGTGAGTTCCAATCCCGGAGGTATCGTAGGATAGACCGAGAACTTGACCTGATCCGGTGCGAATCCATTGAGCCAATATCTTACACATTCGACCCTTTTCTCCAATCTCCTCATATCCTCTTCATTGGCAGATGACAGATCGATGGTCCTGCTCAGTACCTCTTTGACCCCATCGAACGAATCCGACATCTGTGCGACATTCACCAGATGTCTGTATGGAACCTGAAGCGGGAGTGTCTTGGGGACATGATTGTGCTGTGCGATCTCATATGCACGAACGGAGTTCTCCTCCGACTCGGTGAATTCTCCTGCGAAGAACAATCTCTCCATACGATCATACTCATCGGCCATGTCCAATATTCCCATGCCCGAGTCATAATCTATCGCTTTGCTGGGATTCACCCTGAGGAACATGTAATTGAGGACCTCGGGAGGGGTCATGTTGATCGCATCCAATCCTGTTACAGAGGTACCTGTGGATTTGTGCATCTGCCCCACTCCCTTCAACTGAACGAATTCGTATGGTATAGGATAAGGTGCTTTGGAACCGTATATCTCCTGAACGATCCTCTTACCTGTGTCGTATGAACCTCCGGCAGCTGCGTGATCCTTACCGAATGGCTCTGCGGATGTCCCGAATATCCACCATTTTGCCGGCCACTCCAATCTCCATGTGAGCTTCCCGTCGCCTTTCCTTATATCGGCGGTCCCATGGTGACCGCATGAACATTGATATTCCACTGTGGGGTAGGAATAGGTATCGAAGATAGGGTTGGTGAACCTGCCGCAGTTCTCGCAGAGAGGATTGTATGGTGCATAATCCTCCTTCGCCTCCTTACCGGATACCTCATGAAGTATCTGGATTATGTCCTGCCTTCTCTTGAAACAGACATCTATTGCCTCTGCGAATTTTCCCTGATCATACAGTTCATGGGTCCAGATTATCTCACAGTTCACTTCAAGGGAGTCGACCGCATCCAGGAACGGCTGTACGAAATGATGGGCATAGTTGTTATGGTTGCCGCAGGGACAGGGTATCCTTGATATGGGCATACCAACATATTTCTCATAATCCTTGGGCAGGAAATCGTATCGTTTTCTCAGTGGATCAAATGAATCTATCAGGTATATCAGGCGTACATCCTTTCCCATACCTTCTACCGCACTCCTTACGGATTCTCCGGTGATCGCTTCTCTGAGACTTCCCACGTGGATTATACCGGTGGGGCTGATACCGGTGGCTATCAATGGTTTCTCGCATGTGTTCGCCACCTCCTTTGCAATTACATCTGCCCAGTGCATTATGACCACGCGTGTATTATGCCCTCTATAAAAGAGACTTTCGGTGAATATCTTCTGAACACGCCCTATTAGTCGATGTTAGCACAAATAATCAAAACCCATTTATGGAGCAAGATGCCATCCATTAAGTATCATATTTAAAAAGTGTTTAAACCCCCACATTATCATTGAAAATATATGATGGCATTTGCCATCTTAATTTTTGAAAACGTTTATGTCAACATAATATGTTTGAAAATCAAAATATGAATCCACATGTTTCCACAATCCGGGGAAATACATTATAGGCACAATACCATATTTACAGAATTTTGCACTGTGGTTGTCGGTTGCATTATATGTACCATTGTTAGCCCAATTTGGTACTCTGAGTGTTTTACCCGGTTCTGCAGTATATCCCAGACCCACATTTTGTTTTTCGTTCACATCGTGCCAGATATCAATAAACCCTGTTGCCTTATTACTGACATTTATAACCTGAACATCATTAGTGGAGTATTGCCAACCTCCACTAACATTAGCCGCTAATCCGTCCTCAGAAATACCTACGCTGTAGGAATAGGATACCGTTCCAACTCCGGACGATGTAGTTGGTCCGTGTGTAAGCAATTCATGTGTAGATGGCAGATTACTGTTCAAGAAAATGTCTGCTACCCTCTTATTATTCTTCGAAACAGCATCGACATAATAATGAGTTTTGTAGTAAGAATATCCGTCAACATTACCAAAAAGTTTAGAGTATTCAGAAGTAACGTTCAGCCACCCATAGACACCACATTCTAAATTTTTATTATGCCAAGTAGAATTAGTAAAAACCGGCTGTGTTACTATCCCTGCAACTATTCCTCCTTCATCTTCTTTTTCAGTATAATCATTTTCATATATCGAATTCATCCAAGTAGATTTTGAATAACTTTCAGATAAATTAAAACTAGATAACATTGTTATTGCCCAAGAATACGATATCAATATTGAAGTATCGTATGATTCGGTTTTTGTTTCGTGGTTGTAAGTATTTCCATTACCATCAAAGAAAACGCCATATGTATCAACATCGTCCGAATATATCTTTGAAATGGATCCTACATTGGACTTTTTGTAAAGATATAGCTCGTCATCCACAAAAACAACAGGTTTTTTTTCTTTGAATATTGCCTCTATAATCATGTCCACATACATTGGGTCGTTTGCATAAATCCAACTTTTATCCAAAAATATCAGATCGCCCAAATCAACATCTGCTGCACTATTCGCAGGCATTACTGATAATGCGCGTTCTTTCAAAATTATGGATAAGTCTTCAAAGGATTTTTGATCTGAGAATATTACTATCTCAAAATCAGATTCAAGAGTTATATCTTTATTATTCATCTCGGTGGACACTGTAGATGCTGCAGGCAACATTAATACCATCACTACAGATAATAATACAGGCAACAGTAATGTTTTGTTCATCTTCATTCCTTCTAATAGCTATGAATTAATATGACTATTGTGAATATATAAGTCACCATATTGGACATTGGATGGGTTTAGAAATACACACAACTACTGGAACTTAAATATTCGGGACATCATATTACACTACTCTGTTGCATAATTCCTAACCGGACTGGTTTACATTTTTATTGGTCAGATATCTGTTTTCCACCGATATCGACATTAAAAACTCTGCTCAGACCTTTATCAAAAATAAATTTGTGGTCGAGAAAACCGCAGACTGTCGATCCATCGAGAATTGTGCAACAGAGTATATTACTACGGTAGGTTTTTATATTGATTCTCGATTATTGAACTAATGGCAAAAAAGAACGATGGCGGATTCGCATCATCTGCAGGATTGATGAGATACTTCGACACTGAGGATGATAAGGGACTCAAGATCAACCCTAAATTGGTCATCGGAGTCGCTATCGCTTTCACAGTATTCATCTTGGTCTTGCCTGTTTTCTTCCCGGCATAATCCAGTTGATGATTTTTTTATCAAAATTATATTTGATATAACGCAAGTTCCATTGATCTTTTGATCATATCATATCGTCCGGTGTGAGTTTGTACTCCGGAGGATACTTCTTTCTGAATGCCTTTGCAAATAACGGCGGCGCAACTATGGTCGTGACCACTGCCATTATGACCACCACTGCATAGAGTTCCGAGGACATAGCACCTGAAGCCAGACCTAGGGCTGCAACTATGATGCCAACCTCTCCTCTAGGGACCATACCGAATCCTATTATCTTCCTGGAATCCTTATCCAGTGTTTTGTCCCCGATCTTTGCTCCCCAGTTGCATCCGATATATTTGGTGACGACAGCTAACACAACAACGACCGCTGCCAATGCAAGTACAGTACCATTGGCCAGATCGCCAAGACTTACCTGCATTCCGACATTCAAGAAGAAGAATGATATGAATAGGGTTGTGATCGATTCGATCTTTTCCTCGAGCTTCCACTCCCAAGCATAATCAGCAAGCAGCATACCTGCAAGGAATGCCCCGATTATAGCTGCCAAACCGATCAGATCGGCGAACCAGGAAAGTCCGAGACATAGGACTATCGCCAATACCAGTTTGTTCACTGCCGAACTGGATTCTCCCGTCTCTTCGAACTTCTTCTTACTTCTTTGTTCAAAGTACTTGTATATCATTGGTACCACCCATATGGCTGCTGCGAATATCGCAAGTACGAATGCCAACGCCTCAATGGATATCAGGGCTATGTTCCCTATGGACATCTCTCCTGATGCGGTCATTCCGACGACTATTGCAAGGACGATCATCCCCAATATATCATCAATTACCGCTGCACCGATTATTATCTTGGCTTCCTTCGTGTCCATCAGTTTCATGTCCTTGATCACACGAGCGGTTATCCCTACACTTGTAGCCACCATTGCTGCACCCATGAACAAAGCATGGTGCATGTTACCGTCGTAGACCTCTATCAGAGCGAATCCTGCTATGAACGGTATGATCACTCCAAGTATTGCCACAAGCATGGCTGCCTTTCCGACGGACAGAAGATCACTGACCTTGGTCTCTAGTCCTACAGCGAACAGAAGGAATATGACTCCCAATTCCGCGAACACTTCCATGATCTCATAATTCTGACTGGGGTGTTCTCCCATCTCGATACCGAGCATCCCCAGGAATGACCAATCTCCGAATGTGAGATTCGCGATAACGATACCGATCAGTATCTCTCCGATAAGACCTGGAACACCGAATTTAGAGAAAACCCTTGAACCTATCCTTGCCAGCACTATCAGTACTACCAGCATTATCAGGATGGATCCGAAGTTCTCCATATTATTCGTGCATATCTTTCATACTTATAATTATAATTGTGACATGGAGCACGATGTTAAATCTGAGAGTAACAAGAATGAGTCCATCGGATATCAGAATCGATCAAAATGAAATTGAAAGTAAATTGTTTATTCGGACATTCAGAATCTGAAGTTGACGGATGGGTCTGGGTTGACTGCCGATTCTGAACCATCGAAACCGAATGATATCGTCAATGCCTTGCTGACCTCTGCCTTTGGAACATCCATCATGATGAATTTATCATCCAATGCTTCCAAACCATCATCTGGTATGTGCATCTCCCAATCACGGGAAAGGTCCTCAAGGAGAACATCACTTATGTGAAGTCCCGGAACAGTTATTCTCATTATGTCCGCGACAGGGTCCAGTATATCGAACACCACAGGTGCTTGAGCGATGGTGTCAGAAGCATCCTCGAACGTCATCACCGTCGCATCATTCTCCTCGAGTGCTGATGTACCCTCTATGTACGACATAGGGGACATTACGGCTTCACTCATCATACAGCCTGATTCCGATGTCAGTGCTGTCTCTGCCTCTAGAGCAGGTTCCACGAACGTCGATCTTTCGCTTGACTCATCCACATCGGCCTCTGCGGCGTCTATGGGTTTGTGTCCTTCCACATACAATCCTGCCGGAACATCTGTAACTGCCTCGGTCGTGCTCTCCACAACATCCATAACATCCAACTCGTCCGATGCTGGATCCTCAATAGCAGCCACCACCTCCTCGACAGCATATTCCTGTTCGCTCACGTATTCAACGCTTGAGATGTCTGTCTCGAATGCCGCATCCGATACTTCGGTGGAGGTCTTTGCGATCTCGGCCTCTGCTGTCAACGATGAGGATCCCTCATAGACCGGTTCGGACATCTCATCTATAGAGGGTTCGAACAACGGTGCGTTCTCGAATTCCTCCTCGAATGACTCATTCTTCTTTATGATGACCTCATTGAAGTCTATCTCGTCGAGTGCTTCCCTTCTGGATGCATTTGAGAACATGTCCGCGGGTTGTGTGTAGACAATAGGTTCCGATTCGGGTTCTGATTCCATCCTCGGCACCTCCACAGTGTTGGTATCTTTCTTTGCACCAACGAAACTGCCCCCTGCCATCCTAACCATTACCGGTTCCTCTTCCTCAAAGAATGCAGAATCCGGCTGGATCGTGACATAGATGTCCTCTTTCTCGGGTGTGTTGTATACGTAGTAGCCATCCTTGTTGAGCTGCCTGACCGCCGGAGATATGATAACTTCCTGCGGTCTCGCGGTCCTGACCGATGATATCACTGTATCATCGGACACCTTGAAACCTGGATGCCTCTGCTTGATATTCGACTGCTTTGCGCCGTCGCCCGGTTCTTGCCCGAGCATACGCTTGAAAAAGCCCTTTTGAGGGCTACCGCTATTTCTGCCTGAGTTACCACTCATGCTATCCCATCCAACGCAAGTATAGGAGTTATGCTATATTAAAAGTTATAGTCCTACCTTAACTTCTAACGAACCTCACGTAGTCTGCTTTACCTGTAGAATGTATCTCTTTGAGCATCGCTGATAGTTTTTCGGCCTCGCTGGAGATGACCATGACCTCCAAACATTTGTGATTCTCCAGATGGGAATGCAGCTGCGTCTTTATCTCCCGTTCGTGTTTTGCCTGTATCAGATTCATCCAAGGGTCCGCATGGTCCTTCTTCACGATTATCAGTACCCCTTCTACCTGCCCTTCAAGATCCTTTATGTCCTGTGCCTCGGACTGCGCTGCATTTATTGCCCTGCGTACAGCCTCGCTTCTGCCTTTCAGGCCGAACATCACCTGTATCTCGTCCAATGCCTGAATGCTCTCATCATTGAGTGATATGCTTACTATGCCCATGTTATCTGATGCAGATCGTGGTTTTTATTAATAATGTTTTTACAATAAGTTAATAATTAATAACAAATCAGTAATCTTTTAATAACTAATTTTTTTGATAATATCCTATGAAATACACTGCGTTGATCGCCATAATGGTCGCCGCTTTGGTCGCGGCGGGTGCGTTCATAGTAATAACGAATGACAGTGATGGCAAGAGGGATTGCGATATCGCTGTTACAATGGGATGGCAGAAGGAGATGGTGGATACCATCTCGCAAGGAGGGCTTGATGTTGCTGTTCTCATGACCGAGAACACCAGCCCGCATGCCATGTACTCAACGACAAGCAGCATAGAGTACCTTCACAACGCCGATCTTTTCTTCGAGATCGGCAGCGGGGTTGAGTGGGAGGAGTCGATGATCTCCAATGTCAAGGATGCCATCAGCACCCCTACGGTATCCTGTATGGATATGATGCCGTCGGAACATGAGCACGAGCACTCTCATGATCACGAGGAAGGACATGGACATAACCACGAGAGTCACATCTGGGTTGACCCTGAGAATCTGGAATCCATATCAAAGGGAATAGCTGATGTATTGAGAGAAAAATTCCCTCAGGTTGCGGATAAGATCGATGACGGACTGAACGACTATCTGAACAGACTATCGAAGATAACCGATTCAATAGAAGATCTTGTGATGAACAAGGCACCTGACCAAACGATTTTCGTGTGGCATAATGCATGGGATCCTTTGATGGAATATGTGAATTCGACGGCGGAACATCTGACAGGTACACATTACTGCGAACATCATCCATTCATGAACATTGAATCGGGAGAGAGTGCGGGAGCGGGGGACAGCCCAACTGTCAGTACCATTGAGTACATGAACAACCACCTGGTGAACAAGACGATATACGTCAGTCCGTTCGATACTGCCAGCCAATATAAGTCCATCTTTGAACAGAATGGTTTCAATGTCATCGGCATAAACCCGACCGCTTGGGATTTCCTGGAAAATCTGGGTGCATTCATCGATCATCTCAATGATACACTCAACGACAAGGAATGATAGAATGAACGGGAACATGCCGATCAGGATCAGGGGCCTTACCGCTGGATACAACGGGATGCCTCTGTTCAAGGATCTTGATCTTGATCTCAAAGAGGATGATTTCCTTACGATCATAGGTCCGAACGGAGGTGGTAAGACCACCCTCTTCAAAACCATACTCGGGGTCATACCCCCCATATCGGGGTCCATAGAGATCTTCGGAGAACCTATATCAGAGGGATCGAAGTACATCGGATACGTTCCTCAAAGCAGCAGCATCGACATGAAGTATCCGATATCCGTGGAGGACGTGGTTCTTATGGGGCTTAGGTCCAAGAAGGGACTCCGTCCATTCTACAACAAGGAGGAGAAGGAGAGTGCATATCGTTCCATGGACGATGTCGGGATCACAGACCTCATTGACAGAAGCATATCCGAGCTATCGGGAGGACAGCTTCAAAGGGTCATGATCGCACGCGCCCTTGCTTCCTCCCCCAAGATACTGATGCTTGATGAACCCACGGCAAGTCTGGACCCAGGAATGACGGATTGCACATATGATGTACTGAGAAAGGCCAACGGGAATGGCGTTGCGGTAATGATCATAACCCATGATATCGGGAGCATATCCAAAGGTGTCAAGAGGATAGCATGCATGAATCGGGGCATTACGGTAAGCGACTCACCGGAGATAACTGACGAGATGGTCAGGATGGGATTCCATTGCCCTCCGGAGTTCATAAAGTATAGATCGGACCCGGACACAGATAGGAAGGGATGCACATGCGGCTGCGGAGGTGATTGCGATCACTGACTGGGCCTCGATATTATCCATCCCTTTGATCCAGAACATGTTCATGGCCACGGTGGTCGCATGCATATTGTGCGGGGTCATAGGGACATTCGTGGTAGTGAACAGAATGGTCTCTGTCACAGGAGGGATAGCCCACACCACATTCGGCGGTGTCGGATTCGCTTATTTCATATCATCCGTTCTTTTGGTCGGTTGGCTGACCCCAATGGTCGGTGCACTCATATTCGGTGTGGGTGCAGCCCTGATCATGTCCTATTCGAACATGAAACGGGATGTCAGGCAGGATTCTGTCATCGGCATGCTTTGGGCGGTCGGTATGGCTGCGGGAGTGATATTCATGTCCATGGTGGATAGGACCGTCGTCACCCCTCTTTCATATGAGGCCATACTCTTCGGGGATGTTCTTTTCGTGGGAACATCCACTCTGATCACCATGATCATCGTCTCTGCGGTCATAATCATGATCGTGGCCTTGTTGTACAGAGAACTTCAGATCCTGACATTCGATGATCAACACGCACACCTTTTCGGTGTCAATGTCCCTGTTATGAACACGATACTCTACGTAATGATAGCTGTCGCATGTGTAATGGTGGCAAATGTCGTAGGTATCGTCATGATAATCGCACTGATGACGATACCAGCCGCTATGGCCAATCTTTACATGAAGAACCTGAAGGACGTTATGATATACGCTTCCGCTTCATCTGCCGTGCTTGCCATACTCGGCCTTTTCATTGCCATCGCTTTCGATGTCCCTCCCGGGGCCACCGTTGTGATGGTAATAGGCTGTGCATTCATACTGGTCCTTCTGATAAGATATCTGTCAGAACGCAGGAAAATAAGCATAAGAACTAAAGGAAGAGATACCTTTGAAAAGGAAACAACGGATTTGAACAGATGAGGATCGTGATAGGAATATTGCGTCATCGGACGCATGTATTTTTATCTGATAATGTCTAATCGGACACCATGGACATACTTGCATCGTTCATTATCTGCGTGGCTGTGATACTTCTAGTATCATTCATAGGGGCATATCTTCCGATGGCTTTCAAGGCCACAGATAAACAGATGCATCTGATGATAGCATTCAGCGCAGGGGTGTTCCTGGGAACCTTATTCCTGATCTTGCTGCCGGAAGCCATACATGAAAGCAGCCACGGCGGATTCGGAACGATGGATGTTATGTACGCTGTACTTGCAGGATTCCTAATAATATTCATAATAGACTTCCTTTTCAAACACTACAAGACATCAAAATGTGACTGTGCGGATTGTAAGGACCACCACTCGCATGAGATCACATCCTTATCAGCATTTGTCGGATTATCCATACATGCATGTTTTGACGGCCTTGCACTTGCAACGGCATTCCTCGTCGGTGAGAGCATAGGATTCATCATGCTGCTGGCGATATGCATACACAAAGTAGTTGAAGTGTTCTCATTGTCCTCGACGTTCCTCCTTTCAGGCAACAGAAGGAGATCCATCATCTATCTCACAGTGTTCTGTCTTATCACGCCTGTTGCTGCGCTTGCATCATATTTCATTCTTGGGGATGTGGACACCAACATCACCGGCATGGCATTCGCATTCTCTGCAGGGATATTCATGTTCGTTACTATGCTGCATATGATCCCCGAGGCATTCCACAGGAAGGACATCGATGTGAGATCGCTTCTGCTCCTCCTGATAGGATTGGCGGTGGTGCTTTGCATAACGGTTTTCCTTGACCCCGCAGGTCACGGGCACGTTCATTAAACTCTTTAATTCCGCATATTTTTCGGCATTTGTCGTACATGATCATGTACAGTTATTATAAACCAGCAGCAGATTCCAGAGGTATGGCTGACAATGATTCGTCATCTGCAAGCTGTATCGCCAACCCATCCGGATTGGGATTGCTGGCATTTGGTATGACCACAATGCTTCTTTCCCTTCACAATCTCGGATTGTTCGGATTGGACTCGACGATACTCTCCATGGGCATATTCTACGGAGGTCTTGCCCAGGTAATAGCAGGGATATTCGAATTCAAGAAAGGCAACACATTCGGAGCGACCGCATTCACATCATACGGTTTCTTCTGGTTGACCTTCGTGCTGATCAACACATCACTGGTCCCGGGAATGGCTCCCGCGGACAGCGTATCGCTCGGTGCATACTTCGCAATATGGGGAGTTCTGACACTCTTCCTATTCATAGGAACGCTGAAGAGCACACGCGCATTGCAGATGGTGTTCCTCACACTTACGATATTGTTCTTTGTCGTAGCGATAAAGGACATAACCGGAATAGCTTCCATAGCATATGTTGCGGGAGCAGTTGGTTTCGTATGTGGTGGAACAGCGATGTACACCGCATTGGGAGAGGTTCTCAACGAGCAGCACGGCAAGACCATAATGCCTTTGGGATGATAACATCCCCAAACCCTTTCAATTATTTTCACACATGTTTTATGCTTGTGTAATCGGATATCTCACTGTTTGTTGTGCAGATATCGTTCAGTGATAGATCGTGTATATCCTCATGACCGGTTATGCGCGTGAACATCCTCAGTTCCTCTGCTGTCCCGTTGAGATAATTCGCTACCCTCTGCGCTCCGACCTCTATGTCCAGCCTTTTCTCCAATTCAGGATCCTGGGTCGCGATACCCATTGGGCATTTCCCTGTGTCGCATATCCTGTATCTCTGGCATCCTAGCGCCATAAGAGATGCGGATGCTACGGCTATGGCATCCGCTCCCATCGCTATTGCTTTGGCGAAGTCACTGCTTGTTCTCAGGCCGCCGGTTATTATCAGTTCCTGATTCATGTTGTGATCATTCATGTACTTCCTGGCCCTTGCCAATGCGAATATCGTGGGGATGGATGTGGAATCCTTTATGAATTTGGGGGATGAGCCAGTCGCACCGCCTCTTCCGTCAATGGTGATGAAATCACAACCTGATTTGGATATGAATTCCAGATCCTTCTCTATGTGTCCTGCGGCGATCTTGACCCCGATCGGTCTGCCTCCGCTTGCTGTTCTCAGCATTTCCACCATCTTCTTGAGGTCCTTTGGAGAATAGATCTCGTCGAACCTTGAAGGACTTATTATATCCTGTCCAACCAGCTTTCCCCTTAGGACCGCCACCGGGTGTGTCACTTTGTTTCCGGGAAGATGACCTCCCATCCCCGGCTTAGTGCTCTGACCGATCTTTATCTCAATGGCATCAGCTTCCCTCAAGGTCATTGTATCTGAGCTGTATCTGTTCGGAACGTATTCGAGGATGTATCTGTAGGCATTGCTCATCTCCTCGGGAAGTGCCCCTCCTTCGCCGCTTCCTATTGCGGTCTTTGCCCTTGCGGATCCCATGGCCAAGGCCTTCTTTGCTTTGGATGATAATGCACCGAAGCTCATATGGGATACGAATACCGGCATATCCAATTCCATTGGTTTCTTTGATGTCTTTCCTATGATCGTCTTGATGTTTACCTCATCATCCTCAAGTTTGGGGAAGGTGTCCAGCTGTGCCCCCAGTATCAATATCTCATCAAAACTCGGCATCGGTTTAAGGGTCTCCATGGGTTCGGAGATGCTTCCTCCTGTAACGGCCATCCCATGTATGATGTCCATAATACCATCGTCCCTCTTGGCAAGTGCATGGTCGACCCTTAGGTCCTTCTCCTCCGGCGTATCTGCGATATCGTTATCGACCTCATCGGGTGCATCGACCTCGGAATCCATATTGGGAATTACGTTTCCTTTGTCATCCATCAACTCAAAGGCCGTTTTCGGAGAGTGGCAGAGCGGACAGACCCAATCATCAGGAAGTTCGGAGAACGGTATGTTCTCCCTTGCCTCATCATATATCTCTCCGCAGACCCTGCACTTATACCTTGCCATATCCTTTAATTGATTTCAATTTATAGAAAATCTCCTATCGATCACTCGCATTCAGGATCGGTGGTGTTTATGGCTGCCATCTTCCTTCCTTTCAGAAGCGATATGTGGGCAGTGACCGCTATACCGACTATCAGGAGAATGATGAGAACGATCATATTGTTCCTCATGAAATATCCCGATATCATAAGCATGACCCACAGGAATATGATGGCATAGATCTTCTTGGATCTTGACACCCCTGCTCCTGTCCTATAATTCTCTATGTACTCCCCGAATAATCTGTTGTTCTCCAACCATTCCCTGGCCTTTGGGCTGCTCGAACTGAAACATATTGCCGCAAGTATCAGAAAAGGGGTTGTAGGCAATACCGGCAGAGCTATACCTATGGCTCCGAGGGCTACGAAAAGATATCCCGCCACAATGAGTATGACCCTCTTGACAGGATTCATGATAAATCATAATGATGTTATATGTTATGAAAATTACTGATGTCCCTATTGACAGGAAACGTGTCCATGACTTTTGATGTGAAGTATTAAGTAGCACGTTTTTCAATATGGTGTTACTCAAGTATCAACAATTCAAAAATAATTCTAACGAGGAAGAATGATGAACAACAACAAGATAATAGCACTGTTGGCAGTAGTGATCATTATTTTCGCCGGGATCGGCGCAGTGTACATGATCACAAAGGA
Organism: Methanobacteriota archaeon; assembly: GCA_023402275.1. Classification (GTDB taxonomy): domain Archaea; phylum Thermoplasmatota; class Thermoplasmata; order Methanomassiliicoccales; family Methanomethylophilaceae; genus Methanoplasma. Next base: position 130,926 of record JAEXCH010000002.1, read on the forward strand.
CAGCAGTACAGACGGTGACACCATTACCGATGCCAGGGGCAGAGAGGTTGCTGTACCTGATGAGATAGACTCAGTACTTGCGATCAAATCATGCTCATTGCAGCTTGTATCATATTTTGATGCAGTGAACAAGGTGACCCACCTTGACATAAATGAGAGCTTTGTAGGTACTGATAACAGAACACACACCTTTGTCCTTAAGGATTTGCTAGAGGGGCTCCCCATAGTTGATCCAAGTGATGCTGAACAGGTCATTATGGCAGGTGTGGACATGATAATATCATCTACTATTGAGGTGTCAGATCTTAATGAGGAGCAGAGAAAGTACGGAGTCCCTGTTTTTGCGATTAACGCAGATGTTGAATTTGGCTCTGATATATACTATGGCCAAATATTATCTCTAGGAAAGCTCTTTGGAGAAGAAGAAAGAGCTAAAGAAGTTGTAAATGGAGTTAGATCCTTCATTGGAAATATAAATGACAATACCGAGTCTATAGAGAATATGACCGCATATGCGTGTGGTATGAATTTCTTTAGGAAAAATGGTTTCCTAATGACTTCTGGTGACTATCTTCCATTTGAATACTCAAAAATAGAAAATGTCTTCGATACAAGGTCAAACAAACAACCATTTGAAACAGATATAGAGACAGTCGTATCAAAGAATCCAAATATAATATTCATCGATGGTGGAGGTTTCGATGTGTCAATAAGTTTTATTAAAGATAATAGAAAAACCCTAGAATCTGTGGATGCAATAACAAATGGTGAGGTCTATAAAACAATGGTCTACAAGTCATGGGGGACCAATTGGATAAATCAGCTTATCAATGTGTACTATGTTGCAAGCATTGCTCACGCTGATACAATCGAGTGGGATTTCGAGGAAAAGGCCAACAACATAATACAGCTTTTCTACCCCGGAACCGATGTGACCTATGCTGACATCGCTGCCGCACAGAGCGGCGGAGGATGCGGCAAGGTCACCCTCTAAACCCTTTCCCTTTACCCCATCGGTGATAGACACGCACGACAAGACAATTGTGGACCTGGATACAGATGAGATCTACGATCTGAACATAGATGATGAATCAGAGACATCCGTCACGTTCAAGAATTATCATTCTTACATAAAGAATAAAAAATGGTTTATTCTCGGATGTTTTGTAATTCTAGTTATAGGAGTAATAATTGCATCAAATATAGGATCCATGAATATCCCATTCTGGGATGTAATAAGGTCCATCTTTACATTCAATGCGGAAGGGGTCGGTCATATTGTATGGAATGTTAGGATGGTTAGGATTCTTGCATGCATACTGGTAGGTGCTGGGCTTGCTGTTGCGGGAGTTGTCATGCAATGCATACTCCGCAACCCCCTTGCATCACCATATACCTTAGGCCTATCTAGTGCAGCAGCATTCGGAGCGTCCTTTGCAATAGTTATTCTTCAGGCGGGGTCAAGTGCCACGTCCGGCATAACAATCAATAATCCTTACATCACAACAATATGCGCATTCCTTTTCAGTCTGCTTGCTACAGCCATAATACTAATACTAACTAGAATCACCAAAGTTACAGCCGAAACAATGGTTCTAGCAGGAGTTGCCATCAATGCGATATTCACTGCCGCCCTTTCGTTCATGCAATATATCGCATCAGATACCCAGCTTGCCAACATAATATCATGGACATTCGGCAATATGGGTAGAGCGACGTGGACATGGGACCTCATCCTCTTTGCGGTGTTGTTGCCTATCGTTATGTATTTCATCTATCGGCGTTGGGATTACAATGCGATAGATTCCGGAGAGGAGACCGCAAAGGGCCTTGGTATTAACACCGAAAGAGAACGCACCATAGGGATGATACTTGCCGTCCTTGTATCCTCGGTCGCAGTATCGTTCTTTGGGATAATAGCATTCATCGGTCTTCTCGGACCGCACATAGCCAGAATGATAATCGGAGGGGATCACAGATACCTCATTCCTGCATCGATACTCATTGGTTCTCTGATAATGGTTATATCCGATGTAATTGGGATGAATATACTTCATCCGATGGTCATTCCCGTGGGTATAATAACATCCATGCTCGGAGGTCCGTTATTCATCTATCTCCTGATAAGGAGGTACAGGTGATGTTGTTCGATGTGGACGGTATCGAATTCTCATACGGCAGCGTACCTACCTTGAAGGACATCTCATTCAATGTAGAAAGGGATGAGGTGGTCACTCTACTGGGCCCTAACGGAGTGGGAAAGACCACTCTCCTGAAATGTTTGAATAAGGTCTTGGAACCTGATTGCGGAAGTGTGCTGATAGATGACGTGGATATGCATCAGATCACCAGAAGGGAAGCGGCCAAGCAGATGGGTTATGTTCCTCAAAGAGGGGATGTGTCTAGGATGACGGTCTTCGATGCCGTACTATTGGGAAGGAGACCCTACATAGAATGGGATGCTTCAGAGAAGGACCTTCGTTTGACCAGCAGGATAATCGACCTAATGGGCCTCAAGGAGATGTCACTTAGATATGTTGATGAGATAAGCGGCGGAGAATATCAACTTGTACAGATAGCAAGGGCTCTGGCACAGCAACCGAAGGTCATACTCATGGATGAACCGACAAGCAGTTTGGATATCTCAAATCAACACATGATAATGAAAACTATAAGGAAGATCGTTCAAAGGAATCACATGGCGGCGATCATGACCATACATGATCTGAACCTTGCTGTCAGGTATTCCGATAAGTTCATAATGATGCATGGAGGAACGATATTCGCTGCCGGGGATCACGATGTCATAACCCCGGAGAACATAAAGGCCGCATATCACATCGATGCCTTTGTCGAAAATGTAAACGGAATACCGATAGTGATACCAAAATAAGGAGGGACAGGAATGGAACATCATCAACATAATCATCATAACCCTGCACAGGGAGAGGATCAGAAGGAATTCTTCAACAAGATGGCAAAGGATTGGGACGAAGTGTCGATCCACGAACAGGACAAAGTGGATTACATAACAACACTCCTTAAGATCAAAGGAAAGGAAAGGATATTGGATGTAGGTACGGGGACGGGAGTGATGATCCCTTTCTATGAGAAACATCTGACAACGGGTTCTGTACTTGCAGTTGATTTCTCCGAGAACATGATCGAACAATGCAGGAAGAAGTTCCCCTCTTCCCAGCATCCCAAGATAGATTTCCAGGTCGGGGACATATACGACATGACATATGAACAAGAATTCGATATCGTAATGAGTTATTCATGCTTCCCTCATTTCACGGACCATCAGAAGGCGATCGACATATTCGCCAGATTCCTGAAACAGGATGGCCAGCTGGCTATCGCACATTCTTCGTCAAGGGACCATATAAATCATGTTCACAGCCACAGCAGTTCTCACATTCAACATGATGTACTGCCATCTTTGGAAGAACTTCACAGGATGATGGGAAAAGCGGGATTGTTCGTGACATTCGAACAGAGCGATGAGGACTACCACATCATCATCGCTGTCAAGGATTGCACTTGTAAAGTTTGATTATAAAGGGGGTAGGCCCCCTGTTTTACTTAAGCTATTTTCTGCGGCCTTCCGAACCAGATCAGAGGAATCAGACTCAGCAACGCAACACCGACGCATATCCAACCTTCTATCGGTGGTTTCTTCTCGGTGTAATTGTAATCCAGTGTATAACTCACGTACATCCTGCCATCGTTTTCGGTTGTAGCAACTCTATAGTCTCCGCTTGAGCCCACATAGAATTCATTATACCCTTCATGAAGTTCGAATACCTTACTTCCTTTTTTGAACACAATTCCGGAAGAATAATCGCTTACCTGGATATTGACGACCGATCCATAAGGTATGTACTGTATCGCATCTGCACTGGCGTAAATGTCAATCTGCCCCAATACTATGAATTCCTCATCTATGGTCATATATACCGAGGTGGCTATCGCCACGATATATAGGATCTTATTGCCGCTTGTGGATAGACCATCATCTTCCATATTGAGTACATTCTCTCTGTTGTTCAGAGCAACAAGGAAAGCCTGTTCCTTTGATGACCCTTCACTGAATATGAATACTTCAGCCCAGCCCTCGTAACACATTGGATGAACTGATCGGATATCACTGCCCGCCTCGAACCTATAGATGTCCGTCATTAAAGCGTGTTCCATGGTTTGACCCTCTGCATTGGAATCATCGGAAGATAAGGATGATAAGGAAATAGACAACACCAGAATGGAGATCATCACCAACAATATCTTTCTCATAATCACACCTCCTTTAGCTTCATTGCCCATGCTCCCAGAATAAGAAAAGCGGCTCCCCATATTACAGAGACCGCCAACATCTCTATTGCAGAGTAAGAAGAGGGAAATAACCCTGCCATCACTCCATTTCCGAAACTGCTATCGATCAAAAGCAATGAGTGATATGAAGAATACATAGGCATGGCTGTCAGGGGTCTTACGACCTCAGGGTCCCCAGATGCGGCCAGAAGAATGAAAGGCACCACCAATGTTATCGCTATCGATAATGCACCTGCACCTTTACCCATCACAATGCTGAGGAAATATGTCATGCAAAGAAGTGCGAACATTCCAGATAGTGCTACCATGAGCATTCCTATCACATCGTTGGGATATGCCGGATCGTAAACATTCCCTGAGATCAATGCTCCTCCTAGCGCCAGTAACATTACTGCGAATGACATGAAAAATGCCGCGAGGAACTTACCTGCAAAGAATGATGTCCTGGACATGGGCAGGGGGAAGTTGATGAATGCGGTCCTGTTCTTGAATTCAGAGGACATTATATCTCCGGAGAACTTAGAGGGGATGAGTACGATCATCAAAGGCAGCAAGATCAAGAGATAGGCTGTGTTCAACAACTCGCCTGCTTCGTTGAACTGATCCAATGCTCCTGAATACACTACAGCTGGGATCAGGAGTGCCACTAGGAAGTAGATGTATGTCGACACACTCTTCGAGTATAATCTCATTTGCAGTGCGAATACACTCTTCACCTGTCTCATATGATCTGTTGCCCTGAAGTCATATATTTCTTCGGCCCCATCATTTACATTATTGAAGCCATCATCTGACGTCATTTCTGTCACCATCCTGTGTCAGACTCATGTATAATGATTCCAGATCCGACCCTTTATGTTTTATTGCTCTAAGGCCGAGGTTATGCTCCCTTATCATATCGACGACAGTGTATGCCGCATCCTTTTCAGATGATGCAACAACGAAAGTAAAATCATCAAGGATATCCACATTACCCTTTCCATAGATTATCTCGATATCAGAAAGGAATTCCTTGGTCATATTATTCTGAGTTTCTATCTCTATCCTGAACTCCCCTTTCCCGCTGGTAAGAAGCTCCCTCACCTTTCCAGAAACAACGACCTTGCCTTGTCTTATCATTGTAACGGAGTCGCATAGTTCTGAGACCTCATTGAGCATGTGGGTGGAGATCAACATTGTCAATCCCCTGCCCTTCAGAGAACTTAGTATGTCCCTCACCTCCACCATGCCTCTGGGATCCAGCCCTGATGTGGGTTCATCGAGAATTAGTATCTCTGGATCGGACAACAGCGCCTGAGCAAGTGCCACTCTTTGTTTCATACCCTTAGAGAAATTGCCGATCTTGTCGTTGCGCCATTCCCACATTTTCACTTCATCCAATACTATCCTTATCCTCTCATCGACATCGCTTTTGCTTATTCCCCTTACATTCCCAATATACCTGAGCATTTCAACGGGAGTGAAATTAGAATAACATTCGGGGGTCTCGATCACACAGCCAACTGCCTTCATTGCCTTATGGTGTACAGCACAGTCGATGCCATTGACCTTTGCATTTCCCGACGTCGGCCTTATCATACCGGATAAAAGCTTCAGTATTGTGGTCTTACCTGCACCGTTCGGCCCTAAAAGACCCATGAATTCACCTTTATTGATGGTCATGGATACATTATCGACCGCTACAAAACCACCGAATGATTTTGTGAGAGAACTTATCTCTATTGCTATCATTTATTATCAAAAACAGAACACTGTATTAACCTATATATTATCAGTAATTGGATAGATCACGATAAAGTGTACATTTTTTCCTTACCTCAAAGATATTGATTATAACCAACAGATGTTAAAATGGAAAGCTTACTTTACATTTATATATTGAATAATCACATATGGAAAGTACACTTTCCATGTTTGGTGATGAGCATTGAAGAACAGATTGGAAGAGATAAGGAAGGGCAGAGATCTTAGCCAGGAACAACTGGCTGCTGATCTGGAGGTCTCCAGACAGACCATAGGTTCATTGGAGAACGGCAGGTACAATCCATCCATCGTCCTTGCGATCAAGATAGCCAGATACTTTGGGAAGAACGTGGAGGAGATCTTCATATACGAAGGTGATGAGAATGAAGAATGATCGGATATACATATTATCAACAATGATCGGAGTGGTCATCCTGGCCGCAGGGATATTTGTCCTTTTGGCATATGGAGAGCCGGAAGGGAGTCTGATTGCGCTGCCATATGTCTGCATTGGTATAGGTGCGGGCATAACTGGCGGAAGTATAGGCGGACTATACTCAAGTAAGAACAAGGATGCTGTCAAACTCAAGATGATAGAAGAGAAGGATGAACGCAACATAATGGTCAGGAGCATGGCGCTGTCCAAAACGTATATCGTATCATTCTTTGCATATACGGGCCTGATATTGGCATTTACCATAGCAGGTGTCGACATCTATGTAATAATGGCAATGCTGGGGGTTTACATCTTTGTTCTGATCACAGGGCTATTCTATTTCAAAAAATACAATAAGATCTTGTAAACCTGCAATACCCCCCATCCTGTGATAAATGAATGAGGATTTTGGGGGGAAAAAGCTGTTTATTTTTAAGGTGAAAAAAAGTTTAAGTATATGACGTAAAGAAGTTTCGGTTATGGATATTCCCGCTGATAAGACGGGTTTATTATCGTCCCCCCAATAATAAATCGTCGTTTAAGTATATTATAATTATTATTTCGTATACACGGACGTATTACAACAACCACAGCTAATGTTCATAAGAATGGAAGTGCTCCCATCGGGATTTGAACCCGAGTCGAAGCCTCGAGAGGGCTTCATGATTGGCCGCTACACTATAGGAGCTTATCCATAGCATTGCGATGTTACTAATATAATTTTCTAATGTCAAGGGTAGTTGAAGTCCATATCTGGGCGTGATGCGAGCACTCTTTTGTGCTCCATCCTCCCCACTTGCTCTCTGACCTCGGATATCTTGTCAACGATCACTCCCACCTCTGAGGATATCTCCTCATCGGTCTGCCCAAACGTTATTCCGTTGAGTACAAGATCCAGATCACGATAGGTTATTCCCATCTCCTCCTCATCGGTCTGTCCTTCCCAAAGTCCTGCTGTCGGTACCTTCTCTATTACTTCTTTTGGAACGCCGATTATCTCTGCGATCTGCCAGACCTGCGTTTTGTACAGATCTATTATCGGTACCATATCTGATGCCCCGTCACCGAACTTCGTGAAGTACCCCATCAGATATTCGCTTCTGTTGGATGTCCCTACCACAAGATAATCCAATTTCTTTGCTCGGTTGTAAAGGACTATCATCCTGCATCTGGCCGATATGTTCCCTCTTTCCAGAGGCGCTTCTATGTTGGAGAATAACATCCCTGTGAAAGTATCGATCGCAGGTTGTATATCCACCACTTTGTATTCTGTACCCCACATCCTGCTCAGATCCGAAGTGAGAACATAGTCTGCAGGAGAACTTATCAATGACGGCATGAAGATGTTCAGAACATTTTCCGGACCTATTGCATCCACACAGAGTTTGGTTGTGACCGCTGAATCCAGACCTCCGCTGGTTCCTACTATCAGACCTTTGCATCCTGCCTTTTTCACAGTGTCCCTTATGAACCTTATTATGGTCTCCACATCGTCCTTCGTCATCGTGTGAAGTACTTTTCCGACCATGTATACTGTATGGAGGTCATGATATTAAGTGTTCCATGACCTCAGAAGTATTATCTCCTAATACATTGATTCGATCTCATGGGGATCAGGCTTGCACTATGCCAATACCAATCTTCCATCGGAGAGGTTGGGCATAATCTCAACAAGATAATGAGTGTTATATCCCAGACCCGTTCCGATGTTTATGTTTTCCCTGAATTGTTCCTTACGGGATATGGTGCGGATTACACATCACTTGAGGATGATGTTCAATATGCTGTTGATAAGATCAAACTCTGGTGCATGGAGAAGGATATCGCTGTCATAGTAGGGGCTCCTTCATACGATCCCAAAGGAATGAAGAATTCCCTGTTGTTCATAACTTCGGAAGGTGTTGTGAGATATGATAAATTGTATCTTGCCCGTTTTGGAGTGTATTCTGAAAGTGAGTTCACAAAGGGAGAGCGACCCATAACATGTAAGTTCAAAGGTCTGACCTTCGGACTTTCGATATGCTATGACATATTCTTTCCGGAGATCTATCGCAGTTATGCATTATCATGTGCCGATGTCAACATCTGTATCGCGGCATCAGCAACCCCATCCAAGGATTATTTTGACAGGATACTTCCGGCAAGATCCCTGGAGAACGTTCTTTACACTGTGTTCGTCAACAGTATCGGTACTTCAGGAGACAAGGAATTCTATGGACGTTCCAGACTCGTCGGGCCATTGGGAGATACTCTCAGCGAACTCGATGACGAGGAAAAAGCACTGTGTGTCTATGTTGATCGGGATGTTGTTACTAATGCAAGAAAGGAACGCAGACACCTAGAGGACAGAAGAGTGGATATAACCTGGCTTCCGGATACCCTCTGATCATCTGCATATATCTGTGATCCTGCCCATCCAGTCTTTGACCGATAATGAGTGTTGATGCATATAGGACCCCATAGAATTACCATTGACCATTCCGTCCTTATCGCCGATCATGCCTATCCCCCTGACCACATTCAGGCCGAATGTCTGATCGGAGTTGGGAATGACGGAGGAATAGTGGAAAGTATGTCCTCTGACAGGTTCATTGAAAAGTCTGCAGTTCTCATTCGGTTCAGCTATCATGTATGAGGGGCCGTGTCTCTTGTTGACCATGTCTGCCTTTGCATCGAATATGCCAGCGGTATTGAATCTCTTATTGCCTGCATTCAGCTCGTTACACATTACAAGCATACCTCCGCATTCACCCAGGATCACCTTGCCTTCCTCGTGAGCGTTCCTGATGCCTTGGAAGAGGTCCATATTCTCAGATAGTCTCTCCATGTGTACCTCCGGGTACCCTCCCCCGAAATAATAGATGTCTGCATCAGGCAGACCATCGCCTGCCAAGGGGCTGAAGTATCTTATCTTCATACCGGATGCTTCCATGCATTCGATGTTCTCTCTGTAGTAGAAACAGAATGCATCATCCTTTGGTATTGCTACCTTGAGTCCGGAATTCCTTTGTTCGTATGGGGATGTCGATTCCTCTTCGGCCCTGTCCCCGCATATTTCGCATATGGCATCGATGTCTATGTCCTCGATCATCCTGTCCATACCTTCGGTTATTGAATTCTCGGCCCTCAGATCCGTGTCCAGTCCCAGATGTCGCTCTTTCATCGCATATTCCGCATCTCTTCTGACCATCCCAAGTATCCTGACGCCTGACCTTTGTTCGATCGCTTCGGATAGTTTTCTACGATGTTGCGGTCCCGACACATTGTTCAATATCACGCCTGCTATGTTGATATCCTTATCAAAATCCCTGAAACCGTTTATCATTGCTGCTGCGCTTCTTGTCAGCGAGCGGGCATTGACAATCAGGATCACAGGAAGATCCAATATCTTTGCCATCTCTGCCGTTGATCCTGAGTCATCCGTTCCGGAGGATCCTTCGAATAACCCTCTTACGCCTTCCACGATAGAGATGTCCGATCCTTTGGAACCGTAATTCGCAAGGTTCTTCACTGTCCCCTTTGACATCATGAAGGAATCAAGATTCCGTGATGTCCTTCCTGTGGCCGCAGTGTGGAATAACGGATCTATGAAATCCGGCCCTACCTTGAATCCCTGGACCTTCATATTCTTGGAAAGTGACCTCATTATGGCCATTGTTATAGAGGTCTTGCCTACGCCGGACCCTGTACCGGATATTACCACTCCTCTCAATTCATCCCTCTCATCATCTCCCTTATCGTATCTCCGGTCTCAGTCGGGATTATGCTGCGGACATTCATTACCAAAGCATGGGAGGATATCTCCCCGACCGCCTCATATCCTTTTGAAAGATAGTTCGAGAGCTGCCTTGGTTGATCTGTGATGAGTATCTGTTCCGAACTCAGGTTAGGATAGGCATGAGGTATCCCTGCTATCACAAGAAGGTCGGGTGAGAATTCATTGACCCTGATCATCATCTCCTCGCCAACAACGGCATACTCGTCCAATCCTCCGATCGCCTCAACGTTCACTCCTTTCTCATTGAGCTCTGTCATTATGTCAGAAGCATATCTTCTGATCCTCGGAAGTCCTTTCGATGGGTCCAGATTGGAGATGAACAGGGTCTCTCCCCCATACCTATCCCTTGCTTCGTCAACTGCCAGGAACAGATCGGAGAAACGATATGCCAGCTCCTTTTTTGATAGTGCGACGACCGCCACCTTTCCATTTGCTTTGAGGCAATCGATTATTCTCTTTGATATCCCGAATTTCGTCGGCCCGTTCGAAGGTTGAAGATAATCCACGGATGCCAGACCCTTATTCCTTTCCATCTCTGTGGCTTTGGATAGCAACATATTCTGTCTATCCGCCTCATCCCTCGGGAGAAGGCCGACGTCGCATGCTGCTTCCACTGCCTTGATGGCGCCTTGGGTATTGTTTCCCATGCATCCGTGGCAGTCCACCGCAAATACCTTGCATGTCGGTGATGCTCTCTTGATTGATGCTTTCATATCATCTCCGATGATCATGCTGGAACATGTACCTATTACAGCGATGGTATTCGGTGAGAATCTTGATTCGGCCTCCTTTATCGTTCTCTCTAGTTTCTCGGATCCGCCGAATATGAGATCATTATCATTCATTGCCGTGGTGACAACCCTTATGCCTGCTTCCTCGATCATACGGGATGCCATGAAACCGCATCCTGCCGGACCGTGTATTATCACCACATCCACATCGATATCCCTTAACATGTAGAGGGCTGCGATGATAGGGTTCGGGCGAGGATGCATGCTCACTGATATCCCTCCTTTATCAACCTGACCGTGATCGGTCTTTCTGTGTATCCATCATCAGTTGACAGAGAGAATGTTGCTCCTTTGTCAGTGATCGCATTCCGTATCTCATCTATGTCGAGCTTATCACAGACCTTACGATTCACGGGGTCCAGGATGAAGTGTGCATCCTCCAGGATCCCCATTGTCTCCAGGCTGCCTATCAGATTCCTGACCGATATCTGGGATATTCCGGGATTCCTGTCTATGATCTCCCATCCTTCTCCCGTACGATGGACCTCTCCTCTGCCGGGAACCCCTTCGAATGATTCCAGCCCGGCAATGACCTGTTCGATCGGTATCTCCATAATACTGCATATCTTCAATGCAGCGTTCATCGCATCCGTATATTGACCATGGAGATATGTCGGCCCCAATACCGCCTCATGTTCTCCTGAATAATCCATCAACAGTCTCAAGGGTTCTCCGAGTTTGGGAGGATCGACTAAAGTGACACGATCCCCATAGCCTATCAGATCATCACGGTATTTTGACCATATTCCCATCTCTGTCATCTTTACTATGTTCTTACCTTCCTTGGAGAATATGGAGGCCTTTGCATCGGATGCTCTCTTTGAATTCTGTGCTATTCCGTAATCCTCTGCGAGGTTGGTTATTATCGCTATGTCGGCCTTTCCGCTTCCGCCGAGTGAGACCTCTGCTATGACCAGATCGTTATCCTTTGGAAGTCTGAGTAAGGATGTGGGTGCTATGCTGACCTTCCTTTCTATTAAGTGGGAGCCGTCAACGAAATTGCCCTGACCTCTTGATGTGTGTAGGAATATCCTTCTTCCATCCAATTGAAGTATGTGTGCAAGCAGATAGCACAGGCTTGTCTTGCCTTTCACCCCCGTGACCTCTATCCTGGATCCACCGTCTATCAATTCCCCTACCGCTTCATGGAATGTCTTCCTCTCGTTCCATGATACTCCATCTAAGAACGAATCGGGACAGTGTACGGGCATGAGAAGCAGATCATAATGACCGGGGGGAACAGATGTGTGGACATTCGCTCCCATGTCCCTCATGATCTCCTTGATATCATCTTTGGCTATCCCGTAGACATCCACACAGTGGACCTCATTCCCCATATTCAAAAGGTCCTCGGCCAGGATCTCTCCGCCGTGGACCATGTCCAATATCAATACTTTCATGATCCTGCCGCTCCGGATACCTTGTTGATGATCAGATCGGTAAGCCTTGGGTCGCTTCCCACGGGTGTCGCATATTTCACTGTGACTGACCTATCATCTCTGATCACGGTACCTTCGCTCTTGCCATCCTCCAACCCGATCTTTCCGGGAACATCATGCTTAAGATGTGCCCCCGAGGATATGAACAACGGAAGAACGATTATCTCGTCCATGCCACTGGATATCATTCTGTTGAAGACAGTCTCGACATTTGGCTCATCGAACTCATTGAAAGCGAAGTTAACATTTTCGTAGCCTCTGTTGCTTATCATCTCGGCCTGATACGTTATGGTCTCCCTGTTGTAAGGGAGTCTTGAACCATGTCCTATGACCAAGATGCCGGTCCTCTCAGAACCTTCCTTGAGTTCATCGATCTTCTCGGAGAGTATTTCAGCAAGGGCGGGGTCCTTTCCTATCGGAGGCTCATATCTTATTATGATGTCCTTGCCATCAACTTTCACTGTCCCTCCTGTGGAGTTCTCCTCGAGCATCAGTTTCTTCGGTATGTCGCGGGTTATATGCAATCCTGAGGCAATGAAGAACGGTATTGCGATTACCTCCTCGATCCCGTCAGATACCATTTCCTGGAGTGTATCGTTTACGAGAGGATAGGTTGTCTCATTGAATCCTATGTAGACGTTATCGAATCCTTTCTCTTCCAAACGTCTCTTCTGTTCCTCCATTATCCATTTGTTGTAGTTGTATCTCGATCCGTGACCTATTATCATTATTCCTTTTTTCATATCATTCACCTATATCGTTGTGCCCTGTGTCGCGGGCTGGATCTGAAAAAGATCTTGGAATGTATCGGACATCACTCAATGCGCATCCCTCCTTCTACATCAGCGGACAGTTCTAGTATGGATGCGGACAGAACATCGAATGCCTTGGACATCTCAGAATCCGGTGCACCGTATACGACGGTCTTTCCCATGTCCTCGCATTTTTGTACTATTCCGTCACGAGGGATTCTTTGGATGACGTTCGTTCCTATCTCCCTTACCGCTTGATCCACCAGTTCATTCTCCCGCTCTATTCCGCGTGAGTTCTGTATCAGTCCCTTCAGTTCTGCATATCCGTCCTGTCTCATATCGGATATCGCCGTTGCGATATTGTTCGCGGCATAGAGGGACATCATCTCACCGGATGATACGATGAACACGTCCTTTGCATAGCCGTTCCTTATGGGCATTGCAAACCCACCGCACACAACATCCCCCAGGACATCATATATCAGGATATCAGGCGATATCGCATCTATGATACTTTGAGCATCAAGTTGCTCGAATGCGGCTATTATCCCTCTTCCCGCACATCCGGACCCGGGCCTTGGACCTCCGCATTCTGCACAATAGCATCCTCCCTCTCCGCGATATACCGCCTCTTCAACGGGTATACCCTCCTTTATCGCATTCAGTATCGTTAACGGAACCTTTCCATCAAGAAGGAGCTTTGTCGAGTCCGCTTTGGGATCGCACCCTATCTGCAGCACCTTGTATCCGTTCTTGGATAACGATGCAGTGATATTGGATGCGACCGTGGATTTGCCTATTCCGCCTTTACCGTAAAGTGCGATCCTTCGCATATTCTTGTATCATTGATGTCGTATTTAGTAATATTTGTAATTATAATTCGTGTTACTGATACACCATAAGCATTTGATTGGACCATCAGCATCCACATGATGTACATGACCACCTGTGAGTATCACCTATCGTACTCAATATAGCAATCGGAACAATACTGCTTACCTTGAACCATCCTTATCTTATCCTCTCTGCAATATTCGCCGCATTCATCACATTTCATACTGTCGAACATCCTCGCCTTATCGGGTATAGGATATCTTGGAGGCATTATATCGAACACTTCTTCTCGGGGTGCATTGAGGATCCTGTCTATGGCAGCGGACCTGTCCCCTCCTTTTTTTGCATCCTTCATGATTACCCTGACGCTCTTGCCCGATCTCCTGTCAAAGAATGAGAATGCCATCTTCCGGACAGCCTCATCAAGAGATTGCCTTTACCGATCGTGCATGATACCATACATTGAACAGAATCCACTCCCGCATGCATCATTCTCGGCAACACAAACCAATTCCTCATCTTTTGCTCTCTCCGCCGGGATCCCAAGCTCATTGATTGCAACTTCCGTTGCTCTGTAACCTATGGCCAACCCAGGACACTCATGTCCATGGAATCGTATACATTCATTCCAAAGTAGATCATTCATGATAACACCTTTATTAAAAATAGTAATACCAATTGCGATATATCTTTTTTGTCAGATACAGCTGTAACGACCAAATAACCGGATATACTGACAGTAAGGTATTAATTCGAGAACAAGTTTGTGGGCATGGGCCGAGATAGTCTAGTCCGGTACGGCGCGAGCCTGGAAAGCTCGTGGGAACTTTCCCTCGGGAGTTCGAATCTCCCTCTCGGCGCCTTTCCCGATCTATTCTTATCCCGACGATCATTTTGTAGGGTTGCGGGAAACCAGTACCGGGCAGTTTGAATATCTTACGACCCTCTCTGCGACACTCCCCATAAGTGCTCTGGATAGACCGGTCTTTCCAAGCGTGCCACACACCAGAAGATCGTATTTCTTGGTCTCCTCGATTATGACTGATGCGGGGTTGCCCATGCTGACCTTCGTTCTCAACTTCACGCCCATGCTGTTTGCTTGGTCAATAACATAATTCAAAACCATCTCTGACGACTCCCTTATATGTTTTTCATTTGGAAGACTCGGGGCATAAACGGGATTCAAGTATTCGCCCATGTCAAAAACATATAATGCCGTGACCTCTGAACCCATCTCCTTAGCGAGTTTCAGTCCATCATCCACTGCGACCTTGTTACTATCACTACCGTCCACTGATATCAGTATCTTTCCGTACATGATTTGATATTGAATTGTAAGTTTATATAACTCTCATATTACATTTTTGATATCGGCATTACCATATTTTGCATATTTTGATCATAATTCATATTAATAACAAATCCTACTTGATTAAGTTCAAATAGGATCAATGCCATATTTACTTGAACTTGTTCAACAGAGTGATATAATGAATGAATGAATGCTGTGATAAGAATGCATACGAACGCATATTCGATGTTTCGATCAACCTATTCCTAACCAACGGTTTTGAGAAGACCACAGTACGCATGATCTTGGATAACTGCGGGATGAATAGCGGAAGTCTATACTATCTATTCTCAAATAAGGAAGAGATCCTGAAGTCAGTTATCGAAGCGTTTTATGGAGACATCCTATGCAAGTCTGGAAAACTCTCCAGACAATATAACGATAAGGATCTTATGGTCATTCTTCCCACTGCTTTCATGCTCTATGCATCATCAATATCCAATAACTTGGCAAGACTTCTCTATCAGGCACATTGCTCCTGGCCAATAATGACCAAGATCCTGGATATGACGGTATACTGGACAAAGAGGGATAACATAACACAAGAGGGCGAATACAGTCTCCGTAGTGATCTCTTATTTCTGATGGGTGGGGTGGGGAATATGATAGGCGAGCTCTACCATTCCAAAGACCCTTCTGATTACAGAAGCATGCTTGGGAGATTTTCCGAAATGACCCATAAGATGCTTGGAATGAGTACACTCGAGGACCCACAGTCCTTTTTGGATATGGTATGCGGGATCGTTGAATCTGAAGGTCTGCTGTTCATTGAAAGGGATATTGGCAAAATAGATGAAAATTACAGATCGTGTGAAAAAGAGGGATTATAATGAAAAACTGTAGCGGCGTGATGTGCGTCATAGCATGTCCTATGCTGGAAGATGAGCTGATATACAACCTCATAATGGATCCGGAAAAGAAGAATATCTACCTTGTGGATTCGAAACCTTCAAAGAGCTTGAAAGAGAAACTGAATAAGAACAGTATATCTTACTCCTTGATAGATGAATACTCGTTCATGAACGGCATCGATCATATCGATAAGGAAGAATTCAATATAGTTATCCTTATGAACGATCTTGGACTTCACGAAGAGCCCAAGGAACTGAAGGAAAAGCTTGAAGAACAGGTTCTTTTCCTAAACGGCAAATATGATGTCATCGCATTCTATTATGGAACATGCGGCAATGCTATGTGGGACCTTTCAAAATTCGCCGCTGAACATAACATGGAGACCTCTGTCCTCATCTTCAGAGATAATGAAGACAAGGTGTGCGATGACTGCGTAGGCGTAGCTGTCGGAGGCCAGAAGCAGTATATAAAACTCCTAAAGACATACACCGGAATGCTGCTGACCACCCCTGCCATAGCTACGAATTGGGAGGATTTCCTTATGGCATCTGACATGATGAAAGGTACCAAAGGCGATATTAACATGATGAAATGGCTCTTTGAATTGTGTGGATACAAATACGCCGTAAAGATAGATACCGGTCTGGGAGACAGGGAAAAGTATCAGTCGTCAGCAGAGGATATGTGCAGGGAAATGAACCTGGAACTTATCGATGCGGAGGGTGAATGGACCACCTTGGAACCCACAAAAAGATTGTACAGGGAGTCTAAGGCCGCGATCAGGATGAGATCAACATCCTGATGCGGCAGATTTTCTTTTAACCGAATCTTCCTAGAACATATCTCTCAGTGAGTTCACTTTTTGGTCTTTCGAAAACATCTTCTGTCCTTCCGAATTCCTCCAGTTTCCCAAGGTACATGAAACCCGTATTGTCGCTGATCCTCCTTGCCTGTTGCATATTGTGCGTCACAGCGACAACGGTATATTCTTCCTTCAATTGAAGTGCCAGTTCCTCGATCTTGGCTGTTGCTATGGGATCCAAAGCGGATGTCGGTTCATCCATCAATATGACCTCCGGACCTATCGACAACGCACGTGCAATGCACAATCTCTGTTGCTGTCCTCCTGAAAGAGAAAGAGCGGAGGTGTTCAGTCTGTCCTTGACCTCATCCCACAGAACTGCCTTCCTCAAGGAATCCTCGACTATTGCATCGAGTTCATCCTTCTCTGTTATCCCGTGTATCTTCGGCCCATATGTTATGTTGTCACGTATGGTCATCGGAAAAGGATTCGGTTTTTGAAATATCATTCCTACCTTTTTCCTCAATTCCAATACATCTGAATCTCTGGAATAGATGTTCTTCCCGTTGTATGTCACCGATCCCTTTATATTCGTACCGTCGACCAGATCGTTCATTCTGTTGAATACCCTCAGCAGCGTGGACTTACCACACCCAGATGGGCCTATCAATGCTGTTATACTGTTCTTCTTTATCGGTATGTTGACATCCATCAATGTCTGTTTCTCACCATACCAGAAGTTAAGATCAGTTGTCTCTATTATCTCTGTCAATTTTTCACCATCCTGTTCTTTTATTGAATCTGTGTCTTATCAGGGAAGCTGACACGAACATCGATATCACAAGAAGCATCAGGACCAACGCTGTTCCGTACTGGTTAGTTGTTGAACCAGGTACCTCCGACGCCAAGTAATATAGATGATACGGAAGTACCATTATCGGTTCCAGCAATGATACTGTAGCCGTAGTCTTGAATGCGACCGCTGCAGTGAACATTATCGGTGCTGTCTCACCTATTGCGCGCCCGATACTCAATATGAATCCTGTTATGACCCCGCCCATAGAAGCGGGAAGTATCACCTTGGATACCGTCTGCCATTTGCTGGCACCCATTGCCATTGATGCCTCGGACATATCCTTTGGAACGGATGATACCGCTTCCTCTGTCGTCTTTATTATTGTGGGGAGGATCATCAGCGATAATGTCACACACCCACCGATCAACGAGTATCCCCAACCGAGAGCTATGACGAAGAATGACATTCCGAACAATCCGAATATTATCGACGGAGTTCCGTTCAAAGAGTCTATCGCCTGTCTCGTTATCCTGATCGCTTTTGAATCCTTAGCATATTGAGAAAGATATATTCCCGAACATACGCCGAGAGGGAAAGCGATCAATGCCGTCCCGATCATCAATTCTATCGTTCCAAGTATCGCAGGCCATATTCCTCCCTTGAGACCTGAGTTGGAAGGAGAATTGAATATGAAGTCCAGACTCAGAGCGGGTGCACCTTTCACAACTATGGTTCCCAATATTACCACCAGTATGATGATAACACATGCTACAATGACTCCCAATGAGGAATACACTGTCTTCTGAACATATTTGGGTCCAATGATCTTTGATACCCTTTTGATGACGAACATCGTTTCCAATCCCAATGTTCCCATTGCAATTCCTCCCATCATACCTAGGAATAATGAAGATATCATGAACACCAAGATGAACACAAATGCATAGGTTCCGATCGTGATCAAATGACCCTTGTTCCTATCCAGTATGTTCGGCATCCTTGGAACGGTTGGTCTCTTTGTCTCTATGGCCCCCATCTTCTCCTTTGTCCTTCTGACTATCCTTCTTGCTATGGTATTGACCATCAATACCATTGCCATCAGTATCAGTGCCAGCAGGAATAAGGAGGAGAAATGAAGACTTCCATAAACTACCTCGGGCATCTCAAGAGCGATCGATGCGGTAAGTGTCCTTACCATCTCGAATATGTTCCATAGCGGATCCGGGACCAGAGCCGAATTACCTGTGACCATCATAACGGCCATGGTCTCTCCCAATGCTCTTCCGACACCCAGCATGGCCGCCGCTGCGATGCCTGATATCGCAGAATGCATCACGACCCTTCTTGTTGTCTCCCACTTGGTAGCTCCGAGGGCCATCGATGCCTCCCTGTATGATCTCGGCACGGATGCCAATGAATCCTGAGATACGGATATTATGGTCGGCAAGGCCATTATCCCAAGGACAATGGAACCTGCCAGCCATGATGTACCATAGCTTAGATGATCTGGGAAGACCTC
This sequence comes from Methanobacteriota archaeon, assembly GCA_023402275.1. Classification (GTDB taxonomy): domain Archaea; phylum Thermoplasmatota; class Thermoplasmata; order Methanomassiliicoccales; family Methanomethylophilaceae; genus Methanoplasma. Next base: position 150,351 of record JAEXCH010000002.1, read on the forward strand.
CATGAGTAAAGGTACCAGAAGCACCAATCCTATGAACCCGTATACAACGCTGGGTATCCCTGCGAACAGTTCACAGGCCGGTTTCAAGATATTTTTTACCCTCGGGGAAGCGACATCGTTTATGAATATCGCTATCCCAACTCCGACAGGGACCGCGAACAGAACCGACCCACCTGTAACCAAAAGTGTCCCTATGATCAATGATGATGCACCATATGCTCCGGAACCCGGTGACCATGTCGATCCCGTAAGGAATTCCCACAATCCTATCTCGCGTATCGCGTCAAGACTATTGTAGGAAACGAATGCGATTATGAAGAAAAGAACAGCTACGGTGAATCCCACCGCAACCGTTAGAAGGAGTTTTGCCCTGTCCTCTTTGAACAGGTGGACTATCCGTCCTTTGATATCAGGACGTTGGAACATCGATCCGCTTTCAACAGCATTTGATGTCTCACCAACGATCGATATATTCTCATCCGGTGTCATGATATCACTTTATGCCCTATCATGCCAAGGAAACGAATCCCTTTGCGTCAACTATCGACTGACCTTGCGGGGACATTATCCAATTTATGAAGAACTCCACACTTCCTTTGGGTTCTCCCTTTGTCACAAGGACCAGATTCCTGGATAGTTCGTATGTTCCGTTCCTGACATTGTCCGCAGTGGCATCCACTCCGTTTATCGTCAGTATGTTATTCTTGCTCGTGTCTATGCTCGAAACCGATCCAAGATTCGCGTATCCTATTGCTCCTTTGACACTCTGGACCTGTATCAGCATCGCACCTGTCGATGCCTGGGTCGAATATTTGTTGTAGTTATCGGTATTGAATCCGGGTACCGTCTTCAATATGGTGTCCAGACACTCCCTTGTACCTGAACCGTCCTCCCTTATTATCGGGTTTATCGAAAGATCCGATCCCCCGACCTGATTCCAGTTTGTGTATTCTCCCGAGTATATCTTTGCCAATTGTTCTATTGACAGTTCCTTCACACCCGAGTTCTTATCAACGAGCATTACGACACCATCCTTTGCTATCGTTGTCGGGGTCAATCCCGTCTCTGAAGACTTCAGGTCCCTGGACAGCATACCTATGTCCGCTGTTCCGTTCTGTGCCGCAGTTACTCCTGCACCCGATCCCCCTCCTGTTATGTTGAGTACAAGATCGGAATAGTTCTCGAACTCTTCCTGAAATTCTGCCATAAGCGGCTGTACCGTAGTGGATCCCGTGATGGTTATGGACTCATTTGTGTTCTTACCATCGGAACCGCCCACAAGTACGTATGTTCCTGCGATGCAAACGATCGCCGTGACGAACACCGCAATTATCATCGTGGTTTTGTTTTCCAAGGTTCTTTCACCTCGGATGATGAGTAAACGTGTTTTGAATATATACATGTTCGATGTAAAAAGTGAATATGTGTGTACATGCACATTTAATTCGTAATTTACGAATTTGAACATATTTTTATATTAAGTAAACAATGATTTTCTCATATGGATACAAGAAGGATACAGGTCACCCAAGGCGAATCCTATATGATCACACTTCCAAAGGATTGGGCGGAGACCATGGGCCTGAAGAAGAACGACACAGTCAATCTGGAGGTACAGCCGAACGGGGACCTTCTGGTCATGCCTAATAAGAAAGCCGATCTGGAACGCAATATGAAGAGGATAGATGCTAATGGTATCAGCGATGATTTCCTCTACAGACAACTTGTCGGGGCATACATATCAGGTCATGACACCATCGAGGTCTTCTCGGAAGGCCATCTTGGCCACAACGCATCCGATATCGTTAATGCATTCACTCAGACCTCCATCGGTCTGGAGATAGTTGAGGAGGATAACAACAGGATATTGATCAAGGATCTGATGGACCATACTGAGATCAGACCATCAAAGAGCATAGAGCGCGAAAGTGTTCTCGTGAGGAAGATGATATCGGATGTCTTCGAGTCTGCTTACACCGGAGATGTCTCTTATCTCTCCAATGTGGAATCGAGGGATATGGAAGTTGATAGGATACACTGGCTGATATCCAGACAGAGCAACATCTACAAGAAGAACCCCTCACTGTGCAGGAAAGCGGAATCCGATCTCTGTCAGCTGACCAAACATCTTGCGGTCAGCAGGATAATCGAAAGGATCGGGGACCATGCCGTACTGGTCTCCAAACATCTCACTGAATTGACGAACGAAAAGAAAGCGGATGCTATCGACAAGAGCATACGCGAGTTCGGGGAAGATATACTGGAATTGTACAACTCATCCATCAGGGCATGGATAGGCAACGATATGATGGCTGCCGAGGATTGCATCGAGAAGGGAGAGAAGATGGTCAAGAAGATAGAGAAGACCTTCAGGAAGACCGCCATAGATCTTGACACAGCCTCTGCAACAAGTCTGATAGCAGGCAGTTCCAAGAGGATCGCCGAATATTGTATCGACATTGCAGAATTGACTATCAACTCCGCCATGGACTGATCGTTTACAGTGATGATCAAATAATTTAACACATTAATCATTTAATGATAAACATTAAATATTCATCGATAGATGATGTATACGGCGAGACAAGATGCCTACACTAGAAAAGTATACGGACGACCGCAGGATGAAGAGGGACACAAGCCCTGCTTCATACCATGCAAACTACCACTTGGTGATGAAATGAGCCTGAACCATCCTATAGAGATAGTCGATCTCAAAAAGGAGTATAAGGGATTCACTGCAGTGGAAGACCTGACCCTGAACGTTGAGAAGAACAGCTTCACAGGGTTCCTCGGACCCAATGGTGCCGGAAAGAGCACCACGTTGAAGATATTGACACATCTGATCAATGCAACATCCGGCAGCGCATTCCTTAACGGTTCTGATGTGACCACCGAATCCAAGACCGCCCTGATAGGGGTGGGTACAGTGGTGGAGACACCGGAATTCTATCCGTTCATGACCCCTAAGGAAATGTTCTCATACACAGGGGAACTGTTCGGAATGACCAGAGAGTCCATATCCTCCGAGACCGAAGAGATACTCTCTGCAGTTAAGATGACCGAATGGGGAGATAAGAAGATAGGGACATTCTCAAAAGGGATGAGACAGCGTATATCCTTGGGACTTTCACTTATGAACGATCCGAACATCATAATCTTGGATGAACCAACATCAGGTCTGGACCCAAGAGGAATGGCGGAGACAAGGGAGATACTGAAGGATATCAGAAGGAGATCCAGTAATCTGACGATACTCATGAGCTCACATATGCTTCATGAGGTGACGGACCTATGCGACCGTGTTGCGTTGATAAATCACGGAGAGATACTGGTACATGATAGGATAGAGGTTGTCACCGGTTCCAACAAGATGAGAAGGATCAATCTGAAGATAGTCGGCGGTCCGACCCAAAATGCGGTAAAGGACATATCCGGGCTTGACAACGTGAAGGATGTTGTAATAACAGGCAACATATTGGAAGTGGATTTCTCCGGCGGTGATGCCGACCAGCTCAGATTCTTCAAGGATGTCGGTGCTTTGAACCTTGGGGTCTACGATCTCTATGAGACCGATGCTCTTGAGTCCGTATACCTGAGCATGATAGAGGAGACGAGGTGATCATCATGTTGGAAGATAGTTTCTCTGACAACATCAGACAGACCAAGGTCATAATCAAATACGAATTCAAGAAATACTTCGAAGGAAAGAGGATAATCATATTCGGAGTGTTGATGGCACTCGTACTGTCCCTCAGTATCGCATTGCCATACATATTCGGAGATGGATTGAGTGATGATCCGACCATACTGGCATATTCGATGATAGGAATGATATCATTGCTGATACTGGTATCCGCAACGTTGTTCGCATCCGGCACCATAGTCTCCGAGTTCGAGGAAAGGACCGCTCTGGTCTTGTTCACAAAACCTCTGAAGAAGTGGTCCATCTATCTGGGAAAGGTGTTCACAGCATGTGTGTTGGGAATACTGTTCATGTTGGTGTACTACGGAGTGGTCGCTGTCGTCAGTATGATAGTGACCGGATCCATCGCGACGAATCTGCTGCTATCCCTGGGATTGGCCTTGGCGTATGTCATAGGGACGACAGGTGTGGCAGTGCTGATAAGTTCGGTGGTGAAGAAGTCCAGCACAGCAGCCATACTTACATTCATATCGCTGCTTCTGCTCCTGACCATAATATCGAGCATACTCACCGTGAATTCGATAGAACCCTGGTTCATGCTTGATGAGGCTTCGATGTCCATCACGAACTGCCTATCCAATGAGAGCTATGATGCCCTCAGAAGCGGAAGCGTCATGGTAATATGGGGACTGGTCACCGGAGCAATAGGATATCTGGCATTCAGAAGGAGGGAACTCTGAATACCAACCCCCTTCCTTTTTTTATTTTTCGAATAACATTAATAATTTAATTCTAACAATATATCCGTACATAGGTGATGGTCCATTGAGTGAAACCCTGAACAGATTGAACAAACTTAGCCTGTATGTAGGAATAGTCGCAAAGGTCCTTATGGCCCTGATCGGACTCCTGCTGATAGTGATGGTCATAACGGCGATCTATTTCGCATTGGATCCAGACATGGTATCTGAGTTGTTCACTGACCTTTCATACGGACAGGTCCAAAGTATGGCAGTAACGATCATTGCCATATGTGTGGGAGGATTTTCGATCCTGTTCTTCGTCAATCGTCTGTTCGTGACCATACATAAGAACCATACACCTTTTCTGGAAGAGAACGTCAGGAACCTGAATATCATTGCGGTATTGGTGGTCGTCATGGCACTTGCCGTTCCCGCCCTGGAAATCCTGCTTGCTTATGCACTCAAGATAGAATCCGTATTGGCGGTCAACTTCAATGTAACCATGCTGTTCATGGCATTCTTAGTGTATCTTGTGTCACTTGTGTTCAGATACGGAGTGATACTTCAGAAAGAATCGGATGAGACATTGTGATAATATGACCATAATACTCAGACTGGACAGGGTCATGGCTGACCGCAAGATATCGCTGAACGACCTGGCAGATAAGGTCGGGATATCCAATGTTAACCTATCGAAGATAAAGACCGGGAAGATAAGTGCCATACGCTTCTCGACCCTTAATGCGATCTGTTCAACATTGGATTGTCAACCGGGCGACATACTGGAATTCGTTGACGATCAAGAGTGATGACCACTCTCTGAGCAATAATAATATCGCGCAAAATATGGAATGGCACTTATTTTTAGTAATTCCGTTAAATAGTATGATATAATATCTCAGACCGTTATAACATAACCCAGTGTGGTATCGGACATGATGGTGAATGCACAACTCTATGTTAAGGATCTCCCGGGACGTCTAGTCGAATCCTTGGAGCCGATCTCCCTAGTGAACGGGAACGTCGTTGGTGTGGTACACGACCGCGAACAGATAGTTAACCAGAGGATCTGCATCGATGTCACATTCGAGATCGGCGGGAACACGGAGCTGGATCAGCTCAAGGACATATGGAAATCAAAGGATGTCCTGATAGCGAAGATCGGCTCCGTTTACAAAACATACACAATGGAGTACATGCTCGTTGGAGCGTTCTCCGCATCTTTCGTAGAAGGATTGATAGATGAGGCTTCGAAGATAGTCTCATTCGAATCTGTGGATGTCAACTATTCATCGAGGAATGCCAGTTCAACTAGGACCGCAATGATATCGGCCGAAGTCCTGAGTGAGAACGACCTCAAGAAACTGGATGAGTTCCTAATGGACGCCTGTAAGAAGAGCAACATAGTCTACATCAGGGGGCTCTGAAATGAGGATACTGATATCAGGATTCGGGACCGTAGGTCAAGGATTGGCCGAGGTCATCGCGATGAGGAATGATTTCTTCATGGAGAGATACGGCAGCGGGGTCAGCATTGTATGCGCCATGGATTCCACCACTTTTGCAGTGGATCAGAACGGCCTTTCGCCAGAGGAAATAGTCCAAAGAAAGAAGACCACCGGAAAGGTTGGCACAGAGAAATATGAGGATTCCATCAAAGTCATGGATTCAGTTGATTATGATCTTCTCGTCGAGGTCAGTCCCACCGACATAAAGACCGGCGGAGTAGGACTAAAGAACATAAGGCACGCACTTGAATCCAAAAAGGATGTCATAACTGTGAACAAAGGTCCATTGGCCCTTAAGTTCAATGAATTGATCACAATAGCAGAGAAGAACGGATGCAAATTCCGTTTCGAAGGTTCAGTGGGCGGAGCGATGCCCATAATCAATCTGTGCCAGGAGAGTCTGGTCGGAGAGAACATCTCATCGATAAGAGGGATATTGAACGGTACATGCAATTTCATACTCAGTAAGATGGATAACGGGCAGTCCTTCGAACAGGCTTTGAAGGAGGCCCAGCAGATGGGGTATGCGGAAACCGATCCTACGAACGATATCGAAGGATACGACAGTGCTTGCAAGGTCGTAATATTGGCAAACTCCGTGTTCGGAAAGAATGCCACATTCTCAGATGTGAAGATAACCGGCATAACATCCGTGACCAGCGAAGCGATATCACTTGCCGCGTCACAGAATATGGTGATCAGATTGATCGGGGAGGTTTCGGAGGATAAACTGGAGGTGTCCCCTCGTTTGATCCAGAAAGGTCATCCCCTAAGCATAACAGGTACATTGAATGCTGCTCAGATAGTGACGGATCTTGCAGGCCCCATAACCGTTTCCGGAAGGGGAGCAGGAAGGATAGAGACAGCATCGGCTATACTCAGCGACCTTGTGTCCATAATGGACGACAGAAAGGAGCGTGGGAACGGATGTCAGAATCGGTCGTGATATACGACACCACCCTTAGGGATGGTGCACAGAGCGAAGGGGTATCCTTCTCTCCGGAGGATAAACTGGAGATATTGAAGAAACTTGATGATTTCGGAGTCGACTTCGTAGAAGGCGGATGGCCGGGATCGAATCCCAAGGATGATGAGTTCTTCAAATTGGCAGGTAAGCTTGAATTGAAGAGTGCTAAACTCACTGCATTCGGAAGCACCGGTAAACACGGAACACCCGCAAAGGATGATACCAATCTGAAGAGCCTTGCATCGTGCTCGGCGGAATGGTGCTGCATCTTCGGAAAGAGCTGGGATTTCCAAGTGACCAGCGCATTATGTATAGAGTTGAGTGAGAATCTTTCCCTTATTGAGGAAAGCGTCAGATTCCTGAAGGATTCGGGAAAGAGGGTGATGTTCGATGCCGAACATTTCTTTGACGGATATTACGCTAACAGGGATTACGCCCTAAGTGCACTCAAGGCCGCAGTGGAAGGAGGAGCGGAATGGCTTGTCCTCTGTGATACCAACGGTGGAATGATGATCGATCAAGTGGCAGCGGCGGTGGAGGATGTCATACTTACATTCGATGTTCCGGTCGGCATACATTGCCATAATGATGCGGACCTTGCGGTGGCGAATTCGCTGATCGCAGTGGATAACGGTGCAAGGATGGTTCAGGGCACCATAAACGGAATAGGGGAGAGATGCGGCAATGCCAATCTCTGCTCCGTCATGGCGGATCTCGATCTCAAAATGGAATATGAACTAAGTATAAAGGACATGAGCCAGCTTATGGATCTTTCAACGTTCGTATCCGAGACTGCCAATCTGGCCCCTGACCCGGGAATGCCCTATGTCGGGGAGAAGGCGTTTGCTCACAAAGGAGGCATACATGTCTCTGCGATAGCCCGTGATCCGAGAACGTATGAACATATCGCACCGGAACTTGTGGGCAATAAAAGAAGGATATTGATATCCGATATGGCTGGAAGGGCAAGTATATCGGAGAAACTCAAGGACTTCGGGATCGATGTGGATTCGGATGAGAGCAAGGCAATAGTCGAGAGGATAAAGGCCTTGGAAGCAGAGGGATATCAATTCGAAGGAGCTGATGCGAGCTTCGAACTCCTGGTAAGAAGATTCAAAGGCGAGATGGAGGCCCCGTTCAAGGTCACCGGTTTCAGAGTTTTCATCGATAATGTAGGAGATAAATTGACCTCCGAGGCCAGCGTCAAGGTGATGGACAGCAAAGGCAACGAGGAACATACCGCGGCCAACGGCGACGGTCCCGTGAACGCACTCGACAACGCTTTGGGAAAGGCACTATCCAAATTCTTCCCGATAACCGATGACATCAGACTGATAGATTACAAGGTGCGTGTATTGGATGAGAAGTCAGCAACGGCAGCATCTGTCAGGGTCCTCATAAGATCGACGGACGGCAAACAAAGTTGGACCACTGTCGGAGTTTCCACAAACGTGATAGAAGCTAGCCTGGATGCTCTGGTGGACTCGATAGAATATGCAATTTACAAGAATCAATGACAGGAAGTCGTAGAATGAACAGAATAATAGTGACACTCGTGGGAAAGGACCACACCGGCATCATAGCTGCAGTATGCAACTACTTCGCAGAGAATGACATAAACATACTGGATATCAAACAGACCACCGTTCAGGAATACATCAACATGATGATGATCGTGGATCTGCTGGGATGCAAGAAACAATTCTCGGATATCGTTACCGATCTCGACGAAGTTGGAAAGAAGGTCGGTTGCATCATAAGGGCCCAGCACGAGGACATCTTCAACATGATGCACAGGGTATGAGGTGTCACTATGCTGGAACTGAATGAAGTGTTCGAAACGAACACGATGATCTGCGACGAGAACCTTGACGTAAGGACCATAACAATGGGGATAAGTCTGTTCGACTGCTGCGACTCCGACCTCAAAACACTTTGCGATAACATCTACAACAAGATCACTACCTGTGCAAAGGACCTTGTCAGAGTTGGGGATGAGATAGGTCTTGACTTTGGGATACCGGTAATAAACAAAAGGGTCTCTGTCACACCCATATCACTCATAGGTTCATCCGCCTGCAGGACCAGCGACGATTGTGTTGAGATCGCTAGGACCATGGACAGGGCGGCATGCGAGATAGGCGTCAATTTCATAGGAGGATTCTCTGCACTTGTCCAGAAAGGGATGACGAATGCAGACCAGCTTCTGATAAGATCAATACCTAAAGCTCTGTCACAAACTGAGTGTGTATGCAGTTCAGTGAGTCTTGCATCGACCAAGACAGGAATAGACATGGATGCCGTAAAGTTGATGGGAACTGTCATAAAAGAGACGGCCGAGGCAACAAAGGACAGGGATTCGATAGGCTGTGCCAAGCTGGTCGTTTTCTGTAACCCTTCCGACGATAATCCATTCATGGCAGGCGCTTTCCACGGCGTCACCGAAACAGACCGCGTGATAAACGTGGGTGTAAGCGGACCAGGTGTTGTAAAGACAGCGATATCCAAGGTCAAAGGAGAGAACTTCGAGGTCCTCTGTGAAACGATAAAGAAAACAGCATTCAAGGTCACAAGGGTCGGACAACTTGTCGCCAAGGAGGCATCCAAACGTCTCGACACCCCATTTGGAATAGTGGATCTGTCACTTGCCCCTACACCCGCCGTCGGAGACAGCATAGCTGACATAATCCAAGAGATGGGCATGGAGTACATAGGCGCTCCGGGAACGACGGCCGCACTCGCGATACTGAACGATCAGGTGAAGAAAGGCGGCGTGATGGCATCCTCGTATGTCGGAGGTCTTAGCGGTGCATTCATACCTGTATCCGAGGACAGGTCGATGGCATATGCCGCAGAGATAGGTGCATTGACAATCGAGAAACTTGAGGCGATGACCTGTGTATGCTCAGTAGGATTGGACATGATACCAGTACCCGGAGATACAAGCGCTTCCACGATCTCAGGGATAATAGCTGACGAGATGGCAATAGGCATGATAAACCAGAAGACCACGGCTGTCAGGATAATTCCGGTACACGGAAAGAAAGCAGGCGAGACCGTGGAGTTCGGTGGACTTCTTGGCAGTTCACCGATAATGCCGGTGAACAACTACAGTTGTCAGGAATTCATAGACAGAGGAGGCAGGATACCCGCCCCCATCCATAGTTTCAAAAATTGATCGGCACATTGTATGAGCGATCATATCTCATCTTGAACAAAGGTATAGAATCCTGCCATCACCAATCCTGCAATCACAAAGAATATCGACAGGAACTTCATCATGCTGTATGCGCCTGAGACTCCTATCCCTTCTGAGATTATTGCTCCGAACAGACCTATGAATCCACAGATCGCAAGTGTAGCTCCGTAAAGCAGTCCTTTGATGCTTGATTTTACCAACATCTATACTTACCTCCGCGAATAATACATATGGTCCCCCTATTTAATCGGCTTGTTCATAGAATATATATTACGATGTTTGAGCCAAAACCACAACTGACAGGTAATGTCATATGCCCATAGGTCAAATGACCTTCTTTACATAGCGCAACATACCTATATTATGCAAGACTTTGCCCCTCTAAAGTGAGGCATAATGTCCGAATTCAAAGGTAAGTACATGATAGCGCTGGCAGTGATCGCTGGCTTTGCCCTGTTCTTTGTTGGAGTATACGCAATGGAATTCAAAGACAAAGGTACAGATGAGACGAACGAGTTCACGGATGTAACTCTAACGATACAAGATGACCTTATTGTCACAGTGGGTGACATCCAGCTAAAATCTGGAATTAAATTCCAAACGAAAGGTGATGTTGAGTTGAACATAACACTTCCCGAAACTGGAGAATACAGAGTTGTTTATACTGATCCTGGAACAGGCGGAAGTGGAGATCAGGGAGAATTTGGACATAAGGGGGCCATCCTTACAGCCACGATATTTGTATCCCCCGGATTCTCAAGCAACATAACCGGCAGCATAACATTCGAAGCGGGTTCGTAATCACCAACATCTTACGGGCCTTGGGCCCGATCAGATTTTTAATTGAATTTTACAAAGGCAGACTGAATCGTGCTATTCAAAAACCACAAACAAAAGAAAAGAGAAGAGTTGCGTTTTGAACGCAGTTTGAAAGTATCAGTTAGTTACGCAAGGTGGGAGCAGAGGGATTTGAACCCCCGTCAGCGGGTTTCCACCACGGAGGGAGCTACCCTCCGCGAAATTATGAGTCATCGCTCCAGTTATTCATCACAACTGTCAGCAAACTCTTCTAATCACGCTCGATAACTGGAGCCCGCCAGTCTACCAGGTTAGCCTATACTCCCTTGGTGTCCTGTTAGGATCACTTCTTGCGTAACTTAGCTGCTCTCTTTCTTCTTCTCATCTTCTTCTTGCGCCATTTCCAACGCTGGTTACCGCGTTTCTTCCAGGCGCGTGAGCTTCTCTTCATGATATTTCCTCTTCACGGATGTCTCATCACCGCAGCGATGCATCCTCTGGCGGGCCCGTCGGGACTTTCGGCCCCTTATTCAGGAACTTTCGAACCCGAGGCGTCTGGCTTAGAAGGCCAGCGCTATATCCTGGCTAAGCCACGGGCCCCGCATCCCCTTCATCGACTACTATCATTTAAAGCTTTACATGAAGGGTGGGTATCACTGACCGCCTGTTATGAAGTCATACAGTGACCCATATCCAGAGAACATGAGTATGGACTCAACGATACATATCAGGGCCAATACAAGCAGAAGAGGCCACCAATTCAGAAGTTTTCCGAAAAGTTTGATTATGCTCTCTGCGAAATTCATTATCATGTAGGCGACAGCACCGATAAGGAATGCTGCTATTATCCTAGGCCATCCATCTGCCAGGAACGCCACACTGGTATCTATGAGTCCTCCCAAGAAGATGTACACCAACACCATGATCAACAATGCTCCGATCGCCGCAAAGTGAACCTCCCTGAAGGGCCTGATCACAAGTGTGAAACCTGTTACCGCAATCACGACCGCTGCGAACATATCCCAATCGGAATATGACGAAACACTTAGGAATATCATCAAAACTCCGAAGAGCACTCCGATGGCCATGAACACCTTGTACTTTGCAGAATCCTTGTCCTTGACGTAGCTGTACACCACCATTAGGGCAATTATCCCTCCGATCAAAAGGATCAGTTCGGGGACATGTGCCGCAATGAAATCGGTGATCGATTCCGTATCCATATTTTGTGATGTCTCTTGAAGGTTATAATATTGCTCTAAGACCATAACAAAAATACAAAGATGATGGCACTTCTTTTATCGGATTAATAACATTCACACCGGCCCGGTGCATACATGACATCTTACGACTACATTACAGGCAAGAAAAGGATCGTTGAACTTATAGACCGATCGAACGAACAGAAGATATTGGACAGTATCCCGTCTGATACGAAGATCGCATTCAACGATGGATACAACATGCCGATAACGGCGATCTATGTTACCATAAAGAACTCTGGAAAGATATTCAACGAAAGCCGGCAGCTTGCTATGATGAAGCTTATCAAGGCATTCACCTCAGAGACCTTGAACATATTGGGTCAGAGTAGTTCGGGACAGATAATGGACGTGGGCATGAACGGAACATCCATCTATGGAATATATTCAACACCAGATGTTGAATCCAAACATGACGTATATGTGAAGGCCCACACCGCAAATACCCTGAGGTATATGCTTAACCGGATATTCGATTCCAATAAACTCCCCATAATACTGGGCGGGATAGGCGTTGCATCATCAAAGGATATAATGTTCAGGGCTGACAGGGACGACTCCGATATCGATGACCTAGTATGGATGGGCAGGGCTGCATCCACAGCATACAGACTGTCGGAGATCGCGGGAGGCGCTAAGGATCCGTCCAAACCTATGAAGGCGGATTCGGATAGGTTCGGAGCGATAGTCCTTTCCAAGGAATTCTATGATCAGGTAAAGATGATGTCCAGGATCAAGGAATTGTTCGAGAAATACGAAGATAAGAGACTAGGAACGATGTATCACGGGGATCTTGTGGACGGAGATTTCTACAATTGGATAAGGGACGGCATGCAGACCGAATGATCAATGTTCGATCGCATCAAAATGATTGGAGGTCCTCCAATCTTATGTATTTCCCGCCCAGCATCTTTGATAGTTTGAGTGCATGATTGATACGTCCGGGAACAAGACTTGAATCGACAACTATCCATTCCGTGTTAGGTATCGTCATCTTTGCTGCTATGCTCCTGATCTCGATGCCCGCTGCTCTCCCCCTTACCGCTGGGTATGTTGCTTCACCATCGGTTATGAGTATCACGTAACATCTTTCCTCAGGATTCTTTCGTACATAGTTCATCATGTACTCCCTTATCAAAAGCAATGCAGGACCCAGCGGGGTGCCGTCCCCGGTGACGGTGTTCTCCAATATGTCGCATATCCCTTCCACGGATCTTGTGAATGGTACCGAGAGCCGTACCTCTCCGGTACGGAATGTCAGCAATGCTACCTTATCCCTCTGGACATAACTATCCATCAGCATTGCCTTTACTCCATTCTTGATATCCTGCATCATCCCGCTTGTTACAAGGGAACCGCTCACATCAACGGCAAAAAGGAATGAACATGAATCTTTCTTGACACGGATCTTATCCCGAATATCCTGAGCCTCTATGGAGATGCTGAGGCCTTTGTTCTCACGCATTCTTTGATATGGTGCCGCCGCACGTATCGTGGCATCGAATGCGGGATCGGACGATCTTCCGTCGGGTATCTTGAATCCGCGGTATCTTCCAGACCTCTTTCCCAAGGTTATGTTCTTCCTTCTTCCGCTTTTGCCTGCGATCTTATGAAGGCGGACGGCCTCGACAGCATCCATATCCTCCAACCTCTCCCTCACGGAATCTGTTATGTCGCCTACAGTGCCCAGGCCTTCAGCTTCATCGGGGTCTTCCTCAACGATGTTTTCAGGGTATTCCACCAATGCATCATCATCGACCTTTTCCTCTTCCTCTCCTGTATCGCATTCTTTTATGGAGATGTGCTTGATCTCGGGTTCGGGTTCATTCTGCTGTATCTGGAGAGGGCCCCTCTCTTTTTCGATATCCTTCCTTCTGTGCAGAAGGCATAGTATTGCGGATGCCTTGATGTCCTCATCAGACACTGATTCTCTGTCATCCATTGCGGCAAGTATCTTCGAGACCCTTGCCATGGATATATCCGCCCTGTGACCTTTGACATTTAGATCTATGCATACTCTGGATATCGTCGATATATCCCTTTGTGAAAGGCGGACATTCCTCAACTTAGATCTAGCAGAGGATATCCTTTTTACTACATTCTCATCCTCTTTGGAATATTTTTCAATGAACCCGTCCGGATCCATATCATACTCAAGATTAGAGAATATCACATCGTATCTGTCCTCTTGATCCTCCGCAGAATATGTTTGGACGCATATGTCGAACTTATCGGCGATATGATCTGGTATCGTTTGTTCCACAGGGTCCATCGTTGCTATGACGGTGGTCCTGCATTCGTATTCTGTGGAGATGCCTTCCCTTTCAACGATCACCTTCCCGGATTCCACGCACTCCATTATGGAGTTCAGTGTCCTGGAATCGAATAGATTGATGTTATCGATATACAGTATGTTACCGTCTGCCCTCTGAAGAAGACCATCCTTTACTGATGATCTCCCATACCGTATGGCCTCCTCGATGTCCATACCGCCGAACAATTGCTCATCTGTCACATTCTGAGGGATATTGACTATATCCTTGTCGGGAAGCATATTTATGAATGATCTGACAAGGACACTCTTGGCCGTTCCGGTCGGACCCTTTATCAGAACCCCTACGAGATCGTCGTCTATCGCTGCACATTCCAACGCCTTCTTCACATCCTCCATTCCAACTACGGCAGAGAACGGAAAACAACGTTTCAGAAGTCTTGCAGACATATCCTTAGTTCTCCCACATCGAACTTGGATTCCTCGAAGGGTTTTCTCTTTATGCGGTGTGCGAGTACCATCGGGGCGACCGTGGCTATATCCTCTTTATCGGCCTTCTCCCTTCCTTCATAAGCGGCATTGGCCCTTGCTGCCCTTACCATGGTGATGTCCGCTCTGTGCCCCTCCATATCAAAATGCATAGCAACATGTGAGGCCAGTGATATCAGTTCCTTATCGGCCGATGTGTTCAAAAGACTCTTTCTGGCCGCCACTATCCTATCCTTTATCTCTTGGGTATCGGCTGCATATTGTTCTGTGAATCCCTTTGGATCGGCATCGAACATCAATCTTCTTTCTACGATCTCCGTCCTGGCAGGAAGGTTCCTCTCCCCACGTATCTCAACACAAAGTCCGAATCTGTCCAACAGCTGAGGCCTTAGGTCCCCTTCCTCAGGATTCATCGATCCGACCAAAATGAATTTAGAGGGATGTTCAAATGATATTCCCTCCCTTTCAACATAATTAACGCCCATCGCGGCCGCATCCAGCAACAGGTCCACCATATGATCCTCAAGAAGGTTGACCTCATCCACATAGAGAAGATTCCCGTTCGCCTGTGCCAGCACCCCGGGTTCGAATTTCTTCTTACCTGTCTGAAGAACATGTTCGATGTCCAATGTCCCGGCTATCCTGTCCTCAGTAGCGCTTAGAGGTAGCTCTACCACCCTCATCGGCGATCTTTCGCATTCCATCTTTACTCCGGAATCTATCAGCTCCGAGCAACTCGGACATAACCCCTTGCTCTGTCCGGGATCGCAGTGATAGATGCATCCTTTGACATGCTCGACCTCAGGAAGGACCTGGGCCAATGATCGGACGGTAGTGGATTTTGCGGTACCTTTCTCCCCTTTTATCAATACGCCGCCTATACCGGGATCGACCACATTAAGCAACAAAGCGGCCTTCATCTGTTCCTGACCTACTATAGCGGCGAATGGGAATAACAGTTGTTTTTCTTTGGACATTGCAGGCATGTATGGACTTTGCATGTTAATTAATCCTCTGAGATACAGTTTTATTTCAGAAAATACAGGAACGATATGACATTTAGTACGAAAAAAGGATAATCACGAAGTGGATAATACAGAATTGATAATTCAGAGGTGGGTGCAAATGTCAGCAGAAACGATAGAACTGGGCAGGAAAGCAATTGAGAAACTGGATGAGTTACTAGTTGTTCTCAACGAAGCAAAGAGAAAGGGAGTCTTCGATATTTTTGCAGATAATGCGATATTCACTTGGAGTAAACGCAAAGAGATCAGAAAGGGAGACGCACTCGCCAAAGAAGCAAAGATAGCAATAGAGGATTTCAAAAGAGCCTTGGATGCCGAGCACATCGATCTTAGAACGGAGGACCTATTCGATGATACCATGGCAATAGATTATTTTCTTGGAGCTATCGGAAGCTGGAGTGTACAAAGGATGATCAATGCCAACATCAAAGAGGCAGAGAGGACAAGATCTGCCATATTGCATCTTATCAATAACTTGAATTAAAACTGATTGATCTGAAAATCAGTTGAAGACAAGAAAAACAATAATGGACTAATATTGATAATTTATTATTATCCTTCATTAGAAACCGAGACATAGGATAACAAATGACTCACTCGAAAGCAGATGCAATAAAATCATCATTCACTTTTAAAAAGTGGAATCGCGTCAAATCTCCACATTAACGGCAACCTCCTTGGATTGATCGGTATATGCGTTTGATCTCTTTCATTGCCGGCGTGATGCACATCTTATGCACGGCATATCAACGTTTATGTTCTTGCATAACTTCTACAA
Organism: Methanobacteriota archaeon; assembly: GCA_023402275.1. Lineage (GTDB taxonomy): Archaea > Thermoplasmatota > Thermoplasmata > Methanomassiliicoccales > Methanomethylophilaceae > Methanoplasma. The sequence goes on from JAEXCH010000002.1 coordinate 167,038, forward strand.
AGACCATTGTTACAGTTCTGACGTATGTGGCTACTGGCGGTGTTTGAATGAAAAAGAGTGATCAGTTTGATTCTGAATTAAGAGTGAGTAACTCCGAATCTTGTTCTATCTCACAAGTACTATTCAGTTGCTTCCGGAATGAGGCACAAAAAGCGACCAACAAACTAGGGATGATTACCAAACTCCTTAAGAATATTGCAGAGAATATTTAAATTAATATTATTTTAATCTCTAAAGAAATCTATCTTCTCCCTTGCATCTAAATTTCCACTGTCCACGGCTTTTACATACCATTTCATTGATTCTTTGTAGTCAATTTCGACTCCTATTCCTTCCCAATACATATCACCCATTGCTATTTGTGCATCACTGTTACCATGATTCGCAGACTTCTTGAACCAATTCATTGCTTCCTCATAATCTTGTGGGATTCCCTCTCCGAGGTAGTACATCGCCCCCACACCACTCATAGCCTCAGCATTACCGAGATTCGCAGACTTCTTGAACCAATTCATTGCTCTCTCATAATCTTCGAAGTCACTTCCTCCACCGTAATATATTGAACCTATGTTTTTCATTGCCTCAGCATTACCAAGATCTGCGGACTTCTTGAACCAATTCATTGCTTCGCGGTAATCTTTTGGTATATTTTCACCAATCATATACGACTGTCCAATCTTCAATTGAGATTCTGGATCGCCCTGTCTGGCTCTCTTATATGTATTTTTAAAAATTTCTAGTGCATCTTCGTTATTAAAATCACAAGGCGGAGAGGCAGTCATTATATTTTTTCCTAGATCGGTTCCGCTGGGATCGACTACTACATTACTAATTTTTTTATCGATCTCTTTTATCTGTAACTTTACTTTCTCACTCACTTTATCGGTGTTAGTTTTCATGTGACCCTCTAGGGATTCAGATACTAGTTTGAGATTCTTACTGGACATGAAATAAAAAAATCCAGATAATGCCAATCCTACTGCAGATATCAATATACCAAATAACACTATCCAATCCATGTCCAATACCTCATTTTGAGACACATATGAAAATTTGAAATATTTATTTCTAACACAACAATTGAGGTCGCGATTTTTCACCATATGTGTATAGGTGAAGAACGAAAATTAAATACATCATCAGCAAATGGGCTATTCAATATTTGATCCATGTTGGATATACCTATGTATGCAGACCCAATAGATCAAATTAACTGACATGCCACACTAATTTAGATTATTGGGGAATCCTAAATGCATGTTGTATTCATCTAAACATGGATTAACCAAAACGTAACGTGTACCCTTCATGCTTAATTCCTGATTTCATTAATTGCAGGCGTTATGAACATTATCGCGTAGGTTGTCGCCGAAGAACTCGTGATCCGATAGCCCGTAGGCCTTTGACTTTTCCTCTGTCTTGGCAACTACGGTAAATCCATCTATCCAATTGGCAACATTATTTAGATTATTATTGTTTTTGAATATATTGCATGTTGCTTTCCTTCGTACAATGGATTAACCAAACGTAAATGCACCAATGCGTCTAAATCAAAACTCAAAAGAATGATAATAAAGTTAACGAGCACAATATAACTAATGATGCAGAGACGATCTTGAAGAACCAAAGAGAAATGAGAGCGTACAAACAGCGTATGATGGCTCAGGGACTAAATCCATATTGAGAGTTGAAGTACACTTCATTTTCTACTGGCTGGATGTGATTGAATAACAAAGGTGAATTAGAATGGATAGGCTGAAAGAAACATATGAGAACATAATGGATATTGCCATCCCCTATATTGAAAATAAGAACGCCGAAAAATACATAAATTCACGAGAATTTGAACTTTCCATTCTGGATAGGGTTGTATATGGCAAGCCTTTATTGTCTGAAGGAAAAGAAAAGGAATTCTATGAATTACTTGATTTTGAAAAAGCAGAGATAGGACAATATAAAGATAAAAGAAAAGTTGAGGCAATTATCATATTCCTAACAGAAGAAGGTAAAGACTTCAAAAGGTATCTAATCGAAAACGAAGAGAATACTAGATTATTTGTAACTTTATTCATACTCATCTCATATCTGCGAAGGAATTGGGCTTATGAGCATGCATATAATCTATGCCACGTCCTTGATTCAGATAATTTTGAATCATTTGAGATACGTGAAATGCTTATTGTAACTAATTGGTTTAACTACAGAATTGCTTACGATTTAGAGGATTGGAAAGTGGGTACAATAAAAGTAATTGAAAGGGCACTGGGCATTACTTCTGACCAGATTTCGTGTGGAGACGTTAAAGGAAAATGTAAAGATTGCACGATAAATAATAATATAGCTGCTCAAAACACACTTACCGAATTGATTTGTGTTCTAATCGAAAAAAACATGTTTCCAAAAGAGTATAATAAACCCGAACATGTCATGGCCGCATTTCAGTGTCTTAATCGGTTGAGATCTTCAAAAGACTTTAGATATTCAACATTTAGGGCTAACATGGGCAGGATCTATATTATAATGTCCAAATTGGAAAATGATGTTGCTAAACAGCAGGAATATCGAAATGAAGCGAGAGCATTTCTAGAATTTGCTATTGCAAAGGATTCCCCTTCAGTAAATAAAAATGCAAGGGCCATCAACTGGAAAAGTTACATTATGCAGATAGATATGGATGATGCACTAGACAACATGAAAAATGAATACCAGAATGCAATAGAGAACAGTAACAAAGATAGTTTAAGCCGCATACTCTTAATAACAACATTTTTGACGGGATTTTTCGCCCTTATTATCTATAACTTTAATGCGGGTACTAATTCTCCCTCATCCATATTATTAGTTCTGGGCAGTTTGATATTCGCGCTAACCATATTCAAAATAACGATAATGCAGACCCCAGAATCAAAGGGACATACAAAGATGGACCTCGTAATCATCATAATCAGTTTTTCATTCATTGTAATTGGTCTATTTTGTCCGGCAATAATTTATCAAATTACTGGCCAGATATGATAAAATGAATAGAAATGACAAACCTTACCGAATCCCTGCAGAACCGGGAGCCCCAAGATACATGTACATAGCAGCAGGCATCATAATCATGATGTTTGCACTTATACTGTTTATGGTCATGCCCGACTTCAATGTTAAGGTCCTTGATCTTATTGGGAAGTATATTCTGCCATTGGCTATCTTCGTTTGTGGTCTCGGAATAATATTTTACAAACCAGTTGGCCACATGGATCGATATTTCCTCGGAAAAGATATGAAGTGCATTGACCAACGATCATCTATGCAATGGCGGTTGTAAGGAGTGTATCTTTGCGTTCGCTTATATACAGAACGAGTTGGTCAGAGGTAAGTTCAACATAGGGTGCGTGTTTGCTGATAAGGGCTATGATGCAGAATATGTGCATCTGGACCTCCATACACGGTTGAATGCCGAGGCATTCATACCGATTAGGAAATGGGAGCAGGCCAGGATAGAGACGTCCAGATTGAGGGCGAAAGGATTCAACAGAGGTCGAATGAAGTATTTCTTCGATCGGGAAAGATATGATCTCCATTCTCTGATGGAGACTGTCAACTCGATGGTCAAACGTAAGATGGGGGATGTTGTGAACAGCAGAACTCCTCTGACATCTAACGTAGAAGTACTTTTCAGATCGATAACTCACAACTTCAGAAGATTGTTCGAACTAAGGTCGGATCTATTGGGAGTATGATTTCCTGAAAGCCCATATTCGGCCATATTCAGAAGTGCTATCGCTCCATAAAGCGTATTAAATACTATTGTCTTATCTTTTTCGATATCTGAATACAGATTATATCTTGATCCTTTCCCCCATATCAGTATCTCACAGTTCTCCTTGTCGATATCCTTAGGAGATATTGAACACAGCTCAGATACTCTGACCCCGGTCATGAACAACAATTCCAGGATTATTACATTCCTTAGCGATGTATTGTATCCAAAACTTCCTTCCTTCTCGGATCTCAACTTATCATATGCATATGATAGGATCTCCTCTATACCGTTGAGCGGTATGTGCTTAGGCAGGATCAGAGGCTCACGCATCCTTAGTCTGATCTTGGCAAAAGGCGATCTTTCGATCATATCCTCATACTCCAGATATGAGAAGAATGATCTCAAGCACGCCAGTTTCCTCTTGACGGTACTTGGTTTGTACATTCCATTTATGTGTTCTATGTAACTGAGGATCACTTCCCTCTCCACATATGAGGATTCATGGGAATATTCATAGAATTGCTTCATATCTATACTGTATGCATTTATTGTCTTTTGATCCAACCTTCTTTGGAATCTGCACTCATTTAGGAACTGTTCTATACACTCTGATAGGCCGAGCATGAACAGGGTTATACGAAGCCAGCACAAACATGCAATGGTCGATTTGTCTGTTTCGGTATTTTCGGACACCTCTCCCAAATCCGTTTAAGTACGAATACAGCGAGTATTGTCCTTGGTGGGAAGCCATGGAGATAGTGAACTGTATTGACAAAGTGGTCGGACTGTATATTTCAGATCCCGACTTTGATGAGTTCGGAGACATAGACTGGTGCGAGAACTGCAGGCATGAGACCTGTATATGCCCCAGGTATGTTGAGTCCCAAAGAGGAACGATACTCTGGATGCACGAGGACATAGGAACGATGATGATCTCGATAGATGACAACATAAAGCCGTGGAAACTGATCGGACAGTGCTATCATGAGATATATCCAGAGACAGGAATGGATAACGTGTATCAGATAACCGAATACATGACCGGGCCTCAGCACGGTTGTTTGTTCCAAGTAAAGAGGGTTGGAGATCGTCATACCTTGACCCCTAAGAACAGAAGACACGGATACGGATTCAGAAAGCCTAGGATAATGAATTAATACCTTGGATATTGATATTGTCCCATGGCTATCAAAGACGACGTTTTGAAAGCAATGAAGGACAATGGAAAACCTATGAGCGCAGGGGATGTTGTAAAGGCCCTTGGCGCTGACAAGAAGGAAGTTGATAAGGCTTTCAAGGAACTCAAAGCGGAAAGTGCGATAGTATCGCCGGTCCGTTGCAAATGGGAACCTGCTAATAAATAATGAAGAAAAATGATCGAACTTTTGCTCGATCATGTTTTTATTTTAATTTAATCAAGAGCTCTGGTCGAGCTCCCCTATAGCATCCTCAATGTGTGCCAGGAAGATGTCCCTGAACTCTTTGTACTCGGCCAATCCTTTCAGGACGCAGTGGACTTTGTATCCGTGGGATTTGAGTATCGTGTTCAATGAGTCGTCCTCATCGCTGCACATATCGTTGTTCGCATGGTCCCCCGCTACAAGCATGAAAGGGAACAGAACAACATCGGAGTGACCTTTCCCATCCATTAGGGATATCGTCTCCTCGAATTCCGGGAATCCTTCTACCGTGGTGACATAGATGTCAGGATGATCTGCCAATATCAGTTTCAGATACAGCTGACTGTATGCTGCATTAGCATAATGTTCGGTCCCGTGTCCCATCAGGACTATGGCGGCCTTGTCTCCTGCAAGCTCCTTGGCCTCTTTCACAAGAGCTGATGATATCGCATCCACGGTCAGATCGTAATCCTCATTCTCGGTCAAAAGCGGTTTTCCTATTGACATCTTGTCAAATGATCCTCTGTATCCTGATGCTATCCTCACTACATCATCATACTCGATCCCATTCATTATGTGAGTAGGCTGTATGACCACTGTCCGAACCCCATCCTTTACGAGTCTTTCCATTGCATCGGTGACATAATCTATATGCAGGTTATCACGCTGTGCCAGCTTCTTTATTATCATCTTGCTGGTGAATGCTCTTCTTATCTCCCAATCGGGATATTCCTCTGCTATCTGGGATTCTATAGCATCAATTGTCTTTGCACGGTTGTCGTTATAGCTGGTTCCGAAGCTCACGACCAGTATCACTTTTTTCGATGATGTCATTTGTATCAATTGGATATATTATCCAAGATAGATAACTATAATGTATGTTCACTCTTGGATGATATCAGATGACTGTAGAACAGTTCGATCACCCTTCAAGATAAGTGGTCTTCAAAATCGATCATCGAATCGATTGACCTTTAATGATGTATCAGAACGAATGGTGGACAGGGCGAGATTCGAACTCGCGGCCTCTACCATGCCAAGGTAGCGATCTTCCAACTGATCTACCTGCCCCTATATTCAAGTGAATGAGGAGCCATTATTAAAGATTTGGCTTGAGTATAGAGTATAACTTTATCTCTTCAAGATAATGATACACCATTGAGTAATATGCCCAGACCTACGAACAAGGATGAACTCGTTGCAGCCGCTACGGATCAATATGACAGATTATGGAAGATGATCGATTCCATGTCTGACGAGGAAAAGAACTCAGAATTCAAATTTGAGGACAGGGACAAGAATCTGAGGGATGTTCTGATACATCTACATGAATGGCATAACATGATGGATACTTGGTACAGAGTAGGAGTATTGGAAGGCAGAATCCCCTATGTTCCAGGGGAAGGATACACCTGGAAGACATTGCCTGCTCTGAATCTTAAGATATGGGAGCGATACCAGGATGTGTCATTATCAGAAGCGAAGGATCTTTTGAAAGAGAGCCACAGTAGGATAATGGAATTGATAGATCGTCATACTAACGAAGAGTTATTCTCCAAAGGTATATACAAATGGACAAAGAGCTCAACACTCGGCGCATATTTCATAGGCAGCACATCAAGTCATTATGATTGGGCGATGAAGAAGATCAAGAAGCACATTAAAACATGTAAAGAGGTTATTTGAGCTACTCTGTTGTCCCATTTAGGGAGATAAAGAGCAATAAATCAAAAGCTTCATGAATATTCAGACCCGTATGCTGATGTAAACTCAATCCAGATGCCGTATAATCATCGATTTTGCATCTTCTTCGTAAACAATTATGGAAATCTTACTCGGAATTTCAAATCCAAATACTTTAATCATTGATATTAATGTTTCTATCAAGTCTTTTTTTTCATCCACTCTTATTCTAGATAAGCCCCCTCCTATTATTGGCATACACACTGGATATCCTTGAGAATTTCTATCAATGAATTCTAAGAGTCTGGATATTGAAAGATAATAATCAGAAACGCTACAATTTGAAACATTACTTTCATCGAACGTTGTTAGTGCCAACATGTAAAATTTCTTTTCATTCGATGTAACGATTGCTGTTGTTCCTACAGGGTATAGTTTAGTTTTTCCAACGTTTCTTTGAACTGGCTCAAATCCGATACCTTCGAGACTTTCATCTATCTGTCTGTCCAGTTCCACAATATTATCTTTAAAATACTTTTCAATAAACTGTCCATGCACAGAACACCTTGATATTATTCGGTCGTCAACAATTGTATCGAAATTTCTGTTTACAGGGATTATGGCAATATCATTTTCATCCAAAATGTTTCCTATTTTTATGTTTATTATTTTCCCTTTAGGCAATTTTATTATTTTCGATTTTGATAAATAGTTAATCGCGATAACAATTGCTACTGAAAAAAGTATGATGATAATAATCATTAGGATTTTAGAAAACATCGTAACTTCATTTGGTATTAGTATGAAAAGTATAGACAACACTGTGGTGATTGATGCCACGAACCCCAAATCAGAAATGGCTATGGATTTCCTTAATTTGTCAAATCTTTGTCCCATTTTCAAACACGATTTAGTATAGATTCCAATATTAATTATTGTTACTTATAAGCCTACTCGAGTGAACCTCACTTCCTGTATCATTTGACATTGTTAAGAATTAGTAGTATCTGGATCACTCGATTTAAACCTAATTACAAAGCAAGATAAATAAAGGTGTTAAAAATAATTTCATTGTTTATCTTCGGTCTCAAAAAGAGTTTTACCAGAGCAATTTGAACCTTAAATCTTTTTCAGACCATATCCGAGAATGCATATCGTACAATGCACCCCCTCATAAGATATATTGACTCTTATGACAAACCGTTATCAGTTCCCGAAACGATATTATGTACTAATCCGACCAATTCGATAATAAATCCCATTGCCATTACCCCTCGTGAACGCGATAGAGGTCTCGGATCTTAAGAAATATTTCGGCGATGTTAAAGCTGTGAATGGCATCTCATTCACTGTCGGACAGGGACAGCTATTCGCATTCTTAGGACCTAACGGAGCCGGTAAAAGCACTACCATTGACATGTTATGCTCATTCCTTAAGCCGGATTCAGGCGAAGTGACCATTCTTGGCAACAGTCTAGGAATAGATGATGACAAGATACGGAATGAGATCGGTATTGTTTTCCAGACCGGTACTCTTGATAACAGGCTGACCATAAAGGAGAATCTTAAGTTCAGAGGCAGTCTCTACGATCACGAGTCCATAGAGAATCGAATGAACATAGCGATGGATATCGTCGGCATATCGGATATCGCAGACAGGAGATACGGCAAACTGTCCGGCGGTCAGAAAAGAAGGGCTGACATAGCCAGAGCCTTGATACACACACCGAAGATCCTGTTCCTGGATGAACCCACTACTGGACTGGACCCTCAGACCAGACGCAATGTATGGGATATGATACTGGACCTCAAGAACAACGGTGGGGTCACTATATTCCTTACAACACATTACATGGAGGAGGCAGCAGGTGCGGATTATGTTGTGGTCATGGATAAGGGCCGCATAGCTGCCAAGGGCACCCCTACCGATCTGAAGGAGAGATACAGTTCAGATACCGTACGGATAGTTCCGAAGGACATCGATATATTCATGGATATCTTGGATGAGGATGGCATTCCATACTTGATAGAGGGTGGGGTCATGGTCATATCGATAGATCATACTCTTGATTCAATTCCAATAATTGATAGGTACAAGGACCATATCTCTAACATACAGGTCCTGAACGGTACACTGGATGATGCTTTTGTCAGAATAATCGAAGGGGGTCTTGAATGAGGTCCAACATGCTTCTTTTTGCATACAGGAACGTAAGGGTTTTCTTCCGTGACAGAGCATCTGTCGTATTTTCAATGATGGGAGCTTTGATCGTTATAGCGCTATACTTCTTATTCTTAGGCGATTTCCTTGTTCAAAGTTATTCAGAACTTCCCAATGCCAGAGAGATACTCGACAGTTGGGCAATGGCAGGTTTGCTTGCAATAGTTCCAGTCACCACCACGCTTGGTGCACTTGGCATAATGATCGATGACAATATCACGGGTGCAGCTAGGGATTTCACTGTCTCACCTATGAAAAGATATGAGATAGTTGGAGGGTATGTGATAAGCACCTTCGTTGTGGGAGTGGTGATGAGCCTGTTATCACTTGCATTCGCTGAGGCGTATATCGTCAGCAACGGCGGAGATATCCTGGGCGGGATCCAGTTTGCCAAGGTTATCGGTCTGATATTGATATCTGTACTTTCCGCAAGTGCGATAATGTTGCTGGTTGCTCTTTTGATCAGTTCCCATAACGCATATGGTATGGCAAGCACCATAGTCGGAACCCTTATCGGTTTCCTTACCGGGGTTTTCATTCCGATCGGAGTGCTCCCTTCGGTGATGGGGTCCGTTGTCAAGATAATTCCCGCATCGCATTCCGCATCCCTTTTCAGACAGGTGATGATGGAAAAACCAATGGAGGTCATGTCGGGAATGCCGGCAGAGGACATATTGAAATTCGAACTCGATCTTGGTGTCAGGTTTGAATTCGGAGATCTTCTGGTGGGGCCGGGATCGAGCATCATCATACTACTTGGGGTCGCAGCTGTATTCTTTATCGCAGCGATAATAAAGCTCTCGATCAAGAAATGAGATCGTATCTGATCGGTTCGTGAATATTACAAACTGGTTAATACCTCATATGTTCATGATATTCCTCAATGTCAGAGAGAAAGATAGTAAAGAAAGTTGTAGGAATGCCAGCCGTTGATGGGGCGGGAGTACATCTCGTAAGGGTACTTAGCAACAACACAGTGTATGATTTCGATCCGTTTCTGATGTTGGATTCGTTCGATTCAAGGAACCCAGATGACTATATTGCTGGTTTCCCCACACATCCTCACAGAGGTATCGAGACCGTCACCTATCTGATCCACGGAGAGATCGACCATGAGGATAGTCTTGGGAACAAAGGCAGGATCATGCCGGGAGAGAGTCAATGGATGACCGCAGGCAGTGGGATATTACACCAAGAGATGCCGCAACCGGCAGAGAGGATGCTTGGGGTACAGTTGTGGATAAATCTTCCCAAGAAGGATAAGATGACCGACCCCAAATACTTCGATATAAGGAATAACATGGTCGGGAAGACCGAGACCAATGAAGCGATAGTTCGCGTAATATCCGGAGAATATAAAGGAGTAAAAGGAGTCAAACCACATCATATCCAGGCGACATACTATGATGTTCTTCTGAAGAAGGATTCAACGATAAAGATCGATACGAAACCAAATGAGAATGTGTTCATATTCCTGATCGAAGGAGAGGCTGTTGTACAAGGGGAAAGGATACCTGAGAAGACAGCCGTGCTTTTCGGAGAAGGAGATACAATATCGGTCTCGACACCGAAGGGGGAAACCTCCAGATTCCTATTCTTATCGGGGAAACCAGTCAAGGAAAGTGTCGCATGGGGTGGACCTATTGTGATGAATACTGAGGACGAACTCAGACATGCGTTCACTGAACTTCAGGAAGGAACGTTCATAAAACATAGACCTTCAATGTAAACGTGCCTTCTGGCACATTTTCAATTTTTTAGAAATCAGAGTTCAATGTAGATTGGAATCTGTGTATCTCACCGGGTATGCGTGTGGGATATTTTCCGTTAACACAAGCGAGACAGAGATCGTTCTCTGGTTTTCCGATAGCCTCTATCAATCCCTCTATGCTTATGTATCCCAGACTATCGGCGCCTATTATGTCGCATACGTCCTCTGTGGAGCGGCCGGTAGCTACGAACTGATCCCTGGATTTCATATCCACACCATAATAACATGGTGCTATGACAGGTGGACTTCCTACGCGGACATGGACCTCTTTGGCCCCCGCCTTCCTCAACATTGATATGAGCTTCTTGAGTGTGGTTCCCCTCACGATACTGTCGTCGACGATGACCATACGTTTTCCTTCCACAGTGCTCTTGATGGGATTCATCTTCATGGATACCGCCAACTCCCTTTCAGATTGTTCGGGGAGTATGAACGTCCTTTCGGCAAAACGGTTCTTCATAAATCCTTCTTCATATGGTATGCCGGATGCTATCGAGAATCCTATTGCATGAGCGCGTCCGGAATCGGGTATCGGCATTATCATGTCAACATCTGCAGGACATTCCCTCGCGAGTATCTCTCCGATCCTCTTCCTTATGCCATAGACCTCTCTCTCGTCTATGACAGAATCAGGTCTTGCGAAATATACCCACTCGAACATGCAATGTGCCTTGTTCTTCGTTTCCGGACCTGGGTGTGGCATGAAGTGGTCCCACATTATCTCTACGATCTCGCCCGGTGCCACATCACGTATGAATGTTCCATTCAGAGCATCTATTGCCGCACTCTCGGATACCACAATGTGGCCTTCGTCGATCTCTCCTATACATAGGGGTCTGAGTCCGTATGGGTCCCTTATACCGAAGAGTCTGTCATTTATCATTATTGTCAGGGCGTAAGCTCCTTCCAACTCGGTCATCATGCTCTTCATTGCTCTGACAGGGTCGTTGTATTGGACCATGTACTTGCTGAGCACCTTTGTGACAAGTTCGCTGTCAGAATCAGTAAGGAACGATGTTCCCGCTGCGAGATATTTCTCTTTGAGTTCTGCATAATTGGTAAGATCGCCGTTGTGAGCAACAACTACTGTACCGAAACTCGTTGTTACCATAAGAGGCTGTGCGTTGATTACGCTCTTAGAACCTGTTGTAGAATATCTTACGTGGCCCACACCGATGTTACCTTCGACGTTGGCCAGTTTCTCTTTGCTCAATGCGACCTGTACCAGACCGTTATCTCTTACGGTCTGGATATGACCTTTGTTAAAAACAGATATACCCGCGCTCTCCTGACCGCGGTGTTGGATTATCATGAGGGTCTTCTGCAAAGCTGGTACAATATTGTAGGTGGCTGAAATGCCGACCACTCCGCAGCTGTGCTTTGGCCCCGACATGTATTACCCTTAATCTCTTGCTTTAGCCCAGGCGTAGGATCTCATTTTTGCGGTCTTCCCATAACCGCATGAGGCACATACTCCCCTTCTCGCATGATACGAGTGCTTTCCGCATCTGCGGCAGGGTATATGGGTCTTGTATTTGTTGTGCCTTCCCTGTGCTGGTGTTCCTGTTCCCATGATCTATCTCTCCTTATGGTGAAATGTAAATTACGTTGTCCCCGCGGACAATGGCCAAATTGATCTTCCTTACCGATTCTCCGTTGTGGAATTCCTCAACGTTCTTCAATACTACGTTCATATGAGGGTCGTATCCATCGAGTACTCCTCTGTACTCCCTCTTTCCCTTTAATTCAACGATGACGTTCTTGTTCGTTGACTGACTGAGAACAGATAATGGTTTGATCATTTAGCCCACCAAGACTTCATAAGGGATTCAGTATTTGAAGGTATCGTACTCCCCTATTATCTTACATAAAAGAGTACGTGCAAAGAATACGCCATAACATAATAATCTGCCTGATCCTAAATCATTTCAGATGTCGTGTCAAAACTATTTCTATTATTTGAAATTGTCAAAATCGGAAGTAAAAACATGCCAATATCGGAAGTGGATTATTGTCAAGGCCAGAAATTTAAAATGTTTCTTCATGTACTTTTGATGATCCGATCCTCGGATATTTATCGATTTTGAATTATCGTAAGTTTGGATCATACTTCAGAATATTTCTTAGACGAACGCCCCTATCGCAGGTGCATCCAATCGGTCCATGTCAAAGAAGATTATCGCTTCCCTCATTCCTTTCTCGCCCATGCCTGTTCCGAGGAAATGGTCGAGCATCGATGCCCTCCACATAAGGTCCAGTATAGTTGTCGACAGACATCCATAGTACGCATTGGCCATGTCGTCCTCGTAACCGGTGGCGTCCATAAGGCTGAATACATTACCTAAGAAACTGTCCCTTTGATTCAGGATCGCGATGTAATCCGTCAGCACCTTGGCCCCTTCTGGTTCGAGGGGCTTTATCCTTATTGCATTGGCATTGGTCTGTCCCTTTCTCTGAAGATCCCCATCATCATCAAGGATCATCCAGTCTATCCTTCCTGATTCACTGTCTGCAAGGAATAAATTCCAATTATAATCCTCATCACAGTATACGGGGGCATTGACAGGATCATTGGTGGACATTGATTCCATTGCTGTGGACATTGCCGCCTCATTCATCTCCTCAGGATCCATCGGAGCATCTGCTTTGACACCATCGATGTTCATGACAGGCTCCATCATCGTCATCTCCATGATCTTGCTGAGGTATGACATATCGGCGAATTTCTCGATGTTGTTGTCGACAGATGATCGAATCTTCTCAACATCGCCCATGACCCCTGCCTCTCTGCAGTTGAAATAGAATTGCGAATATACTTCTCCGGCCTCTTTTATAGCTCTCTTTATCCTAAGGTCCGCTTTGGAAACAATGTCCTTGGCCTCCTCGTCCGCAGCTATGCCTTTTCCTGTCCACACTCCTCTGCAGGAGAGATCGAGTTCGACCTTTACCCTGTCCCCGACATAGATGTGATATGGGAATTGTCTGCAATAGGTAGGCCTGTTGGCATACACCTTGCATCTTCTGTCATTAAGGAATACACAGGACCCCTTTCCTTTCTTCAATGCAAGTGCCAGATATTTGTCTGGCCCTTTACTTTTTACAAGGTCCCTGCGATAATTCTTCTCAAAGAATCCTTTCTCATCCGCCAAGACCTCCGGCTGACACAGACAGCAAAGCCCGCATCCTTCGGGACATTCTGCCTTCTTATTCAACAGTTCGGTATAATCAACTTCATAATCGGCCACAGATGTCCTCTCCTATCCTGTCTCCGCAGAATTCCCCTTCACTGATCTGTACCTCTCCTCTTACGATTACCAGTTCGGGGAACACTGCTTCCCATCCTTCATACGGGGAATACCCGGCCTTGCTATGAAGTTTTCTTACGTTTATCTCTGAGAATTTCCTGATATCGAATATCGAAAGATCCGCATCATATCCTTCTGCTATCCTCCCCTTATTCATTCCAAAGGATGCTGCAGGTGTTTCTGACCCCATCCTTACGGCTTGAGCCAGAGGTATCTTTTTCTGCCTGACCATGTTCATTACTATCGGCATACTGGTCTCAACTCCCGGAATACCGCTTGGTGCCGAGTCAAAATTCTGAGATTTATCAGATAGTGTATGTGGGGCATGATCCGTTCCGAACATTGATATCCTGCCTTCAACGAACATCTTGTATAGAGCGTCCTTTGTTGCCTTGTCCCTGATCGGCGGGTTTACCTTGTATTCCGCTGTTGTTTGTTTGTCCGCTTCGAAGAAAAGGTGATGCAGCGTCACTTCGGTAGTGAAACCGAGTTCGTTGGCCAATGCAACGCTCTGTGCGTTGGTGTTATGGCATATGTTTATGTTCATTCCTTTGAATCTTGAGAGTCTTCTCAGAGCGTTTATCTCCGCTTCGACCGGCCTGTTCCTCAGGTGGTCCCTGCAATTCCTCTCTTCATCTTTGAGGATCATGCTGTCATCCTCGGCATGTACGCTTATCCTCTTACCTGTTCTATGTATGCTTGCGAATGCGTCGGATATCTCCTCATCATCGTTCAGTAGTATCTTTCCTGTTGTTGAGCCCATGAATAATTTGAACCCTGCCACCAAAGGTGCCAGCAAACCTGCGTTACAACCGGGGGTTATCGCTGCGAACAATCCATAATCTGTGTATGCTCTGCCTTTTATCACATTCTTCTTGCTGATCAATGAATCGACATCCGTGACCGGAGGTAATGTGTTCGGCATATCCAGGACACAGGTCACTCCGCCGTGTACGGCGGAGAGTGTTCCCGAAGAGAAATCTTCTTTGTCTGTCATGCCGGGATCCCTGAAATGTACATGTGGATCGACGAATCCGGGAAGTATGATCCCGTTGGCGGCCTTGATCCTCTT
Source organism: Methanobacteriota archaeon (assembly GCA_023402275.1). Taxonomy (GTDB): domain Archaea; phylum Thermoplasmatota; class Thermoplasmata; order Methanomassiliicoccales; family Methanomethylophilaceae; genus Methanoplasma. The sequence goes on from JAEXCH010000002.1 coordinate 182,241, forward strand.
ATCCTCTCCGCTCAGCACTTTCTTGACAGCGGTGATCCTTCCATTATCGATACCTATCTCGGCATCGGTTATCTCACCGTTAACGAATGCCTTTCCTTCGAGGACAAGATCGAAACCTATGATCTCACTTCCTTACTACATCCCCTCTTGGAGACGTCTCGGAGAATATCTCTCCCTGGAAGCTCTCTATTTTGACGCCTTGCTCTTTCCACGCATACTTGGGAAGCCCCGCCTTCATGGAAAGATGTTCCAGATACTCTTTTACATCCCATTCGAATTCCAACGGGACCTGGGGAAGAAGCAGACCTCTTCTTCCAGAATATGATATTATCAGACCATCCCTTCCGATCACTATCTTAGATATCAATTCATTCTCGGATGAATATTCGATCTCTTCCGGTACCGTAAGTATGGTTACCTCAAAGGTACATTTCTCTGCCTCATCGGAGGTCAGAGGAGTGAATCGCGGATCGTTGATGGCTCCCTCGGCCGCCATTCTCAGAGCATCCTTGATAGGGAATATCGGTTCAGGATAACCGATGCATCCCCTGAGGTCCCCTGACGGGAACTTGGAGATGGTGACGAAGACCCCTTTTTTCTCAAGGAACGGGCCTGACAGCTGGAACTCTGCTACCCCACACATGGTCTCGGCCTCGGCAAAGGCCCTGGCTGCGCGTACGGCAGTTATCCCGTCCTCAGTGTCCATTTCAACCGCTGGTCTTTGGTTTTGTGTCCGATTTTGGCTTGGCGGAAGATGTCTGCGGTTTCTTTGCAACCGGTTTTATATCTATCTTCTCAGGTGCTGCCGGTTTCGGTTTCTTGTTGCAGTCGGGATTGGTCTTGCAGAAGTTGTCGGCGGTCGTTTTCCTCATCTCCTCCGCCTTGTCCATCATATCCTTTACAGTGTCTGGAACAGGTGCCGCTCTCATCAGTGCATTCATGCCCATGAGCAACTCCATTCCTACAGCCATGAAATGCCTCTGTACTTCCGGATCGGTGACCATGTTGACGACGCCTTGCGCCATCTCCTTGGCCTTATCCTTCTGTTCGTCCATCAGCTCTCCAACCTTCTCCTTTTCCTGTTCGAAGGTACTTATGAAGATCTCCTTCTCCTCTCTCAGGAGCCTCTCTATCATCTCTTTGTTCTCGGAGAAGAACCTCTCTATCTCCGGATCGCTGTATCTCTTTCCTTCGTCACTCATCTAAGATCCCTCATTTATCGATTATCGCTCTGTATTCCGATACGATCGTGTATTTTCAATACCAAAGTGTTTTACTATGACTTAATAAGTTTTATACAAACTTATTGTGTGAGTGGGTCATTCCTCCTTCTTCGATGCTCTTCTGAATCTTATCACAAGACTCTCCTCATCGAATTCCGCACCCAACATCTCAGCATCGTTCAGAGTCATGGGCAAAGCGACCTTTCTCTTCTGATCACCTGCGTTTATTATTATCGAGTTATCCTGACCTCGGAACAACTCTATCTGATCATGATCCACGAACGGCATCTTGATGAATAGTTTATCAATTCCCTTCTCGGTCTCGAAGTGCATAGGGCTCGTTGTCGCATAGACCTCGGTTGGATCGGATTCCCCGAATATCATATCCGCAAGTTCATCCAGTTTCTCCGGCCCTCTGAGTTCCGTCTGCATCTGGTATGCATAGAATATCTTTAGTGGATCGAATGCCTGGTGTATCATCTCCATGTATGTCTCCTGCTCCTCCAGTTTCTTCTTGAGGAACGATCCGTCCGCATCGGGAGGAAGGACCTTGTTGACTATCAGGCATTCCACTGTCTTGTTGTACAGACAAAGGTAAGTGTATGAACGCATGGTCTCGTTTATAGGCATCCTTTCCGGGTTCAGTACCAGACGTATGGTGGTCTCCTCCGGATTCTCAAGGACCTCCTTGACCCTCTCCATATTGTCCTTTATCTCCTCTATGCTGTCCATGACCTCCTTTGAAGGAAGAGGTATGTCCAGAACCTTGCCTACGGTGGCCCTTGCGATGGACACCATCCTTTTGATGACGCCGAATATCTTGTCTATGTACCAATTGGATACATCGGGGAAACTCAACAGACGTAATGTCTCGCCGGTCGGTGCGGTGTCAAGGATGACCACATCATATTCCCCGCTGTCCTTGAACTGAAGGACGTAGAACAAAGCTGCCGCCATCTCCATCCCCGGAAGTATGGCCATCTCCTCTGCGGAGATGTCCTCCAATCCCTGCGACAGCATGAATGCCGTGATGTAATCCTTTATGCTGGACCACTTGGTCCTCATCTCATGGATTATGTTGAGCTCCAAAGCATCCAGGTTCTTCTCCACATGTACTATCTCGGCGGATAATTTCACATCCAGAGAATCTCCCAAGGAGTGTGCTGTGTCGACACTCATGATCATCGTTCTGTACCCCAACTTGGCGCATCTGCGTGCGGTCGCCGCAGCGACGGACGTCTTTCCTACCCCGCCTTTACCGTTATAGATTATTAGCCTCATATTAAGCCCGCAATGGTGTCATATTGATAAGAAAAATGTTTGAGTGGGTTCACTGACCCACTTCATCAACATACTGCATCCAGGTGTTCGCGAAGGCATCCAGATTCTCTTCGTTGTAATCTGCTCCCGCGATATAGTCGTGGATCTCCTGACGTGATGTTGATTGCTTAGGGAAGTTGGGGTCAGCCCTTATCTTTGCAAGAAGCCTCGCACAGGGGCATGTCCTTCCTTCAAACTTTCCCATCCAAGTATAATATGGTACTTTACTCATGTTATCGGTATCACGAGGACTTCATTAGAATATATAGTAATGCATTGTTTGCATCGATTATGCACTGTTTTTGATATTTCCTTTCTGATCCACTACCAATATCCTTACAGGTACTGAACTGCCTGATCCTGCGATCGCTGCCTCCGCAACCCTGTCTAGAGAACAGCATGGCACGCTCATACGAACGATGGTCAAACTCTTGGGATCGTTCTTGGACAATATGTTGGTGAGTTTCTCGACGTGTCCGGCATCGAACTTCGGACAACAAGTCATGATCGTCCTGCCTTTTATGAAGTCCTCATGCATCCTGCCGTATGCGAATGCAGAACAATCCGCAACAAGTAACAGATCTGCATCATTGAACATCGGTGATGATTCCGATATCAACCTTATCTTTATTGGCCACTGCCTAAGTTCACTACCGGAACCGGCATCCTCCACTATCTCCAAGGTATTGGATGACGGACAGGTGCATGGACTCCCCGAGCTCTGCATCAGAGGTATGCTGTTATCCGATTCTGGAGCATCCTCCGCAAAGGATATCGCATCCATGGGACAGGCAGGAAGACAATCACCAAGACCATCGCAATAATCCGCCCTGACCAGTTTTGCCTTTCCATCAATTACCTCAAGTGCACCTTCATGACAGGCTTGTACACACAGCCCGCAGCCATTGCATTTGAACTCATCTATGACTATGGTCGAACTCGGCATGATTATGCATATCGATTTTGCAGCTTTTATAATGCATTGCTCAGATCCATATGGCATTGATAGAACATATGGTCATGTTTTATATTCTCCGGAGTCGGTTGTTATTCTATGAGATATTTTGCAGTGGAGATGTCTAAGAAACAACTATATGGCCTAATAGCAAATCTGATCATTACCATAGCGCTCATAACATTCTACGTAGCGTATATCGTGACCAGAGACGCAGCACGCATTGAGATCTTGCTGCTGTTCCCAATAATATTCGCTTTCCTGTTGATACTTGTCTTTGCCAGTAACATAAACCAGAATGTTAAGGCCATCAAGGTGAATATGGACAATTCCAAAGAAGTGACCTTTAAAACAAAGAAGGTCAAAGAATATCTATATCTGGAGAAGGTCGAGACAATTGTCGAAGAGAAGGATGAGGACCTAGAGGAAACATGAACTTGCAAATCGTTTAATAACTTCCTTTCCATATTTCCACTGTTATGGAACTCGATGAGAACGTGGATATCTCGGAATGGTCCGAAGAATCGATCGGTGAATACCAGAACATGCTTGATTTCTATTACCAGGAATCACGCAGGACATTCGACCTCTGTTGCACCAGATTATATTATGTGATATTCGCCAACGGGGTCGTCCTGAGTCTATTGTTCGGAATAATAAACAACATAGATGTCGGAGAAGGGATCAGCGGATATCTGATTGTGTTTGGAGTTGTCTTCGTTCTATGTTCACTTATAGCGGCCGCGTTCGGAGCATTCTTCAAGGAATATATCAGAACCCCGTTCAAGATAGGTGTCGGTAACTCAAGTCCTGCATATCCGCAACTCAAGACGCGCAGGATCAACGAGATGATCACTATAATCAAGGATTATGAGAGACAGATCCGGATCAAGAGCGCGGTCATGGTGATCGCCGGATCATTGCTCATATGCGGACTTGCCATGCTGGGCGTTGCGATAGTTATGATGGGAAGTTGAAAAAAATAGATGTGTGTGCCGAAACACACATTGTTTGTTGTTAAGCTACTTCGTATATCCTGACATCCGGATTGGTCTTCCACAATCCCTTCAATCCGACGAACACATCGTTCTTGAACATGTCGCTGTCCAAATATGCCTTGGCTTCGGCTGCACTGCTGAATCCATGCAACACCTGGACATCCTCTTCTCTTATCAGAAGGTCCTTGGTCTGTGCACCCTTTATGCTTGACAGGAATGGTTGTTTGTACTCAGTGTACACCTTTGCTGCTGCGGGCCTGTTCTCTTGCGGTATGTCCATCGTTATCTCCAGGTATGCCTTTACGGTCATTCTTACTCCTCCTCTTTCAACGTCCGAGTGAACGGTACGCCGATGGAACAACATTATCATTCAACTATTAGTATCAAATATTAACAATTTTGATAGGAACTATGTTTTTCAATAGTGCCTGATCCTTACTTTCAATCCAGTTGCGAACATGTCCTACAAGGGGCCAATGCCTTCTTCTTATCAACGTCGGTATAATCCCTTGACCACTTGCATATATTCTGTAAGATGGGTAATGCCGATTCCGCTTTTTCCGTGAGAGAGTATTCCACCTTGAGAGGAAGTTCGTCATAGACCGTTCTATTCACCATTCCCTCTGAAACCATTTCTTTTAGAACAGTATTGAGAACAGCATCCGTTACGTTGTCGAGTTCCCTGTTCAATGCGCTGTATCTCATAGGCCCATTGGTCCCTAGTACACATAGAACTCTTGATTTCCACTTACCACCGAATATATCCAACCCGTACTCCAAAGGACAGAGGATCACTTTCTCGCTCTTTCTCTCATACATCTTATGATAATGGTATTCCATTCACATTTTAATAAATATGAGTCGCGGTCGAACTATTCAAGATCAATAGGATCAACTATTATGTATAACAAAGCCACATATGAATTAAATTCATATCCAGATAGGTAAAGAGTGCCGAGGATGGGGTTCGAACCCATGACCTTCGGATTTCCCTGGAAGAGGTCTGTTGACCAGAACCCTATGAGTCCGACGCTCCACCAGGCTGAGCCACCTCGGCATAAGTTGGTTTGGTTTGGGAATGGGTTTCTGTTTAATAAGTTTTGGAGGATCCTGAATGTCAATTCAGGCTTTCTTACTCTTTATCGGTCATCTCTTCAAGGCCTTCTTCGAGTTCTTCCTCGGCGGCCTGTGTGATGACCTCGTCCTGTGACCTTGCCAAGATGGCTGCTTCCTCGCCATCCATCTCTTGGAGTCCTGCCTCGAGTTCCTTCTCGGCGGCTTCCTTGGTCACATCCTCATCGACCTCATCATCCTCGGGGTCGTTGTTTGCGTCACTCGGTTTTGCGGACTCTACCATCTCATCGAGACCTTCGTTGAGTTCCTTCTCGGCCGTCTGTGTGATGACCTCGTCCTGTGACCTTGCCAAGATGGCTGCTTCCTCGCCGTCCATCTCTTGGAGACCAGCTTCGAGTTCCTTCTCTGCGGCTTCCTTGGTCACATCTGCGTCCACTGCATCATCATCACCATCATCATCTGATACTGGTGCGGGTGCTGGTTCGGGTTTCTCCTCGATTATCGATTCGGGTTCCCCATCGCCTACTTTGTGGACCTCGGTCTTGCGGATCTCGATCCTCTTTATCGGTATGACCACGCGGCATGCTTTCGCTATGTCCTTTGCGAGATCTCCGGATATTACCGCTTTGACTATCTCGGAAAGGGTCATATTGGATGCCATCTCTACGAGGGTCACACCGATTATGTGTCTCATTCCCTCTTCCTGAGATGACTGGATACGCCTCTCGGCTATGGACATTGTCTTTATCCTTACGGTATAGTTGTCGAATGTTACCACATCAACAACGTGATCGGTCTTGGTCTTCTTTCTGCGGGTGAGTCTTCTGACGTAGTCGCTTGTGAGATCATGGCCGATGAAGGCTGTCTTTGCCTCGTGTCCGTCTGTTCCCGTTATCTTGAATTTGAGCTTTATGTGCATCTTTGAGAAATCGCCGGTTATGTCCTGCACTGTGACCTCTGCTGTCCTTCCAATAAGGAGTTCAGGGTCTGCTGCGGGTGTCTCTCCGATGACCATCTCATTGAACATCTTAGGAGCGTGTACATTGTACCACTCCTTTGCCTTCCACTTATCTTTGACCTTACGGCCTGCATTTCCTTTTGATCTTTTTGCTGCTGCCATCAGAATCCTCCATGATCCGAATGGAACGAGGATTCACTGCCTATATTAATAGCTTTGTTAGAATTTCGCCTAATTTCCAACGATGGCCAGCATGTTTTTGAATATCATAATAAGGAAAATTTAGTACAATATGGTTGGACCGCATGTACTTAAAGGTTTTGTATAATTGTTTAACAGTTTACTCTTAACGGATACGTGACCATTGGGCCTGATCTCCAAACGCCGTACCGAATCAATCCAGATATACCGTTCCGTTCTTAGGATATGATACCTCATACCTTATCACTTTCTTGACAGACCCTCCCGAGGCGATCTCAAGATTCCAAGTGAGTTGTCCGGTAGATTCATCCCTCTCAGCTCCAGATAGTTCCAAAGGCTCAACGGCTATAGCGCTGTTCACAGGTATGGGAAGCTGATCCATGAGTTTCAGAGTTATGTCTTTGCTCCTTGTGTTGCGTACAGTTATGATCCACTCACGAACGACCTTCTTATTCTTACCGATCATTCCTTTGGTGGTCATGTTATTGCCTCTTTCTCTGGTGACAATTATTCCTTTATCCCTTCCAAGGGATATCTCCATTTCATCATCCATCATTGCAGGATCGAGATGTGTCTTTCCGACATAGTCGTTATTCTGGAATATGTTGACCTCCCCGGGCAGAAGGTTCAGTGAGTGCCAGTTACCTATCTTTGCAATAAGGAATGCATCTGTGTCAAGCTTGCTTACACAATAGTAGAAGAACTCCGCATCAAGAACATTGTTTGATATCTCTACCTTTGTAGGCCTATTATCCGATAGTATGTCGATCGATGCGGGAAGCAGGAACTCAACGGTCGTATTGGACTCCTGGGCCTGTGCAACGGGTGCACTTGCTATGTCATTGTAGATTGCTTCCTCATTCATCTCCATCGGTGCGGAACGTGCTGACATCAGCATGTCCTTCGATGCCGCACGGGCCATCGGCCTCACCTTCTGGGGAACCTGAAGGTCGATATACCATGGGTTGAGAACCGGCTGATCATTGCCTAGCATCGGGTTCCCGGTCGACAATCTTACCTTGACGTCATTCCAGTCCTCTCCTGTGGTTTGGATTATCTTACCTTTCATACTGAGCAGAACAGGTTGATCTATCTCCTTCATCCTTATCTCGTGGTAAGGTACCCACCATGCGTTATCAACAAAATAGGAAACGATGATGTCCATCTTACCCTCTGATTCCGAAGCGAATTCCACATCTATCCTTCCGGAGGACCTTACCACATCCGAAGAGAACTCCCCGAGTCTCTGGATCATACGTTCTTTTTCCTCTTCAAGATCCTTTATGGTCTTTCCTATCGCGATCCTGGATTCATTTATCTTCTTGTTCCTTTCAATATGGTATGACTCTATCGCTTTGAGATCATTCAACTTGAGGCCGTCATTTCCACTGATCTTCCTGTTGCTTCCCAAGAACTCCTCTTCGGACTTCAACTCTCTAAGCTTGCTCTTCTCCATCCTAATGGAATCGTTGGTCTCATCCAGACGTCTTTTGAGATCCTTGATCTCTTCGCTCCTTTTAGGTGCGGTCATACTGTCTATCCGAAGATCGACGGATACCATCCTCCCTGCTCCATCAACGGATGCGTTTATGCTCTCCGCCCTTATGTTGTCTGGAAGACCTTCGAACACCGCTGTGTTCCCTCCTTTGACAGCATCGAATGTCATGCGTCTTGTTATCTCTGCACCATACAGGAAAACCCTGACCTCTTCTACCTTTGATACAACTGATGAATTCACCATAAGGACCATTTCCTCAACATGGATGGACATGAGAAGTTTTTAAGGTATACGTTACGATATATGCAAATAAGAGAGATATCATGGAATTTTGGATCATCTTCGCATTCGCCTCTGCCATATTCGCAGGATTGACGGCGGTTTTGGCGAAGATAGGTCTGAAGGGCGTTGATTCCAATCTTGCAACCGCCCTCAGAACGATAGTTGTTCTGGCATTCGCATGGGCTGTCGTATTCATTGTTGGATCTCAAACTACAATATCCGATATATCGTCCCGGACATTACTGTTCCTGATATTGTCAGGATTGGCAACCGGTGCATCCTGGCTATGTTATTTCCGTGCCATTCAGATCGGGGAGGTCAGCAAGGTAGCTCCGATCGATAAGAGCAGTACGGTCCTGACCATGATCCTCGCCTTCATATTCTTGGGTGAAGGACTGTCAACAGGGATCGTTTTGGGAATGATATTCATGATCGCCGGAACGTATCTGATGATACAGAAGAACTCATCCGATATGGAATCCCCCAGTAACAGGAAGGCATGGATATTCTATGCTTGTTTGGCGGCTATATTCGCTGCATTGACCTCGATACTGGCAAAGGTTGGGATGGAGGATGTGGAATCGAATCTGGGAACGGCGATACGTACGATCGTCGTACTTTTGATGGCGTGGGCAATAGTATTCGCTCAGAAGAAACACAAGGAGGTCAAGAACCTTGATAGGAACAATTGGATCTTCATCACTCTCTCGGGAATAGCAACAGGTGCATCCTGGCTATGTTTCTTCTATGCACTGCAGAACGGTCCCGCGAGCATAGTTGTCCCGATAGATAAGTTGAGTATCCTGGTCACCGTGATATTCGCATTCCTGATCCTTAAGGAGAAGATATCAAAACGTGCTGCGATCGGTCTGATGATATTGACAATCGGAACGCTGATGTTATTGTTATGAAAATAGAAAATGGGCTTGTAGCCCATGTTTGATCTTAGAGTTTTACAGGTACCATGTGAGCGGACAGTCCGAGTTCCTTCTCGTCCATTCCCATGGCTATTCCGAACAGCTGTGAAAGGTGTATCACAGGTATGTTGAACCCAAGGTCCTTCTGGCTTGAGTCGAACTGAAGGTGGCAGAACGGACATACATCGACGATGTACTGTGCTCCGGATTCCTGCATGTTCTCCAGATTTGTCTTTGTGAACTCCTTTGCAACATCTCCGAAAGCTGCCCTGACCCCTCCTCCTGCACCGCAGCAGAGGGTCTTCTGTTTCCTCGGAAGGCTTACTGCTCCGGTCGCTTCGACGAGATCGTCAAGCATGTGGGGGTTCTCCGGGTCCTCAAGCTCCTTTATCTCGCTGGGCTTCAAGAAGTGGCATCCGTAGAATGTCGCTATCTTGTAGTCGACAGGGTTGGTGACCTTCGCCTTTATAGCATCGACACCGACATCCTTGTACATGACCTCTGCGAGGTGGTGGACCTTCGTTGTTCCCTTGTATTCCATTCCGATCTCCTTGAGATACTTGTTGGCCTTTGCGAGAACTTCCTTGTCGTGGTTGAGTTCGTGTGCTGCCTCGAAGAGTGAACCGTAACATCCGTTACAGATCGTGACGATCGGCAGACCCTGTTTCTCTGCGAGAGCGAGGTTCCTTGCGGCGGCTGCCAGCCAGGTGTCCCTGCTGAATGCCCTTATGACACCGGGTGCGGGACAGCAGCTTGCATCCTCGAGATCAACGAGTTCAATCCCGAGTTTTTCACAAACAACTCTTGTGGACTTCTCGAGTCCGGGGTATCTGAGCGGCGCTATGCAGCCCAGGAAGAATGCGTATTTTGCCATTGTGATCACTCCACTATCTTGTTGAACCCTGTCGCATTCATGAGTTTGACAAGGTCATCCATTGCATTCTTGTTCGCAAGGACGGTCGGAGGTGTCTTTGCAAGACCGAGCTCCTCTCTCAGTTTCTCTATGTCTGCGCTCACAGATACTGTGTGGCCGAGTTTGTAGAGATTCTGTGCCGTCTTCTTGTGGTTCTCATAGATGTGGCCTTCTGCGACGGCCATGTTCCTGAGGGCCACGACAACATCAACGATCGGAACGGTACGGGGGCACCTCTCCACGCATGTGTAGCATGTTGTGCAGTCCCACAGTTCCTCGCTGTTGAGAATGTCATCCTTGAGGCCGAGCTGCGTCTGCCTCATGAGCTTCCTGACCCTGTAGGATGTGCGCCTTCCTGAGGGGCAGCTTGCTGTACAGGTTCCGCACTGGAAGCACATCTTGACGTCTGCGCCTCCGAGCTCTGCGACCTGCTTCTCGAATTCGGGGTTCGGTTTTATCTCCGTAATAATCACCTAGACAGTGAACCAAATTCGTTGTATATAAAACAAAGATGTATTACCAAAATGGCATTACCTTAGAAGGTAAACCCATTATTTGATGTTTCTTGCCAGTAATGCCTTGACAAGCTTGTTTATGGTCTTGTCCTCCCTACGATAGATAGCGGTTATCGAGTGTCGTAACACCTTAGGATCTATGGCGCTCTTCATCTTGATCCCTTTCCTCAAAAGAAGGAACTCATCCACAAAATAGCTCTTTTTCGATCCCAACAATTCCGGAAGTGAGAATGTCTCGGATTCGATGGTGTATTTGTGGTCCATCGTATCAAGGAACATGAATGCAACTCTCTGAGCTCCGTAACGATATCTGATGAAGGACGTACCATTGTCAACGAACACCATTCCCATGTAACCTATCTCTATTCCCTCGAACTCATCGGCATCGAAAAGGTATAATGGGTCATCTATGACTGCGAAATCAGCGAGATTCTCTTTCATCATCCTTAGGTTATGTTCATCATCGGATACGACGAGTTCCACATCCGTCATCTTCAATGCCGATAGAACGGACATCATAAGATCCTCTGTTACAGGACTGCAGCATACGGTGAAGTTGTGATCATCTGCGCATCTCAATTCCATCGTCACGAATGTTTCCAGGACCTTCTTCCCTTCATCGGTGAGTTTGGTACCTGCCGGAGTGGACACAGTTATCGATGAACCGACCGCCTTCTCGATCGATGCCACGTATCTGTGGACAACAGGAACTGATATCCCAAGCTTCCTTGCCGCGGCGGTCTTGCTTCCTGTCTCAGCCACCGCCGCCAATGTCTCCAATTGTCGATTGGTGACCAGCTGACCGTTTATTATCTGCTCCGTCCTGACGGTTATATCCACGTACCCTAATCTCATACAATTCAGATAAACCTTCTTTCCACACAATGAATTAAGCATAGGACGTTGTTACGGCAGACAATGGATAATGATAGCAGACTTGACAAGACCGTTGTCATAGGTCTCGGAAGTCCGATAATGAGCGATGATGCGGTAGGATTGAAGGTATCCGAGGAGATCGAGAGGATGGGATTCGATGATGTCGATACCTTGCAGGAAGCTGTAGGTGGCCTCGACATCATACCTATGGTGAGCGGCTACAAGTATGCGATAATCGTGGATGCCATACAGACCAAGGAGTATGAACCGGGCACTGTCCTTCTTTTCGATCCTGAAAGCTTTGACTGCACGATCGCGGATGTTCCGGCGCATGACGTTAATCTTGCTACTGCGATAAAGATAGGAAGACAGATGGACAACAGCGTCATGCCAGATGTCATCAAGTTCGTTGCCATTGAGGTCGAGGATCTCCAGACAATGAGCGAGGAGATGACTCCGAAGGTGTCAGCTGCGGTCGGACCTGCAAAGAACGCTGTTCTCCATCTTATTTCGGATTTCAGATGTCAAGCCGATCGATGCTGATCCTTTCTATATCCTTGTTGTCCCTTCCCAGGATCGAGATGTTCAGAGTGGATGCTTTGATCACGTCGTTTGCGACCCTCATCACATCCTCTTCCTTTATCTCGGATATGGCATTGAGACGATCGCTGAGTGATTGATACTCTCCGCTGAGAAGATATTCCCTTCCGAGTCTGTACATCCTGCGTTCGGTGGATTCCATCGATCTTACGAGGGACCCTTTTATCAGTTTCTTGGTTCTATCGAGTTCTCCTTTCTCCAGACCGTTGTCCCTTATGTTGCCGTAGACCTTTGTTGCGGTCTCGATACCTTCTATTACGTTCTCATCCGTGGATGACATGTATGTGCACAATGCACCTGCATCCGAATGTTGTTCCACCACATTGTACACTGAGTATACCAACGCCTTCTTCTCCCTCACTTCCTGGAACAGTCTGGAACTTGTTCCTGATCCGATGACCGCACTCAAAAGCATAAGTGCTGTCCTATCGGGATGATGGGAATCATATGTCGGGAATCCCATCCCGACATGATAGTGTTCCGAACTGTTCTTTGTGAATGTGAACCCTGAGGTCGGAGTCTTCGGAGCATTCCTTTTCAGATCCTTCTTTCTGACCATGGAGTCGAACATCTCCTCCGCCCATGCAAGGGTGTCCTCGATGTCAACATCACCTGCTGCGAATACGGACAGGTTCGGTATCCCATACCTTTCCTCGTAGTATTCCCTGAGTTCCTTGGAACCCAGTCCTTTCACGATATCCACTGTGCCGCCCTCGTCCTGAGAAAGTGGGTGGCCTCTCCAGATATTGCTTGAGAAAAGATCATGAATGTACGACTCTGGCTCATTCTCTATCATGCTGAGCTCCTGAAGTACTATCTTCTTCTCCAGCTCCACATCGTTATCGTTGATCAACGGATTCACAACTATATCGGCGACCATCTCCTTGGCCACTTCTTTGGTCTCTTTTATGGTCACGCCGTAGAACGCGGTCATCTCCTTGCCGGTGAATGCGTTCATCTCCCCTCCGGCACCTTCCATCTCCTTTGCCATTTGGTAAGAGGATCGGGTCTTGGTCTCCCTGAACACCACGTGTTCCAAAAGATGTGAGATCCCCATGATGTTCTTATCCTCATCCCTGGATCCTGTGCGTACACCCACCATGTAGCCCGCACTCTCGCTTCCCGGTATCTTCTCTGTCAGTACGGGTATTCCGCCTGATGTCCTTGCGAATGAAATATTCTCTCCGCTCATTCTGACCCAAACAATATGCGAGTAATTAATACATTCACAGGTCATTGGGGTAATATATGACAGAAACCAAGATCATCAAGTACTCAGAGGGAAAGTATGAGAACCCTATCGCCATAGTCGGGTTCCCGGGCGTAGGATTGGTCGGGTCCATACTAACAAGCTTTGTTATCAGAGAATTGAACATGGAGGTCATAGCCGGGATCACATCACCCGACTTCCCGCCATATGCTCTGATCCAGAATGGAAACCCCTACCCTCCCATAAGGGTATACGGATGCAAAAGGGAGAACAGCAGCGAGGAATGCGGGGATCTTGTGATAGTCACTTCCGAGATCTCTTTGAAACCTGAACAATTCTATGACCTGAACTCGACCCTGATGGAAGTGTTCAAGGATCTTGGTATATCGAGCGTGATATCCATCGAGGGTATACCGCAATTCGATGAGGACAATTCGATACTGGCATGCGGAACATCCAAAGTATCAAGGGACAGAATAGAGGAACTGGGACTCAGAAAATTGGATGACGGTCTCGTAAGAGGACTGACGGGCGTCATGCTGTACGAAGGATTCTACTCCAATGTGGACGTGCTTGCAATGCTATGTCCTGCGAATCCGGCCCTTCCCGACCCAAGGTCTGCAGCCAGCATACTTGAGCCTTTGTCAAAACTGGTGCCTGAGCTCAAGATAGATACTGAACCTTTGTACAAAGAGGCAGAGGACATCGAGAACAAGATCAAAGAACAGCAGGAATATGCCTGTCAGAATGCTACCGACGATGTCCAGCAGCTCTACGGATGATCATATGCGGCTGATCCCAACAAAATATTTCATTACTTCAGGAAAAGCGATAAGCGGGACATCGGGGCTGAATGCATTCGATAGGGCATTGATGGAAGCCGGCATATGCGAACAGAACCTTGTTGCCGTTTCATCCGTCATACCTTCAGGATCGGAAAGGATAGATCCTGTTGAGATCCCGATGGGTGCTGTCACTCATTGTGTGCTTTCTCAGATGAGAGGTAAGGGGGAGGAGATGATCGCCGCAGGGATATCATACGCCCACCGCAAGGACGGAAAGGGTGGATATGTCGCGGAAGGACATCTGCACGGTTCAGGCAATAGTCTTAGGTCAGAACTCGAGAAGAAGATGGAGGAGATGTCTAAGATAAGAGGAGTGGAATTCGGAGAGGTCCAATATCAAATAGAGGAGATGCAGGTTCCGGCAGGAATGCACGGTTGCTGCATTTCCGCTCTAGTGTTCACGGAGTACAGATGAGCTACGGAATAATAACCTGCAGGAAATGCAAGAGGAACAGGATCATCGATCTTTCCTCAACATCATCCAAATGTCCTTACTGCAGTGTTACTGATGAACACAAAGGCCTGAAGATAATATTCGAGGACAATAACCAATCGGTTGTGAGGGATGCTCTGTCCCAGTTATATGCTTTTGATATGCCGGAGAAGAAGAGACCTGGGATCGACCACGATCCTCTTTCAACGCTCATATACAGATATGAGAAGTGCAGCGACCTTCAGGAGAGGATGATCATACTGTCCAAAGGATTGACCGATATATACGATACGTTCACGATCGATGATATCGATAAGGTGGATCCGAAGAATGCGGACAAACTTCTGAAGAGCATGTTGGACCAATGCCTCATCTATGAGGTAAAGTACGGAAGATACCGGGCCTGATCACTTCGGGATATCCTTCCTTGTGTTGCCTTCCATCCTCAGAACGTCCTTTACAACTCCAGAAAGTTTCACGTACATTATGAAATAGAAGTATATCGCAGAGAAGATGAACGATGCTATTATTCCTCCATATATCAGCATAGAGTTGTACTCATCACTGTATCCTATCACCAGAATAACATTAAAGAACATATTGACAAATATTGCCTGAAGTGCGAATTCCATCGGCCTTAGACGTGCTATACCCTCTCCGACCGTTGTACCTATGGCAGACAATATCAGAATGTTTGATAATGCCATGATGAAAAGTATGATCATCGATAATGCATCGAATCCACCGTCAGTCATGTTGAGTATCAGTGAACTTGTATACCATATCGTACCGAATGCCATCGTACATCCCATACCGAGGCCGAGTCCATATCCGTAGAACACCGAATCGGATTTCCCATGGAATCTCTTGAGATTCATAACAATGACCATTGCCAGACACTGTACCACTGAATATAATGCCATATGGATAAGGTTGCCTCTGTTCAGATATGTGTAGAATGCGAACAGCAGTATACCTGCAATAAGACCTACTGCAAAAAGACCGAACAACCTTGGATCGCTGAAGAACGGTTGCTCCACGGCAGGGTATGTGTACTTCTTGAGAACAATGTACATCAATATCAGTGTCGGAGCGAACGCGAAGATCGCTGCTATATACATCAGCATTTCCATTGAACTGTAGATAGATTGAACGAGTATTAACCTTTGTTGCATTGGTCGGTCGTCGGGACCTGTTTCATGATCTTGTCATAATAGTGCATGACCATACAGTTCCTCTCGCACTTTCCGCATCTGTTGCATCTTTTACCATCAACATGGAAACCACCCTTGATGGTTATCGCCTTCTTAGGACAGCCTTTTGCACATATTCCACATTCTGTGCACATCTCTGCCCTTATCAGTGCCTTTACGGACCTTTCAAAGAGTATCTCGGCATCCTTCATGTTGTCGGCGGTTATCGATACTTGACCTCCACCGAAGAGCTTGGCCCTTCCCTTCGGTACTTTCAGCAAAGCTATCTCGAACTCCGGAGAGTACCTGACATCTCCTATTATCATAAGTGCATCCTCGACAGATGAGAAATCCCTGTTCATCGGAACATCTATTACAGCTTCTACGGAGTATCCGCCTGCTGCACAGGGAGATGCTCCTTTCAGCATCCTCACACTGGGTCCCGAACCCTTCTTCGGTCTGAGGTCCAATCCCATCTCGTTTGCTATCTGTACCATCTTCGGAGGAAGTAACTTCCACCTCCAGAACCCTATATCGACATACTCCTTCGGAAGTCCTTTTGACTCCGCATGATCGTGCAGATGACCTTCCCATTGTGAGTACATCTCAGGGTGTATCCTCTCAGTGTTCCTCCATTCACTTCCCAGACATGAGGCGCAGAGATAGCAGCCGATCCTCTCGAAATCCCTATCATAAAGAGGGTTGTATCTCAATCCCCTCATCCAAATGTATCCCCATATCTCAGCTGCGGACCATGTCCTTACAGGATTCAGATTTGTCTGATTAGGAACGAAAGGGTTCTTGGAGACGAATCCTATATCGGACCTTGAAAAGGACTCCAGCATCCTGTTCCCTTCGATGGTTATGGTCCCTCTCGGGAACTCCTCTGATATCAGATCGGTTATCGGGCCGAGTTTACATACCTTACAACACCACCTGAAATCCTTTGCAGGAGGACCGAATGTATCAACATTCTCCCAGAATGCGTTCCCCGCATTTGCGATGAGAAGTTCTTCACCGTTCTCCTCTGCGAATTCCTTCACATATTCCAGCGTTTCAGGGAATTCCAGACCTGTGTCGATGAACATCAATGTCAGATCCTTCACGGCCTTTGATGCTATTCCATAAGCTGCCAGGGAATCCTTTCCCCCTGAGAACGATACCGTTATCGGTTGATCCTTCTTTGAGATGAATGATCGTATATCACTTATTCCGTTCTTTTCTAGATGTTCCAGATGATCTTTGTTGGATCCAACGAATCTCAATATGTCCGATGTGGGGGATATCGGTCTTTCGGTCATCGGATCGAGATCCTTGATCTTGACCGCCCTTTCAGATACGGGAATGTATTGACTGTCGACCAACGCTGTACCTGGGCCGACCTTGCTCCCTTTCTGTACAATTAAAGGATCGCCTGCATTGAAATCCCCTATTGTCTCGGTGATATCGGTACCTTTTATCGTTTTACCCTTCAGATGCCCCGACATGTTACGGAATCTGACTACATTCTTTGTTGCCGCATTTGCAAAGAGATCGGCACCTGCTTGTCTCAGGTCCAATCGGAGTTCGTTCTCCCTGATATCGAATCTCAATACGCCGATCACATCTCCGTGAGCAATGATCTCGTCTGAACGATCCTCTCCCGGGATCTTGTTGAAGAACATCATCCTGTCTTTCAAAAGCGATGATGTTCCGAAATTCTTCTCGAATAGTCCCAGAACAACATCTATACTATCTCCGAAACACGGTCTTATGTCCCCTGGACTGTTGATCTCGAACTCCCTTCCCTCTGAACCGCAGTATGAACACTTTCTTCCTAGGATCAGAGTCCCACAGCTATCGCACCACCTTTTGCTGACCTTTCCGTGTGCGATGTTCTGAGCCATGTTACCAAAAAATCTCAATCTTATGCATGTTTATAAACAATGACATGAATTACTGGGTTCTATGGTAGATCCCTACGATAACCTTAGAAGGGTTGATCCCGGTTATAGCCCGCCAAAGGGTAAGATCAGCTTCAGTAAGGTGGAGATCGCCCATATAGCCGTTGCGATAATCGTTCTATCCGCAGCATTCTCTATAATAATGAGAAGGAATGTGTTCGTCTCAGACCCTGTCACGAACATGCTGTACATAGTGGGATTATCGTTCCTTCTGGTGATATGCAGTTTCCTTCTGCATGAGTTCGGTCATAAGTTCGTTGCACAGAGGTACCATGCATGGTCCGAGTTCAGAGCGTATCCGATGGGGTTGCTGATAGCTTTGTTATTCTCTTTCACGGGAATACTGTTCGCTGCCCCTGGTGCGGTCTACATAAGAGGTAACATAACCGAGGACATGAACGGTAAGATAAGCCTTGCCGGACCCGGAGTTAACTTCATAATCTCCGCTGTGGCAATTGTCGGATGTTTGCTTTCACCAACAGTGATAGTTGCATACGTATTCTTCATGCTGGCATATCTGAATGCATTCCTGGGATTGTTCAACCTGATACCCATACCGCCTTTCGACGGGTCCAAGATAGTCAAGTGGAACCTCCCGATATACCTCCTGGCCGTGGTCATAGGTATAGCGGAATTGGCATTCATATTGTTGTATCTCTGAGATATATGAAAAAAGGAAAATGTTTTCCTAAAGTGTTTACATGAAGTCTTCGCAGGGATACCTGAGATGTGTCAATATTGAACCTTCCCATTGCTCCAGTTTCCCAGGATTCAGTATGTTGTTGGGGTCCATTGCCTTCTTTATCGCTATTATGGATGAAAGCTCGGACTGCCTCTCCTTCATGTAATTGGGTGCTTTGGATATCCCCACGCCATGCTCGCCTGTTACGGTGCCGCCCAGTTCTATGCAGACGTCGAATATCTCATCGACCGCTTTGACCCCTCTCTCCCATTCGTCTTTGTCAACGGGATCGATCACCATCTTTGTGTGAAGGTTGCCGTCAGCAGCGTGACCGTATGTTGCTATTGTGACATTGTACTTCTCGGCGATCTCCTGGAATCTCTTCACTGCTTCAGGAACCTTCGATATGGGAACTCCCATATCATCTGCCAGTGACACGGATGCACATCCCGGCTTCATTGCCGATAAGGATGTCATTACTGATTTCCTTGCATCGGTCCATGCTGCGATCTGTTTCGCATCGTAGGATGGGGTCACGGATATGGCGCCTGTCGACTTTGCGACCTCCTCGATTATCTTAAGGTCCCTTTCGACGACCTCGTCTGTCTCTCCGTCCGCCTCGACGATGCACAATGCCTCGCTGTCCGGAAGTGGATTGCCCCTTGCCTTGTTGACCGCCCTTATGCTCACGCCGTCCATCAATTCGCAGGATGCCGGGATCAGAGGTTTGGCTATCAATCCTGCGATGCATCTTCCTGCATCATGGACACTGTTGAATGCACAAAGGCAATAGGCTGATTTCTTGGGTTTGGTGGTGAGTTTCAAGGTCACTTCGGTTATTATCCCGAGAGTTCCTTCGGAACCGCACAACAGACGTGCCAGTTGGTAACCGGATGAGTCCTTTATCGTTCTGGTGCCTGCACGCACTATCTCTCCATCGGATTTCACGAACGTAAGACCAAGAACGAAATCCCTTGTCGCTCCGTATTTGACCGCTCTCATACCGGATGCGTTGGTGGAGACCATTCCTCCGATCTGACATGCCTCTGCCGATCCGGGGGAAGGCGGGAAGAAGAACCCGTACTTTGTGAGTTCATCATTGAGATCATTATACACAACACCTGGTTCAACATCTACCCAGAGGTCCTCGACGCTGATCTTCTTGATCTTGTTCATCCTCTGCATAGCCATGACCATCCCTCCTTTCATCGGAACGGCTGAGCCGCAGAGTCCTGTACCTGCTCCTCTGGCAACTACCGGTATCTTCTCCTTGTATGCGATCTTCATTATCTCCGAGACCTGTTCTGTGGACCTTGGTTGTACCACTATCTCAGGAGTGTTATGGTAGATCGACGCATCGAATCCGTATGTGTATAGTTCGGCTGGTTTTGTGGAGTATCCGTCCTTTCCGACTATCTTCTCGATGCTGTCTATTATTCTCTGATCCATTTGAACACCGAACACCCACATTCCTCTGATGGATTATAAAACATTCACACAAACTAATATATTATAAAATAAGGGAAGGATAGTGTTTTAAATAAGGAGTGTCTCAGCGGGCCATATGAAAACGAAGATCGTCCTACTGGGGCCCCCGGGATCCGGAAAGGGTACCCAGGGTGAGAAGCTCAGTCAGGAATTGGGATATGTCAGACTGTCGACTGGAGATATGCTCAGGGAAGCTGTTAGGAACGGCACACCTCTCGGACTCAAGGCAAAGGAGTACATGGACAGCGGCGCACTTGTTCCCAACGATCTGATAATAAATCTCATGAAGGAGAAGATAGCCTCGTTGGGAGATGGCGTGGGAGTAATATTCGACGGATTCCCGAGGACGGTGGAACAGGCAGATGCCTTGGGAGAACAGATCGATGTGGACCTTGCTTTGAACCTTGATGTCGATGATGAGGAACTCGTCAACCGTTTGACCAAGAGACGCACATGCCCTAACTGCAATGCGGTCTACCATCTGGACTACAACCCTCCTTCGAAGGCCAACATCTGCGACAAGTGCGGTTCCGAGCTCTATCAGAGAGATGATGACAAAGAGGAGACGGTCCTCAACAGACTGAAGGTATATCGCGAGAACACACTGCCTCTGATCGAATATTACGAAAAGAAAGGAAAGCTCCAGACCATCAAAGGGGTAGGGAGCATCGACGAGATATTCGAAAAGGTCAAGAAGACTGTTCAGTGAAACACTTGGCCCAGAGGGCCAATAATTTATCTTTTTAAATTCATAATATTTTGTCTTAAAAACTACTGTTGGCATCATCAAATATCATATTGCTCACAGAGACAATGGATAACAATCGTTATAGTCTATTTTACAGATATATGATACATGGGTGCAGACCGCATACAGCAAGACCTGAGTTTCCAAGAATTGCGTAAAATAGTTGCACCTATAGCCGAAAAATATGATGTGGAAAGCATCTATCTGTTCGGATCCAGATCCAGAAATGAAGAACATGAAGATAGCGATTATGATTTCTATGTTGTTTTAGGGCCCAAGAAAAATCTGATAAAGATATGTGGACTATTGAGGGAGTTGGAAGAAGCCTTAGGAGAAAAGGTAGATCTGGTGACCGATGGAACACAAGTAACTGATGACTTTACGAAAGAAGTTCTTCATGAAAGAAGGTTGGTATATGAATCGTGATATGCCAAACATCAAATCAATAATTCAGTATTGCAATGACATAGAAGAGGCTGTTTCGATGTTCGGTTCGGATGAAGAGGATTTTCTGAACAACACGCAGTTCCAGCACAGTTGCGCATTCTCTTTACTTCAAATAGGAGAGATAGTAAAAAGATTATCTGTAGACCTGATTTTGGACCATCCAAAGATCGAATGGAACAACATTGCAAGATTTAGAGACGTGTTGACCCACAATTATGGTAAAGTGGAACAACCTGCAGTCTGGGATGTCATAATTAACGACATTCCCTCGCTGAAATCAGAATGTGAATCGATCCTCATAGAGCTTGGGCCGAAATGATCTAAGACGACTAGATCATAAATGGCAATCAGCGTATCACTCAAATGAACCTTCTAGCCACCAGAGTACAAATCTGCGCGAGGCTACCGGCATTCCATGTGCCCTCGCAACAGAAAAATATTAAAACAGTGCTGTGTTGAGGAATCATAATAGCCTCGTAGTGTAGTGGTCAATCATGTGGGTCTCTGGAACCTGCGACCGCAGTTCGAATCTGCGCGAGGCTACCACTTTCTATCACTCGGTCAAAAATGACCTTAGGTCTCCAAAATACCATATAACGCAAGAATTCTATCGATTATTGCCCCGTTTTAATTCTTATCTTGGCAACTGTAGTAGTTGTCATATACAACCAATATGCAATATATTTTTATTTCGTAATGAATAACCTGTATTGCAACTAGTGGGGGTTGAACTCTGTACGCATAAACGACAATCCCCGCTAGTTCGCTCTTTTATAAAATGTATTTATGAAAACCGCACCTGTATTTTCCTCTAAATCCCTCCATTTACAATAAATAGTGCTTATTCATTGAGGTAATCGGTACAAATGGGTTGAGGTGACTTTCTATGGGTTCGAACACAGTTATCAGCGGATTCCTACACCGTAACAGATCTGTGTTCAGGATGGGCCTGGTAGCTCTTGTCATTGCGGCCACTGCGGACCTTTTTGCAGGAATGTTCCTCAGCTCAATGGAAACATACATCCTGGCCATACCGGGTATGATGATACTTGTCTATTCGGCCATTGGGATGAGAGGCAACATCTTCGGCGCCATGGGTTCCAGACTCGGGACCTCCATGCACATGGGTACTTTCAAGATGTCCTTCAAGAAAGGAAGTATCCTGAGAGCGAACATCGAATCCTCCATCGGTCTGACATTCTTGATTTCCCTTGCGATGGGTGTCATTGGATGGGCCATAGTGACACTGTTCAATTTTGGCAGCATTCACATAGCCAGCTTCGTGTTCATTTCCATGCTTGGTGGACTTTTGGCAGGCATAGTCCTCCTTGGTTTCAATCTCATCATAGCAAGGACCGGTTTCAAAAAGAACTGGGACGTAGATAACATCACAGCACCGCTGATCGCCGCAGCAGGCGACATTGTGACAATGCCCATGCTATTCATTTGCGCATGGATCGTTGTAGAGTGCCCGGATCAAAACCTGATAAACATACTTACGCTATTCCTCATACTTGCCACCATCATTGTTCTTGTTATCATATTCACAAGGAAGATCCTACACGGAAGGATGGACGAGGCCAAGAGGATAATCGTCCAATCGACGCCTGTGCTGCTGATGTGCCTGATGCTTGACATAGCTGCAGGTGTGATAATCGAGGATCAGACCCATGCTCTTGTGATCCTTCCTGTTCTGGTAATACTTATGCCAGCGTTCCTCAACGAGGGCAACGCCCTGTCCGGAATGCTCACTTCCAGATTATCATCCATGCTTCATCTGGGTACTTTGAAGGTCGATAGATTCCCGGGTAAGAACGCATCGGAGAATTTCTTGATCACATATCTCCTGGCAGCGGTAACCTATGCATACATCGGCGTAATATCATTCATTGCAGCGTTAGCTATAGGCGGACCAGGGGACATCAGTTTCATTACCGTGATGGCGATAGTCCTGATATCAGGTATGATAACCACGACCGTCCTGAACTTCCTTTCATATTATGTTGCGGTCGCCGCAGTCAAGTTCGATCTTGATCCGGATGACCACAGCATACCAATAACATCCTCTTCGATGGATCTGATCAGCGCGGCAGTGTTGATAAGCGTAATAGTCCTTCTAGTGTAAGGATAAGTGGTTTTAGGAGTTCCGTTGAACTCAGATCAGTACTGTGCCTCTTATCACTTCACGGCCTTCCTCTACAACGCATTTTGTTGCCATAACCACGATCCCATTCATATCCATGTTCAGTTCCGATTCTACAATCTCTTGCATTTTAGTCACCGGATACTCAATACGTAAAGGATATTTTAAACTTCAAAGGAAAAAGAGGAGTTTCTAGTGATCGGACATCTTATCACGGCGTCAATTCCTGATCGGTACCGTCCGCCAGACCTTTGAAACAGGATACTCCTTCCTCTGGACCTTTGGCTATCAGTATATCGCCTGCCTCCATTCTCGTAAGTTTACCCGGACCGAAGATATACTCGCGGTCCCTCTTGATGGCTATCACAAACATACCGCACTGGGTGCTCAGACGGGTCTCTCCGAATGTCTTTCCATTGAGTATGGAATCCTCGGTTATCTTGGCAACACTTATTGTTGTCTCGGACTCCTTTATTGACATTGCGATGACAGGGTGTTTCCCCAAACCTCTGAGAACAACATCTGCGATAGATCTTGCGGCATCGGCTATGCTCATTATGGACGACTGCAATCTTATTACGACGACGATCCTGGCTATCTCCTCAGGTTTGTTCATCCCTATTTCAACGACGACATCCTGTATGCCTGATGATAGATCTTCCATCCTCTCTGCCAGGAACATGACCTCCTCTGCGATCTCCTCGTTATCATAGATTAGTGATGAGTACGCGAGATCCACCATGAATTCCGATGTGTCCTTGAGTTCCAGGAGCATCTCTTCCAATCTGTTCATTCCTCGTCCTCCTCTGATATGGTCTTCGCTTCTTCCTGAGGCGTCATCTCTTCTTCATCATCGGATATCTCGGGGAACTCCCAGGGCTTCCTTCCTGTGGCATACTCCACCAATTGCTTGTATCCATCCTCTGTGCCTCTGACGATTATATCGTCACCGGCACGTATCTTTATGTCAGACTCGGGATCGTAGATCCACCCCTGACGGTTCTTTATTGCGATTATCCTGCATCCTGTGGATGCTTCCACGCCCAGTTTCTCTATTGTGTATCCTACCATAGAGGATTCCGGTCTGATCTTGGTCGCACGTATCTTCTCATCGGATTCGTACAACATTGCAGAAATGAACGGACGTTTCTCCAGCGGGAGGTTCAGAAGATCGACTATGTCGGCTGCCGCATCTGATATCTTATCGGCAGCGGAAGCTACCTGCAATAGTCCGGACAACTGTTTTGCATCCTCCTTGCTTCTCGAGGACATGAGGACCTTGAATCTTATTGCGAATTTCAGATCATCCATTTCCTCTTCGAGTTCATGCACCTTCTCGGCCATGTCCTCGCTGTTGTACATGAGGGATGCATATGCGAGGTCGACAATGACCTCTGACGTATCCTTCATTTCAGTCAAAAGCTCACGAACCGTCATCTCTATATGATCTAAGTTCGTGTAATCATCGGGATCGCTCATATTGAGCCCTCCCGAACCGGACCGGAATGCCTACTACTAGCATCCGGGTCATCTGAGTTGATCGACAATTTCGGTCACCTTTTGTTTGGAACTTTCCTTAGTGTTGTACGTTATACGTGTATTTAAGATTTAGATAAGAGGACTTCGACCATTGCCTTATGCCCTAAACTCTAAAAGATTATATTATTGCGAAGGATATTGTGGCCTGAGGTTGAACATGATAAGCAGAGATGAGGTCTTGGCGAATCTTGAGAGATATGATCTCAAAAAGGCCAAGATAGGGGTCGTCGCTTCGCATTCGGCATTGGACACCTGTGACGGTGCGATCTCCGAAGGATTCCATACGGTTGCGGTATGTCAGAAGGGACGAGAGAGAACATTCTCCAATTACTTCAGGACACAACGCGACAATGCAGGGAACGTAGTAAGAGGGGTGGTGGATGAGACCGTACTTGTGAACAAGTTCGGTGATGTGGTCACACCCGATGTCCAGAACACTCTGCTGAAGAACAACGTGCTTTTCATACCTAACCGTTCATTCGTCTCATACAGCGGCATAGATGCTGTCGAGGACGATTTCAAGGTCCCTCTCGTCGGAAGCAGGAATCTACTCAGATCCGAAGAGAGAGGAGACGAAAGGGATTACTATTGGATCCTTGAGAAGGCAGGTCTACCATTCCCCAAGAAGGTCGAGAGGCCCGAGGACATAGACGGCCTTACAATAATCAAGGTGCACCACAAAGTGAAGAAACTCGAAAGAGGATTCTTCACAGCAAAGGACCACGATCAGTTCGTAGAGAAATCCAACGAACTCATTAAACAAGGAGTAATCGAAGAGGATTTCATAAAGGATGCCAGGATGGAACAGTACATAATCGGTCCTGTTTTCAATCTGGATTTCTTCAGGTCCCCGCTTGAGGAGAAGGGAGAACAACTTGAGTTGCTTGGGGTGGACTGGAGATTCGAGAGTTCACTCGACGGATACTGCAGACTCCCTGGAAAACAACAGGTCGAGTTGGAAGAGGACGGGATAATCCCCGAATACACAGTATGCGGCCACAACTCCGCAACACTCAGGGAATCCCTGCTAGACAAGGCCTTTGATATGGCCGAGAGATACATCGAAGCAACAAAGAAACATTACGATCCGGGAGTGATCGGCCCATTCTGTCTTCAGACATGCGTGGACAAAGACCTTAACTTCTACATCTACGATGTGGCACCGCGTATCGGCGGCGGTACCAACGTACATATGTCCGTCGGACACCCTTACGGGAATGCCCTTTGGAGAAAGGAGATGAGTACCGGAAGAAGACTCTCAATGGAGATAAGGAGAGCCATCGAACAGGAACGTGTCGATGAGATAATAACATAAGGTGAGCAGATGAACCACAAGAAAACGATGATCGCACTTGCCATTGCAATGATGGCCTTGATACCTATGGGCATCATGATGAGTAACGAATCAGATGCGGGTATGGAATTTAGAGGCGATCCATGGGGAGATGGATTCAGCAACAACAGTGATGGAACACTCCACATTGTACTGAAGAATACAGAACCCAATGATGTGGAACTCACCATAATCATCACCGAGGGTGACAGAGAACTCAAGAGGGAAACATTCACCATACCTGCTGATACAGACTCATATACTGTTAACATAAGTTTCAGAGTGGATGGTGTGGGCAGTCATGACCTAATCGTAACAGGCATACCTGCAAGCTTATTCCCTACACCTCCAAGCGGTGATCCGCTCAACTTCACTAACGTTACAATAAACGTTACTGAGTCGATATGGACCAAGGTGACCACGTATGTGGCCATTGCTGTGGTGGCACTTCTGGTAGTGATCGCAGCGTTCCTCAAGATGCGCAGTGCACCTGCCAAGAAACCCGATACGACATTCACTGAGCTTGAGAGACAGAAGGAGACCACTGCAGTTAAGGAAGAGCCCACAGCAAGAAGGTCATCGACCACAGAGAGGAGAAGATACGGATCATCCGAGGAGCAGAAATCTGCACCAGTGCAGCCTAAACCTGCGGCACCGAAACAGAAGCCCGCAGAGCCACCTCAGGAAAAGAAAGCATCCTCCTTCACCGAGTTGGACAAACAGAAGAAGACCGAGAAGAAGGAATCACCTTCTAAATCAAAGTCATCTGAAGAACCGAAGAAACTCAAATACGTGAGTTCCAGAAGGAAGTAAACCATTATGGGGCTATGCCCCATTGATCTTTTATTAAGGTAAAATACAGTGATACATTATTGAGTATCCTAAATTACAGGTATTTGAAAAGATATTTATCCTGATCACTGCGATGTTACGTACATATGGTGGTAGTCGGTCCCACAATATCATTCAGTCTTGGTGAAGGAGGGCCTGCAGCATTAGCTGTCATACTATTATTGTTCATAATTACGATAATAATAGGGATATCATCTTTCAAGGGAAGATGGTTCATCATTTATGCCTCAGAACGGGGGCTCAGCGCAGATAAAAGGCAAAGATGCACCAAATTATGGGGAATATCATTTTTCATACTTGCATTTGATTTTCTATTCCTTGGAATTTTAACGGCAACTGGTAATCTTGAGCCCTGGGGAATGGGCGTTATCGCCATCACGATGCCGATAATATTTTCAATAGTCGCATATGTCTATTATCTAATTTCAAGAAAATAATGGCCAATATTCTGATTGATCCAACATATACTATAGTGAAGAGATTACAAATGACCAAGATTCAATCGTTTAACGAATATCTCAAAGTTTAATTTGTGGGTCCTTCAGATCAATAAGGGCGACTTCGCGTCTGTCCATGAAGAATCCTATCTTCTTGTGAAGCATGATCGATGGTGCATTTCCAGTCTGCAACATGCTGTGGCCGGCCTCTGCACCCATTTCCCTTCCTTTCCTCAGGGTCTCTCTGAGAAGTCTGTAACCGATCGCATTCCTTCTTACATACGGGTGGACACCCATGTTCTCGATCCAAACCAGTTTGTTGACATCGAATATGTGTTCCAGGATCTTTGCGAATATGAATCCGTATATTTCCCCATCTTCTTCCGCAACGAAGCATAATCCGCTTTCTAGATATGAGGTGAAATGATTCTTGCTGCTTGCTCCGAGGTTGTCCTTCCATTCTTTGGGAAGGTCCTCCCATCTGTTCTCGATGGTATCGGCAAAATATTCCTTTATGCAGGCGATCTCAAGTTCCCTTACCTTCTCAACATCCTTGAGCTTCATCTGCCTTATTTCCATTACATCTCCTCCGGAGAATCTATACCTAAACAATCCAGGACATTCCTTAGGACCGTCCTGGTGGATTCAACAAGCGTCAACCTTGCATTCCTGTTCTCATCCGCCGCTAGTACTGGGACGACCGCGTAGAACTGATTGAATGCGGCAGCCACCTTGTGGCCGTATGCGGGAAGGGCATGAACACGTTTCAGCTCCCCGGCCTGTTTGAGGACATCACTGAACTTGGATAATTCCCTTATCAAAGCTATCTCATATTCATCGGTGAGCATTGCGGGGTCTGTATCATGTTCATATTCTCCTGCCTTCTTCAGCATGCTGCATGCCCTTGCATGAACATATTGGATGTACGGGCCGCTGTTGCCGTCGAAGTTCAACGCCTCGTTCCATTTGAATACCAGCTGTTTCTCCGGGTGTACCCTGATTATGTTGTATCTTATCGCACCGATACCGACCATTCTGGCTATCTTGTTCATGGCCTCTTCCGAAAGATCGTTGCGTCTGGACCTTATCTCATCGGTCGCCCTGGATACTGCCTCATCTATGAGATCGTCAAGATACACGACCACGCCTTTCCTCGTTGACATCTTCCCTTCCGGGAGTGAAACGAAAGAATAGAACATGGCTTCCGGGATCTTGTCGCTGCCAAGTATCTCCAATGCCGAACACAGTTGTTTCGAACCAAGTTTCTGATCCTCTCCGAGGACATCTATCGCCTTATCTGCTCTCTTGAACTTATCCAAATGGTAGGCGAGGTCCCTTGTTGTGTATAGGGTCGTACCGTCCGATCTTGTGAATGTGAATTTTGTGTTCTTCCCGTGTATCCCGAAGTCCTTGAGATCCAGATACCATGAACCGTCGTCCGTCTGCCCCGCATATTTAGATGCTTTGAGCTCTTCGACAACCTTCTTTGCGGATCCGTCCGTAATGAAATCGGACTCCCAAGTGTATCTGTCCAACTCCACGTTTATATCAGCAAGGGTCTCTTTCAGACCATCAAGCATGGCCTCTGCGGTCTCTCTCACTTTGCAGATGACCTCTTTATCCCCGTCCTCGAACCTTCTGAGCATCTCGGATATCTGCTCTTTGACATCATCCTCGTTCTCCATGCGCTTGTTTGCCTCACGGTAATATGCGACGAGCTTGTGATCCGTCTTATCGCGGTCCTCTTCGGCCACCGATCCTTTAGGAACGTTGTTGACGCCCCAAGTGAGTATCACTACCTGTTTTCCAACGTCATTCACATAATATTCTGTCTGGACATCGTAACCGCATCTCCTCAGACATCTTGCGAGCGTGTCCCCGATTATCGGGTTCCTTGCCCTTCCAACGTGGATCGGACCTGTGGGGTTGGTGGAAGTGTGTTCCACATTGATCCTTATTCCTTTGTCGGGAAGTGAGCCGTATTTGTCCCCTTCCCTTATTATTGAATCCAAGGTCTCTTTGACAAGGGCCTTGTCATCCATCATGAAATTCAGGTATCCATTCAATGATGATACCTTTGTTATCAATCCTGCAGGCTCTATCTTTGCCGCAAGTTCTTCAGCGATGATCTTCGCATCCTTTCTGAGTTCCTTCGACATTGTGAAACAAGGTACGGCAAGGTCTGCCATGTCCGATGACTCTGTTATGAATTTCAGGCCGGGGGATCCTATCTTCTCCAATGCGGAGTTGACAGCATCCATCACCTCGGATTCGAACTGTTCACGTATGCTCATGTTCATCCCATCCTGTATCTCAGGAGTGCGGCTATCCCTCCGAATGCCTTCAGGAGCATGTCGCCCTCCTCCGAATCTCCGGATATCAACTGTACCTTGGTGTTGAATCCCTCTGCGATCTCAAAGAAATCGTCGATCATATCATCTTGTTCTATGACCTTGGCCGGCTGTCCGCATTGAGGACAGGCTACCTTTTCTTCAGGGTCGTCGACCGTTATCCTTGTGATGTGTCCTGAATTGCATTCGACGTTCGCTCTGTATTTATTCAATGATTCTGAAAGCAATAATATGTCGACAGCTCCCGCTTCGGCCGCTGCCCTTACCTGTTCCTCACCATAGGCAGATAATCCCCCATCTGGTTTCCTTATCTCCCTGAAGAGTCTCTGCATGTATTCCTTCTCAACTGTCAGTTGTATATCGGTCAAGGTATCCTTTGCAGCATCGACCAATTCCCTTAGTCCGGATTCATCGGTGTAGCCAGTATCGAATAACGGCGATACTACCTTCTTCCTAAGCTCATGATGAAGATACTCCTCTTTCACAAAGAAGTCCTTTGTCGATCCGGGACCGCCTACCAGTATCCCCTGTAGCTCTGGTCTGTTCAGGAATATCTCTGTTGCATTATCGGCAACTTTCTTGAAGAACTCATGGGCCGCGATCTCGATCAGTCTCTCAAAACGAACTGATGACTGACCTCCCTGGTGGTGCTTACTGGGAACAAGGGAGTCGAAATGTTTCATGACCGTTATCTTGCTTCCCGAGAGCAGACCTATGGTCGCTTCCTTCCTGTCTATTGTGATAAGGCCGTATGATTTCTTATCTAGGAGCATGTCCTCCAGAGGTTCGGTGAAGAATTCGGAATCACATCTGTATAGGAATGTGGATATCGCTTCCGGGGGTTCCAGGGTGTACTGCACCATTCTTGTTTGGTCTCCCGCACGCGGGACCTCGCCGCAGAATATGACGATACCATTCTCCGGTGTTGATTTGTAAGTTCTGAGTCTGGACATTATGGAATCTATGGCACTTGTCACATTCTTCATGGTGGATTTTGATTTTATGTTTGAGGCCTGTGACTGTTCTTCCCTGAGATACGCCATGACGTCGGATATCATCTTGCCGTTCGGTACGTAGACCGAGATCAGCTCTGTACCTCTGCCTCGATATGATGTTATCTCCTGCATTGCCTTCTTGAAATCGTATCTTGCTCTGTCCAGAGTGTTAGCGTCACCCATTTGTTCCACCAATAATATTTATCTCAATTGCGCATTCCTATAAAAGTATTGGCGATGACAAAAGAAAAAGTAGTGGTCTCCATCGGCGGCTCCATCCTTATTCCCGGCAATGATGACTCGAATTACATAAAAGAACTCAGCCGTATGATAACTGAGGTCTCTAAAGAGGTCCAGGTCGTAATAGTTTGCGGCGGAGGGAAGATAGCCCGATACTATACCGAGACGGGTAACGAACTCGGCGGAACAACATATCAATTGGATATGCTGGGTATCGGTGTGACAAGACTGAATGCGGAATTGCTTGCAATTTCTCTCGGGGATATATCCTCAACGGACATCCCCCGAACCGCAGAGGATGCCGCATCGAGATCCACAGAAGATAATGTCGTTATCATAGGCGGGACCGTTCCGGGACATACTACGGATGCTGTTGCCACGATGGTGGCTAAGGAAATGAGGGCCGGCAGGGTAGTGAACGCGACTTCGGTCGAGGCCGTCTATTCCGACGATCCGAAAAAGGATCCAAAAGCAAAAAGATTCTCCAAACTAACGATCGAAGAACTCGGCAATATCGTCTACAAAGAACACGGTGCAGGTAAATCGAGTGTGTTCGATCCCCTTGGTGTTAAAATAGCCAGTGAGGAGAAGATAGACATCTTGATAGTCAACGGAAGGGATCTCTCGGAACTTAAGAATGCCATATTGGGCAAGGATATCAAGGGAACATTCATCAATTCCCATTGATCGGTTCCAGATCCGATGATGATATCATCTCGAATCCAGACGATGATATCAATTCGGATATCCTTCTTTCCTCCGGTCTCTTCATGGACTTCCTGTGAACATATATCATTTTGGTATCGGATGCTTCACAAGCATCATTGACCATTCTGATCACTTCTTCATCATCCTTTCCTTCAAGATGATAATTGGGAAGCATGTGACCGAAATTGATCTTATACCCAAGAGCTACCTCGGTGAATCTTGGTGCATAATGACCTCCTGCTAATCCAATTGCTGTATCGTATTCATTGGGTTCCATATTCAGAAGGACCTCGGACAGTATATCTGCTGCCCGTATGTTTCCCCAGTTATTCTCGTCACTCCCTATCTCTATGAAGAATGTGGGTTTGTCCAGCCAAGGGCCGTGGTGTGTCACTTCGAAACAGACCTTGAAATTCTCAAGATCATTGTATTCGGATATCTTCCTGAGCGCATCGGTCATAAGGGAAGGGTTGGCTTTGACCAATGTCCTCTCCTTTCCTCCGAATTTATTCTCATTATAGTTGCCTATTGGATGTACGGTCAGAGCCGCCTCCCCACTGGTGGCGGAATGCCTTGACATGAAGATGACCTCTCCGACATCCAAACCCATTTTGGATATCCTGTCATCGATATCCTCTATCCTTATGTGAAGATCAGGAGTGGACATCATCACTGTCCCATCACTTTGTATGAATGTGTCATTACCATTCTCCCCTATCGGGTGCCATTCTCTTTTCAAGAGAAGCTGGCTCTTCATATTGACCGAGGGTATGTCGGATTCACTGCATACAAGCAATCGCAACTTATCGTACATTTGAACATTCAACCAATCGGCAAGATGATATAAATCCCCTCCCACATGGACAGACGTGTCCGTGGAGAATGCTACGATAAGGGAGAGGGCGCTTTTACATCTTAGCCGGTTCCCGAACATTGACCCCAGCGAGATATTCAACATACCCTTCGATCTTACCCAGGACGGTATAGCGACCGTTCTCGGAATATCAAGAGCTCACGCATCGATAGAACTCAAGAAACTAAAGGAGTCGGGAAAGGTCGATGATTGGCAGGCACACATAAAGGGTTCCGGAACAAAGAGAAGAGCATATTATCTTCTTCCTGACGGAACTGCCGAGGCAGCATTATTAAGAAAGAGGTTCGAGACTGCCGGTATTGTGATCGATTCCCTACTGGACATGAAAAGATGCGACCCCGGTATAATGTGGGAGAGCCTTAGCGTAAAGGATAGGGAGACATTCGGTCTCGCGTGTGTATTCAGAGTTCCCATTCAAAGGAAGACTCTGCCTGAGACCAGCACAGGAGTGATACCTGCTGATTTCTACGGTATGACATGCATAAGCGAGAATGTTTGCGAAAGATATCTTACACTAGCGGATCCAGAGAAGATCAGGATATGGCACAGTCGAGCCGCGGATTGGTGGATGGACAACGGCAATGATGAACAGGAGAGATTGTATCACCTTGCCAATTCCGGAAGGAACATCGAAGCCTGTAAGCTTCTGGTAAGGAATTCGGATATATTTCTTGAGAACTCAAACGAGGATCTTCTGAACATTGTTAAGAATATATCCCTTGTCCCAAAATACTCAGAGTCCGTACATAGCATACGTGCCAGGATCGCATTGGACTGTTATGATGTTGAGGACGCACTGTTCTGTGCAGAGGTCCTTCACGATTATCTCACGCCGGAAGCGGACATCATTTGCGCAGAAGCTGCGCTTATCTCCGGCGATGCGGGTAAGGCCTTATCGATGGCAACAGCTCTTTTCAACTGCAAACCTTCATCGAAGACCGCACTTATAGCATCAAGGTCCCTTTTTGCCCTGAATAGGTTGGAGGAGGCATCGGAATTCCTGGATTCCTCCTGTCGCATCCTCTCTGACGGCAATGATGCTACGAACATAGACGAGATGTTGATCCTAAGAGCGGGAATAGCTTATAAACTCGGTAAAGAGGATGATGCGGTAAGTTACCTTAGCAAAGCCAAGAAAGCATCGAGGAAGAACATTACAAAAGAGAGGATCGACTCCCTTTCAGATAATATAAAGGGTGGAAAGGATATTGATTTCCTTTAAGAATATCGTTTGGATCATTTCTATCCTACAAACGATCAGATGATCTTACCTATTGCAAATCCTGCTGCCAAGAATATGATGCCTGTGATGATGGGATATATGTATGTTGAAAAAGTGCCCGAATACCTTGCTTTCGATTTTGATTTATGAAGAACACTTTTGTTTATGTTCCGATATATGCTCATGGCCTGATCGATTACTTCCTTCCAGAGTTCTAATAGACCTATGCTCTCTTGACCTACTGACTCCAATTCGTTCAGTCTGGCTTTCTCTGCAGTGATGCCCATTTCTTTGAGCCTACTTAGTAGATCCGATTCATTCCCCTCATATGCTTCTCTGAAACGGTCCATTTCTGAGATCGTGGGCCTTAACTCCACCCACAATTGCTTATAACGATCCAGGGTCGCACGATATATGTGTCCCTTTGCTTTCTTGAAATTAGATTCTGGATCTTCACCCATCTCATATTTCATAAGATGCATGTATGCTGCCTCTTGTTCAATAAGGACCATGAACGGTTTCTCGACTGTGAACACAACTAGATCGGAATATGCCTGCGTAAATAATCTATGTATTCCAAAAAATTCTGGTTTATCCACTGACAAGGGTTCACACCTGCAATTGTTCCTTTTCTAATCTATCGCGTTGTGCTCTTATTGCCTTGATCGATTCATCCACATTTTTCTCAAGTTCTTCTTTTGTCATATCGGATGACCTGAAAACATTGCCCCCGCGCATTGTAAATGAATTGCGCCTGTCTGTGATCTTGAGCGGTCTCCCTATCTTAGATTCAATAAAACGATCTATTGCCATAGTGTCTTCGAAATCATCTATGGACACACCATATTCTCTCTCGAATATTATCGTTTTATTTTTATTATTCATCCGTGGTCCTCCTTTCATATATAAGATCTGACCCAACAGCATAGATGGCTATCATGAACTAGACATTCATTGGTGCCATTCGTATATTATTTGAATATACAATTTGCTACGTATTTAAATCCATTCACTAATTGTAACATAACCTTTGATCTTGATCTTGCTCCTTGAACCTATGAAATAAAAAGAGGTCGTTGATCAATGTTCAAATAAGATTTCAGAAAAATATTTTCTTGAAAATAGTTTGAAGATAATATTGCCTGGATTTTTTCTTGAAAGCATTGAAACAATGGACATTCAATACAATGGATTGGTCAGTCAAACCAAACATTTGAACTATCACATGGCTCAGAACACTGTGTTCCTCTTCAGATCATCCATATCAGAAATGTACAGATCCCTGATATCCTTGATATTCCACTTCAACATTGCCAGTCTCTCGAACCCGAATCCCCATGCAAGCACCGGGTGCTTCACACCGAACGGTTCCACCACTTCCGGTCTGAATATTCCAGCCCCTCCGAGTTCCATCCATTTTCCGTTGAAGAAGACCTCGACCTCCAATGACGGTTCTGTGTAAGGGAAGTATGCTGGTCTGATCCTTACCTGATCGAATCCCATCTTCGCGTAGAATTCCTTGATCATCGAGATGAGCATGTCAAAGTTCGCATTCTCATCTATCACTATACCTTCGATCTGAGTGAATTCCGGCAGGTGAGTGGAATCTATGGATTCCTTTCTGAATATCCTTGATATGGAGAATGCTTTCTGAGGCGCATCCGGATGTTCTGCTATGTACCTGATGCTGCTGACCGTGCTGTGGGTCCTGAGCAGAGCGGCCTCGGCCTTCTCTCTGCTCCAAGTACCTCCCCATCCCGTTGATCCGGTCCCGCCGCCGTTCTCGTGTATGTTCCTTACCTTCTCAGCAAGATCATCATCACCGATATCGATACTGCTGGGACTGTCAAGATAGAACGTATCCTGAAGGTCCCTCGCGGGATGATCCTGAGGTGTGAAGAGAACATCTAGGTTCCAGAATGCAGGTTGAACATACTCGGACGACATCTCCACGAACCCCATATTCGTGAACAGTTGTCTTATCTCCATACCTAGTCTTGTAAGGGGATGTTTCTTTGCAGGGGATATGGAAGGGGCGAAGGTCTCCACATCATATTTCCTGAATTGGACATTCTCCCAATCTCCGCTTTGTATGAGACGATCGGTTATGTCCGTTACCTCTTCCTTGAGTTCTATACCTTGTGATATCGCTTTACTCCCTTCATCTGTGAGTGAGATGTTGCGGTTGGTGATGACCTTGTCCTGGATCATGCCTTGTCTTCCTTTGAGATCCTTTATCAATCTTGGATCCGCATCCTTTTCAGGTATCGGATCTTCGGCCATCCTTTCAAGCAGGACCTCATCATCCATCTTTGATGCGAGTGCGTTCTTTCCCTTGTCAGTGAGTACCAGGATCTTGCGGTCACCTTCTGTGACAATGTCTGCCAATCCCTTCCTCTTGAGCCATCCTACGGCTATCTTATCCTCACCGTTAGGCATCTTTTCGGACAATGAATCGATGTCCATACTTCCGCCCGATGAGTCGATGACCGAGATAGCACGTCTCTCCGGGAGACCTTTCTCGATTATCTCGGGATCAGCGAGTTCGAAGAACTTCTGAACATCCTCTTCCATCTTAACGAGACCTTTTGAAGCAAGCCAAGAGGCTGCCCCCATTACTTCGACCTCAAGGTCGAACTTCCCTTCCCATACCAGTTTGGATGGTGATGCCTCTCCGCCAAGATCGTTCAACGCAAGAAGGAGTCTTCTCTCATTATAACTCAATCCTTCAATGACCTCTGATATCTCCATTTTCGATCACCACTTGAATCCGTCGAATGTCATGCTTCCGATGACCTCTTTGGCTTCCTCTCTTCTTGCTTGGTGTCCTTCCAGGAACACGTTGATCCTCTCGGTCAGGATCTGCTTGCATTCGCCGCAGAGGATCTCTCCTCTTCTGCATTTATCTGCAAGCTCATTGATCTTCTCATCGCTTTCCTCAAAGAGGAAATAATTGTACTTGAACACAGCACAAACTTCGGGGTTGCCGCCGCATTTCCTTTGCTCTTCGACAGTGGGGCATCCTCCTGTGAATGCCCTTCCTACCTTCTTCTTGACATCCTTGGGGGAATCCGTTGTGTATATCGTTCCATTCTCATCGGAGGATGACATCTTATCCCCTCCTCCCAATCCTGGGAACATCTTGCAGTAGAGCATTGTAGGTTTTGGGTAATTGAGTCCGGGAGCAACATCCCTTGCGACCCTGAAATGAGGGTCCTGATCTATTCCGCAAGGTATCAGACAGGGAACCTGTTTCCCTGCCATCTCTGTGGGAAGGAATGCCGGTGCGGCCTGTATGGTAGTGAAGAATATCGATCCTATATTGGTGGAGTTGTCGAATCCGAACACTGCCTTTGCCGTCGAGAAGGTCACCTTCTTAGAGACCTTCAGCGCTATCGGGTACAGGGATTTTATGTTCTCGGTGTCCAGTATTATCTTTGTGTGCTCCGGATCGAATCCCAGGGCTATGAAATCCAAGGCATTCTCGTATGCCAGTGATCTGGTGTCCTGAAGGGTCAGGTCCTTGAACAGGAACTTCTCGTCGTCGGTCATCTGGAAGAGCATGTCGACCTTGAAGGTGTCTTGGACCCACTTGTTGAACACCCAAGGCATAAGATGTCCCAGATGGGTGTGGCCTGACGGCCCCCTTCCGGTGTACAGCATGAATTTGTTGCCTTTGTCGTATTCATCAAGCAGCTTTCCCATGTCCCTGTGGGTGTAGAATATACCTCTCCTCAGCATAGGGTGGAGCTCACCGTACTTGCTCATCCTTTTCAGTAGAGCGTCGTCTATGGGTGTGGTACCGAACCTTTCCATGAGTAGATCGTAATCTATGTCCCCGCTGACTTCCCAGGGCGTTACCTTGAAATCGTCCGTCATCTCGAATGACCTGATGGAGAGAAGTATAGCACTGTCTTTAAGGTTTCTAAAGATAACATGATTATCTGAACATACATAATTGTAAGAAATGTTACCATAATGAGTACAAATGCAACAATATACCGAATTCATGGATGAAGGTTTTGTCAGTGAGTTGACCGAACTACGCAGTTTTGAAGACTTTGATCAATGAAGTGACAAAACTTATGATCGATAAGTTTGTGTAATATTTTATCAAAACCTATTACATGATTCCGAGTTATTTACTAATCAACTTATTGGTCGGATTTAAAAAAATAATATTTTGATGCAATATTATTCAAAATGATCATTGAGTTGGTAGAGTCGCTGATCTAACATCACCATTTAACAACTGATTTTATATCTAAATCAGCAATGTATCTATAAATATATATTTGATAGATAATAAGTAGAGATATTATATATAGCTACTTTGGAGATATTTTACAGTGTATCACTATGAGGACGATAACAATTGCAGGGATCGTTGCGACAGTTGCGGTCCTATCAGTGGTAGCTGCAACTTTTCTTGCAAGCGGTTCAGATGATGAGAGGACAAGATATTCCATATCCATAATCGAAGAATATGGAGGATCCTCGACAGGTGCGGGAGAATATCCAGAGGGAAGTGTTGTCACGTTGTGTGCATTACCTTACGAAGGATATGATCTGGAAGGATGGTATGATGGGGATGAGATCGTATCAACATATCTGGAATATACATTCGAGGTCACTTCCTATATGGGCCTTAGAATTGTTTTCAAGGATGCGATACACACAGTGAATGTCATATCCAATGATCCGTCCGGAGGTCATGTGATTGGCGGCGGGGATGTCTCACATTCACATTATGCGGAACTTATCGCCAATATCTATTCTGGATATCGTTTCGACGGATGGTATGAGGATGAGTGTCTGATCACATTGGAGGACATGATGTCACACACTGCAGTCAGGGATACCACGATAGAAGGAAGATTCTCGCCTATGCATGAGGCATCCTTCATAGTATCCTTGTCATCTCCTGTGACACCCATGGAAATGACATTGAAATCCACTGAGGATAATGCCCCCCACAAGAGGATCTGGACGATAACCGATACCTCTACCGATAGGATGATCGCAGTGGAAGAAACGGATGGATATGATACGACATTCAATTTGGAAATCGAAGAAGGAATGATACTGAGGATCGATCACAGTGTGGTCTTCAGTGAAGGACGTATGCATTCCACAACCATGACTAAGGTCATTGATGATATAGAGGGCAGGGACTTCAATTGGAAATACCAGATGGACACCTGGTACTCCGCAATATCCAATGTATTGAATTTGAACAACAGATCTGCGAACATATCGCTTCCGATATCATTCGAGGATCACCAGAATGCTTTGGACGCGGATGTCCCAAGGAAGGGGAGTTTCGGAAGACTAGGGGAGTTCATCACAGTAGATGATGAGTCGATAAAGGTCCTGACATCCATGTTGGCCCAGATAACCCACGGTATGGTGCACGTCGAACGTGTGAACTGTATCCTGAAGATGGTACAGAGCATACCGTATGAGGATGATATCGTCAACGGACAACCGCAGGACTATTGGAACCTTCCTGTCGAGACATTATGGAAACAGAGCGGGGATTGTGAGGACCATGCACTTCTGTTCGCAACCCTGATGGAGGCAATGGGTTACGATACGGTGATCCACTATGTTATGACGAACACCGGAAAGGCCCACATTGCCGTAGGTGTTTCGATACCGGGTGCAACAGGATCGTACGTGGAGGTGGACGGGATTGAATACTACTATTGCGAGGCCACGGCTTCTGTTGGGGGAAGTCTGATAAACCGTGTCGAGGTGGGAGACATTCCGTCAGGTTTCGATATCCAAAGCACTTATGTGGTGTGAGGAGGAATCACTTAATTATCCGAATCCCTTCACCAGGAGTATGTGGAAGATACTCGGAGAGAAGACGATCTACATTGACATACCCAATACTGCAAAGAGAAGACTCGTTGAACTTGCTGGAGAGGGAGATAAGGAGATCAAGTTCAAGGATCTTATGGATCGATCGGAGATAATGTTCCTTCTTAATGGAGAGACGGAGGAGAATTCCTTCTTCATAACCGTTCCGGAGGATCTCAATCCTGAGGAAATCCAGATAATGGCAGATGTTATCCTTGATATCGCCAAAGGAATAGAATTCCCATTCGTTTCGGTGGAGGATGTCGAGCAAAGATATCAGGTCATAATAACGAACAACAAGGAACCTGAGCTCATAGGAAAGAACAGGACCCCGGGGATGTCTTCGGCAGAGGTATTCAAACCTATCATCAAATCACTGGACGGAAAGGGAAGAGTGAATCCTGAATTCTACAACTGATATATTGTGACTCGGGATGGGGCCTCAAACATTTCTATTTTCCAATCACTACTCACTTTACACGGGCATTAGCATTGGATTCTAATTCAAAGACCTCAATATTCATCTTCATGAAAGTTAAACGCAAGTTAACTGCAAGTTAAATTACACGATCAAACAGAGAATGTGCAAAGAATATTGCATAAAGGTTATGCAGTTATTGAATCTAGATTAATTACAGATTACAACCAAAACATCAAGCCCAATAAGGCACATATTTCATATAACGCGGAGCGGTGTTAGGATCATATGGTTTTATCAATCCTTTTTCAATTGTAATGGCAATTAACCGAGAACATGCGGATTGAGATAACTCACCTGGTCCAAACCTATTACGTAATGAAGTATTTGTCATCTGCTCGTTAATAACGTGTTTCAAACACGCATGCATATAACATGCATGAACCCTATCGTCTGAAACCATTTTTTTATATGGCACTCTTGAAAACAATATGACTTTTGTACTGTTTTCGTATTTAGTTATTTTTGGCGCAGGGAGAAGTTTATTTTCACATTCAGTTCCGATCTTATCCCAACCGGTTCCGAGTTCTTCACACATTTTTAGTTTGCGCATTAGCGATGCTAGGCTTTCATTTCTTGATCTCGGTGGGCCATCTATAATGCGTTCTATTTCAACTATAGGTACACCAGGATTGGAAACCTCAATGCGGTCACTGAAAACTTCAACTATCGGTCCGGCTCCAGAAATGGAAAAGTCTTGATGAATCAATGCATTCGCTACAACCTCTCGGATTGCCAACGCAGGATATTCAGAGACGGTTTTTCTTATTGATGAATCTATGACCTCTTTTGAAGGTAAAAGCGCATTGATGTATCTCAAAGCTTCATCAAATATTGATGCGTACCCTCCTTCGAAGACCTGATCTCTGATCAATTCCAACTTACTTTTATCTTTGTATTGAACAACCCTCAACATTTTTCGGGATATTGTTGGAAAATCAGACATATCTTTTGCAAACAAGATGGCCCCAATATTTTTTAGCTCATAATGTCCATCATCTTGTTTCTTTACTAGGCCTTCCTCTTCAAAGTAATATATACTGCCATCCAATGTTGTTGGAATAGGTTTATTCTTTACATCGAAATAGACTGTGTAGTCTAATAAATTTAGTAAACTGTTAATGGCTAAACCCTGTTTTGAAACAATATCCTCAAATTTCACTTGACGAAGTTTGTCCCATAATTTATTTTTTAGTTCAGGAGAATCGTTAAGATTCTTTGTACAATTTCCAATTCGAACATATTCACATTTCTTAAAGGCGACCGGAGTAAAAATAGACCTTTCAATTTTCAAGATTACTATGCTTTTCCCATCAATTTCTGTGTTGAAAAACTCATATCTTGCATTTGTGGACAATAAGCGTCTAAGCCAATTTTGTAGATCCTCATTACTTTTTTTTGCAGTTCGATAATCAAAAGTAGTACCCACTATCTGACAATCGTCATTTACGCCCCAAACAATTTATGAGTGATTTTTTTCTACAATTGCAGCACTATTTGCAAGTGCGCTGATATTTTCACCTAATTTCTCCGGATTATCATTATTTTCTTTGAATTCCAACCACTCGGATTCTGGAAGTTTCACCAACTCCTCTACCAAAATCTTCATTACATCCGAAGAACCTTCTTGCATTCTCAATTAACATGCATTATACAATATAATAAATTATATCTCAATTTCCCAC
The DNA here is from genome assembly GCA_023402275.1 of Methanobacteriota archaeon. Taxonomy (GTDB): domain Archaea; phylum Thermoplasmatota; class Thermoplasmata; order Methanomassiliicoccales; family Methanomethylophilaceae; genus Methanoplasma. The sequence goes on from JAEXCH010000002.1 coordinate 224,282, forward strand.
ATATCGTATAAACAAAGCTACTCTGGCACCACATCACAACTTATAACAACAATTACAATTGATCACTGTCCTATAATTGATATCCTGCAGTTCAGAAGAAGACATCGAACACACCTTCGTAATCCTTCAACCACCATGTGGTGCAGATCAATATCAGGATCAGCAGTATCAGAAGAACTGCCATTATCTGACGGTTTTTCGTGGTGAACATCTCGAAGGACTTCCCCTCATGGGGCATTTTCATATTGTTGCAATATTCATTCACTTCCAAGGATGACCAAAACATCAGGAACAACAGGAATATGATGCTGTAGATCAACATCAAAGTCCCTACGCTCACAAGATACAAGCTGTCCTCGAACAGGAATGGCATACTGAGAATGAAGAAACATGCGGACATTGTGAAGATTGCAACCTCCACGTATCCAGATGTTCTGTTCTGAACCTTTATCTGAACATATCCCGGGAATATTAATGCCCTTAACATCAGATCGTTCCTGGTGTATCCTTCACAGATATCCGGTGATCTGTATCTTTTGTATCCTACGTATGTCGCAGGTATGCCGATCAATCCCCAAACGAATATCGCAGGTACTCCGTATGCAATGGCGAAGAAGATCGAAATGATTAACAAGGAGAGAGCTGCAGTTCCAAGTATGATGTAGATCCTGGCTGTGTTCTTGCTGGTCATCTCAACGATCACCGTCTTTTATCATCTGTTCTCAGGGATGATCAACTTTCCGAAATCCTTCTCATCCCTTCTCGGGGTTCCTGGGACCTCGTCCCATATGTCATTCCTATCATTATCTTCCAATCCTATGAAGACCGGGACAGGTCTGAACAATTTCCATTTTGAGACAATATCGTTTATTATCGGGGATTCGAACACCCAGTAGTACAATACGGATACCAATGCCAGTATTACCACGATCATTACCGCCGAGAGTACAATGAAGTAGGCGACCGTCTGAATATCGGAGGTGTTTATTGCGACCAACACGTAGAACAACGCTGCCACGATCGGCACGGCCATCCTCTGCAGCGTTGCTTTGATCCCATTGTACACTTTGAAGTCGCGATATTTCGTTTCGATCCTCACATTTAGTGATCTGAATATCGACCATGGCATAACGATGATCGGTATGTAAAGGATCAACGTGAACATCATCAGTGGAATGGAACCTACCGCATTGAGTTCCATGAATGTCGGATTCATTGAAAGGTATATCCAAATGAACATTCCCACCATCAATCCTAGTGAGATGGAATTACCGACCTCCTTCCAGGGGATCTTCGTTCTGCTCAATTCATAATCCATGGTTATGTTCCTTGTGTCCATATCCTCGGGAACATTGAAGAGGAATGCTATCGCCCGGTCCTTGAATGTTAGTTTTTTCTTAACATTGACATATTCTATCGTTCTCAGAACGTGATAGAATATCACTCTCTGAAGAGCATCCACCAACGCAACGACTCCGGATGCACCTATTATAAGGAACAGAAGCAGGAATATCAGTGTCACAGGTATTCCCGTGAACCAAAGGACCATTGCCGCAGCGGCGAATATCAGAAGTATCCAGGATTTGGTTCTGATGTAGAATATTACTCCGCAGACAAAGAATGGAAGTGCCAACCATGGCATAACATCGTATATCGATGTATCAAGTCTTATATCGGAATATATCACATATGCCAAAGAGATGATGAATGAAACGACTGCAGCGATGATTATGCATTTATCGAATCCCCTTACAAGGGATATTCCCTCCGGAAGCTGATCTGCCCAGAAATCACCGTTCCTTCCTTTCTCAATACGAAGGTTCATTGTCTTTCCATCCATACTTCTAGGTCGATGGTCGCTTTGTCTCCGGGAAAGATCCCGACGATGACCCCCATCTCCTTATTGTCATTGGTCGGTATCGGGCCGATTGATCCTTCTTTAAATGATTGTTTATGAAGTATCGAGGAACCTTTCTCATTTGCTACTGCGATATCGACAGGTACATCGGATCGTATGTTTATGGTGATTGTCCTTTTCTTCTTCACAGTGACGGGGAAGGTCATTACATTCTTGTAGAAACCATCAACCGATGGATCGAACTCTCCTATCACGATGTTCTTTGAATCCAATACCAGTTCCCTATCCTTGAACAATGCCATCAAAGGTATAACGGATTGGAGATAGATAGGATTTTGGATTTTGATATCATTAAAAATCGTTCGTTAATTATCCTATTTCCTGAATTTAGTAGAAAAATAAAGTGAGGTTTGTAAAGGGTTTGTTGTTTCCTTTTGACCAGCTTAATTATGCCGTTCCCTTGCTTCTCCTGTAGAGCATTAGGGCTATGACCACTATCGCCAGTATTATTATGATGACCAAGATTATCAGGATCAGATCGTCTATTATCTTTCCACCTGAATCAATATCTGCGGCTACACCATAGGTACCGGATGCGAACAGGCTGAACTGTACGTTGTTTCCGGATATCTCTGTGTCAACGAACGATACATTGCCGAAGGCCTCGTAGAATGCCTTCACATTCTTCTTGTCCTTTAGGTCCACATTGTCTATGGTTATCACAACCGGATCAGAATAATCATACGGACGCTGTGTCAAGGTATCCAAGATATTGATGTCGTATGCGGACAACAATCTCTTCTCATCAAGGTATCCCTCGATCTCCTTGTACTCAGGATCTGTCGGCTTTATCTCTGTGATGCTCACACGGAGGTACCAATCCAGATCGGATATGACTATTCCATCGGGCAAGGTGTGGTTGTAGTCCCCAATCAGGCCTCTGTACTTCTCAACCTTCTCCCTAAGATCGGCGGGTATCCTCTGCTTGTCGCTTGAGGATAGTCTGTCGTACTTGTTGATTGTGTTGGCGTAACTGTCTGCCTGATCATCGGTAGTTATCGGTTCGGTCATTGCACGTATCTCTCTGATCAGATCATCGAGATCACTTCCTCCGCCACCTGTGACGTTCACAGCATATGCGGGCGCAAGTGTCACACCGTCGAACTCAACGAGTAAGGTTGAGTTCCCTGTAGACACTCCTCTTAACTGAACCTTATAAACACCTAGACTTATGGAGTCTATAGAGATAACACTTACAATGTTATTACTTGGTATCACAGTTGGGAGCTCACTGGGATTTATTGTACCCCAATTGTTCAACGTTATCGTAAACGTTCCAGTTCCTCCGGACGTTATTGATAGGTTATTCGGAGTGAACGTTGCGCTAGGGTGCTCATTCACTATTGTAACAATATATGCGGTTTCTACAACGTATGATCCATATGTGACGTTGAACGTCTCCGATCCCACATCGACACCGGTTATTGCTATCGTGAACACACCTGCGGTGCCTGATGCTGCTCCTGCCGTGGCATTGGAGCCTGTCGGGACAGCGGACATCGTGA
>JAEXCH010000013.1 GCA_023402275.1 Methanobacteriota archaeon
TCGTTCCGGTAAGGAAGTATGCCGTGGCTGTCACATCCCCGGATACTGTGATCGATCTCTCGGCGGATGTGGAGGCATCCTCCCAGAACCTGAACGTGAATCCTGATTCCGGGTTCGCCTTGACAGTTATCCTGTCGCCGGTGCTGACAGTCAGGGCCCCTACGTATGTTGTCCAATCTGTCATTCCATCCAGTTTATATTGGAATATTCCCGATGATGAGGGATATGATTCCAAAGTTAGAGTTGCGCTGTCCTCTGTATCGGTGAACATACCGGTCACAGAACAATCCTTTGTCGGTATCATAGTTAGATCGTTACCGAAGGCTGTTGGAAGGTCGTCCACTTTCCAATACAGGAATGAATTCGGGGGGTCCGGAGTACCTGCAACAAATGATAATTCATCTCCGATCCGCACTGAAACCGAATATGACAATCCTGAATTGATCGTGCCGGTCATGTTTCCATAATTCCATATTACCTGCCCTCCGTCGGCCCCTATGACCACATCATGGGTCTCTGAACCGTCTGTCTTTACGAAGATACCTGTTATGGTACTGTGATCGACCGGTGTGTACGGCCACGACCCACTATTGGAGATCGGGGTCTGATCCAATTGCCAGTGGAGGAATGTCCTTCCGGCATCAGGAACACCGGGCTGGAACTGAATGTTCCCTCCTACCAGTATCCTTACTGTGTCGGTATTCCCTGAGATGACAGCACCCGTAATGTTGCCGTATCCCCACAGTACCTCTCCGCCTGTTGCCTGTACATCGATATCATATGTCTCGGTCCCTCCTGTCGTGTAGAAAACTCCCGTTACAGTAAGGTCTCTGTTAAGGGCCACACTAAGCGGATCGTCCATCGACTCAGGGACACCGTCGAACTGCCAATGCAGGAATTCAGAACCCGCATCAGCATTTGAACCCAGTGATATTGTGGCCTTGGGGGAGAGCGTCCACTTCTGAGGATCCGTAACTGTTATCACAGTTCCGTTGCCTATGGAGACCTCTACCGACCCTTCTCCTATCCTGTTGACGGTCAGTTCATTCATGTTGTAATTGTAGTCGAAGACCGCTTTGATATCATAGTCGTCATTCATCTGGAAGGTCTGTTTTCCCTTTTCCATCGTATTGAATCCGGATGGGATGTTAGATCCCACCTCCCAGTTGGAGAACAACTGCAATATCTCCGATACGGATAGTGATATCTCCGTGCCAGGTTTGAATTCCTTACTGAAATCGGAGACGACGAGATTCTCAAAACTTCCAACGCCCAATATTATACGCCCTGTACCGTTCACGCTCAGATCCAGGGTCATCCCTTCTCCTTGGAAGAATATCGCCGTCAGATCATAGTTGCCTGCCATATTGAAGCTTATATTGGATCCGGTAGCAGATACATTTGGAACATCTGTGCTTTGGACCTTCCAGTTGGAGAACTTTGATTGACCCCCTGTCGCAGACAGGGAAATACTTGCCCCTCCGTCAAAGGTCCCTGTGTAAGGCCCTGTGACCTCGAATGTCGCATTCCTTCCGACAAGGGTCACCAATATCTTCCCATCTCCGTTGGATACGTCATCAACATCTAGTGACAAGGTCCTATCATCGACCCCGCTTGTGAAATGGGCCGTGATATCATAGCTTGCGTCCATAAGGAACTGTTGTCTATCCCCGGATTCCATATTGAAATGGGAGGCCGCGTTGCCTGACCAGTACGAGAAACTGTTTCCGCTTCCGGTCTGGATAGGTGTGACTGAGATGATCGCATTGGTGTTGAACCACGTATCAACCTGGGTCAATTCCAGTGTCGGGCCGTTCAATATCTCCATCTTTATGATGCCGTTCCCCTCAACATTCATCACAAGATTGCTGTCATTCTCACCTGAAGTAAATACTCCGATCACACTGTAATCGCGATTCATCGTCAGGGAAAGCGGATTCACTACCGACGGAGAATCCCCATCCCAATATGAGAAGTAGGCCCCCGATATAGAAGCTACAGCATTGAGTTCTATAAGCGTACCATATGAAAGATACACTGAACTTCCGGAGTTCAACGTCATCGGTGCCGAGCCCCTGACGGTCAATATCGCCGTTCCCGTCCCATTTGCCGTGAATTCCAACTTCACATCCTGTATACCATCTGTGAAATTCGCAGTAAGGTCTACGTCCTTATCCATCTTGAAATTGAATGTCGCATCTATACCATTCTGAAATCCGGACCAGTATGAGAATCTGTAACCCGGATTGGGTTTGGCTTCGGCCGTTACCATCGCATTCTCGGTTATGTTGATCTGTCCCAGTACGTTCAGCGTATAGTTTCTGGAATCGACCAGTATCAGGGTCTCGATGGAACCGCAGTTGATATCGTTCACAGACAACGTGAGTATCTTACCGGGTCCGACCGTGAATACCGCGGTCTCGGTATGTGCCTTGGTCATGGTCAGTGACAATGTATCACTTATGCCGTCCACCGTCCCGTTCCAGAACGAGAACTTGTTATCCGCGCCGATAGGCGTTGCGTTAAGCCCCACCTGTGAACCTTCTGATAGATACATCGTCCTACCGGAGGCTATTGTCGTTATGACCGTACCCTCTACGGTTATCATTATCTCGCCTTCACCCACTATGTCAAGGTCCAATATGACCGGCCTTTCTGTGGTGAACACAGCGGCCAGATCATAGTTGCCTGACATCGTTATGGTCTGAGTACCGTTCAGAGGATCGAAACCAGACGGTGATGATGTAACTGCCCAATATGAGAATTGGTTGGTAGTCCCTGAACCGCTTGAGGACAACCCTATCACCGTACCCTCATTGAAGTATCCGGTGTATCTTCCTCCGTTAGCAGGTACGGTGATCGTCCCATCGTTCAATTCAACTGATATCGTACCGTTTCCTACTGTCAACAGGTTCAGAGTCACGTATGTGTTGCCGGTGAACACGGCCGTAAGATCATAGTTGCTGTTCATCGTGACCGATTGTTCCGATGAACTGGATATATTGAAGTTGGATGGTGTGTTCCCACTGATACCCCAATATGAGAACTTGTTGATCCCACCCGCTGATGCACTGACGCCGATAGCAGTGCCGTTGTTTACATTGATGGTCTTCGTGCTGTTTGCCGGTACGGTCGCCGTTCCGTTCCCTATGTGAATACCGATGCTTCCGTTACCTTCAGTTGTCAGCTTGAGTGAGGAATATGTCTCATCCGTGAATACTGCGGTCATGGAACAACTTGCTGTCAAAGAGAATGACTGTGAAGATGTCAGGATATCGAATGATCCTGGTACCGTTCCCGCTATATTCCAAAATGAGAACACATTATTGGTCCCAAGCTTAGTTGCAGTGACCGATATCGATGTGTTGACATCGAAATAGCCAACGAACGGTGCATCATTGGGTTGTACAGTGTACGACGCTGCCCCGCCTATCAGTATGTCTACCTTTCCATTCCCTGATGTTCCTAATTCCAATGTCAGATAATCATTGCCCGTGAATATTGCAGATAGGTCATAGTCGGTCTTCATCTCGAAGGACTGGTCCGGATCTATTATATTGAAATCATCAGGGAAGGATGAAGATGACCAGTATGAGAATCTCCCCTGAGAAGAGATGTGCTTGGCAGAGACGCTTACATCCTCTCCAGCAGGAAGCATCAATGCTACAACACTGCTCTGCGGATGTACATATGTATACCCGGCGACGACCACCGTTACAGTACCCTCACCTATCGTTGTAAGTCCCAGAGAATAGGATGTATCCCCTGAGAACAACGCAATTATATCATGGTCCTTGTCCATGATTATATCCACAACCGGGGATGTCGATTGGAAGGTACCGGACCAGAATGAGAAAAATCCCGAATCGAATACTGCGCTCAGAGTGACCTTGTCGCCGCTTGTTATCGTCACCTCTCCGGAGTATTGTGTGAACGGGCCATCATTGATGGCATATTCAACCCTCCCTCCGTTTACTGTTGTTATCTTGAGATTGTAATTCTCTGACCCAACGAACACTGACGTCAGATCCCTATCCTCAGTGATCGAGAACTCCAGAGGATTGCTTGGGTCGTCTGTTGATGCCGTGTTGTCCCTCCATCTGCTGAACAGTTTTCCTGTATCTGGTACAGCGTTGAGGCTCACCTGTGCACTGTCGGATACGGTGACTCCGTTAGGGAAATCGGATATCCTTATCGGATATCCTCCGATCACCGCATTCACGATCCCTCCGCCCTCTGTGGAAACCTTAAGAAGATGATTGGATGCTCCTGCGAATACCGCGGTTATGTTCTCATTGTCTGCAAGCGTTATCTCCAACAGATTCTCTTTACCTTCCGAGGTACCACTCCAGAATGAGAAGACATTGTTGTTCAGAGGATCCGCGGACAGACTGACCGCCGTATTCCTCGTGAAGTAAATCTGTTCCTGAGATGTCACTACGACAAGGGTGTTCCCTCCGATCTTGACCGCGACCTCTCCCACACCAACATCGCTGACCGCGATATCCAATGTCACATAGTCGTTTCCTGTGAAGTTGGCCGTCAGATTATACGAATCGTTCATCACGATGGTCTGTCCTGCCGAGGATATTGGATCGAACGGAGCGGGAGGAAGTACATTGTTGGATGACCCCCAATAGGAGAATTTGTTGAGTGCCCATGACATAGGGGTCAGACCTATACTGGTCGAGACATCGAAGTATCCTTCGTACGATGTAACGGTGAAGCTCCTTGTTCCTACGGTCACCTGTATCATTCCATTCTGACCGTTCGTTGAAAGATTCAGAGTTTTGTAGTTATCATCGGTGAATACTGCGGTCAGATCATAGTTGTCATCCATCCTTATCGATTGGGATGAATTACTAGAGATATTGAACCCATCAGGCAGATCGCCTGTACTCTCCCAATATGAGAATCTATTATCCGTGCCAGATGATGCGGTTATGCTTATCACTGTTCCGCTGTCAAAATATAATCTGGATCTTCCGTTCACTGTCTGCGACCTGTTCTCGACCATTATCGTTATGTTCCCTGCGTTCCTTGTATCAAGGTCCAGGGTCATCTTCAACGACTCGGTGACGAAATTCGCGGTGAGATTGTAATTCCTGTCCATCAGCAGATTCTGTTGGTCTTTGAGAAGTATGTTGAAGCCCGATGGCACCTGCCCGTTTATACTCCAATATGAGAACTCATCGGGAGAATTGGCCTCTGCTTCGATAACGACCGATTTACCATTCTGGAATGGAATGGTCTTTCCCGGTCCAGAATATATCAGATAGAGTTCTGAATCGACATATGCCTTGACGACCCCATTCCCTCCTTCTGTCGCAACTGTCAGATTGACCTGTGTACCATCAATGAAATTAGCTATTACCTCCTCATAGGAACCGGCCTTTGTGAATGTAAGTTCCTGATCGACCTGAGGATATGCCCCGCTCCAGTACGAGAATCTGCCTGACTCCACAGTCATTTTTACCTGAGTGCCTTCAGGAAGCAGGACCGTGAACGGAGAGTTGCTGTTGTTTACGGTGAATGCCGGGGTCAGGTCGTCGCCTATCGTGACGTTTGTGCTTCCTGTCCCTTCAATGATCACGATCAGTTCGTGACCGCCTGCCACGAAATGCGCATTGATCAGCATGGTCTCTGTCACTGTCAATGCCAGAGGGTTGGATACACCGGCATAACTTCCGGACCAACGTGAGAATCCCTCACCCGCTTCCAATCTTATATTGGTCGACGGTGTGACGAATATTGTGTACGGAGTATCCGTGACAGTTTTGAACAGAGTTCCTCCAATATACACATCCACAGATCCAGTTCCAGTCATTATGTCGACAGTGGCCTGAAGGGAACTGGAACTCTTGAAATTCGCCGTCTCATTGTGTTCCTGGGTCATTGTTATTACCAGAATATGATCGGTCCCTGAAACCGTACCGCTCCAGTATTGGAACGGAGAGTTGACAGGATCCTTTTCCCTGGCAACGAGTAATATACTCGTATCATAAGATAAGTATATCCCGCCGTCAGGTGTTTTGGTTATTCCGTTCAGATAATACAGTACTGTCTGAAGGTCCATCTCACCGGACCCGGTCACTGAAAGATGTAATAATTGATCGTTCACACCGTCAGTGAATAACGCAGTGGTGGAATGAGGTTGGTTCATCACAAACGGCATCTGTGTTCCGAATCCGCTTAATGTCACACTGCTCCAGAATGAGAAGTTGTTGCTGCCCCCTGCCTCTGCAACTAGGTTCCCTGTCGTTCCTGCTGGAAGCGTTATTGTTTTGGTTGCCTGGGTTGTGGAACTGACGAATTTGAAATTAACATTCTCCGAGGGTATGTTCAGATATACGCTGCCCTCACCGCTTACCATGACGGTAAGGTCCGGACTATCGACTGATGCAAAGACTGCCTTTATTGATTGATCATTATTGATAGTGAATGAAAGGGCATTGTCGACCCCTTGTATCGTCCCTGACCAGTATGAGAACATATATCTTGATAAGACGTATTGACCAACATCCACTGCGGATCCTTTTGGAACATACATCTCGATAGTGGAGGCTGTCTCTACCATTCCTGATATGCCATTGGAATCATGAACATATATGTATGTCACCCTGCCTCCCAAAGTTGTTGATAGGGTGAGTTTACTGACATTGGAATTGCTCATGAAGACTGCAGAGACTGTAGTATCCTGGGTCAATTTGAATCTGAATGGATTGTCATTGTTGCTTGTAAGAACATCGCTCGTCCAATAGACGAATGCGTATCCGTTACTGCCCTCTGCCTGAAGTGACATGGAGTAGTCCTTACTTACATTGAAAGGAGTGCCGAATGGCGGGTCCGTTATAAGGAACCCGTTGACCGTGACCTCTATATCTCCGTTGACAGGTTCTGTGATCGTCAGTTGAACTACATTACTTAATGTTTCGTAGCTCGCGTAGTATGATTTGTCATTATCGTTGGATGGCGTTGTGAAACCTTTCGATACATAGTTCTCTGTACCCAACCAATAGATGAACGCTAAACCACTGGGTTCTGATTTCAAAGAGACATTCGCTACCGATCCGTTTGGGATATTGATCCCATTCTGCGATATTCCCTGATATTTGAAGGACAGACCATCATAACTCACATCGGCATCGCCTCCGTTCGGATCCAAGATAAGATTCCATGTCTCATCCTGAGTTGAGAAGTTCGCAGTTATGCTCTTGTTACCGATGTGTCCTTTTGGTAATTTTATTACAGAGGATATTGAATTCGGTTCATCTCCCCATGTTATTCCTGTCCATGAGACGAACACATTGGGCCCTGTTGTCTCATATGTGAATTCCACGCCCATACTGAACGGGAATTGTAGGTCCGTTGTTGTGGATACACTGCCTACAGCATATCCGTTCGACATGTCCCAGTTGACTGTTCCGCTGCCGTTGATATTTATCGTCACGGTGTATCCTGTCGAAAAGATGTTGTTCTTTAATATCGGATATCCGCTGTTCAGCGAGGCCGCATTCTCGAACGTCCATACGTTATTGAAATTCCATGTTGCCGGATAATTACTGCTGGATCTCAATTGCTGGGAACTGCGTTCCTGCCCCATCCCATTACTTCTGGATGTTCCGATCAGCATGTAACAGTCGGTGACCGAACTTTCCGGCTTGTTATCAAGTATCCCTGCTCCTCTGAGCGAATCATTTATCCCTTGAACTATACCTATGTTGTAACAGCTTCTGATCACCGCTCCGTTGGCAGCATACCCCACTATGCCTGCCTTACTGGATATCGCCGATACATAGCCTATATTGTAACAATCCTTCACAGTGGCACGGTCCTCCATGTATCCCACTATGCCTCCGATACCATCTCTTCCTTGGACAGGGCCATTGTTATAGCAGTTGGTTATCTGCATCCCGTTTATCCTTCCGGCTATGCCGCCTATGTTCTTTCCGCCTCCCGTCTGAAGGTTATCGCTGGTACTCGTGGATCCGCCTACGGCTCCTGCATTGTAGCAGCCTGTGGTCTCGACCCCGGCATCCCTTATGTAAAAATAACCTACGATACCGCCTATGTCCATTGTCCTTCCCCATACGGTACCTCCATTGAAACAATCCTTTGCGTGTCCGCTCCCGATTATACCTCCGACACTGTAGTATCCGTAAACATGACCGGTGTTGTAACACATCTCAACGAATGAGGTTGTCTTGTTGGTACCTGCTTTTATCCCTCCTACGAATTCTCCGGTTCCTGTGGTCGATCCACCTTCACGACCTACATTTATGATCGTACCGTCCGAGAAGAGAGCAGCACTGGAAGTGGATGCGATGTCCGCACCTCTTATGATGTATCCGTTACCATCGAATTTCCCGGTCAATTGGACCATATCCAGATTACCCATGTTGTAAGTGGCCTTTGATCCCCTTACTCCGGTCGATCCCGCATCGACCTCCATGGAATACGTGAACGCCTTGTTGCTTGAACTCACATAGGAGTTCGTACCGGTTATGAAGAATATGTAGGGGAATGTACCATCATATTTGGAAGTGGCATTACTCAATTCTATAACTCCGTCCCTTGGGGTTGCAGTACCTTTCGCATTACCAAAATTACATGTGAGTTGTTGAGCGGGCCAGAGTTTCCAGGTCTGTCCGTGGTTCTCTGAGTATTCCAGAGTGAATCTTATGGATCCTCCGGATAATCCTGTTACCTCAGGCGTCACCTTTATCATCCAGCCCCTTGTCTGAAGATGCTGTACGACGATGGGGTCAGATAGATCTGTGAGGTCTATGTCAGCGGTCTGGACATATGTTCCGTTACTTGGGAATTGGGATGAATTGCCTATCCTTGCCAGGTCCTGTACGGACCCTATCTGGATCTCCCCGGCCCTTGGTTCGCGCGGATCCACCAATCTGAGCGATTCGTAATCATCCGCATCATTCTGTCCGGATGTATCATTGAGGGGCAGTATGCACACCGAACTTACCATTATCACTACAGCCAGAACTGCGATCGCAGAGAGCATGTTTTTATTCTTGGAGGGTCTCCCCCTGCTTCCCTTCATTTGAATATCCCTCCTTTGAAAATAGGATATCCAAATTCATGCGTGTCCGCTGCATCCTGATCCCTTTCGGATCCATAGTATCCACTAAAGCTACCGCTCATATTTTGCACCCTCTGCTACCTTTACCAGGCATGATACAGTCTAGCACAGACTGGGTCCCTGATTTTTTTACATTAGAAAATCTCAATAGGTCTATTTAAAAGAGAGATTGCTAACAAAAATCTTTATATATAGTTTATATAAACGATATATTAAGATTTGTTCAATGATACCTAACACCCTTTATAAATGAAACATAGGAATATCAGTTGTTTTACATATTCTATAATAATATCTTTTTATGTTATGAAATGAATCATATGCCATGGTAAAAGTGGTACTGCACACAAGTGAGGGCGACATTGAGATAAAGATGCATGATGACATGCCGATCACCACCGGCAACTTCACGAAATTGGCCAAAGAAGGCTACTACGATGGAACGGTCTTCCACAGGGTCATCCAGGATTTTATGATACAGGGAGGGGATCCCGAGGGCACAGGCATGGGCGGTCCTGGTTACAACATAGAGGATGAATTCGGAAAGGGTCATTCAAACGTACGTGGTACCATATCCATGGCAAACACAGGAAGACCCAACACTGGCGGAAGCCAATTCTTCATCAACATGGTGGACAACACATACTTGGACAAAGAGAATCCCAAGACCCCCTACGCACATCCGGTATTCGGACAGGTCACAAAGGGAATGGACATCGTGGACAGGATCGGTAACATGGATACTGACCACAACGACCGTCCTACAAAGGATGTTAAGATCATAACAGCAGAGGTCATAGAGTAATGACGGACCGCCACGTGATGGAATGCCTTGGGATGTCCAAGGTAGTGATAGAGGACGGGAAGGTAACGGAGGTCAGCGAGCCTAAGGTCAAATTCTGTCCTCTTTTCAAGAAATACCGCAACATCGATGAGATAACCGCTGATGCTGTAAGATCCAACATAGAGTACAGGATCGGTGCGTTCGGCATGTGTACGGAGGACCGGGACATAAGAATGAAGGATTTCCTCTCATTCGGGATATCAGAGATCCTGAGCTCTGCATTGAAAGAGGATATGATCGATGCTGCGGTCATCGCCGCTGACGGATGCGGTACCGTTGTGGTAACAGATCCCGAGATCGTTCAGGGATTGGGGGGAAGGATATCGGGACTTTGCGAGACATCGCCGATAAAGACAGTCATCGAAGGCGTCGGAAGGGATAATGTCCTGAACCCTGAGGATGCACGTATGGACACCGTTGCGGGTGTCAGGAAGGCCAGGGACATGGGTTATGAAAGAATAGCCGCCACTATAGCATCAATGGATGATGCGGCCGTACTCAGAGAGGAATATGGTAACAGCATAACACTGATGGCGGTTCACACCACCTGTATGTCCGATGAGGATGCCAAGACCGCTTTCGATGTCTGTGATGTCATAACAGCATGCGCTTCCAGATCCCTTAGGGACGAATCAAAGAAACGGGATGTCGTTGTGGCAGGCAACAAGGTACCTGTATACGGAGCATCCGAGAAGGGAAAGGAACTGGTCCTCATGAGATTGAGAGTGGTCGGAAAGGAACCTTGGGACGGAATTGAACCAGAGGATCCGCCTCGTCCGCTCATCTGATCGATTCTATTATGAGATGGGTGCCGGAACGCAGATAGATCATCGGGATCTTCTGCTTCCTTGCCCTTGCCCTAAGCTCCTTATCATTTGTCAGGATGTAACCGTCCAGCATCAGTGCCGCTTCCAATACAGCATCATCGCCTGATGATGTTGTTTGAACGATCTCGTACTTTTTGGCAAGTTCCAAAGCGGCCTTTGAGAATTTATGGTTAAGATGTTTGAGTTCACCGATAAGAGGTCCTGGCACAACACACCTGACATCCCCCAGAAGATCCCTTAACGCAATGTCCAAGTTGATCTTTATCTCGAAGGGCATCAGCAATGCATTGGTATCCAGTACCACTACCTGCATCGGCTCACTGCTCGATTATACCGTATCCGATCAATCTCCATTTGTTGGAGATCCTTCTTGAGATCGCTACCCTCTGTCCCGGAAGTATGCAGACCGGGATCTTCAAGGCAACTTCAGCTGAGTCCGCCCTTGCGCTCTTGACCACCCCGACCGTTGTCGCGGTACCTACGCTGAGCATCAAAGGTTCATTGCTCTTTATCTCATCGACTATCAGATCGGCGGATGATCCTACAACCCTATCCAAAAGGGTCGTCTTCATCTTGAAGTCGTGTACTACCGGAGGCAATTCGCCGGGTATGCCGACCACCCTTCCGGTTAGTCCGTCGGATTTCGTTATTGACGGGTCCAATGCGGTACCTATTGCGATAAGTCCTCCTGGAACCACTTCCTTGACGCTCTTTCCGCCTGCCTGCAGGGATGTGACCTTTGCGGATATCTTCTCATAGGTGGGCTTGCCTGCGATCTCGACCCTCCTTCCTGGAACGATCTCGATCTCGTCATCCACTTTGAGCTTTCCCTGTATCAGGGTACCGCCTATCACACCTCCCTTGAGGTCCTTGGGTACCGTACCCGGGGAATTGATATCGAATGACCTTGCCACATGCATCAGGGGCGGTGCATTGAGGTCCCTCTGTATCTTAGAGACAATGTGCTCCTCGATGCTCTCAATGAGCATGTCGATGTTCACACCTCTGTTCGCCGACACAGGGATTATGGGTGCATCCTCGGCTATTGTGCCTTTGATGAAGTCCTTTATCTGTTTGTAATTCTCAACGGCCTGTTCCCTTGTGACGATATCGATCTTGTTCTGAACGATGATTATCTTATCTATTCCGATGATCGATAATGCCATCAGATGCTCTTTGGTCTGAGGCTGAGGACATTTCTCGTTCGCTGCGATAAGAAGCAACGCACCGTCCATCAATGCCGCGCCCGAGAGCATGGTCGCCATAAGGGTCTCGTGACCCGGTGCATCAACGAATGACACAGCCCTGAGGAACTCTGCCTTTCCGCCGCATTTGCATTTCGGCGTTGTGCTGTAGGCTGCAGGACCTTCGCAGTTCGGACATTTATAGAATGCCACGTCCGCATATCCCAGCCTTATCGAGATGCCTCTCTTCACTTCTTCGGAATGACGGTCCGTCCATTCTCCGGACAGAGCCTTTGTAAGGGTTGTTTTCCCGTGGTCAACGTGACCTATCATCCCGATGTTGACCTCGGGTTGCTTGGGAACTTTCATTACTGTTGCTCCGCGGGAGCTTCCTCAGCGGGTGCGAAGGATTCCTCTACTGATTTCGGTCCGTACTCGGTGATAGCAAGATTCACTTGGACTATCTCGTTCGATATCGTCGAACCGCGGACCGCTACCCTTCTCCTCTCTCCTTTGTATGTCTCGTGGAATCCGAGTCCCTCTGAAAGAAGGAGCTTCTTTCTCTTGGGTCCGGGAAGGTCCGCTCTCATCGGAGTGCCGTTACCGTCGCTTCCGCCGGTTATCTTCAGTTTGTAGCCGGGGAGACCGACGAATATCCCATCTACGATCTCTCCGAGGTTTTTACCATTCAGAGAGTTCGCGTGGTGGCCTGAGACAGTCACATTGTATGACCTGCCTGTCTTTACATCGTTTACGATGGCTTTGAATTCTACCATTTGAACACCTGTATCCCGCGTTATTATGGTGTCACTTATAAATGTTTGTCCGACCCAACGATATAATGGGTATTGAAAATGGACATCATTTCTTCTTTTTGGTCCTGCCGACACCTTTGACGCTGCTTAAGAGTGTGTTGAGGCGGCTCTTGAACTCATTTATGGATTTTATGTCCATTGGATCCACTCCCTGGAGATGTGCCAGATACAGTGATACATAATCTCCGATCATTATTGCGCGAAGCGTCCTTGCCAACGGGGTCTTTCCTCTTATGCGTACGACCTTCACATCCTGACCGTATTTCTTCATGGTCGTTATCGATGCGTCGGCCATCTTCTTTATCGGACGGGCTGCGGAACTCTCATACAGGAATATCGGGACGCATCTGCTTCTTAGGTCCCCTTCGGACCATCCCGCTATCTCATTGTGATTGAACTCCGGGACCGATCCCGCAAAGGCCATCATCTTCGAATTTTCATTGATCTGGCTCTTCCATCTTATCGCTGAGGAGTATATGCCTGCCGTGGAGTAGATTATCGGGATGCGGCCGTTGACCTCCTGCGCTATCTTCCAGGCCTCGCTCTTATCGCCGCTGAGCCTGTCCCTGAGCCTGTAGAGTTCGGGGAGCAGTCTTTTTATCTCATTCACGCAG
This sequence comes from Methanobacteriota archaeon, assembly GCA_023402275.1. GTDB lineage: Archaea > Thermoplasmatota > Thermoplasmata > Methanomassiliicoccales > Methanomethylophilaceae > Methanoplasma. The sequence continues at coordinate 13,385 of JAEXCH010000013.1, forward strand.
CTTGTTCCGCATGTAGCATCCACAATTGATGCAAGATAACCGAGGTTGAGACCTAGTGCGCTTCTGGGCTGGAACCCTTGTTCCATCTTCACGATCTCCTCTCCGTTCTCCGTACCTATCCTCTCAAGCTCGCCTCCGGATGTCATTATCACGATCGGACATTCCTTCTCCACTGCCTGATGATACATCGACAGGGTCTCGCTTGTGTTGCCGGAATAACTGGATATTATCAGTAGTGTCCTGTTATCCACCCATTTAGGGAGTTCCGGGAATCTCTGTACCGTGATCGGATATCTTGATTCCCTTATGACACAATCCTTGATTATATCCCCGCCGATCGCGGATCCGCCCATTCCGCATATCATTATCCTGTTGAAGTCCGCGCATACCTTTATCGGCTTCTCTATCGCGACCCTCAGGTTCTCCACGAAATTGTATATCTCATGGGACATGCTGTTATGCTCGAGATCATGTCCCAGATTGGGTACTGATTGCGGCATATCACATACCCCAGAAGGGTTCTTCCCTTCTCTTTATCTCGATGGTCTCTTCCAGGACCATCCTCTCATCCTCTGTTATGTCCAATGATGAGAGTTGTTTCACAGCCGATTCGATAAGATTCACGTAAAGGATGTCATCCTCGTTGATCTGTCGTCCGGCAGTAACTCCTTCAATACCAACAGCTACCTCGTCGCCTTGTTTGGCCTCTTTGAGTGCATCCTCTCCGGAACGTATGCTCCTTATCCTTCCTGCGTCCCTTCCGTCCGCACCGATCAGCGATTGGCCGATCCTTATCCTTCCGGCCAATACCCTTACGCCTACTATGGCTGGCTTGCTTACCCTGAATATGCAGTTCGGGAGTATCCTGATCTTGGCAGGGAATGCGAATTCGGATCTCTTGTCTGTGTCCGTCCTTCTTTTGGATTCCTCGACCCACTCCTGATACTCCTCTATGAGTTTGTATACGATCTGGTTGGTCATCACCTTCAGATCGTGGTTCTCGAGTTCCGTCTCAGCGTCCTTTGTCACTGTTACGTTGAATCCCAGTATCGCATTGTTCGTCTTGTCGCCGTAGGCAGCCTCGACGATATCCCTTCTTGTGATATCCCCGACACCGTACTTCCTTATCGGTATGCCTGCCTCACGCGTCTCGAATGCCAAAGCTTCCAATGAACCGATGGCATCCGCTTTTATCGTTATCCCTTTCTCGGTGGTCTCGATCTTTATCGATGAATCCTCTGTAAGATCCTTTATCGCAGGGTCGTTCGGCCCTTTCACCACCATGAAAGGTGCCCCTGCTATCACTCCCTCCATGTTCTGAGTGGATATCTTCACTCCCGCTGCTGCGGTGAGTTCCTTGACGGAATCGAACCTGTCCCTGGGATCACGTATCTCATCCAACGGCTTTGGTTTCAATATCGCCTTGACCTTTGTGACCAGTGGTGCTCCGTTGGTCCCTAAGGCCACTGTATCCCCTTTCTTCAGGGTCCCGGAGTACAGGATGACATCCATGGTCTTTCCGAGACCTTTCTCTTCCTTTATCTCAAGGATAGTTCCTTTGCCGGGGCCTTCGCCTTTCTCTAACTGTTCCTCTAAGAAACGTTGTGCCAGACCTATCAACATAAGAAGGAGGTCAGGTATGCCTTCCCCTTCCTTGGCACTGATCGGTACGAGTGCGACGGTCTTGGTGAAATCATCGATCCTGTCATATCTGTCAGCGGAAATACCTTCCATTGACAACTGTGAGATTATGTTGTACATCTTCTCATTGAATGCTTCAAGGGTATGGGACTGCTGAGCTTTCTCAGAGAGTATGAACGGTCTCCCTTCCTCTGATATCCACCCCTGGATCGTATCCACCTTGTTCAAGGCTATCACGAACGGGGTCTTATATTGCCTGAGGATGCGTATGGACTCAATGGTCTGAGGCATTATGCCTTCCCTGATATCTATGACAAGGACGGCAAGATCGGCAAGGGACCCTCCCCTTGCCCTAAGTGTTACAAAGGAGTGATGTCCCGGCGTGTCTATGAAAAGCAATCCGGGAACGTCGAACTTCTTGTCCCCTATCAATGGAGCACATACTTTGTAAATATGTTCAATAGGCACCTCTGTTGCCCCGATGTGCTGCGTTATGGCTCCAGCTTCACGGGATTGGACCGAAGTCCCCCTGATCCTATCTAGTAATTTCGTCTTGCCATGGTCCACGTGGCCAAGCACGCTGACCACTGGTTGCCTTATTGCCATCTGAATCACACTCTGAGAGATGCCTTGTTAAAGGGTTTATTCGTAGATCCAGTCGTCAGCTGTTCTCTTGTAGGCGATCAGTTCCTCGGGACCGAAGAACAATGACACTTCCTTCTTAGCTGACTCAGGTGAATCGGAACCGTGTATCAGGTTCATGCCTGTGACCATTCCGAAATCCCCGCGTATGGTTCCCAACGGTGATTCCTGAGGATTGGTCTTTCCCATCATGTTCCTGCATACGGAGACCGCATTCTCGCCTTCGAGGACCATTGCGAGCACGGGGCCGGATGTTATGTACGAGATCAGTGAGTCGTAGAATCCCTTTCCCTTGTGTTCGCCGTAGTGGTTCTCGGCGACCTCTTTCTTGATCACCATGAACTTCATGGCTACGATCTTGAGGCCTTTATTCTCAAAGCGGGAGATGATCTCCCCGCAGAGTCCTCTCTGGACCCCGTCGGGTTTGATCATGAGATAGGTCAATTCCATTGTCATGGGATCATTCCTTCTTCTCTATCGCTTTCAGGCGTGCCGCCTTCTCGATGGCCGCCTTCTCGGTCCACTCCGTGGTCCTTGCGACCCTCTTGAGCTGGATCATGTTCTTGTAACACTTGTTAGTGTCAAAATTCAGAATGGTCCCATCCTTCTTGACGTACATCTTTCCGGTTCCGGGTTCGATGTCTCCGCCGCAGAATGAGCATTTTCTCACTTCGACCATTCAGATCACCTGCCCATTCCCAGTTTCCTGGCTTCTCTGGATGTTTCCCTTAGCATGAGTATATCGCCCATCCTTACAGGACCCATGATGTTCCTGGTGATGATCCTTCCCTTGTCACGTCCATCCAAAACACGGACCTTGACCTGAGTAGCCTCACCAGTCATCCCTGTACGGCCGATTATCTCTACAACCTCTGATGGGATGCTGTCTGTGTCTACCATTCAAATCACCTTCAGTTCTTCAGTGCTTTGACTGCCTGGGCTATCTCGTCGCAGATCGGTTTCCCCTTTCCGACATCGATTATCGCAATCGATGCGGTTGGTTTCTCGAGACCGATCGCGTTTCCGAGCTCTGCTTTGCTGGGAACGTACACGTAAGCGACATTCCTCTCCTCACAGAGTGCTGGAATGTGTGCGAGTATCTCCGGGGGGTCGACGTCTGTTGCCATTATGACCATTGCGGCATCCCCGCGTTCTACTGCTTTCGTTACTTCGTTGGTTCCCTTCTTTATCTTTCCGCCGTCCCTTACGATCTCGGCGAGAGAGTATGCTTTGTCAGAAAGCTCCTTGGGTGTCTCAAACTTTACAAATACGGACATTTTAATTACCTCTTTCCGGTGCTTGCCACCGTCATCATTCATCGGCTCTTAAAGAGCATCCCGAGCTATTCCCTTGTAGTATTTATTATTACCCGTATAAGGGAACAACGCTGATGGTTGTCCGTGGACCTACCCGATACATCCTCAACGATCGTTGTCTGTCACGATCACCTTGTCGACATTCGGATCGTGTATGGTCTCCTCGGACCCTTTGGTCCCGTCCTTCTTCCTCCACCCGATATAGAACAGTACTATGACCGATATCACTCCGATGTATTGCAATGCTCCGGCACCATAGTACATTATCGATCTTACGCTTATATCGGCTATGAACGAGGTGAAGAAGGATTCGATCATCGACATAACATATTCAATGGATATCAGGTCGGTGAACACCGCTGCTGAGAGCAGGAGGGTGAAGTTGTTGCTGCAGATGAACAACGCCCCTCCCAATGATATCAGCAACCAGCTTAGCTTGAATCTGTGATCCGCTGTGACCAGGTATATCGCCAAGAACGGTATTATCAGCAGCAGATATTGTGGTGCCGGCGGGTACAGATAGACAAAACTGAGTGTAAGAAGAGCATATTTGAAGAAGTTGTCATCGATCCTCTCAGGATCCATCAGGCGAACCTTGTATGCTATGAACAATCCTGCGATCAGCACTCCCACATATGTTATGACCGCACCCTTTGATACGATCTGATCCCACAGAGATGGGTCGCTCAGTCCCACACCTGCCCTGCTGGTCATGAATGTGAGTGTCTCCATCAGCTCCCCGTTGATTATCTGAGGGAACAGCAGGACCACGGCTGCAAGCAGCGCCCCGGACATCGCGAGTATGATCGACCGCATAGCCTTACCGTCGCTGCGGTGTTTGACCAGAATGTAAACCAAGAGCAGGAATATGAGGAACACAGGGAAGAACTTCATAAGTACCGCAAAGGAGAACAATATGCCTGCAAGGAACAGCTTGTCCTTCCTCAGCATTATGACACAAAGCAGGAAGAACAACACGGAATAGGTATCGAACATACCCGACACGGATGTAAGACCTATTGTCAAAGGACAGAGGAACCACAGTGCGAAACCTATCGTCGCCTTTCTCATATCCGAGGTCTTGTCCTTTATGATCCAGTATACGAGATATCCGACCAATAGGTCACTTATTATGAACGGCGCCTTCATCCAGACATTGAATTCCACGCTGGTCACCATTGATGAGAACCATTTCGAATACCCCTCTATCACGAATGCTTCAGGTAAACGTATCCCCATGACATCTATGTTAAGGAACATCTCCTGAAGTGCTGCCATCACTGACAGCATGTATCCCCACGGAGGAGTGTAGAAGTAACCTTCGAGATCATACAATCCGTATCCGCTCTCCAGATTCCTTATGATGGTTGCCCAGCAGTCAGAATCATAACCCACCTCGAAGAACGGCAGAAGGATGAATCTTATCACTATGCCTGCCAATGCGATGATGAATATCGGATGGCGGAACAATGACCTAATGGAATCGATCGGCGATCGGACGTCAGACAGAATGGAATGACCTCCCGTATACGGTATAGTATCCGCCGATGACTATGTAGACACAGAGATTACCTTCGTTCGCTATGTCAATGGTTCCATTTACGGTACCTCTGGTCACACTTCCTTCCTCAACTGATACGGACCTTGTGTGGCAGGACAGACCCGACGCTATTATCTGAGAGATATCATCAGATATGCTTCTGTTGTAATCCCCGCCGAAAATGCAGATCATACCTTCCCCGCGGGGGATCATCGATATGCTCGAGTATCCGTCCTGTTCGAATCCCAGGGACCTTGCGCCTTCTATTCCCGAGATATCCAGTCCATAGAGGGTACGGTTCCATTTTATACCGAGTGCATTTGTCAATCCGTCCTTTTCTATGACGTTATAGGCTATGTCGTCCCCGGTAAGTTTCATGCATTCCCTGCCGAACAGGAGTTCCTGATGATCGGCGACCTTCACGATCCCTGAATCAGAACGGTAGTACATCCCGGCCGGCGATGTCGCCCAATAGAGACTCCCTCCCGCTTCTATCCACCTTAGAAGAAGATCGTCCGCTGATCCGGAATATACACTCTCAGGCAATGCATACGAGAATGTCAAAAGAGCCGCCGGAACATTGTTCAGGATGTCACTTTTCAGTGCATCCAACAGACCTTTGTCATCGACAACCCTGACATCATCGAACCCTCGTACCTTGAGGGATTTGGTAACTTGATCCATAGCATATCCCTGATCCACTCCCGAGAATTGGATGTGCTCATTCACCAGATCATAATGATCCGAATAACCGGGATCGTTGTAAATGTAAAGGATGCGTGGTGCAGTGAAGTTCCCGTTGTCCATTGCAACGACCGAATAGACATTGGAACCTGAGGATGTCACGGAATATTCGATGGGATCCTTTTCAAGATCCGCATCGGCATCAAAATCGTGGATATTCGGGCCGTAGGCCATCACTTCCCCTGCCAGAACCACAAGGCATAAGGCGACCGACAGAATGACCAGTTTATCCACCTTCATTGCGTCCCTCTCTTTGATTTAACTATTGGTCATGACGGATAAAAAGTGTTCGGTATCCATCATACCCCTGATAGTGGTGGTCCGTAATATGTACTTCCATATTGTATACGAATTTAGGATTACCTGAAGCTATGGTTTTCGGGGTAAGGTATTATTTATTAGTTAGCATAACGGACGCCAATGAATGAGACAACCGCATTCAAGTTGACCTACTTGGCCGTGGTATTGGCAGGATCATCTCTCATAGTATCCATATCAACATTCGATTGGATGTGGGCGATAGTATCTGGAGCGTGTTTCCTGGCACTGTTGCTCCCTAGGATCATCACAAAGGAACAATGCACCTATCATTATGCGATCATGTGTCTGATAGTCATACCTTTCACATTGTACCTGATACTGTCCATATCGAATTGGTTCCTCCATATCGAGATATACCGCTACCTTTCTTTGATGATACAACCTCTTGCCACACTGTCCACCGCATATCTTTTCCTGATCAATCTCGACGTCAATTCAGACATTGTACTTTCGAAAAGATGGCTTATGGTGTTCTCTGTGACCGCCGCATGCATGTTCTCGGTGCTGTATCTGTTCTTCCTCTTCGTCTATATGCAGGATCTGGGATTACCACTTTACAATGAGGACTTCTATGGAGAGAACCCTCTGGACAACACACCGTCCAACAAATATCTCATGCTGCCGATGAACATGGCCGTCGTATTCTCATTCATATACGGCCTGATACTTGACCTTTCGATCAAAGGGATAGACAAAACCGAGATAACCAGATACTATTGCAAGGAGGCATCCAATGAAAGCTGATACCGCATCTGACCTTATCTGCATAGCGGCGGCATGCGTCCTAGGTATCATGACAGCTATGTCGATAATGGAGTCCCAGCGTGCTACATATGAGATCAACACGGGGATCTTCTGTGCATTCATGTGTCTTGTGCCCATGATATTCAGAAGGGCTAAGATACTGACCCTTCCGTTGACATTCGTGGTCGTTATCGAGATAGCAATATTCCTTCATTCATACGGCGTCCTGCTGATGAGATATGATGATGTCGTTACATGGGATACCGTCACACATCTGATATCATCGATAACCGTGGCACTCTGTATATTCTATGCTCTCATGGCGATCAATAACTTCGATCCTCGCCTGAACATAACAAGGAAATGGATGCCTTTGTTCATATTCCTGATAACACTGACCTTCAGCGCATATTGGGAATCATTCGAATTCTTGGTCGATGAACTATGGGATACCAACATGCAGTACAGCCCATGGGATACCATAAGGGACCTTACCTGTGACATATTAGGTGCGACTATCGTATCGATCTACGCTTATCTCTATCTCGGCAGAAGGAGCCCGGAGGAATTCATAGAGGGAATAAACATCCACCCATCCCTCAGAAAGCTCATGAAGAGCAGAGGATGATCAAACCCCTTCCTTTATCCCTTTCTTTCTTTTCCACAGCATGGAAGCTATGAAACTTATACCGATCACTGCGAATATGAATATCAGAGTGTATGTCTGAGCATCTGGTCCTTGATAATAACTATAGAAGAAATCTATCATCAGAGCTATCACGCCATACTTCAGTATGCATCCTATCACAATATAGATCATCGATTTCTTGATGTCCCAACCGGCTATCCTGATGAATGCACCACAAAAAGGTATCATCGGAGCCACCCTATTCAGAAGTAGAAGCCGTTCATTGCCTAATACCAAAAAGTCCAGATATTTGTTAACGATGCTCTCTATCCTCTTCGGTATCCTGATGCGACCTACCGCATAATACAAGGCGAGTACTCCCAAGACCTCTGCGACCATGGCAACGGCAACGAGTTCCACACCGAACAACGGACTATCATGATACGGCATGTATGCGATGACAAAGAAGAATTCGGGAAGAGCAGGGAATATCACTGCATCGATGAAGAATATCAGGAAAATGCAGAGCAGGAGCCCCCATTCTCCGTTCGAACCGAACAGATCGTATATCCACTCACCGATGCTGGCCATTCAATTCCTCTCGTATCTTGACCTCAGGTCTCAACATGACATGAACTTGATACTTGTTTAATAATGGTTGCATTGCCTGATCATCAGGCCAGGGAGCTGAACAGTCTTGCGACGCTTATCTTGAAGTTCTCCCACCTGCCGAGTTTCCTGAATTCCTCCAGGGTGTATTCCTCACAATACTCCAGGTCTTCCAAGAACACATCCTCCATCTGTTTTGCTATCTTCTCGGAATAGATCAGAACATTGGTCTCAAAGTTCAGTGTCATACTTCTCTGATCCAGATTCGCCGATCCCACGGATGAATACACTCCATCGACGACTATCGATTTAGAGTGGACGAATCCTCTCTTATACTGGAATATCCTGACCCCGTGGTCCATCAACTCCCCTGCATTCAATATACTGACCCAGAACACGAAAAGATGGTCGGGTTTATCGGGCATTATTATCCTTACATCCGTACCGGAACATGCAGCCGCTATCAAGGCCTTCTTGATGTTATCGCTTGGAACAAGATAAGGTGTGTGAATATAGAGCCTATTCTTAGCAGCGTATATCATGTTGAGATACTGCAGCTCTATCGGATTGCTCTTTGTATCTGGCCCTCCGGATATCAGCTGCATGACATCAAGCCCGTATTGGGTGCAATCATCAGCAGGGAAATATTTCTTTAGGACCTCCTTCGAACCCGCATCGATCTTCTCCCCATATGCATACGCCCAATCCATGAAGAATCTCAGGTTCATCGGTACGACACCGGTGCCCTCCACCCTGACTCCACTGTCCCTCCAGAATCCCATCTCACCTTTTCCTTCGTATTCATCACCGATGTTGTATCCAGATACATATCCGATAGTTCCGTCTATCACGGCGATCTTACGATGATTGCGGTTGTTCTTCTTAGGACTGAGCAGGACCGTTATCACTCTGTGGAAGAGTTTGAACTTCCCTCCGGCCTTCTTGAGTTCCTTTATGCGTTTCTTAGGTCCGCTGTTGAACCCGATGGCATCGACCATAAGTCTGACCTCCACTCCGGCCTTTGCCTTCTCGATCAGTATGTCCATGAACTCGTTCGACAATTTGTCGTTCCTTATGATGTAATATTCAGCGTTGATGAAGACCTTGGCATTTCGAAGGTCCTTGAACAATGATTCGAAGAATTTGTCTCCCTCTGTGAACAGTTTTATGTCATTGTTAACGCTGTACAACGAACCGCTTGCGGCCGTGAGTGTCCTCAACAGCCTTATCTCCTCACTGTCGGCGCTGTCCGTCTCATTATCAAGGACGTCCACTGCATCCTGGACTATCTCCGCCATCTGTTCATCACTCAGGTTCTTGAGTGCGAAGTTCCTTTGTCTGTAGAAGGACATCCCAAAACACAGGTAGATGAAAAGTCCGATCGCAGGGAATAGGAGCATCACGGCCATCCACAGTGCTATCGATTTGGGATCAGCACGTTCATAGAATATCAGTACCAACACCAATACCACGGAGAACAGCCAAAGTGCTACTATTATGTAACCAAGAATGGCCACGGCTGTGGGGTCCAGTATGCCCAATCCCATGATTCAGGGATGATTGTCTCCCCTATAAAACTATAGTCATATGGTATCTATGAAGGACATGGTTATCTACTCTGTCCGCCATTCAGGGTCCCAATAGGAAGAATTCACTTGAAGATAGTTGACGTAAACCCTTTTTTCTATCCGTTCAGGGGCGGTATAGAGCACAGGATGCATGATACGAGCAGGTTATTCGCTGCCAAAGGGCATGATGTGACGGTATTGACCGGAAGACTTCCGGATACCGAGAAGGAGGAGATGACTCCCGAAGGCTACAGGATAGTCAGACTTGACTCCAAATTCATAAACATATACAATCCGCCGTTCATAACATCCAAGGATGTTCTGGAGACGATACTTTCCCTTGATCCGGATATCGTCAACTACAACTACAGATGGGCACCCAGCTACAACAATGATCTAAGGAAATATGACGGGAAGAAAGTGTTCACATACCACAACATGTGGGGGGAGGGTATAGGATTTCAAGCGAAGGCCTCCGAGATCAATGATAACAAATTCAAGAAATGCCTGGATACCTTCGACCATATAATTGCGGTCAGCGACTATGTCAGGAAGGATCTGGTCAGAAGGGGATACTCGCCCGAATATGTCACATCCATACCTACCGGCCTTTCAAAATATCCTGAAAGGGGAAAAGGCGACGGCGATTTCATATTATCTTTGGGAAGGCTCGTAAGGACCAAAGGCCTCGATTATCTGGTCGAAGCGATGAAGGATGTGAACTACAAGCTGATAATATGCGGAAAGGGGCCGGATGAGGAACGCCTCAGGAAAAGGATCAAAGAACTCGGACTTGAGGACAGGATCGAGATGAAGGGCTGGGTGAGCGAGGAAGAGAAGGAATACCTGATGGGATCCTGCAGATTCTTCGTCATGCCATCCTTGTTCGAATCATTGGGTCTTGCTGCGATAGAGTTGATGTCGTACGGGAGACCCATAATACATACTACGGTCAACGGCCTTCCAGATACAATAAAGGATGGCGGACTCTCAGTACCGCCGGAGGATGCTGCCTCATTGTCAAAGGCGATCAACACCTTGCTTGACGATCCCATCTATACTGAGGAACTAGGCAACAATGCATTGAAGCAGTCAAGGGCATACCAGTGGGATGGACTGATACCCAAGATAGAGAACGTATATCAGAAAGTGATGTCCGGAGAATTTACCCGGCCGATCGATAAGGATTGACCTTTAAAATAAAATAAAAACAGGAGGATGCTCGCATCCATCCTTTTGAAATGTTTGACCTTAGTTGCAATGATCGAGCCAGTTATCGTATTCCGGGACCTTTCCTGTGACTATGTCATGGAATCTGTCATGTATGGCCTTGGAGGCCTCTCCGATCTTCCCGTTGCCGATCCTCCTTCCGTCTATGCATGTGACGGGGACGACCTCTGCTGCGGTTCCGGTCATGAAGACCTCATCCGCAGTTATCAGCTGGGTCCTTGTAATCTGTGTCTCCACGACATCGTATCCCATATCGCGTGCGACCTGGATTATCGATCCTCTGGTTATTCCTTCGAGTATGCACTCCGAGACCTGAGGCGTGAGTATCCTGCCTCCCTTCATTATGAAGATGTTCTCGCCTGTGCATTCTGCGACATGACCGGTTGAGTTGAGCATAACGGCTTCATTGGCACCCTGACGGACTGCTTCCCTCTTAGCAAGACACGACGTGACGTATGCCCCGTTGACCTTCGCACCGGACGGTCCGCATAGATTATCGGGCCTGTGCCAGGAGGACGTTATGAGCTTTGCTCCCTCCGTGGATGCGCTGCCCAGATATGCTCCCATGTATATGCATGTGATCGAAAGACTGGCTGGTACATTGACCGGATTCAGACCGACCTCTTCGCCGCTGAGGAATACGCATGGTTTTACGTAATCGACCTTCTTGTTGGCATTGATCGTTTCCTTTACGGCATCAACTATCTCATCGACACCGTAGCTCTTACCGCCGAACTCAGGGTCTATTCCCATGACCTTGCATCCGTCAAGCAGTCTGACGATGTGGTCCCTCAATCTGAATACCGCAGGACCTTTAGGTGTCTGGTACACTCTGATCCCTTCGAACACACCTGTACCGTAGTTCAGGGCGTGGGTCAGAACATGGACCTTTGCCTCATCCCATTTGATAAGCTTACCGTCCAACCATATCTTCTCTGCCTTTTCCATGTGATTTACCTTCCTAGGTCATCAGAGCGCATTGAGTGCCATGACGTACTTCTCCGACTGGCTGCGCTCTATTATCTCCTCGACCTGTGCCGCTCCTCCGACCAGACCGACATTCCCGTTGGATGTTGAGATCAGAGCGTAAGCGGACTGTCCGTCCGAAGGTATCATCTCTGCGCCGTAAACATCCTGCAGTTTCTCGAGTCTTCCCATGGCTGTCTCCGCTGCCTCCTTCCCTATTACTGAGAGGACCATTCTGGATTTTCCCGGGATCTCGCATTTCCCAACTACTATCGTCTCAACATTTATCCTGTTGCGAGTGAACTCGCCCATGACTCTTTGCATAACGCCGAACTCATTTTTGACGATCAGAGATATTACGTGCATGATTATCACACCCGAACGTTGATTATTCTGCGCATATATGAAATAGTGGTTTCAGAATAACATTGATAGATGGATCCAAATGGAAAGACCTGCACCATAATACTCCCTACGTACAACGAAGAGGAGAACATAGCAAAGATGGTGGTCATGCTGAGGGAGATGTATCCTGATTTCCATATCCTGATCATGGATGACAATTCCACCGACAGGTCGAAGGAACTGGTGGATACCCTGAATTACGATAATGTCAGGTTTGTCGTAAGGGACCCCGAGGACAGAGGATTGACCGCAAGCACATGCGAGGGAATACGGATCGCACAGACCGATCTCTTCGTCAACATGGATTCGGATTTCCAACATCCTCTTGAATCCATCGGAAGGATCTATGATGAACTCAACAAAGGCTATGATCTCGTAATAGGGGTCAGAACCGATCGTAAAGCCCTTGGATTCAAGAGAAGCCTTGGTTCCTGGCTCTTTCATGTTCTTGCATCATCTGTCCTATTCGTTCACGGGAAGAAGAGATCAAAGGATATAATGAGCGGTCTTTTCGGGGGAGATGTATCGATATTCTCACAGGTCATCGAAGAGAATGGGGATAAGTTCGAGATGAGGGGATTCAAAGTACTTTTGGACCTCATGAGGTATGCACCATCCGACATAAACGTCGGAGAGGTAAGATACGATTTCGGAAAGAGACAGGGCGGAGAATCGAAGGTCAACCCCAAGATCGTCATGCTGACATTGAATCAATGCGGCATAATAGGGAGAGGGGTTGCCAGGATATACAAGGCACTTCTCAATTGATATCGTTAAGGATATCGTCCACAGCATCTACGAAGGATCTCTTCTCGCCGACCTTATATGTCTTAAGGCCCAGTCTTCTTCCGAATTCGATATCCTTGTCATTGTCCCCTATCATGAACGATGTTCTGGGATTGATATGGTGTTTTGATATTGCAGCTATTCCCATGTCTATCTCAGGCTTCCTGCAGGTGCATCCTTCATCGGGATGGTGAGGACAATAGAATATATCGTCTATCCTTCCTCCTCCTGCTTCTATCTCCTTCATCATCTTGTCATGTATCGTTGATAGGATATCATGATCCAACCTGCCTCTGGCTATTCCTGACTGATTGGTTATCACGATCACAAGATATCCTGCTTCATTCAGTCTTGATATTGCCTTGGGGACCCCGGGGAGTATCTGTAATTTATCCGGGTCGTTGCAATAAGGGACATCCTTGACCAGTGTGTCATCCCTGTCCACAAGCACCGCTTTGTTTCCGAACATCTCCCTTTCCACGATCCCGCATATCGTATGGCATGCGACAATGTAGCCCTCCTGTATCCTGGGGGTCTCCTTGGTAGGTATCACTATGCTTAGATCGACCATATCCTTGAGTACACCGCCGTCACCTGTGAAGGATATCGTGGATGCACCTGCCCTCTTTGCCGCCTCTATGCCGAGAAGTACATTCCTAGAATTGCCGGATGTGCTCAATCCCACTACCACATCCCCCTTCCTGCAGAATGCCTCTATCTGTCTCTGGAACACCATGTCGTATGAGTAATCATTACCTATGGCCGTGACTGGAGCTATGTTCGAAAGGGACATGCCCGCCATTGCCGGCCTGTCGAAAAGGTATCTGCCTGAGAATTCCGCCGCTATGTGCTGGGCATCCGCGGACGATCCTCCGTTGCCCATGAATATCACCTGTCCTCCCCTGCTTACCGAATCGATGATCATATCGGCTGCCGCCCTGATCTTCGATTCATCGATCTGGGATATGGTCCTTGCACTTCTTTTGAGTTCTGCGGTTATCAGATCATTCATTTCTGCTTCTCCATGAAGTGACCCCGTTGGGGTCGAACATGAAATCTGTTATCTCGGCACCTCTTTTCTTGAGTTCCTGTGCCACAGCAGATTTCTTATAATACTCACACACATAATACATAAACCTTTCAATGACGTTACAACATACGTCGTAATCATATTACCATATACTTCTGGATTTATACTCTTTATATAAATATTCAAAAACCACTTTGATTCTTTGTTTCATCTGTCATCATTGTAATAAGTAGTCTTAATTCATTAATCGAAAATTGATTATAATTTTTAGTTGTGGTACATATACTTCCACAGTTCTATATTCCTGTATTTGAAAATTAGTATATTTGTTAGTTTTTTATTAAAACTCTTGATGTTTGTTGCTATTGTCCAAACCTTATATATAACGTATGAGGATATTTAGGACTGCCTAAATATCGGAGGTAAATGAATTGAGTGAAGAATCATCATATCTCAAGATTGCTTTAGTAGTGAGCATAGTGGCCATCATAGCACTAGTTTTCATAAACTATGTTGATCTTGATAAAGATAATGATGAACACCCAGACATTAACGATGGACTTTCAATACTAAAAGAATTTAATTTAACAGATATAGAGACAGGCACAACCACAAAAGGAACGTTCTTCATAATACAAAGCGGTCACTCTTTGCATGTAAAGATCTCTGCAGATATATTTGTAGGAAGTACAGACATAGGAGGGATATCATTCAACATACCTCCAGAACTACAACTCACAAATGTTTTGTGCAGTTTAGGAAATGATACTTCTGACAAACATGTATCCATTTGGAATTCTGCGGCAGAAAATATTGATTATACGACCCGAGTGGAAATTGCACGGTCATATCCACCCCAATACATACCAATAGGCGGTGGGGAAGGTATGTTGTTGTTGGATCTTCAATTGAAGAGATCAACAACACTAAGTGAAATAGATTCGTTGAATTTTAGCATCGCTGTAGGCGGAAAAATCAAAGATGGCATTGCGATAATGGGTACAGTGTATGAAAAGATAACCATACTTCTATCATAATGTCAAGTCCCATAAAAGATAAAGGAAGGAATATAATGAAACACACCAACAAGATGATGGGAGTTATAAGCATTGCAGTCCTTATCTGTGTGATTTTTGTGGGACCATTGAATATGGTCTCAAATGTTAACGGGAGATTCTTCTGATGACACATCTACCTCCTATAATGTTCCAATAAATCACACCGAGAAGCAGAATAGTATTCAGAACTGGGATTACCAGGTTTATGCCTCAAGTTCAATAGGTTTCATGGGAGCAACATGGATTAAGGATCGTAATGTCTGGGAATTTACATATCGTATGGCAGGAACGGGTTCTGCCGATGGATTCTACGGGAACATACGCGTAGCTATAATTGAAATCGAAGGGACCCAAAATGTTGATAACATGGCACCGTGGTCAAGTACAAATTCAAGATATATAGGATCGGCATCAACTCCTAACACGAGTACAGACTATACCAGTATAGCTAATGCGGTTATAGGCTATGCAATTACCGCAATAAATAGCATGGGGGCCTCATTCGCATGGTCAACATTATCTCTGATTAGAGCACTAGGGCATGATGTTGATGGATCTACGGACGGAGACCATTCGCTCTCGCGTCTTTGGAGATGGAGCCCCGATCAAAAAGATGTGGGCCAGTTCTTCTGGTTTGTTGTTGATGTCGATCCAAACGAGACGGTACAATTCTCTTACGAATATATGTTAGTTGGACCGGTGTATGAACTATTGAGTGCAGGTAAAGGGTACAGAACACTAAGTGCTGGCCCTCCTGACACAAACAGAAGCCTTTCTATGAATCCAGAGGAGATGACTTTTTCTGAAAGAGAACAGTGTGGAATTGAGACTATCCCTAGGAAAAATCTAATGACAAGGGCTGCAGAACTAAACATTCCCGAAATAACTATTGAGAGATGGTTAAAAACTAATGAGAATGTTTTCTACTATGCACATGATTTTGTTGAGTATGAAACACCACAGATAGAAAAGGTTGAACTTACTAAATCAACACTTACTAAAGACTTGCTATTGAACGAATTATCAGAACAGATTGATAGGAGTAAAAAGATAATAAAGGCTTTTAGTACCGATGAAGTTTGTGACATGGAAGATAGCATTGTTATCCTTAATAAACACAAATTAAGACTGACAGAATTGCTGGAAATGCAAACAACATTGGAAAAAACTCCAATAAAAAATATCGGCAAATTAAATACCATTTATGATAGCTATTGCAGAATAGTTGATGAGTGATTTAAACTCAATGCAAACTTTTTGGGCTTCACTGCCCCCATTTTTATTTAACATAAACACTCGATCAGAGATACTAATTCTAGATCATTGCACTTCTTTTGAGTTCTGCGGTTATCAGATCATTCATTTCTGCTTCTCCATGAAGTGACCCCGTTGGGGTCGAACATGAAATCGGTCACCTCGGCACCTCTTTTCTTGAGTTCCTGTGCCACTGCGGATTTCTTATCATACTCGCATATATAATACATGAACCCTCCTCCGCCGGCACCTGAGACCTTTCCTCCTATCGCTCCGCTGTTCATTGCAGCTTCGTACAACTTATCCAATGATCGATTGGTGATCCTTTCGGAGAATTGTTTCTTGTACTCCCATGATTCGTGAAGAAGGGTGCCTGCCATCTCGATGTCGCCGTCGGTGAGTGCTTTACCTATCTCCCTTGCGAGTCTCTTTGATTCGTCGAGTGCCTTTTCATTGTCACCTTTGTTGAATGATTCGATCTGTGATGTTATGATGTCAGCGGATTTCCTTGATGTTCCGGTATAACAGAGCAATGACCTGTACTCGAGCTCATTCTCGACATCCTTGTCGATGCTTACCTTCTGGACCCTCACTCCTTCTGCGTCCATGTCCATTAGGTTGAATCCGCCGTATGCGGCCGCATACTGGTCCTGCTTTCCTCCCTTGAGTCCGATATCCTCTCTCTCCAACCGATATGCCAGTTTCGCTATCTCATCCGGCGTCATATCCTCTTCCAGCCAATTGGCCACGGCCGCGATCATAGCGACCATCATTGTGGATGATCCTCCCAGTCCCGAACCTGCCGGAGCATCCGATTGGATCAGCATATCGAATCCGTCCTTTATCTCGAAATAGTTGGCGACCGCTTTGATGAGGTCCATGTTGCCGTCCAGTTTAAGAGGTCCCCCGTCCAAAGGTGCCTTGTATCTTCCGTAATATGCGGAATGGACGTCCATTGTATTATCGTCCCTGGGAGTTATCGTGCAATATGCGTATTTGCTGATGGTCGTGTTGAGGACACAGCCTCCTTTCTGTGATGCGTAAGGATCCACATCCGTCCCTCCGCCGGCTATACCTATCCTAAGCGGTGCCCTTGCCCTTACGTATTCCACCATCCCTCACACCCTCTCATCAACGACCTTTCTGTCAGCCTCTATCGTTATCCCGTCACCTATCACGGAATTCGTTATCTCTGCCCCAGGGGATATCCTGCATCCGGAACCTATTATGCTATTCTCGATCTTCGCTGAATCTATGTCGCAATCCTTCATTATGACAGCGTTCACTAGTTTGCTCCCTGCCACCTTTGAATTCTCCATCACGACCGACGCACATATCTCGCAGTTGTTGACACTTGCATCCTTACCCAAATAGAACGGCTTATGGATGGATGTCGAACCGACACTGTCCCCTCCCCAGCTGATGTCCCCGTATAGCTTGGATGCCATGCAGAGATTCACGCCGATGAGGTCCATTGGCCTTCCGACATCCTTCCACAACCCTCTCAATCTGAATCCCTGGATCCTCTTACCTTCTCTCATTAGTATCGGAAGCAGGTCCTTTGAGAAGTCAAAGAACTCATCCTTCGGAATGTAAGATAGGGAAGAGCGGTTGACAACGTATATCCCTGCATTCACAAGATCCGAGAAGACCTCCTCAGGCTTCGGTTTCTCCTTGAATTCGGTTATCCTGTCCTCATCATCGAGTCTTGCTATACCGAACTCGCACGGATTACTTACAGATGTCAACGATATCGTGACCTCTGCATCATTGGAGAAATGAACATTTATCTGATCCTCAATGGATACATCGGCGAACACATCGCCGTTGGCTGCAATGAACACATCATCCAGTCTTTCTTCGACCATCTTCATCGCACCGCCTGTTCCCAGCGGCTCATCCTCATAGGAATAGTCTATCCTTATACCGAGATCGGAACCGTCCCCGATCGCCTCCACTAGCTGTTCCGACCGATATCCGCATGCTAGGATTATCTCCTCTATGCCTGCATCGGCCATTGATTCGATCAGATATCTGAGGCAGGGTTTGTCAAGTACTGGAAGTATCGGTTTGGGACGATATTTCGTAAGAGGCAGCAATCTGGTCCCTTTGCCTCCGACCATTATCACTGCCTGCCTTACTTTTGCGGTCATGTCAATTACCTTTATAACCTGTTTATTAGGACCTATTAAATAAAGCTCACGGTACGAGCTTTGCGACGTTCGATCCGACTTCCACGTCGAACTCTGATGCTACCGGTCGACATTTCGTCTTCAGGAGATATGCTATCGGGACCTTAAGGTCCTCTTCCCCTAACGATTCGAAGTTCGCCATTCCTTTGGCGATTATCAGATCGGCATCCTTCATCTCCTTTCTCAGATCCTCGCCTATCTTGTTCATGTCCACACCGATGGCGAATCCACCTGTCGTTAGGATGATGTCAAGATGATCGTCAAGTTCCACCCTGCGGGCATCTTCCAGCGTAACATCGTTGAGTATCGGTTCTCCTCTGACAACACCGACGACCCTTTTGCCCAAGATCCTCAGCTGATCTATCAGAGGAAGGTCCAGGACCACTTCCCCGCAGTTATCGAATATGTAAATGATCGTGCCGGCATTCTTTATCAGTTCCATCATACGTTCTGTATCATCGATGGTCAGTTCCATCTCCAGAAGAGATTCGAATATCCCGTCGAACTCCTCCGGGGATTCTATCGCTATGCCCGCTCCGAAATCCATTATGTTACCCAATATCGCTATCTTGACGGCTGACCTGAAAGGATCATCGGAAGTATCGATGTATTTGTTGATCCTCTCATAATATCTCCAGGCGGTATCATCGGCACGTACCTTCAATTCATGATACGGGTCCTTTACCCCCAAGGCATCGTATGAGCTCTTATGGACGAATGCCGCCATCCTTGCAGAGTTCGGTTCCTCCGATATGACCTCCGCATAGGTCTTAAGTGCCGCTTCCACCGATTCCGCTTCCCTACCGTTGTTCGGAAGATAGGATTGGAACAATACCCTATTCAAAAGACATGGTACGCATTCCGGAGCGTGTTTCATAAGTTCCAGATGTACAGCATTGAAGATAACGGTTTGCTTACTATACTTTATCCAAAAGGCCGATAATTAAATATAAGCAGCATAATTGATAACACATATAGGAAGTGCGACCATGATAGTGACAAGGACCCCAGTGAGGATCAGTTTCTGCGGTGGCGGAAGCGATCTACCGTCGTTCTATGAGAAATACGGGGGACATGTCATAAGCACGACCATCGACAAGTACATCTACCTGACATTGGAGCGTTCATTCCATGTCGATACCACCTCATTGAAGTATTCGACCGTGGAAAGGGTCCAGAACCTTGATGATATACAGCATCCGATCTTCAGGGAATGCCTCAGGATGCATGATGTCAAGGGAGTTGAGATCAACAGCACTGCCGACATCCCCGGAGGCACAGGGATGGGATCATCAAGCTCATTCACAGTAGGTGTAGTGAATCTGTTGACGGCACACCGGAGGATGACCGTTAATAAGGAGTTCCTTGCCAGAAAGGCATGCGAGATCGAGATGGATATCCTAAAGGAACCCATAGGGAAACAAGACCAGTATGCGGCTGCATACGGCGGTCTGAACTACTATCAATTCCACAAGGATGGAAACGTTACGGTCGAACCCATAAGGCTGTCTGCGGAGGACAAGGATACTCTCAGCAGCAGGCTGATGTTATTCTATATCGGAGGAACCCGTAATGCCTCTGACATCCTTACCGAACAGAACAGGAGCAGCGAGAAAAGGGACAGCGATCAACAGGCGATGTGCTCTCTCGCCCTGAGATTGAAGGATGATCTCAACTCCGGAGATATCGATTCTTTTGGGGAGTATCTCAATGAAGGATGGAAACTCAAGAGGGGACTTGCAAGCGGAATATCCAATAACAAGATCGATGACATTTACGATCTGGCACTCTCGAACGGCGCAATAGGCGGAAAACTCCTTGGTGCGGGGGGAGCAGGATTCATGTTGTTCTATGCATATGAGAGGGATCGACCTTCCTTGAGATCCGCACTTTCGGACTGCAGGGAGATACCATTCAATATGGAGAACAACGGATCACAGATAGTATTCAATGATGAGTACTGATATCCAGATCTTCCAAGGTCTTCCTCACGGAACCGGACGAATCATAATTGTATCTCCATCCTCTTTCCCTCGCCTTCTCTATGTCATAATCGAATGACGGAACGTCCCCCTTCCAACCGCATTTCCCTCCGGTGTACTCATATTCGACATCAGTAAGACCCAATCTCTTGCAGACCATATCGGCTATCTCATCCACTGTTGTGAATGATTCGGTGGATATGTTATAGATGTTGTATCCTTCCTCGATCTTTGATGAGAAATCAGCGATGCATTCGGTAAGGTCCTTTGCATAGACATACTGTTTGGATTGTTTTCCGTTCCCCAATATCTTCAGTTTCTTAGGATCATTGTTGAGTTTCCTGATGAAATCGAATATGACCCCGTGTGTCAATCTCGGTCCGACCACGTTGGGGAATCTGAAGATCAGTGAGTCGATACCGTTCATGTAGGAATAGGATGAGATGAAGGCTTCAGAGGCAAGTTTTGACGCGCCATAGTATGATATGGGCTCAAGGCCGCCTGTATTCTCTTTCAACTTCACATTCTGAATATCCCCATATACGGCGGATGTGGACGAGAAGAAGAATTTGTTTAACCCCGCATCCCTGGCAGCATTGAGCATTGAGACAGTTGTCATGAATGTGTCATTCAGGTCTATGCTCGGATCCGCTCCTCCCTTCTGGATATCGGAGTTGGCCGCCAAATGGAATATCATATCGGATCCCTTTACGATATCGGATAACGAACTGCTGTCATCGAGT
The DNA here is from genome assembly GCA_023402275.1 of Methanobacteriota archaeon. GTDB lineage: Archaea > Thermoplasmatota > Thermoplasmata > Methanomassiliicoccales > Methanomethylophilaceae > Methanoplasma. The sequence goes on from JAEXCH010000013.1 coordinate 34,784, forward strand.
CCTCTCTCGACATACGTGAATCTTCCGTCATCTGAAAGATGGGCTATGTTAGATGCTTTGTCAAGAGGTATCCTATCGATAGCCAGCACTTCCCATCCCCTTCCGATGAGAGAATCTGCAAGATGGCTTCCGATGAATCCGGCACCGCCGGATATTACAGCTTTCTTACTGTCCATTATCACTTGCACCGTTGCCAGGGATATAAAAGTTGTTGTTCCCGTCCGGGATCATACTTTCTTTGGTTTTGAGAAGTATCTCTTATCTTTGTAATAGAAGGTCCTCATATAGTATGAGGCTAGGGAGTAGTAAAGTGACGGGGACATCCTGAAAAGAAGGACCTCCGGCGATAATGATCCGCGAAGATCCTCTTCCAGCATACGGCGGCATTCCTGGCTCTTTGCGTATTTGACAAAACTATCCTTGTCCATATGTACGGCGGACCTTATCCTTATCAGGGCCGACCTTTTCCTGAAGTGTTCATTTATCTCTTGGTCATTAGAGAAATATTCCTCCAGATGGCCGTATGCCGCTATCTCTGCCTGACCGCGGGTGTTGCTGTGCTTATCGTTATTGCAGATAGATTCCGGGTTCTGCAGATAGATGTACATCGGCCTTTCGCAGTAGCAGATCCTTTTTGCTTTGTCCACTGTGAGATAGGTATGTTGGATGTCCTCGGCATATCCGTGCGTGAACTCTATGTTGTTGTCAGTGAGTATATTCCTTCGTATGATCTTGGACCATGCGGTTATCGGCAGTTTGAGATCGGATAATGCGATTATGGCTTCAGACCTGCTCAACACATCCACTTTGTATTCCCTTTCCGAAGGTATGTCGATATCAGGTTCGTAAGAACGTATGGAGTTGAACATGACCACGTCCGCATCATTACTTTCCATTGCGGCCACAGTATAATCGAGGATGTCCAGAACAGGTTTATCGTCGACATCCAAGAACCATATCACGCTGCCGTCTGAACCGTTCAGTCCCAAGTTCCTGGCTCCTCCGAGCTTTCCTTGATCCGTCTGTATGATGACCTTTACGTCGGATACCCTGTGCTTCTCGGATTCTATCCTCTCAAGGGTGTCGTCAGTTGTCTTCTGATCGACAACGAATATCGCCTCGAAGTTATCGTAGCTCTGATCCGCAAGGAAATCAAAGATTCCGGCAATATGCTGTGCTCCGTTGTACACCGGGATTATTATGCTTACCTTCTGCGTGTTCATCACTACTCGTGCGAAGTATATGGGGTTCCTTTAAAATGCTGCCGTGTGTTGGATGTAATGTCTTACGTAACTGACGTTCTCAGCACATCGACACTCCGTATTGCTCTGCGATCGCCCTTGCCATCAGATGCAGGATTATCATGTGGGCATCCTCTGCCTTCTGCATATCATCCAACGGAAGATGGATATTGACATCTGCGATCTTGGACAATGCGCCGCCGGAGAATCCTGTCATTGCTATGATCTTGTTACCCATTTCCTTTGCATATTCCGCTGCATTCAAAACATTCTTTGAATTGCCGCTTCCAGATATTGCCAATAGTATATCCCCATCCTTCATCCTTCCTTTCAGAGGGAACACGAATATCTGATCATATCCGTAATCATTGGCTATGGCTGTTATCGTAGGTATGCTGTCGCTGAGACAGACCATCTCGAATTTGTCCTTTGTATTGGCCGATATGCCCTTGTTGAAATCGCAGACGATGTGTGAGGCCGTTGCCGAGCTTCCTCCGTTACCTGCAGTGAATATCCTGGACCCTCTCCTGTGAGCCTCCATCATGAGTTCTATCGCTGCGTCCACGGCCTTTAGGTCGATCCTTTCCATCGCCGAGGATAATTCGCTAAGGTATCCTTTTGCGAATGATATGTTGTCTGTCATCATCCTGTGTTAACCCCTATGAGGATTTATCCTTTCCCGATTGCATCCTATCCGGAGTTCAGCACTCTATTTATAAATCAATAATAGTTTAACCATTCTGTTGTGGGTCTGTCCCATACGTTTGAGGTATGTCATGCTTGCTCAGAAATTCATTGTGAAGGGTATCGCAAGCATGCTTTCCTCAGTGTTCATGTTCATCTCCCTGCTTGTTATGACCAGATTCGTCGGCAGTGAATACGGGGTCATGATGTGGGGATGGGCCATGGTCGGTCTGATCAATACCATCTCGGATCTTGGTTTTGATACTGCGACGGTCAAGTTCATCTCCGAGGGCAAGGATCAGAACACCTGTATCTCGACCCACCTTTTCCTTAAATCCATACTTATCGGGATAATAATCCTGATAACTGTCGTCTATCTGATATTCGCCATAACCGTGGACGGCATGACGATGGACAGGGTGATGATCATAGTCATCTTCCTGGCTTACTATGTGCTTTCCGATCTTGTCTGGGTCCTTATACGTACATTCGACGGAAGACTCGAAGCTGCCAAGTCCTCCATAATACAGACCTCGGATGCTATGATAAGGTCGCTTACCCTCATGATCCTTGCATTCTTTGGGTCGACCGCATCAATATTGTCCATGGGTTATGTGGTCGGTGCCGCCTTCTCGCTTTTCATTGCCTTGTATCTTTTCAGAACCCTGCATTACAAACCGACCAAACCTGCATATCTTAGGGATTATGTATTCTTCGCAAAACCGATCGCTGTCGGTCTGCTTCTTGTGACCGCGATATCGTTCATTGACAAGGTCATCATAGAATTCTTCTGGAACACCACCGAACTTGGATACTACACTGCGACGTTCGGTGTCGTTTATGCTGCGACGGCCATAGGGGTCGCACTGAACTATGTCCTACTGCCGAAGTTCTCCGAGCTGTTCTCGATCAAGGACAGAAAATCCGTAGAGAACGTCCTTTGGAAGTCGGAGAAGTACATCTCCATGATCTTCATTCCGGCAGTGGTGTTCATGATGGTCTTCGGAGACAGCATAGCAACAGTCCTTTTCGGTGCGGATTTCATATCCGCAGGAAGCATGATGTCCATACTGGCACTCTACATCTATCTGAACATAATCATAGGTATAATGACACAGGTCCTGCATTCTACCAACAACAATCATCTGTACAGGAATGCAACTGTGATCTATGCGGTGATCACATTGATACTGTTGTTCCTTCTGGTACCCGAGAATATCGGCGGTCTTACTATGATGGGGCTTGGTGCGGACGGTGCGGCTCTGGCCATAACAACCGGATATCTGCTGTTCACGATCGTAACATGCTACTATGTCAAGAGGTCAGTCAACATGACATTGTACAAAGGACTGATCAAACAATTCCTGGCCGCGGCGATAGTGTTCGCGGTCCTTTTCCTGATAAGGGGGGACAGCACATTCAGTCTGCTTCCGTTGATACCTTTGCTGCTATTGTGTTTCGGGTTGTTCTATGCACTGTTGTTCCTGTTCAAGGAGATGGACAAAGGAGACCTGAGATTCATTGTAGATTCGTTGAGTCCGAAGAAGATGTACGAAGGGCCGAAAGAGTGAGTACGATAATTTCAACTGGATCCTGAGAGTAGTTCCTCATAGACATCCAGCAATTCCTTCGGAGTGCCTTGGTATGTCCTTGCATAACTAAGGGCCTTGTCGACCACATCGTCATAGAGTTCCCTGTCATTCAGGAGTTCATACATCTTGTATGCAAAATCCGCCTCGTCCTCTGACGGGACCGCACATCTCACGACCTCTTCCGGAATGGATGCCTGGCTGAAGTATACTACCGGCGTGGAGCATAACTGCGCCTCAAGGGTTATCCTTCCGAATCCCTCATGCAGGGAGGGGTTAGCTATGATACTTGCCTCATTGTAGAACTGAACGAGTTCCTTTCCATCCAGATCGGATATGAACTCCACATGTTCCTCTATCCCAAGGTCGGTGACCTGCTGCCTCAGGTTCTTCTCCTCTGGACCTTTTCCGCATATCCTCAGGGAATATTCGGTCATTCCATGTTCCTCCCGGAATCTTCTGTATGACCTTAGAAGTGCTCCTATGTTCTTTCTTGAGGTAAGGGTGCTCACACATCCTATGAACTTCTTCTTCTCTGAACCGGTTGTCACTATGTCCTCTGACAATTTGTTCGAAATGACGACTATCTTACTATCGTCTATCCCGTACTTTTCCATTATCTCATCACGGGTCTGGTTCGATATCGCCACGATCCTGTCCGCCCATCTTACCCCTATCCAGGCAACCAGCTGCCAGGATAGCAGGAACTTGCTGTCCTTGTCCTTTTTGGACATTACGTGATGGAACGTCACCACCTTCTTTTTCTTCCTCATGAACGGAAAGAAGAAACAGCAGAATTCATCTGCGGAATGGAATATCTTCGTATCCTTTTTCAAATTCATTATCTCGAAGAAAGGTCTTATGAAACCATTCGTGAACATCTTGATGTAACCACTCTGGAGGTTCATGGTCATCTCAACCTCGCCATATTCCACGGAATTATCATCCAGTAGCTTGGCTATGCTGTCCGTATACAACCCGACGCCGGTGTTGGCTGATGATGCTTTAGGTTTCCTCAATATAACGACGGTCTTCATCCCATTTCTCACGTCTGAATATATAATATACGGTAATAGTATGTATCTTTTTTCGGTCAGCTGACATAAACCGAAGAAAATACTATATAAAATACGGAGGCCACGTCTCATTTTGATTTGACCTTTCTTTTATATAGGGGGAACACATCGCCAAAATCATGGTAAAGGACAAGATATGTTCCTCATGCGGAAAGAGGCTTATCGGTCACGGAAACACCACTTTCAAATGCCCCAAATGTGGGAATTCGGAGATCGGAAGGTGTGACCAGTGCCGCGATCAGAGCGTATCATATGAATGCAAGAAATGTGGCTTTTCCGGACCTTAAGTGATAACATGGGACAGATAATCGCCGTATATGACATGATGCCCGAGAGCACAGAGATAGATCTGGAAGCCGCTGTAAAGAAGGTCGCAGATGTTATCCCCAAGGGTGTCGAAGTGATAGAATCAAAGATCGAGCCCGTTGCGTTCGGCCTTAAGAAGATCACTATTGGATTCTCTATTGACGACTCCGATGAGACCATCGGAGAGGAGTTGGAAAAGGCATTGATGTCCATTCCCGGAATAGAGAACATAGAGAGTGTGTCAAGCACACTCCTCTGATCCATAAACAAAGAGGTTCCTTGAATATCCAATTACCCATCCAAGGATGGGGAACGTAATTTTTTAACAATTCACAAACAAATGTCGTGAGGAATATAATGTCTGCGGCCCCGGTAATGTTGTTCACTTACTCAAGACCGGAACACACCAGAGCAGTTCTGGAAGCACTTGCGAACAACGACATTGCCGATGAGACCTGTGTTTACGCCTATACCTGCGGTCCGAAGAACGATTCGCATGCAGAGATGGTGAACAGGACCAAGGATGTGTTGATGGAATTCTCGGAGAAGAATCCTTTCCGATCCTTCGAAGTGGTCGATATGGGAGAGCACCTCCCGCTCGGTCCTGCGATGATAAGAGCGGTGAACGAGGTAATAGACACCCACGGGAGGATAATCGTTGTTGAGGACGACATCGTCACATCGAAGGATTTCCTTAGATTCATGAACGATTGTTTGGATCATTATGAGAATGATGATTCTGTGTTCTCCGTAAGCGGATACAGTCCCGACATCCCCGAGATCAGGGACATTGACAAAGATGTTTACCTTGTACACCGGGCATGCCCGTGGGGCTGGGGTACTTGGAAGAGCAGATGGGATTCTTACGATCCCGATGTCAGAGAATATGTCAAGAACATGCTGGACAGAAATTACAGAAGAGACCTGACAAAATGGAACACCGACCTCCCTATGACATTGGATGCCCTTTTCTTTGAGGAAGGATGTATGGACAAGAACTGGGAACAGCAATTCTGTTTCTGCCAGTTTGTCAACGATATGAGTGTGGTCTGCCCTAAGATATCAAAGGTCAACAACATAGGTTTCGATGGTACGGGAGCTAACCCTGCGCCTACCGGGTTGGAATCCTCGTTCAAAGAGGAGGGGTCGGAATGGGAACTGGAACATCTTGAGATAGATGACCATCTCCAAAAGGTATACAACTCACAATTCATATTCCGATCCAGAACAAGATTCTTCCTTACCCTGTCAGGACTGGTTCATACAATAAGTCCTTCGCTCTACTACAGACTTCTAAAGATATACTATCATAAGGACCTGAACGTAAAGGATCTGCAGAACCATGAATGAGATAGTCCGATACATAACGGGAACGCCGATCAGGACATTGCTGTTCCTGAGCATCATCGGAGTAGCCATACGTTTGTTGCTGGCACCTTTCCTCACCATGCATTATGATATGGCATTCTGGTCAGGTACGATCAATGACATAACATCAGGTGACGGACTGTATGACGGGAAATTCTATTGGTATACTCCGATCTGGGGTTATTTCCTATCAATGACGGCATTCATAATGAACACACTGTGCATAGACACCCAGGGACTGATAATTCAAGGCATGAACGATGCATATTTCAACATCGGGGCCAGCATAGTCACGGGTCCTGTGTTCAATACGATGATCAAGATACCTCTGATCATATCCGACCTTCTCGTCTCCCTGTTCATATACCTGATAATAAAGAAGATAACTTCCGATGAGAGGAAGGCAATAATAGGTTTCGCCATCTGGCTGTTCTGTCCTCTTGCCATATGGACAAGCGGTATACAGGCACAGTTCGATACAATAGCCGTTCTCGGAATGATGGTCTCCGTCCTCTTCCTTTTGAACAAGAGGTACATGCTTGCCGGGACCATGTTGTCCTTCGGGGCATGCGCAAAGATCTTCCCTGCCCTGATATTCCCGTTGATGCTAGCATACATCTATGCAAGCGGACAGAGCAGGGAACAGAAGATCAAAGGGATCGTCGGTTTCGCGATAGGATTCCTTGCATTCACAGTATTGATGTTCCTTGGGCCGATAGTAACAGGTAATTTCGATGCCAGTCTGGGATTCCTCTCAAGTCGTTTGGATCAACCTGCAGGCTCCGGCAACAGTCTCCTGAATTGGGACAATATCCTGTATGTCATGCCGATGATAGCACTCTTCGTCATTTGTATGTCCGTACTTCTGGCAAAGATGAAGGACGGTATCGATGAAAGATTCCTCATGTGTGCGGGCCTGACGTTCGCATCCCTTTTCATGTGGCCTCTGTTCCCCACCGTTCCGCAATATATCCTTGTGCTTCTGCCCTTCATGATAATATTGCTCTCTTTAGGATATGAGATGAAACTGCCCATCATATCACTATCATTGATAATCACTATCTCTGTCATAATGTGGACCGGTCCAAGCATAGTATATCCGATTGCGATGTACACGGACATCCTAAGCATAGAGACGCTTGAGGCAATAGCGGGTCCGCTTCAATCCATAATGGGAAGCATATATGAGATGTTGGAATTCGTAAAGTTCATTCCGGCTCTTCTTATGATCTATTTCATATTCATAAAACACAAAGGATCGGATAACGGAGGTGACCCGGATAATGCAACGCACGGATAAGATAGCGATAACGGTTTTTACCATTCTAGTTGTTTGTGTTATCCTGGGTCAGGTGCTCCTAGGTGCCTCTCCGTATGAAAGGACGATATCTGCTGAAAGGGATGGGGATAAAGCCGTTTATGAAATAGATACGAACATATATTCCGATTACGCAGCGATGGTATTGGCGTCCGATATCGATTATTCCCTTGATTCATATGTCATATGTTATGATGATCTAAGACCATGGTTCGCAAGCAGTGACAGGATCAACGGAGCGATAACATACCTTATCGAATCATTGGAAAGGAATGGAAGGACGGCTTCCGTACTGAACGTGGATGATATCTCCTCTCTTATGGAGAAAGATATCTCATCCGATTCTTTCAGAACTGGAGTGATATTCGTTACAGGAAGCCTTCCCAATGAGATCTATAACGGCACCACGGGGATCATATTCGACTGGCTTGCAGGCGGAGGTGTGATGTACTGGGGCAACGGACCTCTCGGAAAATATGTGTCGATCGCAGGAGAGGAGTCATTGAAAGTGGTCGAGGATCACGATACTCTATTTTTCGGAAAGGAAGACATCACCCGCGATGAGAAGAGCTCGGTGTTTGACCGAAGGATCGAGTACGAAGGCCTGGCGGACATCATGTGCATGCTGTTCAATGAGTGCACATATGGGGTGAACAGCAGTCTGCTGGAGAACTCCTTGGATTTCGGTTTCAACTACAGATCATATCAATCCGTCACTCTAACCAAATATCATGACGGTAATGGGATGATGGTCGTATTCGGCGGAGATATCACAGTGGACACCGCATTGTATGCGGCGCAGGTCATTGTCTCAGGCATCAATTATTCCACATCGCTTTACGATTTTGAAAGGGGCCAGGCAAAGAGTGTGAAAGGAGAACTGGAACTATCGCCAGACGGCATCAACACCGTATTCGTTTATACCGGAAGCGTCCAAGGATTGTTCGGAAGGACCTTCGTTCTAAATTGAAATAAAAAATAATGGGGTCTCCCCCAATGGTTTCACTGGAATGCAGCGGACGGATCCGCTATGTATCCGTCCTCCATCATCTTGGCCGTAAGGCCTCTTGATCTCTTGATCATGAAGTCGGCCTTGTCGAAGAGTTCCTGACGGCTCAACTTGAGTCTTGCGACCCCTTGCTCCTGAGCCTTCATTGCAACAGCGACCGCCTCTCTCGGGAAGACCTCCATCTCGCTCATTGTCGGGATGATGTAGTCCTCGCTTATTCCCTTCTCCTCTGCGCACTTTGCCAGCTCCGTTGCTGCGGCTATGCACATCTCATCGGTGATGGTCTTCGCCCTTACGTCAAGCACACCACGGAATATCGCAGGGAATCCCATGGAGTTGTTTACCTGATTGGGGAAGTCTGAACGTCCGGTCGCGAATATCCTGACCCCGTTCTCCTTTGCCTCCCAAGGCCACATCTCGGGTATCGGGTTGGCTGTTGCAAAGACAACGGGATCGTCCGCCATGAGCTTGCAGTATTCTGCAGGTATTGTTCCGGGACCTGGCTTTGATGCCGCTATCACGATATCTGCGCCTTCCATCGCTTCCTTTATGCCTCCGCTCTTTCCGGCTCCGTTGGTCTTCTGGCATATCTCCCATTTCTGCTTGAAATCGTTTTTGACATCTTCTCTGCTGAGGTTGAGTATACCCTTCGAATCGCACATACAAAGGTGCTTGGGACTGAATCCTGTTGCCAAAAGAAGTCTTGCTATTGCTATGGATGCTGCTCCGGCTCCGATCACTGCGATCTGAGCATCCTGAAGTTTCTTACCCACAAGTTTCATGGCGTTTATCGCACCTGCGACCTCAACGGTAGCGGTACCCTGCTGATCATCATGCCATACCGGGATCTTACAATCCCTTCTGAGCTCGTCCAGGATATCGAAGCACTTGGGGTTCGATATATCCTCGAGGTTTATGCCTCCGAATGACGGTGCGATCAATCTCACCGTCTCTATGATCTTCTCCGGGTCCTTGGTATCAAGACATATCGGGACACTGTCCACACCACCCAGATACTTGAATAGCATTGATTTTCCTTCCATGACAGGCATGGCCGCCTCTGGCCCTATATCTCCCAGACCCAGTACGCGTGTTCCATCGGATACTACGGCTACGGTGTTCCATTTGCAGGTGTGCTCGTATACCATATCCGGGTTCTTTGCTATGTCCTTACAGGGCTCAGCAACACCCGGTGAATACCATATGGCGAAATCATCAAAGGACCTCACACATGCTTTTGGTGTCGTCTCGATCTTCCCGCCGTAGAACTTGTGGAGCACCATTGCATCCTGTCCCGGCTTCTTTGCTTTCTCAAGACGCTCCTCAACCGTCATCTCTTTGTCGTTTGTCATGTATTTTTCTCCCTGATTTTACGAATTTCGTAATTTATCTTCGAATTGCAAACACCTTGATTACAGTATTCATATTTATATCTAATTTACACTCATGATATTCGAACATGTCCCGGGATACAAAAGTGGTCGTCATCGACGGTTATATCGACGACCCTGCCGCATTGGGCGTACCGCCTTACATCTCGCCAATGATACGCTCTGTCGCAGGGGCCGCCATAGATGCTGGAGCTAAGGTGGAATATTACTCAGTGGACATGATGAGAAAAGGGAAGAAGGTACCGGAGGCAGAAGTAAGTGTGGTACTGTCAGGGAATACCGTACCTGGGAAATATCTCAGGTCCATGCCGATGTCCCTGAGAGAACTGAGCGCTCTTGTACCCAAACTGAAAGGATGGAAACTGATAGGCGGATCCGCAGCATCCTCTGAAGTGTCGGATCGATTCGATTTCTCAATACAGAAGGACCTTGCAGCTTCATTGTATGACGGGATGATCGGAAAGGAAGTTGATGAGAGATACAGGACCCTCGAAGAATGGAACAGATGGATGATGCTGGGTGCAGATATTGTTACCCAGCATCAGGATTTCCCTTATCCTTTGATAGCAGAGGTGGAAACATACAGAGGATGTCACCGATACAAGAGCGGAGGATGCTCATATTGCATTGAACCTCTGAAGGGAAGACCGTTGATGAGATCGCCTCAGGATATCATAGCCGAGGTAGAGAGGCTCAATTCCCTCGGCATAAGGAACATAAGGATAGGCGGACAGACCTGTATCGTATCCTATGGGTCAACTGATGATTCGGATATACCGAGACCGAACCCGGAAGCGTTGCTTGAATTGTTCACCGGATTGAAGGACCTAGACCTGAATGTACTTCATGTCGATAACGCGAATCCGGCAGTGATCTCGAAATACCCGGAGGAATCCTCGGATATCCTAGGAACGATAGTTGATTGCTGCACATCAGGGAATGTTCTGGCACTCGGTCTGGAGTCTGCAGATCCTATCGTATTCAAAGAAAATAATCTGAACAGCACCTCTGAACAAATGATGGATGCGGTAAGGATCATCAACAGATTGGGTTCGGAGAGAGGCGAGAACGGTCTTCCGAAACTTCTTCCAGGTATCAATCTGATATTCGGATTGGACGGGGAGACCCAGAGGACATACGATCTTAACATGCAGATCCTTCAGGATATATTCGATGAGGGATGGATGATCAGAAGGATCAACATACGTCAGGTCCTTCCTTTGAGGAAGGAGTTCAACACCAGGATCGACAAACGTTCTTTCACCAAGTTCAAGGATTCCGTAAGGGAGAACATCGACAGGGAGATGTTGAAGAGGGTCACACCCTACGGGACTGTCCTGAAGGATATCTACATGGAACTTCACGACGGGAACACTACGTTCGGAAGACAGATCGGAACGTATCCAATACTTGTCGGAGTTCCATACAAATTGGAATTGGAAAGATCATATGATGTTATGATAACGGACTGGGGATTCCGTTCAATCACCGGGATCACTGTCCCATTCAACATTAACACAATGCCCATGTCCTCAATTGAGGGACTTCCCGGAATAGGTAAGAAGAGGGCGGCCAGGATAGTGATGGACAGACCTTATACGAGGATAGAGGACCTAGAGAGGACCATTGACGATCCAACTGTCATGAAGGGACTGATGGATATCATCGTTTTGGAATGAGTTGTAGCGAAACATAAATTACCTCTTACCCTATAGGAAACAACATGGACTCTCTCCTTGCAGCAAGATATCCGTTCATGAAAGGAGCGGCATCATTCGCAGAGGAAAACTCAGCGGACATAGAGTCCCTGGTCATGTCCCCTTCCTATGAGAGTGCCAGGAAAAGGGGCGTAGATAGGGTCCTAAGCGCCATATCACAATACAAAGTGAGCGATATTCCGCTTCTCCAAGAATATGATAGATTGATGGAGGTCCTATCATATCCGTACGCAAGGATGCTGGTATCCTGTGTTGGAGATAGATTCCTGACAAAAAGATATGCTTTGGCCGAAGCTTCACGCATGAACGATCTCCTATCAAACGATCAAAGCTCAGAGATGATGGTCGCGGAGGAGCTTGAGGTGAGGTCCACAATGGATCTGCAAGGCAGGATAAGTATACACTTCAGCGATTATCTGAGATTCTCCCATGTTATGAAAGCTATCGAATGGAAACTGATCAACACCGATCTTAGGAAAGGATACGTTTTCCTGGATCCTGACAAATTCGACAGACTTCTTCAGAATGCATTGCAGGAAAGGATAGAATCGGAACTTCCGCTGAATGTTCCCGATTCATTCAGGAAGGCCATGAGAGGGGATATCGACCATGTTGCATTGATATTGAGTGATACGAAGAGGCAATTGAGCCCGACCGGAGGAGAGGGAATGAACAACGAATACCTTCCTCCCTGCATGAAGGCCATATTGGCAAGTGCGCAGAATGGGGTCAATCTTCCGCACAGCGCAAGGTTCGCACTTGTCTCATATCTCAATGCGCTAGGGCTCTCATACGAACAGATAATAGGTCTTTTCTCACAATCCCCGGATTTCGATGAATCGAAATCGAGCTATCAGATCAAACATATTACAGGAGAGGAAAGGGGAGGAGAAGGATACACCCCTCCCGAATGCTCCACTATGAAAACGAACGGTATATGTTTCGATCCAGACCCTCTTTGCGAAAGGATCAATCATCCTCTTTCATACTACAGGATAAAATCTGGTAACTTCCAAAAGAAGGAAGCGGAAAACTGATCCATTAATCAGCCTTCGAAAGATTTCTCCAGGTTATTATTCCCCTTTGAACAGCTGTCAGATTACCGACGACGGCGAACCATATCATCATTATTTCCAGCCATGATATCGAGATGGAACCTATCTCTATGTACGGATATCCGACCGCGATCATGATGAACTGTATTATCGGGAAGAGGGTGCTCAATACGACCCTGTCCGCTCTTCCAAGGAGACCTGCGTATAGACGGGGTGCACCTATCGCCTGCGCTTGTGTGCCCATGTACGATGTTAGAAGGACCCCTACAAGTGCCAGCATTCCTATGTACGGGTTGCACCAAGCACTTATTGCAACTCCTCCAATCATGAATACATCCGCATATCTATCGAAAACATGATCAAGATAATCGCCTTTGTCCGATGCCTTACCCGCAAGTTTTGCGACCTTGCCGTCCAATGCATCGAAGTATCCCGATATCAGGACCACTGCGGCACCGACCAGCAAAAGATAGTGGCTTCCGAAACTCAGATACAGAAGAAGACCCGAGAGGAATGCTAGGATTAGACCTATCCAGGATATCATGTTGGGATTGACATTGATCAATCTTTTTGCAACAGGTGTCAGAGCGAAATCCACTTTGCCTCTCTGTCCGTCTAGAACCATTTATCCAATTCCTCCGTCCAGTCAATATTGCCAGGGGGATATTTATCCGTATTCCCTTCCAGAATATCCTCGATCTTGTCTGCGATCGTCACTATATCATCAGCGGAAGAGTTCAATTCGCATACCGGGACCTCGGATTCGGATGCCTCACAAAGTATAACGTCCAGTATCTCAGCCTGGACGTTCTCCCGTATCTTCTCTTCCGAATAACCTCTCTCCTCCAACCGAGATGATAATGTGTCTGGATCACATCTGATGACAATTATCATATCGCATCTTACATGATGTGAGATATGCCCCTCTACAAACAATTGCCGTCCATCCCTGAACTCATCCAGAGATGAATCGAGGGAGTCGATGTCCACACAGAATGTGTCCCTTTCCTCATCCCTCTCATCCAGCATGCCCTTGTCCTTAAGATATTTGTTGAGGTCCAGTACATCCTGTCCTCTTGCCCTTAATTCTCTTGCGACAGAGGTCTTGCCTGTTCCCGGGGTCCCTGTTATCGATATCATCGGATCACATGTATCGTTCTGCCCTTTCCAGAACTTCTTCCCATTTAGGAATGTTCGTCAGGGCTCCTACTTCCTCTACAACAAATGATGCCGTTGCAGATGCCAGGATCAGAGAGTTGTGGGTATTGTATCCGTTGTAAAGTCCACAATAGAATCCCGCACGATATGCATCGCCTGCACCCGTGGCATCCTTGAACACCTTACCTTCGATCATTGGTATCCTTACGATCTCTCCATCGATCTTGGCGATGCTTCCCTTTGAACCTTCGGTGCGGACAATGAGTTCCTTATCGATATCCATGACATCCTTGATACCAAGATACTCCTCTATGACCTTTGATTCGTAGTTATTGCAGAAAAGATTGTCAGATAGCGAGAGGGCATCATTCACCGTCCTTGTGCACCACATCTTGTATATCTCCTGAGCGGGATCGACGGATACTTTGGCATCACAGTCCTTGATCTCGTACATAACCTGTATGTAATACTCGGGATCTCCTGTGCAGAAATGTACGAATGATGAATCACAGGCATTCTTCGATAGCATTTTGTTAAGATCACTGGCACATCCTTGAGGGCCCTGATAGAATATTACCTTCTGTTCCATATCCGAATCATTGACGACTATGGCTTGGGACGTCTCATATCCATCCATCTTGATCATCTCATCCATGATCAATCCGGATTCCTTCATCTCGTCCTCATACCTTGTCGGGAAGTCCTCTCCGACAAAGGCGCATATAGCAGTCGGTACCCCTAATCGTGCAGCGGCCATTGCTATGTTCGTGCCTGTTCCTCCAAGGGTTGTGTTCTTTGTGATGACATCCACGGATTCATTTATCTTGGGGAATCTTTTGATCGACACTATCTGATCGATCGTTATATGACCATACACTGAAAGGAACGGTCTCTTCTCGGCCATGGCAAGAGTAGAGTTTGAATCTATTAATTATTTGAGTCGTCCTTGCTCCTTATGACATCCTCATAGAGAGCTAACATCCTCTTTGCCACTGATCCCATGGAGTAGTGTTCTGCGGTCTTCCTTGCATTTGGAGTGAGTCTCTCCTTGTTGTCAAGACACTTCTGTATGGCTTCGGCACATTCCTCGGGAGTGTCCTTGAAGAAATATCCGTTCACACCATCCTCGACAACATCCAAGAAGGCCCTTCCGTCGGAACATGCTGCTGGAAGTCCGCAGCCCATTGCTTCTGCTATGGTCAATCCCTGAGTCTCGAATCTGGAGGCGGATACAACGACATCGGAGGCAGAATAATAGAGTGCCAGTTCATCATCCGGCACGAATCCTGTGAATATCACCTTATCCTGCAATCCTTCCTTCTCCACAATATCATTCATATCCTGAAGGGCAGGTCCCTTTCCGACTATGAATAATCTAACATCGCCGGGAAGATGATGCATTGCGGTTATCGGTATTCCGATGTTCTTTTCGTATGATACCCTTCCGACATGGATGACGACCCTTTCATCCTTGAGGCCGTATCTTTTCCTTATCTCTGAACCGTCCTGACCCATCCTGAATCTGTCCGTATCTATCCCGACAGGTATGACCTCTGTTCTTTTGGTCACAACATTGTTCTCTTCGAACTCCGTCAGTGTTGCAGGAGTGAGGGCTATTATGCAGCTCGGTCTTTTCAGGAAGTTCCTGATGTATATCCATGCCAGCTTAGCCTGGATCCCCATCGGTAAAGGCAACGGCGAATAGTATTGCAGAGTATCGACCACATTGGTGCAGTATGTGGCAACTGTCGGCACTTTAGTGGACCTCGAGACAATTAGACCTTTCAGCGCCATGAAGGCCACCCCGTGGATGTGTATTATATCAACATCCAGGGATTCTATGAGCTCCCTCTTTCCTGAAGGGAATATGGGAAGGAAATATTCAGGATATTTCTTGAATGTCATTGCCGGAAAGTAGTACACTCCGGGTTCCCTCTTGTCCTCACCGGGATCGGGTGCGATAATGAAGACAGTGTGGCCAAGGTCCTCCAAGGACTTACTGAGTGTCATGACGGCCGTTACTACCCCGTCCCTCGTCGGGAGATAACTATCGGTCATTATCGCTATTCTCATGTTATCAGCTCAGGTACCTTCTTCCCATCCGGTCATGTAGCATCTCTGTTCTTCCGTAAGTGAATCGATGTTTACACCCATCGACCTCAGTTTGATTACCGCGATGTCATTATCTATGGATTCAGGAACATCGTATACCATATTGTCCATCTTCGAATAATTGTTCGAAAGGTATTCCATACTGAGGGCCTGTGTGGCAAAACTCGTATCCATTATCTCAACTGGGTGTCCCTGTCCTGCGGCGAGGTTCATCAGCCTTCCCTCTGCGATCAGATAGATTTTCCTTCCATCTTTCATCTTGTATTCTTCGATGGATTCCCTTACCTTCGATACCGAGACCGCCATTGCATCCAGGTCACGTTTGTTGATCTCATTGTCGAAGTGTCCTGCATTGCCCATAACGCATCCATCTTTCATAACATCGAAATGTTCCGCTCTGAGGATGTCCTTGCAACCTGTTACGGTCATAACTATATCGGCCACCTTGACGGCATCCACCATCCTCATGACCTCATAACCGTCCATACGGGCCTCCAATGCCTTTATCGGATCCACTTCGCAGACGATCACGGAAGCGCCGAAGCCTTTGGCCCTCATCGCTATTCCCTTACCGCACCATCCGTATCCTGCCACGACCAGACGTTTTCCTGCGATCACAAGATTAGTGGAGTTCATCCATCCGTCGAATGCGGATTGTCCTGTTCCATATCTGTTGTCGAAGAGGAACTTCATCTTTGCATCATTCACGGATATGACCGGGAACTCCAGTTTGCCATCCGATGCCATCGCTCTAAGTCTTACTACGCCTGTGGTGGTCTCTTCGTTCGCACCTTTGACATTCTCCATGGCATCCCTGCGGGATGTGTGTACCATGGCGATCAGATCGGCACCGTCATCGATTATAAGATCGGGTTTTAGGTCCAGAACGGTGTTGAGATTGCAGTAATACTCATCCTGGGTCTCTCCTTTCTTAGCGTATACATCAAGACCGTATTCCTCTCTCAGTGCCAGCGATACAGAATCGTCGGTCGAAAGGGGATTGCAACTTGCCAACCTTATCTTGGCCCCTGCATTGGCCAGTGTTATGGCGAGGACGCCGGTCTTCGCTTCTGTGTGAAGGGCCATTCCTATCTTGAGTCCTTCCAGCGGCCTTTCCTTTAGGAATCTCTGGTTGATCTCTTTCATTACCGGCATGTGTTCCAATGCCCACTTCAATCTTAAACTTCCTTTATTGAGAAGATCGTCCATATTTAATTGCTCCCTTCAAATTGTGATATCAATGATCCTGATATCTCTTCTGCTGTCTCTTTCAGATTATCGATGTTGGAGAATCCCTTGATCACATTCTCTATGGAAGCGGGATCGTCCTTCATCTCTTTAACTGCGGTTATCATGTTCTCCAATGCCCGGGTCATCTCATCGGCTATCGATATCGTCGCCGTCCTTGATGTTCTGGATAGGGGATTGATGTCGATGGATATCACCGTCTTACCCATATCCACCAAGGCCTTTGCCCGGTCTCCATCCTCGATGGGTACCAGTATTACGTCCGAATCGTAAATGCCTTCCTTTGTGCACAATGCACGATCGGAACTAAGTCCGGGTATCCTTGCATCGGGGTCCCTTCCGAGTACTTCCTTTGCACCATTATCTTCCATGTGAGATATCAGAAGTTCCATCCGCTCTGCGGTGCGATGGAATATGTTCACCTCGATCTTTGCGGGTATCAGCTGTGCCAGAAGTATGAGGTTCTTGGGGTCCAGTGCTGCGGCGTTGCCGTTGACGCATATCACTGGACTCTTAGCTCTCAGAAGATGCGCTGCTGCTGCTCTTTCCGCTTTAAGGGCAGTATCGAGAGTTCTTTCACCCATAAGGTAATCGAATGCCTCCCCTCTTCCATGGGAAATCAGGCCGGTCTGGGTCACCAGTCCTTTGTCCACCATCTCAGATAATCTCTCTCTTACCATCAAAGATCTGTATCGAGGGTGGTCCTCAGGTATGTTCACGATAGAACATGAACGAACATACAGTTGAAATACATTTATGTTGTAGCAAAGGAGGATGCCTGAGATAAGGATAGTATTGGTTGGTTCGAAGTTCGAAGGAAATGTCGGTGCTGTTGCAAGATCGATGGCTAACTTCGATATAGACGAGCTTTATCTTGTCGGCCCCTGTGATATCGGGGATGACGCCTACCGAAGGGCAAAACACGGCTCATATATCCTTGACAATGCTGTTGTCACCGATTCCCTTGACGATGCTCTGAATGATTGTTTCCTTGTCGTGGGAACAAGCGGAATAACCACAAAGGGAGACAGCAACTACACCAGGATACCGGTACCGTTGAGGGAGTTCGCACAGCATACCACCGGATACGAAGAGAAGATAGCTTTCGTATTCGGAAGGGAGGATATCGGCCTTTACCAGGAGGAACTGAACAAGTGCGATGTTCTGGTACATGTCTCGACCAGCGAAACGCACCCTACCCTCAATATATCCCATGCTGCGACGATAGTCATGTATGAGATGTTCATGACCGAGACCATGGTCAGAAGACCTGAACCTGCCGATCATAACGAGAAGGAATTGATGTTCGGTTTCTTCGAGGAACTGATGGATGCGGTCGATTATCCCGAGAACAGAAGGGAGAACACTTCTGTGATGTTCAGACGCATGATGGGCCGTTCCATACCCTCAAAATACGAATACAACACGATAATGGGAATATTCGGGGATGCTTTCAGGATAATAAGGAACGGTAAGAAATGGGAATGAACAACATTATCCCGTGACCGTCATATTCCTTTCCTGGAACGATCTCTGGCATTATTCCTGTCTTGCCGACCACCTCTTTTGAGATCATCTCGATCTCCATCCTTGACATCACTGAATCGGATGTCACTATCATCTTCCCGTAGGTTGGATCGGCATCATAGAGATACTCGTTCATTGCTGCTGCCACGGCATCTTTCGGATCCTTTGAGTAACGATATGCAATTGTGTATACCTTCTCGCTGAGCGTACTGAAGAACGGCCCCTCCAGCATGTTGTATATCCTTACGATGGACTCCTTCATCATCTCATCCGCGGATGATATCGCGCGGCTTATAGGAAGGGAACCGCCTCCTCTGGATGGCATCTTACCGATATCGAACAATATGGTCCTGTCAGATATCTGGATGATCTTCCTCATCTGTCTGAATGCCATATCCCTCCTTTGTGTCTCGAACGGCATCGGTAAACTGACAACTGATATCATCCTGGCACCGGATTCCTTGACACATTCCTCTATTATCGGTATCGTTCCCGAACCCGTGCCGCCTCCCAAACCTGCTGTTACTATAATATTTGAATAACCTGAGATCTGTTCCTTTATCTCATCCTTGTAGTCATAGGCCAGGGCCCATCCTAGATCGGGGTCCCCTCTGCAACCGTCAACACTCTCATCCGCCATGGATATCGTGGAACCATGATTCCCTGTGTTGATTGTGATCACAGGTATGTTCAAAGCGGGATCGATACGCGATACGGTGTTGGAACCCGCTCCGCCGGATCCTATGACCAGCGTGTTGCCTGCCAAATCAATCCTCCAGATCGAGCCTCGTCTTTATGTAATCGGTGACCGCCTTGTTGACGGCCTCATCCATGGATACTGGGTCCCCGTCGGTGAGAAGCGATTCCATGTCCACAGGATGTTCCCTTACTGCCTCCTTCGATATCCTTGATATCTCCTTGGATGTGAATTTGGACATTATCATCTGATCTATAGCATCGGAAACGCTCTCGGACAGGCTGCTGTATTCCCCTCTGTCCACAAGCGCCTGCAGAAGCGCTATGTTCTCAGGGGTGAGCCTTACGATTATCTTCTCAGTGGGATCCATGGGTACTTTGTAAAAAGGGCAGACGATAAATAAAGATGTTGTGGAAAAGGTTTTGTCTTGTCTAGATAAACTGACCGTTCATCCGAACAGGGCGCTGAGACCTGCTGCTGCGTCCTCTTCGCTGACTGCTTCTTCCTCGGGCTCCTCTGCTGCGGCGGGTGCTGCGGCAGCGGCTGCTGCGGGTGCTGCTGCAGCTGCTGGTGCGGCTGCGACGGAGGCCGATGCGATGGCCTCCTTTATGTCAACTCCCTCGAGTGAAGCGATCAGTGCTTTGACTTTAGCGGCGTCGACCTCTACTCCTGCTGCCTTGAGGATCGCTGATACGCCATCCTCAGTTATGTCTTTGCCAGCAGAGTAAAGCACCATTGCACTGTAAATATACTCCATTTATTTCAACTCCTTTTAGCCGAATAATGCGCTCAGGCCAGCTGCTGCGTCTTCTTCGCTGACCTGTTCTTCTTCTTCATCTTCAACTTTCTGCTCCGCAGGTGCGGATTCCGTTACTGGCACAGCTGCTGCCGCTGCAGAGCTAACCCTGGCAGCTATCGCGTCGTTGCTGTATCCTGATACGGAAGCAATGGCAAGCATCTGACTGTCTGCCTTCGCAAGAAGTATCTCTATATTCTCTTTGGTCGGTATCGCGGCCGTGATCGAGAGACCCATTGCCTCTCTGAACGCCTTCGTTATAAGCGGTACGATCGTTTCGTCTGTGACGTATGCGATCTCTATCGCCAATGCGCGGGCGTTATATGCGGCCGTAGCGAACATTGTAGAATAGTAATCATCAGGTATCGCAAGTACGTCCTTTCCGTAGATCGTTCCATCTTCGTAAGCGGATCTAAGGTCCATTCCTACTACCATTGGAAGGATCTCCAGCTTAGGGAGCATTGCTGCGACGTCGGCTGGAATGGGTTCTCCACTCTTTACCAATGTCGTATCCTTTTTGACAACTATCTTCCCTGCCTCTATTGCGGCGGGAAGGCCTATCTTCTGAAGTTCACCGATGATCGGACCCGGACCGAACGGTGTTGGTCCCTTCGGCACGACTATGTCGAAAGGTGCCACCTGTCCCGGTTTAGCGGGGGCGGGCGTCATCGTCGCCTCAAGCTTCTTGTAAAGCTTGAACGGATTCATATCCGTAGCGACTATAGCGCACTGACCGTTAACAGAATCCTTCAGTTCCTCGATTCCCGGTTTCTCCTTTGCAGCCTCATCAAGAGCCAAGAGCATAAGGTTGTTCTTGGTCATCTTGAGCTTGACGTGCTCACGGAGTCCGGCCCTCATGGACTGGATCTGTTGTCCCGGAATACCATGTAGGTCGACTATTGCGACAACAGGGTTATCCAGGATGTCCTTGACGATCTCGCTCACCATGTCCTTCTTCCAAGTTGCGACGTGTGCCATCTTAGACCTCCTTACAATATCCTCTCCGACGGTCCCATTGATGTCTTCACATAGGCTGACGCAACATTCGTCATACCTTTCTCCAACTTAAGTGACACACGCTTGATTACGATGTCGATGTTATCGGCTATCTCCTCAGCGGACATGTTCACTGTTCCAACGGGTACATGGAAAGTCTTCCTGTCTTTCGTTCTGACGGTCACAGACCTGCGGAGGCTGTCCACCATCCCAGCGGGATCTACTCCCGGAGGTATGGGCTTGGGCATCTTTCCGCGAGGACCGAGAACTGTACCGAGTCTCTTACCGACGACGGCCATCATAGGCGCCTCGGCGATGAAGTAGTCGGTGGTGTTCGCGATCTTCTTTGCCTGTTTCTTGTCGTCTGCGATCGCTCCGAGTTCATCGGGTGTGATCACAAGATCGGCAACGTCCTTGGCTTTCAAGGCTAGTTCGCCACCACCAATCACACAGACCTTGATCTCTTTCCCGCGGCCGCTGGGGAGAATGATATCCTCCTGGATACGGTTCTTGGGTATTGTGAGATCAACATCCTTGAGATTGATGGCCAACTCAACCGTTTCAGTAAAATTGCGCTTCTTTGCACTATCCAGTGCCTTCTGCACAGCCATTACGGTTGGTTTTTCTGCCAATACAATTCCTCCTCGTAGTGCATGCGAGCCGTAAGGCTCTCCTACAAGCAGGTCTGCTATTATATTACCCTATATAAAGGTTAACTTTTAATAAAAATAATGTCCCAATATGAATTCGTCTAAGTCCATGTTCGGAAAACGCAGTTAAAATGGTAAAAACATGTTCGGAAAACGCAATTTTTCGACATAGCCAGATGTGTTTTAGAAAAAAATATAAATTGTCGGCTGTACCGACAATTGAAATTGTTTCAAGATCAAGAACTGTTTCTTATGAATTTTGCAATATCATTTATTACGCTCTGGTCAACATTTCCCTTGAAGTAGTATTCATTGAGTGTTCCTTTGAAATCGCCCTGTGATTCCATGAAAAGATGATTCAGACCATAATATTCAATGAACTGGACGTCACTCTTCTCCCTAAGTATATCCTTCCACTTGTTGAAATCTGCCTTGACGAACACTTGGAGATCCTCACTTCCCTGAAGGAACAACATAGGGATATCCAGACCCTTGGCTATCTCGCCTGCATCCCTGCTTATCATATCCTTGATGTAATAGCCAGATAATCCAAATATCTTGTTGTTCAGGAGTTGTGATTCTGTCCAAGTATCAAGGGCTGAGACCTTTGCGAGTTCCGCATCAAATTGCTGCTTATGGACATCTGCATTCGGAAGGTCCTTCACAATATTCCAATTCTGATCATATTGTATCTCTGAAAGTGTCCTTGGACTTCCTGCGAGGGAAATGAGACCATCTATGGCGCCATCACTCTCTGCGACAATTGCCGGACCCAGCATACCTCCGAGGCTGTGCCCTATCATGTACACTTCCTTGTATCCTTTCTCTTTGAGTGATTTGGCCGCTGCGACCGCATCATCCATTGTCTCTTCTTTGACAGTGAGCTTTTTTGGATCATCAACACTTGAGTTGCCGTAGACATATGTTCTCTTGTCATATCTTAGAACATCGATGTCCTGCAAAGCCAATCCCCATGCGATATCTCGGTATGGCTTATTTGGTCCGATATCAGCATCCTTGCTGTTGGCACCTGAACCATGCACTATGAACACTGCAACATTACTCTGCGTGTCGCCCTTGGTCGTCAAGATCCCTGGTAAAGGCCGTTTATCATTTGCGACCACGACAACAGGATTCTCCTTCAACCCATCCGGTACCTTGTACATACTGGATGGTTCAAAGAATCCGAAGAACAGACCTACTGTCTCATTCTTACTGTTGAACGTGATGGTCAGATTCAGTCCCCAATTTTCAAAGAGGCAATGTGATGTTGTGATCATATTGCCTCCCGAGGCAGACATATTGATGCTTTCTATCTCTTGCAGGTCCCCAAGTGATTGCGTATATACCCTCCACATCTCCCTGAGACCAATAACAGATCCTACTGCCTCTTTCAGCCCTTTATCTGAACCGTCATAGAATTCCTGGAACTCACCTTCGACAAGCATCATGACATGCTCTTTTGCAAGTTCTTCGTGGTCTGTCTTATCCTTGGTCAGGACAATTGCCGCACCTGCGCCCACCAGGACCAATAAGACAAGGACCACCGCGATCATCGTAGTGTTCCGGTTCATGACTATCCGATTAATATCGCTAACAGATTATATTTTATGTTTGTAGGGCGGTCCATCTGAAGGGGTGTTTCTTAATGCAGCATAGGATGAAGGAGTTCACAATGAAGGAAGAAGACATAAGAGAGTTGCTGGAATGGTCCGATTACGGCCACATATCAACAATATGCAGCAACGGATATCCATACACAGTGGCTGTCCACTATGTGTATCTTAACGACAAGATATACTTCCACGGCTGCCTAAAGGTCAGAAATTGGACAATATATCGAATTGCTCCAAAGTATGTTTCACCGTGGACGAGATGATGGACCTCATGCTGGATGGGATAGAATCACCTTGCAAAGCAGATACTGAATATGAGAGCGCGGTTGTATTCGGTGATGCCAAGATGACGGACGACCCCGAGGTCAAGCAAAAGGTGCTCAGGGAATTCGCGAACAAATACATCCCAGACAGTGACGGGATGGAGATCTCGGATAATATGGAGAACGGAACGGCGGTTGTCGAGATCACGATAAAGAAGATCACCGGAAAGTATCACAGTTGATCACACGGGGTCATATCGTACCTACTGACCAAAGGAAGAACAGTCCGAATGTCACCAGCCCGAGAACAAATATCGTAACTCCGAGACGAAGTCCGGCACTGTATCTTTTGTACAGCTTCTGAGCAACGTCTATCTTTGAGACCATGGCATTGAGCATCTCTTCCTCCATCTTCCTGGGCTCCTCTGCCAGTTTGTTCACATCATGTAAGGAATTGATCTCAACTATCATCGATCTCTTGTATGCCTGAGTTGATTCTGCAAGTATCAGTAAGGATACGAACAGAGGAGAGACCCCAATAATGACCATCCAATCCAGGTCCACGATCGCAACGACCGACATCAGCATTCCTAGGACCGTTCCATTCGCCGCTATCAAAGCCGAAGCATATGTAACAACGTTGGACAGATCATTCTGGACCTCCTGAGCATCCCTAATTACAGCATCCTTGTAGATGTCCACCGACTCCTGTGGCCATTTCGAAAACTCCACGTTATCCGACATTACTATTACGTATCATATCGCTTCAATAAAAACCCTAACTCGGTAAATTGGGGTATAAGTCCCTGATGCCGTGAACGATCATCGGTGTCACTGCTTCTTGCTTGGATCCTTCGGCTCCGTATACAGATGCAATCCCAGTCTGGAATCCAGTTCCCTT
>JAEXCH010000004.1 GCA_023402275.1 Methanobacteriota archaeon
GGTGTTGAATCCAATTAAACCGCACGCTCCTCCCGTTGCGGTGCTCCCCCGCCAATTCCTTTAAGTTTCATCCTTGCGGACGTACTCCCCAAGTAGCAGACTTAACAACTTCTCTCCGGCACTGAATACCCTCGAAGGGTCTCCAACACCAAGTCTGCAGCGTTTACACCCTGGACTACCGGGGTATCTAATCCCGTTTGCGACCCAGGGCTTCGTCCCTCACCGTCGGATCCGTTCTAGCTAGACGCCTTCGCCACCGGTGGTCCTTCTAGGATTACAGGATTTTACCCCTACCCCAGAAGTACCTCTAGCCTCTCCCGGTCCCAAGTCTAGCAGTCTCCTCGGAATTCGGAACGTTAAGCGTCCCGATTTACCCAAGGATTTACTAGACCGGCTACGAACGTTTTAGACTCAATAAAATCGACCACCACTTGGGCTGCAGGTATTACCGCGGCGGCTGGCACCCGTCTTACCCAGCCCTTATTCCTTTAGTTATCTACGCTAAAGAAAAGCTAACACTAATGTGCTAGCACTAGGAATTCCCTCATCGGGGTTGCCCCCAGTGTGAAGTTTTCGCGACTGCTGCGCCCCGTAGGGCCTGGATTCGTGTCTCAGAATCCAACTCTGGGCTCCCTCTCTCAAGGCCCATACCCGTCATAGGCTAGTAGGTACGTTACACCCACTACAACCTGATAGGCCGCAGACCGATCCTTAGGCGCCGGAACTTTTGGCCATGGGTCATTCCAGATCCCATGACCTATGGAGTATTATCCTCAATTTCCCGAGATTATCCTCCTCCTAAGGGCACGTTGTCCACGTGTTACTGAGCAGTCCGCCGAGTCCATAACGACTCTCGACTCGCATGTCTTAATCGAATTCCTATAGCGGTGGCCGCCGGCAGGATCAACCGGAGTCAAATCCTTGTGACATTATTTACGTCTTCTTGATGGATGAAAAAGAAACTGGCAGTTTACCATGTTTCACCGCTGCTCCGTCGGACGGCTCACTCAATCGAATGTCCGTCTAACGGAACATTCGTAGCATCGAACGTCAGAATTCAAGAGTACACGCCTGTTGGCGGAGATCTTGATTCTCCATGATGCAACCCCCTATTCGAGGGCCGCGTATTCCCCGTACTTCGGGGGAATATATAAGCTTTTTTACCCGGGAAGGTTTGTCTTCCCAGACAACAGGATTCAGTGTCAGAAACGTCCCAATCGAATGGGCGCAATGGTTGAATCCCGCAGAGTCTCCGATACATGTATCCTATTTAATCTTTGCTCAGAAACACTCAGAAAAAGGCAGGAAAGCACGTGCGAATATGAGGTATCATCCCATTATCCTCACAAGTTGGTATTATTCTATTATTATAATAATGAATATAGCATGTTCGATCCGCATGTTGATACGATAACAAATTGCATCAATATATCTAATTATTAGTTTAATAATAAAGAGTGACGACAGCAGGAACAATAGGAAAGCTTAATAGAGATACTGATGTTCGGTTGTTTTAAGTGGAGGTGGCCCAGCCTGGTAAGGCGATAGACTGCTAATCTATTGTTCGTAAGGACCCGGGGGTTCGAATCCCTCCCTCCACGCCATGTTTCTTTGTGAATCCATCTTCTTTTTATTCTTACAATCTGATATTGATGTGCAGATGTCCTCATCGGCAAAGGAGGAATACGATATGTGCAATCAGAAAGTGAGATATGATATCGAGATCAGGAACAACGTAGCTTCATTGAAAGAAGTGAGGGTGTTCGATGATAAGACCCTGGAGAAATATCAGAAATGCAGGGCGTCGGTCTTCAACAAGGAAAAGAGACTGCAACATATCTGAGTTCGAACAAAATGATAAAGGGAATACTCGGGATAATAGGGTGTCCTGTCCTGGATGATGAGATAATATATTCTCTGTACCAGGATCTGGATGAGAAGAAGGTGTATGTGATAGATACATCTCCATCCGATACCCTAAAGGCCAAACTTGAATCGAAAGGCATACCGTTCACACTTATCGATGAATGGAGCTTTCAGAACGGATATGCTGATATTGACAAGGAGAATTGTTTCAACATCGTGATCTACATGAACAAACTGGGCCTACATTCCCGTCCTCAGATACTACGAAAAACACTGGAGGATCAGCTCAAGGACTGCCAAGGTCGCGTTGATGTCATCGCTTTGTATTATGGATCGTGCGGTAACGCAGGATGGGATGTCTCAAGATGGGCATCCGATACACTTGACATCCCTGTCTTCGTGTTCAGAGATGAATGCGGGGATGTATGTGATGATTGCATTGGTGTTGCCGTAGGCGGACACAAGAGATATTGTGACTTTGTAAAGAGATATCCCGGCATGTTCTACGTCACACCATCCATAGCCGGCAATTGGGAGGAATATTCAACTGAACTCGATTTCACAAAAGGATTCGAGATCATGAACATATACACCATAAAGGAGGTCTTTGAGGTGTATGGATACAAGAACGCAGTGAAGATAGATACCGGGATCGGTATCCAAAAGGAAGAATATGACAAAGCCTGCGAACGTTTCTCTGAGGAAACGGGATTGAAACTCCTTGATGCCGATCCGGATGCGGTCGATCTTTACCCTACGGAAAGACTATACCTTGATGCAAAAACTGCTTTGGGTCCATGATCTTTTTCAATAATCAAATTGATATCCATTGCATGAGCCAGTATTGATAATTATCAATATTTAGGATATCCTAAATTAAATATACTCCTTGTTCCATCAACCGTTCAGATCCTTTCCGATCAGGACTTTGATAAAATGGAAACATCGAATGTGAGAGAAAGATTGCTTACGGATCCTCCGTCAAAACTGTTGGTATCGATGAGCCTTCCGGCCATCATCGCCATGGTGGTGATCGGCCTCTACAATCTAATGGATTCCATCTTTGTCGGTCAGTTGGTTGGCCCTAATGAGATGGCCGCGGTCTCGATCGGATACTCCTTTACAATAATAAACAGCGGCTTGGCCGTTCTGATCGGAATGGGATCTGCATCCGTATTGTCAAGAGCGATAGGGAGAAGGGATCAGGAGACCGTGGACAAGATAATGGGGAACCTTGTGTTCCTGATAATCATACTTTCCATTGCGGTCACGATCATAGGGGAACTGTTCACAGAACAGCTTGTGATGCTATCCGGTGCTGAGGGGGACATCAAGGATTTTGCCGTCAGTTATCTCAGGATAGTGTTCCTGGGATCGATATTCGTTAATTTCGCTCAGGCTGCAAACATGGTGATGCGCGGAGAAGGTGTTCTGAAAAGAGCGATGATGATCATGATATTCGGAGCGGTCGTGAACCTTGTACTAGATCCGATCATGATCCTGGGAATGCGCGATATGGGATTGGGTGTTGAGGCAGCGGCCATAGCAACGGTCATCGCACAGATATCCCAGGCAGCAATAACACTATACTATTTCAAGAAGAAGAGCCAGAATGTCAGGATCCATAAGATAAGATTAGAACGGAGCATCGTTCCCGGGATAATGAAGGTCGGGATATCAGCTATGCTGATGCAGTGGGTAACGCTTGTTCAGTATGTTGTGATCTACTACGTTGCTGCGAAGTATGGAGGATCAGATTGGCAGATAATAATGAGTGCTGCGATGAGGATCCAAGCGTTCGCATTCATACCTCTTTGGGGAATAACCCAAGGATTCCAGCCTGTTGCTGGAACAAATTACGGTGCGAATAAATTCGATCGAGTGAAGAGCTGTATGAAGATCTTCACGATATGGTCCACGATACTGACGTTGATATTCTTCATTCCCATCGAGTTGTTCCCGAACACCATGCTATCGCTATTCATAACCGATCCTGCGATAGTCTCCATGGGTGTCAACGATCTGCGTATGCTGTTCAGTACATTCTTCCTGCTGGGATTCGTGATAATGTCTGTGACCCTGTTCCAGTCCTTAGGTAAGGGAGGTAAGGCGATAATGATCATCGTGCCTCAACAGCTGTTGATAGTTGTTCCTCTGTTGTTCATATTACCATCCATAGGAGGATTGGGCGTTCACGGATTGTTCATGGCACCAGCGATAGCCACGGTCGCAGTGTTCATTTACACAATAGTGATGGTATTGAACGAATTCAAGGACATGAACAGAAAAGCAGCATCGACCGCAGTGATATCTTGAAACTCTGCCATTCTCAGCAGCCTATGTGCCAAATGATACTACATGAGTGGACATTCAGAGAATGTTCGAGAAACATTAATGTACCCTCAAGCCCCTTGAAACAGTATGAAGCTGTTCGTAGTTTCTGATATACACGGAGATGTATCGACCACTGATTGGATCAACTCCCAGTCAGAATACCATGAGGCAGACTACATACTGATCCTAGGGGACATAACAGATTTCGGTCCTGAGGAAAGGGTTGCGGAGATACTTGGTCCTTTGAAGGGAGACGTCTATGCAATACCTGGCAACTGCGATCCGCTCACTGTTCCTGAGAGAGTGTCTGAGGTCGCGATCGACATGCACGGAAAGACCGCGGACCTTGACGGTTTCCATGTTGCGGGATTGGGAGGTTCCAATCCGACCATATTCGATACGCCTTTCGAACTTGATGAGAAAGAGATATATGACCGTCTAAAACCGATCTCAAGGGAAGGTATGATACTGATGGTCCATGCTCCGGCTCACGGAATAAACGATATGATACCTTCCGGTGCGAACGTGGGCAGTGGGTCCATACTGAAGATAGTCAAAGAGTTCAGGCCCATACTGGTTCTTAGCGGACATATACATGAGGATTATGGAGTGAAATTCGTCGATGGGACGACTTTCGTCAACCCCGGCCCTGCAAAGGATGGTATGTACGCCATTGTCGAGATAGATGACGGAGCGGTCAGTGCAGAGCTGTTCACTGTATCTAAATAAATAAGGGCAGATTGAAAAAGGTTTATATAGAGAACCGTAATTGGCAGATTCGATAACAATGGCACTTTGGCAGGGAAAATCAAAGAAGAAGCCCACTGGCGGTAGGCTTGTCCTCAGCAGAGGAAAGAGGAAATTCGAGATCAGCAGGGAGAAACAGTTCACAAAGGTTGGAAAACAATCCCTGAAGCAGTACCGTGGAATGGGCGGAAGCACCAAGACAGGTATGCTCGTCGCAGAATATGCGAATGTGGTAGACAAGAAGACCAACACCGTCCAGAAAGCAAAGATCATCAACGTTACAGTGAACCCTGCCGATCCTAACTACGTTCAGCGTAACATACTCAACAAAGGTGCCAAGATAAAGACCGAGCTCGGTGAGGCGATCGTCACATCGAGACCGGGACAGGATGGAGCGATCAACGCCGTCCTCATAGAGAACTGAGTTCGGACCTGTGGTCCGGCTCCTTTTCTTTTTACAACAACTTCCTTTTTAACCTGATTCTGCATTATTACTGTGATAATATGGCATACGATGAGGATACCGCGATAACGATATGGCCCGAATACTTCGATATCGAAAGGACCAGATCAATGGGCAGAAGGCTTCCCAAGGATCTTTGTGTTAAGAATCCCGATATAGATATCATAGCAAAGGGAGCTCTCATTCTGGACCTTGAGTACCAGGTCTTCGAGAATAAGGCATACCCTGCGAACTGGGCTGCCAAACGCGGCTGCGTAAAGGTCGAGAGAGGAAAGCTATCAAAGACCGAGCTTCTGCCACAGATCGCAGAGGTCCTTGTGAAGAACCAGAAGAAATGATATCCAATTTGGATTCCGCGGTCATCGATGCCAATTGCGAGTCCATGGGCATATCCATATCCGAACTAATGACGAATGCCGGAACGGCGGTATCCTCCTTACTCAAGGAAAGATTCCATGGAAAGAGGATCGCATTCGTTTGCGGCAATGGTAACAACGGCGGCGATGGAATATTCGCTGCAGGCATGATGCCCGGAGAGAATGTTACGATATACCTTCTAAAACCTATCGATTCAATCAAAAACCCTGACATCAAGGAAAGACTTTCAACATTGGGATGTTCTGTAAAGGATTTCAGATCATTGGACCTCAGCATGTACGAGGTTCTGGTCGATTGCGCCTTGGGCACAGGTATCAAGGGAGGGGTCAAACAACCTTATGAGGACTTCATAAAAAGAACTAAGGAATTCTCAGGGATCATAGTGTCTGTTGATGTACCTTCCGGATTAGGTACGCACACCCACGTGAACCCCAGTATAACGATCACATTCCATGATATGAAGGAAGGAATGAACAAGAATAATTCAGGCGAGATAATAATCGCCGATATCGGCATTCCCAGTGAAGCATACGATAGGATAGGCCCAGGAGATATGGTCCGGTATCCCGTGTCCTGCGATGATAGCCATAAGGGTTCCAACGGAAGGTTGCTGATAATAGGCGGCGGCCCATATTACGGTGCACCGGCCATGTCTGCGCTTGCTGCATTGAGGATAGGCGTGGATATCGTCAGACTTGCAGTACCTGAGTCATGTTATTCGATCATAGCAGGATTCTCTCCGGTCTTTACGATGACCGACCTTGAAGGGGACATAATAAAGAAAGACCATGTCGATCCGCTTCTTGACCTTACACAGGAATTCGATGCCGTGCTAATAGGTCCTGGAGCAGGAACATCCGATGAGACCAGGAATGCAATAAATGATCTTGTCTCCCGTTGCACCATACCCATGGTTATAGATGCAGACGGACTGACCGCGCTGGGGCCATCACCAAAGATGAATGGAAAGGCTGTCCTTACACCGCACAGAAAGGAGTTTGAGAGACTTGGAGGGAATATCGGCGATAAGGTCGATATGAATGTCAAGGAATTGGCCAAGAAGACCAATTCAACGATCCTTCTCAAAGGTCCTGTGGACATCGTGTCGGATGGTAACAGGGTCCGCTACAATGATACCGGGACCCCCGGAATGACAGGCGCAGGAACAGGGGATGTCCTTGCAGGTATTGTCGCAGGATTGTTGGCTAAGGGAATGAACTGTTTTGATTCCGCATCGCTTGGTGCATTCATATCCGGAAAGGCAGGGGAATATGCTTTCGACAAAGGATCCTACGGAATGATAGCAACGGATGTCATCGATGAGATACCGAATGTTCTGAAGGGATACATCAGGGATTGATATGGACATACAACCTGTTCACGGAATACCTGCCCTAAGAGCGGATGAATATCTGATCATAGGGGACCTCCATATCGGAGTGGAGTCCCATCTTAGAAAGAAGGGATTCCACATTACATCAAGGAC
Source organism: Methanobacteriota archaeon (assembly GCA_023402275.1). Taxonomy (GTDB): domain Archaea; phylum Thermoplasmatota; class Thermoplasmata; order Methanomassiliicoccales; family Methanomethylophilaceae; genus Methanoplasma. Next base: position 7,275 of record JAEXCH010000004.1, read on the forward strand.
AGATGACATGTTCGATATGATCGTGGAAGCTGCCGATGATTCGGCCAGCAGATTGATCGTTCTCGGTGACGTAAAGGACTCCGTTCCCGGATCCACCAAACAGGAGTATCGCGAGATACCTGTGTTCTTCGAAAGACTATTGGACCGTTTCGACAGTGTTGATGTTGTTAGGGGAAACCATGATACGAACATAGAGGAATTCCTACCCGGTCACGTCAGGATCAGACCTGCAACAGGAATGAAGGTGGAGGATACGGGATTCGTACACGGGCACACTTGGCCTTCCAAGGATGTCATGGATTCCGAGACCTTGATAATGGCCCATGATCATCCTGCCATAATGTTCAGGGATGGGGTTGGGAGACAGGTCAACGAACCTTGCTGGGTCAGAGGGAGGTTCATGATGGATAGTTCGGAAAGGTATGACAGATTACCTAGGAACTTCATCATCATACCGGCATTCAACAGGATGTTGGGAGGATCCCCCGTGAATATCATCGATGAGCCTTTGTTGGGTCCTATCATGGGCGGAGACCTTTTGGATCTCGAGAATGCATCGGTACACCTTTTGGATGGTGTGGACCTCGGAAAGCTGAAGGACCTCATGATCAAAGGAAGCGAGACCCGACAATGGGGAAAGAGAATAAAAGTGAAAAAGGTTGAATAAAGAGGGTCTCCCCTCTGTTTTTACGTTCAGTTCCTGGAAACTGTCTTGTACTCAGAACCGTCAGCGTTCCTGATCACTGCCTTGAGGGGCATCTGACCGGGCAGGCTGTGTGTAGCACATGAGTTGCATGGATCATACACTCTGAATGCCATCTCGACCATGTTCAACAGACCGGGTGAGACCTCATAGTCCTTTATCAGGGCCTTTGCGATCTTCACTGTATCGACGTTGATCGGACCGTTGTTGTTGGTCGTTCCCACAACAAGGTTACAGGCAGTGACTATACCGTTCTGGTCGCATGTGTAGTCGTGTGTGAGTGTACCTCTCGGTGCCTCCACACATCCTACTCCGCGTCCTCCGGGCTGGATGTCCTTCTGCTTTATGTTGGGGTCTGTGACGTTGGGGTTGTATGCATTCTCATGCACCTTCTCCGCAGCGTACAGCATCTCGATGATCCTTGCCCAGTGTGTTGCCAGGTTGAAGTGTACCGGACCTTCTACTCCAAGGCTCTTGAATGTTGCCCTGAACTCCTCGAATGCTGCCTGTGCCTTCGGCGTGGATATGCCGTCGGCTGCATTCAGCCTTCCGAGCGGGGTCGCACGGTACAATCCATTGTCGATGCCTGCAACGAGTCCCTTGTATCCGGGTTTCTTCATGTACGGGAACTTCTCATAGGACCACGGTTCAACAGCCTCTCCGATGTGGTCGAGGTAGTCGAATGCGTTGTACTTGTCGTGTTCCTTTCCGGTCGGGTCAACGACCCTGACAAGTCCGTCATGGAACTCAAGCTGGTTCTTAGAGTTGACAAGACCCATGTTGTAGAACTCATTGTAATACAGATCCGGGTTCTTGATTATGTCCAGATACTCTGAGTTCTCAAGAACGACACTCTTGAAGACACCCAAGGAGGTCTCGGCGAATGCGACAAGGTTGTCCGCATATCCCTGGATCTCCTTTGATTCCTCGTTGTTGATCGCTTTGCTCACTCCACCGGGAACACCCATCACGGGGTGTGTCGGTTTTCCGCCGATTATTCCCTGGATCTTCTGAGCTTCGGCACGTGCCTTGAGAACAGCTGATCCAAGTTCCAATCCAACGCGTGCAACAACACCCAGGACATTCCTCTCGGCTGCCGGTGCGGCAGGCCCGCAGACGAAGTCGGGTGCGGCCAACGCATAGAAGTGCGCTATGTGGCTGTGCACGAAGTGTGCATGGTAGAAGAGGTCCCTGAGAAGGAACGCTGCATCCGTCGGTTTCGTGTTGTAACATCCGTCTATGGCCTTTGTTGAGGCCAAGTGGTGTGCTCCGGGACAGACACCGCAAAGTCTTGCTGTGATCTGGTTGAGCTCCGTTACCTTCCTGCCGATGCAGAATCTCTCGAATCCTCTGACCTCAGGTACCTGCCAGTATGCGTTACTGACGTTCCCGCTGTCATCCAGGAATATCTCTATCTTTCCGTGACCCTCGAGTCTTGTTATGGGATCCACGGTCACCCTGTTAGAGGTGGCCTTCTGCTTATCATCCCAAATGATTGGTCCTGTCATCTTACTTACCTCCCTTCTCGGTGACCGATCTCTTGATCAAGGACTTGCCCATCGTGAATGCGTAGAAGTAACCCAGCGGGTCCTTCACTGTCGACATTATATCGATGACCTTCTCCTCTTCCATGGTAGCGTCGTCGTCCAGCACAGGGAACAGTGATGCTATCGCCGTAAGGGCGCTTGCTCCCTGCTCCTGCACTGCAACGGTAGGTCCGTAGCATCCGCGGCATGGTTGTCCTGCCCTTGTGCATCTTGCGTTGCATCCTCCGACCGTTGCCGGTCCGAGACACAGTATTCCCTGGTCCATGAGACACAGATCGGGATCGACGTCTATCTCGTGGGGTTCCACGATCTTTGTTATCCTTCTGAACTCCTTGCGCCTGGGGCACTGGTCGCACAATGTCTTTGTGACGACACCGATGGTCGTTCCCTTCGGGGGAAGTGCGACACCTGCGTATGCAAAGTCAGCTACAGCCTTGAGCATGTAGGATATGGACTCCTGCAGTGGCGGGCATCCGGGGACGTAGTAGTCCACGTCGATGACCTGATCCAGTGTCTTGACGGTGTCAAAGAGTACCGGAAGGGTCAACTCTCCCTCGGGTGCGGCATATGAGTTCTGTGGGATGACAGGTGATCCGCTGTGATAGTCCGCCTGGAAACTGGCTGTCGAGGGGACCTTGGTGTAAACATAATCCAAGATCTCGTCCTTTCCGCCGGGGACCAGGTTGGCCAATGCAGGGGATCCGCCGAAACATGCGCATGATCCGTATGATACAACGAGGAGTGACTTCTGCCTCAGGAGTTTGACCATGTGCTCGTTCTCTGTATTCCTTACTGCTCCGGATATGATCGATACCGTTATCGATCCGTCGTCCATCGCTGCAATGTCATGCTCTTTTCCATCGGCTGCTATCGGCCACATGACTATGTTCGCCATGTCGCCGACGGTCAGGATCCTCTCGTTTATGTCAAGGATCGAGACATCGCAACCGCCGCATGCTGCTGCCCAGTATATGGCAAGGTTGATCTTACCGTTCGGGGGTGCTCCGGGAAGGAGTTCGCCGAGGTCGGCCATCGGAAGCTGTGATGCCTCCACTGTCTCCGGCGTCTTTCCGCCGCAGGCAGGGCTCACATCGCATGCTGTTGCCGCCTTTACCTCTTTCTTGGGTGCTTCCTTCTTCGCATCCTTCTTCGGTGCGTCAGCCTCTTTGTTCTTCTTTCTGAATCTATCGAAGAATGCCATTACTCTTCCTCCTTCAATGGGGTAGGCCCGAGTGTCTTGATCGTGTCAATGAACTCGGTCAAGGTTACTTGGAACTTCTCTCCCTCTGATGCTGAGACCCATTCGAGTTTCAGTCTCTTGGGATCGAATCCGTACTGTTCAAGGACCATTCTGAGCAATGCGATTCTCCTTCTTGCTCTGTAGTTCCCTCCGATGTAGTGGCAGTCTGCGGGGTGGCATCCTAACACTATCACTCCGTCGGCCCCCTTGGCCAACGACCTGAGTATGAACTCAGGGTCCACTCTTGCTGAGCACATGGTCCTTATGATACGGAAGTTCGGGGGCATCTGGAGTCTTGCGACCCCTGCTCCGTCGGCTCCTGCATAAGAACACCAGTTGCAGCAGAATGCTACTATCTTAGGTTCAAAGTCTGCCATATGTTCACGCTCCTGCCTTGTCGAACAATGCGTCGATCTCTGCGATTATCTGCTTGTTCCTGAATCCTCTCTGCTCCATGGCTGCTGCCGGGCATGATGCGACACATGATCCGCATCCCTTACAGAGACCGGGGTTGACGTCGCTCTTCAGCCTTCCATCCTCACCGATTATGATGTTGATGGCATTGTAATCACAGCATCCCTCGCACACACCGCAACCATCACATAGGTCGGGGTTGGAGACCGCCACGATACCTTCCGATATCAGCTTGTCCTTTGAGACTATGGTGAGCATCCTTGCGGCTGCTCCGGATCCCTGAGCGATACACTCGTCCATGAACTTGGGCCAGTGTGCCGCACCTGCGACGTATACACCTTCAGTGGCGAAATCCACAGGCCTGAGCTTCTGGTGTGCCTCGAAGAAGTATCCGTCCTTGCTGATCGGGACCTTGACCATCTTGGCAAGCTCTTCCTTCTCCTCGCGGAGTGGTGCGATACCTGCTGCAAGTACAAGTGTGTCCACGGGTATCTCGACATCGGCTCCGAGTATGGAGTCATGTGCCTTTACGACGTTTCCGTTGAAGTCCGGCAGTGTGTCATCCACACAATATCTCAGGAACTTGACGCCGAGGCTGGATGCCTTGTTGTAGAGTTCCTCGCGGAATCCGTATGTCCTGATGTCCTTGTGTATGATCGAGACATTGATGGTCGGGTCCTTCATCTTCATCTGTATTGCATTGCGGAGTGCACCTGCGCAACAGACACGTGAACAGTACTTCACAGTGCTGTTCCTTGAACCGACACACTGTATGAATGCCACGTTCTTTCCGGAGAACTTGTCCTCTGCGAGTGCCTTCTCGACGTCCAGGATGGTCATGACCTTCTTGTCCGTTCCGTAGCTGTACTCTGCGGGGTTGTATTGTGCCGCTCCGGTCGCAAATAGGACCGCCCCTACGGGTATGTCCTCGCAGCCGTCTATGACGACCCTGAAGTTACCGACGAATCCGGGTATGTCCTTGATGGATGCTCCCTTGTGCACGGTTATGTTCTTGTCGTTCTCGACCTTGGATATCAGTTCCTTGACGAACTCGGATACTTCCTTTCCATCTTCCTTGTGGTTGAAGTTAAGGGCGAATCCTCCCAGTTCGTTCATCCTCTCGATTATGTGTACAGGTACTCCCTGTGCAGCTATGTCGAGTGCCGCTGTCATTCCAGTGATACCTCCACCGATGACCGCTGCGGATTTTGTTACCGATATCTCGGATCCGACGAGCGGCTCGAGGAGTGCCGCCTTTGCGATGGCCATCCTGAGAAGGTCCTTCGCCTTGACCGTGGCTGCCTCGTTTGCGTGCATGTGGATCCATGAGCACTGGTCACGTATGTTCGCCATGTTGAACAGATATTTGTTCAATCCACCGTCCCTGCATGCCTCTCTGAAGAGAGGCTCGTGGGTCCTGGGTGTGCATGATGCGACAACAACTCTGTTAAGATCCTCTTCCTGTATCGCTCTTGATATCTCCTCAAGGCAGTCCTGTGCGCATGCGTACTGTGACTGTCTTGATAGCACGACATTGGGAAGTGTTGCTGCGTAATCAGTTACTGCAGGAACATCGACCACGGATCCTATGTTGATACCGCAGTGACATACCCAAACTCCGATGCGGGGCTCCTTGCCTTCGACATCCTTCTCCGGGGGGTACTCCTTCGGTGCACGCGGTATGAAGTTCGCGTCCACTATGAAGGCACCTGCCTTTCCTGCCGATCCGCTTGCCTCTGCAACAGATGTGGGGATATCCTTGGGTGCTGCGAAAGCACCTGTTACAAACACACCCTCTCTTGATGTCTCAAGGGGCTTGTATACGGATGTCTTACAGAATCCGTATTCGTTGAGCTCGATACCGAGTGTATCTGCGAACTCCTCTGCTCCCTCGGGCGGGTTGAGTCCGATCGAAAGTACGACTATGTCGTATTCCTCGGAAACACCATCTCCGTTGGAATTGGTGTAGTTCACTGTGAGCTTCTTTGTCTCGGGGTCCTCATCCACGTTCGAAACACGTGCGGACCTGTGCATCTTTATTCCATACTCCTTCTGTCCCCTGTCTATGTAGGCCTCGAATTCCTTTCCGTAGGACCTGATATCCATGAAGAATATGTCTTCTTGAACATCAGCGTGCTCCTTTGTGATCATGGCCTGCTTTGTTGCATACATACAACAGACGGATGAACAGTATTTCTTCCATCCTGGCTTCTCGGATCTGGATCCGCAACACTGGATGAACGCGATCTTCTTTGGTTCCTCTCCTGATGAAGGCACTGTTATGTGCCCTCTCTCGGGACCTGAGGCGCACATCATTCTCTCGAACTCGAGCGCTGTGACCACGTTCTTGAATCTTCCATATCCGTATTCGGTTGCGATTGCTGCATTCCAGACCTTGAATCCGGGTGCTGCTACGATCGAACCGACCTCGATCTGGAACTCCTCGTCCTTATCCTCGTAGCTGATGGCTTTCTTCTGACATACCTTTGCGCAAACACCGCACTTGCCGTCCTGTATCATCCTACAGTTGGCAGCATCGATGATCGCGACCCTGGGCACAGCCTGTGCATGGGGTATGTAGATCGCCCTTCTGGTCGAAAGACCATACTCGTACTCATCGGGTATCCCTTTGGAAGGACACTTACCGAGACAGTCGCCGCAAGCGGTACAGGATGTCGGGTCGACATACCTCGCCTTCTTCTTGACGGTTACTTTGAAGTCTCCTGCCTTCCCATCCACCTTCATTACCTCGTGGAAGGTAAGGGTGGTTATGTTCGGGTGCCCGATACAGTCCGCCATCTTTGGTGAGAGGATACACGCAGAACAGTCGTTCGTTGGGAATGTCTTGTCGAGACGGGACATGGTACCTCCGATGGTGGGTAGTTTCTCCACCAAGTACACATGTATGTCCCTGTCCGCAAGATCCAACGAGGCCTGTATACCTGCGATACCTCCGCCGATAACTAATGCTGATTTCGTCAAATCATTGCCTCCGATATATACCAATTGGTTAATTGGAACAATAAAAAGAATGAGTATTCATTATTAAAGTCCTTACGACATAACGTTTATATTGTATGGTCGCATTATGGAATGGTCTTTTTATGCATAATTGAGAAATCCTCTTACAAATTTAGGATTAGCTAATTTTCAAAAGACCCAGACATAATTTCATACGTAAAAAGTAGTATTTTATTAAAAGGTAATTCCACCAAAAAAGTGGTAAATTCAATGCATAAGAAAATAAAATTAGTATGCAACTCCGTGAATTTTTTCTGATCTACCTCAAGAAGTATTAAAAAGGCAAATTTTATTAAGAGAAATATGGACTTAGGAAACACGGTTTTTCTGCTGGGTATGATAATCCTGTTGGTTGTAGCCATAGCCATAGTGGTTGTGCTCCAAGGCTATATGACATCGAAATATGACCTCAAGAACAAACTCAAAGGCAGGTCTGGGGAAAAATCTACTACGTTTTTGGATGGCGGAGAGGATGAAACGAAGTGCGAGATCTGCTACGGGAAGATAGGATCGGACCCCCTTGCAGAATGCTCCTGCGGCAAGGTATTCCATGATGCCTGCGCCAGGCCTACAGGGTCATGTCCATACTGCGGAAAGGACTACGGCACCATGGAGATAAGGGAACCGGAGAGGTCACGCTGCCCCATTTGCGGAAGATTCCTATCGGGAAGCATTTGTGACTGCGGCGCAGTATTTCCAAGGAAGGATGAGACCTTCATCTGCAAATGCGGTAATGCGGTCGATTCGAACAAGCCCGTCTGTAAGAAATGCGGTGCGGTGTATGAGAGTGTGACCATGAAAGTTTACAAAGAGCAGAAGTGATTATCCCTCTGAACAGCACATGGTCGTAAAAGAAAAGAGAGGCAGGCGCAGATATATCGTGTTCTCGATATCTGACGGAACAACCAAGGATTCCCTCATAAAAAGGTTCAGGGCCATGGGCCTGGACGATCCGCCTTACATAATACAATGCGTACCGAGTAAAGCGATAATCAGATGCTCTCCCGAACAGAAGGAGGACATCATCGGGATCATGTCCACCGCGGATGAGGGATCCCGATCCTTAATGGTATCGGGTACGTTGAAGACCATTCGGGAGAGATATCCCGACCTTAAGAACATCAAAAAAAGAACCACTTAAATTCCGCGCGGTTGTAAAGGGATATATAGTGCGGCGTAATTGTAGTCGCGAATATAGGAGACAACATAATGCAACCAGGACAAATGGCATATGACAGGGGAATAACAGTGTTCTCCCCTGATGGAAGATTGTTCCAGGTGGAGTACGCCCGCGAGGCGGTCAAAAAAGGTACGACAACGATCGGTCTGAAGTACAAGAACGGTGTCATACTCATGGTGGACAAGAGATTGTCCAGCAAACTCGTCGAACCGGGATCCATAGAGAAGATCTACGACGTTGACGACTACATCGGATGCGCAACATCCGGTCTTGTGGCAGACGCCAGAATACTCATAGAAGAGGCCAGGAAGAAGGCCCAGCAGCATAAGATCACATACGGCGAGAATATCGCGGTGGAAGTTCTGGTAAAGAACATCTGCGACTACAAGCAGAACTACACACAGTTCGGAGGAGGAAGACCATTCGGTACAGCTCTCCTTGTGGCGGGTGTGGATGACCTTGGCATCCATCTTTTCGAGACGGATCCCTCAGGTGCACTCGTTGCATACAGAGCAACAAGCATTGGTTCAGGGCGCCCAGTTGTGATGGACATGTTCGAGAAGGAGTTCACGGACGGCATGTCGTTCGAGGCTGCCGCAAAGCTCGGACTGAAAGCCCTGGCTGCCGCAATAGAGGAAACACCTTCTGCTGAATCGGTTGAGATCGGGATCGTTGAGAAAGGGAAGAAATTCAGAAGACTCACGGATGCCGAGATCACAAAACTGATCGGCAAGATGTGAGCGTGCTTTCGCATGGTGAACCTTGACGACGCCATTATCGCCAGGCTAGAGAGCCACGGCGAGACCTTCGAGATACTGCTGGATCCCACTGTCTTCAATTTCATAAAGCAGGGGAAGAAGGTGGATCTCACAGAGTATCTGGCGGTCGAAGAGGTATTCAAGAATTCCGGAAAGGGCACCAGACCCGCAGAGGATAAGATCAAGGAGGTCTTCGGGACCAGCGACATCTCTGAGATCGCAAAGAAGATCATCGAGAAAGGCGAGGTGCAGATAACATCTGAACAACGCAAGGAGATGCTGGATGCGAAAAGGCAGCAGGTGGTCACCTATATCGCCGCCAATGCCATAAATCCTCAGACGAAACTGCCTCATCCATATACAAGGATAGAGCTTGCTTTAGAAGAAGCGAAATTCCATGTGGATCCCTTCAAACCTTTGGAGAAGGAGATCGATGAGGCGATGAAACTACTTAGGCCGCTTATCCCAATAAGGTTCGAGAAGAGCAAGGTCGCCATAAAATTGAAAGGCGAGGATTACGGAAGATGTTTTGATGAGATGGTCCACTTCGGACTCATTGAAAGAGAGGAGTGGACGGCCGACGGTTCATGGATAGGTGTCATGGAACTGCCGGCAGGTTTGGTAACGGAACTCACCGAGAAGTTGAAGAACAGGACCAAGGGAACGGCCTCGGTCAAACTTATAAGTTAACATTCAAGAGAAGTGATAAAATGGAAAGAAGAAACGCCAGGAACACACGCGAGATCGTTGTTCCGGGGGATGTGCTGGATGATACCGGCATGGACTCAGGGAACAACACATACGTGCTTGATGGCAAGATATACGCCGGAATATTAGGCGTAAAAAACGTATTTCACGACAGCATCAGCGTGATACCTTTGGGTGGACGCTACATGCCAAGCACGGGAGATACCGTGATAGGAGTGATAGAGGACATAGGGCCCTCGAATTGGCTTGTGAACATAAACGCACCATACCCCGCACCTTTGCACGTGAACGAGGTTCCGTGGAAAGTGGAGTTCGGAGATACATCGAAGTATCTGAACATCGGGAACGTGGTCATGTTGAAAGTGCTGATGGTGGACGAAAGCAAGAAGATACAGGTCACCATGAAGGACTCGGGACTCAGAAGGATCGAGGGAGGACAGCTCGTAGAGATGCCTCACTCTAAGGTATCCAGGGTCATCGGGAAGAGCGGATCCATGATACAGATGATCAAGAACCTTACTGACTGCCGCATATTCGTCGGACAGAACGGAAGGATATGGGTCGACGGCGACGAGGAGAACACCGATGTCGCTGTAGAAGCGATCAAGATGATCGAGAGAGAGGCCCAGAGCAGCAACCTGACAGAGAGGGTTGAAAACTTTATTAAGAGCAAACTCCCGGAAAAGGAAGAAGATGACGGGGAGGATTATTGATGAGCGGACACACCGATATGGTATTAGTTGATAAGAAAGGCGTGAGGATCGACGGCAGGAAGGCCGATGAACACAGGCCGATTCACATTGAAGCAGGGGTCCTCAGCAACGCTGACGGCTCCGCATATTTAGAGATAGGAAAGAACAAGGTGCTTGCAGCAGTATATGGGCCAAGGGAGTGCCACCCCAGACACCTTCAGGATCCCACAAAGGCGATCATCCAGTGCAAATACAACATGCAGGCATTCTCCGTCAGTGACAGGAAGAGGCCGGGTCCCGACAGGAGATCCATCGAGATCTCAAAGATCATCGCAGAGGCATTGGAGAAAGTGGTCCTTACAGAACTCTATCCCCGTGCGTCCATAGACGTTTACATAGAGATATTGCAGGCGAATGCCGGAACAAGGTGCGCAGGACTGACCGCAGCATCCGTTGCACTGGCAGATGCTGGTATCCCCATGAGGGATATCGTTCCTTCAATAGCTGCAGGAAAGGCCGACGGACACGTACTTCTCGATCTCAACAAGGAAGAGGACAACTACGGAGAGGCGGATGTCCCTCTGGCAATAGTTCCGTCAACAGACGAGATAGTCCTACTTCAGATGGACGGCAACATGACCAGGAAGGAGTTCGATAAAGCTATTGACCTTGCATTCGGTGCATGCCACGATCTGTACGAGGTACAGAAGGAAGCTTTGAAGAAACGCTATTCCGCAACAAAGGAGGTCGAGGAAGATGAGTGAACATGTTACATCTGAGATCAAACGCGATCACATAATGAACCTCCTGAAAGAGGGAAAGAGAGAGGACGGCAGAGGTGTCGAGGACATAAGGGAGATAACCGTCATGACAAACTGCATCGAGAGTGCAGATGGATCCGCAAGGGTCAAACTCGGCAAGACCGAGGTCATAGCGGGAGTCAAGATCATACCCGGTACACCTTTCGGCGATACACCTGACAGCGGTGTTCTGACAATGGGTGCTGAACTCATACCGATGGCACACCCGACATTCGAATCCGGACCTCCCGGAGAGACCGCCATAGAATTGGCCCGTGTAGTGGACCGCGGTATACGTGAGTCCGGAATGGTGGATGTGAAACAGTTGTGCATAAAAGCAGGCGAAGAGGTATGGATGTGCTTCGTTGACATGTATGCCCTGGATTACGACGGTAATCTCTTCGATGCCGCGAATCTTGCAGCTGTCAACGCATTGAGGACAGCGATCGTTCCTGGAGAACAGTACGGAAAGGGAGAGAACAAACCCCTGCCTGTGACCTGCACCCCTATATCGATAACATCTGTCAAAATAGGAAATGATTTAATACTTGACCCAAATTTCGACGAAGAGATGATCTCATCTGCCCGCCTTACGGTGACTACCGATGACAAGGGCAACTTCAGAGCTATGCAGAAGGGAGGAAAGGGTTCCATCACAAGGGATGAACTCGGTCTTTGCCTTGACAGAGCCGTCGAGAAAGGTAAGGCGATAAGGAAGATCATTGGGTGATACAAATGGCAAAAAGAACAAAGAAGGCAGGTACCTCAGGAAGGTTCGGCGCAAGATACGGTGTTGTTGTACGCAACAGGGTAAAGAACATCGAGGCGCACCAGAAGGCGAAACATGAGTGTCCGGTATGCCACCACATGTCCGTTAAGAGAGTAAGCTCAGGGATATGGGAATGCAGACACTGTGACACCAAATTCGCTGCAGAGGCATACAGCCCTAAGACAAAGAAAGACCTATCTCAGGTATCCGAGCAGTAAGCAGGTGTCCAAATGTACAGATGCGCCAAGTGCAACGAGCCTATCAGGAACGTCAACGCCCTGGGACTCCAGTGCGAGAAATGCGGATCGAAGATCTTCTTCAAGGACAGACCGAACGTGAAGAAGGTCCTGAAATCCGACTGATATGTTCACTGCCGAGATCAAGATAACATCGGATGATGCCGAGAGCATCATCGCCTCCATCGGTCCTGAGGCGGGAAGGGAACTTCCCCGTACCAAGGCCGATGTGGGATTCGAGAAAGGGACAGGGACGATAAGGCTCTCGGCGACCGATGCGTCGGCCATGAGAGCGGCCCTGAACTCATATCTTGAATGCGTGCGGATAACCGAGGACATAGGCAGAATAACAAGGTGAATAAATGAACAACATCAGCCCTCAATTGCAGAACCAGATAGTTCAGTTCCAGCAGACTCAGCAGCAGCTGCAGGCAGTATCAACCCAAAAGGTCCAGATGGAAGCCCAGAAGAAGGAGATGGAGAGGACCTCCGAGGAACTCTCCAAGGCCACCGGCGATGTCTACAAGAACGTAGGCTCACTTCTTATAAAGGTCGACGACAAAAATAAGGTGAAAGCCGATCTTGATGAGTCGATCGAGAACTTGGACATAAGGGTCAAAGGTCTTGAGCGTCAGGAGAAGACACTTCGCGAGAAGTATGAATCCCTTCAAGAGACGATCAACAAGGCCATGGGCCAAGAATAAACAACTTCAAAAAACCTTAATTTTTTTGATATTCTATCATATCAGTACATTTTCAATTGAAAAATTGATGATACAGGATGTATATTGCAATTTACATTAAGTAAAGTATTAATAACATAATGTAAAATATCCTTTACATGGTATCTTGGAATCTGATCCGAATGTTCGGCATTGTATTCTGTGCTGTGATGATCGCATCTGCAGCACTGTCGCATAGCCTACTGTTGGTGGTGATAGGTTTCGGTGTGTCGGCACCTCTTGTGTATCTTGCGGGAAAGAAATCGAAAGAGGTGGGAGAGACCATAGAGGATGAGAGGATGGTACATATCTCTCAGAGGTCTGCACTGTGGACATACACCATAATAGCGCCGCTAATGGGAATTGCAGGAGCGGTGCTTATGGTCATTAGTTCGGATGTAGGGGATTGGGCATACTATTCAAGCATAACGTTGTGTTTGACGTTAATGGTTCTAGTGATAGTGTTCATGATCACCTATGTCACAATAGATAGAAGAATGGAGTAACATGGACAATAAGCTAAGGATCGAAAGGGCCATCCTCAACATAACCCAAGAGGACCTGGCCGAGGCCTTGGGCGTTACAAGGCAGACAATTATCGCCATTGAGAATGGGAAATACGATCCGTCGCTGAAACTTGCATTCAAGATATCAAGATACTTTGGAAAGAGCATAGAGGAGTTATTCAATGAAGAAGGAGGAATATAAATGGAAACATTGGTTGTGAAAGATGTCCGCAAGACATACGGCGATATTGAAGCCGTAAAGCATGTGGACTTCTCCGTGAAAGAAGGAGAGATATTCGGTCTGATCGGCCCTAACGGTGCCGGGAAGACCACGACTCTCCGTATGATATGTACACTTCTCAAGCTGACATCCGGAAGCATAACCGTTTGTGGGCATGATGTGATGGAGGACTCCGACGAAGTAAGGAAGATAATCAGTTATCTTCCTGAAGATGCCGGAGCATACAAGGACCTCACTGGAAGAAGCTATCTCAGATTCATGGCCAGGTTCTTTGCCGATGGTGAAGAGTTCGAGAAGATGGTCGAGACAGGTATTGAGATTGCCGATCTTGGCGATAGGATAGATTCCAAGATCGACACATACAGCAAGGGAATGATGAGGAGGCTCCTCATAGCAAGGGCCATCATGCCCTCTCCCAAGATAGCGATAATGGACGAGGTGACATCCGGTCTGGATGTGATCAATGCATTCGAGATAAGAGAGGTCATAAGGAACATCGCAAAACGTGGTGTTACAGTTCTGATGTCATCACACAACATGTTCGAAGTGGATATGCTATGTGACAGGATCGCAATGATCAACAAAGGTACAGTGGTCCTGACAGGAACACCCGCTGAACTAAAGGAAAGATATCAGGCTGCCAATCTCGAAGAAGTGTTCGTCAAGGCGGTGATGGGATGAGCCATCTGTTCAACATTACAAAGAAAGAGCTCAAGGAGCTCATAACGCCCGGTTCCATGGCCTCTTTGGTGGTCATGGTCATTCTATTGATGGCTGTTGGAAGCCTGATCGGCAGCGAGGTCGATGACATATCGACACCGTCCAACATAGGATTGATAAACGGAGACGATGGTGAATGGTCTGATTTTGCTGTTGACTCCGTGTACGGATTCTATGAGCAGATGTATGGCCTTACCTATGAGGAGGCCAAGGAATATGTGAGGATACTCGACGTACCTTACAATGATAGTGATGCCATCTACAACATAATGACTGAGAACGGACTCAGTACTGCGTTCAGTATAGCTCCAGGATTCACTAACGATATCAATGCCGACATACAAGGTTCGATATCCGAATACTATGTGTTCGAGAACAAAGGACTGATGGGTTCTACCTCATCAACTATATCATCAACCATAATAACATGGATCTCCAGCAGCATATCCAACGAACTGATCTCTGAGATCGCAGATCCCGGATCTGCGAACTTCATTCAGTATCCTGTGAAGTCAAGCGCTCCCAACACGTTCATAAAGGGAGAGGTCCACAGCGGCGTCACGCCTATGGAGATCTCATCCGCAGTTATGAGCCAGACACTCATGGTCCCTATCATAATAATGATAGTGATAATGATGATAGGAAGCATAGTCATATCCTCAATGGGTAACGAGAAGGAGAACAAGACCTTGGAGACCTTGCTAACAATGCCGGTCAAGAGGACGACCATCGTAAGCGGTAAGCTTCTGGCATCTGCCATCGTGGGATTGATCTATGGTATAGGTTACATGATAGGAATGATGTTCTACATGGGCGGTCTTGCGGGTCCAATGGGCGGAGGCAACATTGCGGATTACGGTCTGGGTCTGGGACTTATCGATTGGGTGGTCATCGGAGTGATGATCTTCCTTGCGATATTCTGTGCACTCGGACTTTGTATGATACTTGGTGCATTCGCCAAGAACTACAAGGCAGCACAGACTATGACCCTGCCGATCGGTGCACTGGCCATGATACCTATGTTCGTGACCATGTTCACAAGCTTCGAGAGTCTTCCTGCTATCATGCAGGGAGTGATGTTCGCGATACCCTTCACACACCCGATGATGGTGATGAACAACCTAATGTTCGGAAACATCGAACTCGTGTTGGGAGGGTTGGCATATCTGCTTATATTCACAGTGATAACGATAATGGTCACTGTCAGAATCTATAAGTCGGATATACTCCTAACCGGCATCGGTCAGACCAAGATCGGAAAGGCCTTCGCGAAGAAGAGGTAAACCACATGATAAAGGAAACAGCGGAGATGTTGATGTCCAAGAACAAGATCATCCTTGTTCACGGTAATGCGGATATGGATGCGGTCGGTTCGGCTTTCGCCATCTCTGCCTGTTTCCCCAAAGGTGATATCTATGCCCCGGGAGGCGTGGACAGGATAGCGGGACTCGTAGCAGAGAAGCTTGGGATCAATATACTAGAGGATTGTGACCTATCCGACTATGAATTGGTCGTCGTGGTCGACACTTCCTCACCTGAGCAATTGAAACCAAATGAATCATCAATACCGGATGGAAGTATAGTGATAGACCACCACTCCCCTACCGGCAAATGGGAGAACGTGCACTTCCTGTGCGATGATACTAAGGTATCATGTTGTGAACTTATCAAGGATATCATAGACTCGGTCGATCTTGATATCCCAAAGGATGCGGCAATGGCATTGCTTGGTGGGATGCTTACAGACAGCGGACATTTCCAGTTCGCAGACCCGAAGATGTTGAGGTCCTTCGCGGATCTCCTTGAATCCTCTGAACTGTACATGGATGAGGTCTTCAGTCTCACCCGAATGCAGATGACCATGTCCGAGAGGATAGCTGTCATGAAGGCCATCGGTAGGGTCAAGTTCGATCATGTTGGAGATATGATCGTTGCCACCGCATATGGAGGAAGTTTCGAAGCATCATCCTGCAGGATACTCATGTTGGCAGGTGCGGATGTCGCATTCGTAGGTTCCCAAAGGGACGAGGAGTTCAGGATAAGTTCCAGGGCCACTCAGGACATAGTCAGAAGGGGAATACACCTCGGCAACACAATGGGCGGGATAAGCAGCGAGACCGAGACGGACGGAGGAGGCCACGGTGGCGCCGCGGGCATCTCCGGGATCGGGGATATCGAAGCCATGCTCCACATGTGCATGATGAGGACAATGGACGATTTCAGAGAGATAAAGAGAAGGTCTCAGGCCGAGACCGAGCTTACCTGAGCTTTTCCATATTATCGAATATGGCTCTCATCGCCTTGTAATTCTCGGGATGAGCTTCAAAGTATTCCCTCACAGGGATCAATATCCTTATCAATGAATCGGCAACCCCGTTCTTAAGATCGAGGGGGAACAACGAACCTGAGAAGTAAGCATCAGTGAGTTCCTCATAACTTGAGAATGAGATATCCCCTCCGAACTTCTCAGGTCTGGATATGTCCATCTTACCCAGACGGGGGAATATGATGTACCTGGAAAGCATGAGGACGGGATTCTCATCTTCCTTATCCTTATCAGGAGGGCAGAATGCCTTCTTCATCTTGTTCCTTATCGCATCATCATCATCGTGGATGTTTATGCTGCTGTTAGGATCGCTCTTTGACATCTTGAATGCGGCAGGGTTCATCCTGTCGCCTCCTTTCAATCCTGGAAGTAGTGGTGTGTGAAGTGCTATGGGCTTCTTCCATCCAAGTTTGTCTGCGGCCTCCCTTGCAAGCATGTTCGCTCTCCTCTGATCCATTCCGGCATATGCCAGATCGATATCCATACAGAATATGTCGGTTGCTTGGAGTATGGGATATATCAGCTTAGAGAAATCGACCTCCGCCTCATCCTCCGATCTTCCCATTATGGTCATTGCCCTCTTTACCCTTGACAGAGTGGTGGCCTTTGCGACCTTTATCACCATCTCCCAGTAATCTATATCGCTGAGGATCTCACTGGCATATACGAATTTGACCTTATCCTCGGGTACCCCGAGAGCTTTGAAACAATCCTCCATGTATCTTGCACATGTCCTTATGTTCTCAAGGTTCCCTCCGAGTTTGTCGTTGATGTAGGCATGCCAATCCGCCCAGAAAACAATGGTCTCGAACCCTGCATCCGCAAGGTCCCTGATCTTGGATGTCACCAATGCCCACCCTAAATGGACAAGTCCTGACGGCTCGAACCCGATATACGCCCTAGGATGGTCATTCTTGGACAGGAGTTCCTTCAACTCGTCCTCTGTGATCAATTCCTCTGCGTTCCTCGTGATAAGGGCCATTCTTTGCTCTGCGTCCATTTGAATCACGCTTGTTATAATCGGGCATTTATAAAAAGGTCACTCGATGGTACAATTAAAAAGGCAGTTCCACCATTATGTACCAATGCGGGAGAAACTCAAGGCCAGTATCAGGAACAGCCCCATAATAGATCGCAACGGATACCCATATCTGATACATCCGGTCACCGACGGGGTACCCAGAATGGATCCTGATGTCCTTGATGAGATAGTCGATTGGATATTGACGACATGCGATCTCGATTGCGATGTCATACTGGCACCTGAGTCGATGGGAATACCTCTCGCCGTTCCTGTCTCACTGAGGACAAGGATACCCTATCTGGTCATTAGGAAGAGATCCTACGGGATCGAAGGAGAGATACCCATACACTACAGGACAGGATACTCCGACCGTTCCATTTACGTTAACGGATTGAAAGCGGGAGACAGGGTCGTGGTGATCGATGATATCCTGAGTACCGGCGGTACCCTTTCAGCACTTACTAGGACCTTGCAGGACAATGGCATAATCGTTGTGGATATCTTGGTCGTTTTCAACAAGGGTTCAAGAAGGGATGAGTTGAGCCGCGAATTGGGGATCGATATCAAAAGGATGATAGACATCGAATTCAATGAAAAGGGTGAACTGATAGTCACAGATCCTTAAACTAACTGTAATTGGGTCCTTTAAGATGGTCATCCGCGACTGATGGTCGATGGGCCCGGAGATAATATTCCTTGTATTGGTTGCTTCGATCATAGGTTCCGGTATAGGGGCATTCACAGGTCTTGTCCCCGGCATACATGTCAATACCCTGGCATCGATGATGCTTCTTTCATATCCTGCTATGATGACCTTCCTCTCATCATACATCGATCCTTCCTTCATACCGATAATCGTATCATCTTGCATCATATCCGCATCCATTGTCCATTCCTTCGTTGATTTCGTTCCTTCTGTATTCATCGGCGTTCCTGACCCCGATGAGGTATTGTCCACACTTCCGGGACACAGGCTGCTGATGCAGGGTCATGGTATGCGTGCAGTGAGGTCTGCTGCTGTCGGCAGTGCGATAGGTGCATCCTCCGCCTTGATGTTGGCGATCCCGGTACAGTATCTGATGCTCAACGGTCTGGCTGAGCATCTGGATGTAATGACCACAGGGGTGCTTCTTTTCACGTTGTTCGTTATGATACTGACCCAGAAGGACAATGCAAGGAAGATCTGGGCAATAGTGCTGATATTTTTGTCAGGGTCCCTCGGCCTAATATGCATGGACCTTCCTATCCCCTCTTCAGGCATCATCGGGGAAGGTACCCTTCTCTTCCCTATGCTTACAGGATTGTTCGGCATACCTTCATTATTGAGTTCCTTCAAGAACACTCAGATCCCAGAACAAGAAGATCGCATCCCTTTCAAGATGGATCCCATGCCGGGGATCAAAGGAGTGATAATGGGATCATTGGCGGGATGGTACCCCGGAATAACGGCTACGACCGGTGCTGCACTGTCATCATCACTCTTTCCCGAAGATAGGCCGGAGCGTTTCATCTCATTGGTCGCTTCCATCGGTACGGTAACATCGATATTCTCGATCGTTACACTCTCGGTATCCGGCAGCGGAAGATCGGGAACGGTCCTTGTAGTGAAGGAGATGATAGGGAACGGTCTGAACGGATTCTGTTCACCGGAGTTCTTATTGCTCCTTCTGTGTTCTGCTATAGCATCCTTTGTAGGATATCACCTGACCATAGCATCAGGGAAGATGATGAGCAGAATGGTGAATTCGATCGATACTGTGCGTTTGAATAAATTCATACTTTGTCTCATAACAGCATTGGTCATCCTGATGACCGGTCCGTTCGGTATACTGATATTGATGATAGGTTCCATAATGGGGATGATACCAATGAGGATCGAGATGGACAGGATCCCTCTTACGGGATGTTTGATGTTCCCTGTCCTATTACATGAATTACTTGGATCATGAAAAGACCTTGCAGTTAGAACAAATGTTATTGAAAATGATGTGTATCGGATCAGGATGGTATTCGATCGGTTTGTAATGTTATCATTCTTGAACCTACTTAAGGCGGGCAATCCATTCCACTGAACGGACCCAGTCTCTTGGGGCAGTTATCCATCATCTCATTCAACAATAGAACCATATTGTAATAGATGCCAACTCGGAGTCCATAGATTATAGAGATGATCGGCATTAACTGACCATTATTGAAGGTCCGCAACAATAATCGTTTATATCCACAATCAATCCCAGCAGATGATGTCTGAGGTCGTCCAAGGAAAAAGGACAATAACCCTTATACTTGTGGTCATAGCATTCGCCGCCTTGATGGATGGTCTTGACGGGAGTATCGTTAATGTCGCCCTTCCCACAATGGCCACGGACTTTGGAACGGATACCGGAACGATAGCCTGGGTCGCCATCATATACTTCGTGATGATGGCGGGATTGATGATCACTTTCGCACGTGTTGCGAAGAACGGCGTCATCAAAAAGATATTGTTCCTGGGACTTGTCATTTTCACTGTAAGTTCTTTGTTCTGCGGCATATCGACCAGTTTCCAGATGCTCATTGCGTTCAGGGCGATACAGGGTATCGGTGCGGCGATGATGGGTGCCGCGATCCCGATGGCGTGCGTCAGATATCTTCCGCCCTTCAATCTCGGACTTGGCATGGGTGTACTGACAATGGGCTCATCACTTGGATTCGCACTTGGTCCTGTTGTCGGTGGGATACTGACTGATCTGCTATCCTGGCACTGGATATTCTTGATCAACGTTCCTCTAGGTCTGATAATAATCGCGCTCCTTCTGAAAGTACTTCCTGCAGACGAAGGATACAACGGGAACAAGATAGACATAACAGGTGCAGCTTTGTTATTGGCTGCGATCATCTTCGGGGTACTCGCACTCGAGAGGGCCCCCTATTCCGAAGAGATGGGGCTGGTTATGTTCTGCACGGCCGCATGCATATTGTTCCTTATTGCTTTCATAATAGTGGAACTCAAGAAGACCGACCCCATACTGAACGTCCGTGTATTCAAGCACTGGAGATTCGATTCGGTACTGTTCGCTTACATGTTGGCAAACCTGACATACATGGGCATGTTGTATCTCATGCCGTTCTACATGCACGTATGCATGGGATTCTCCACATCCGTAAGCGGGATGTATCTTCTGATCTCCCCTGTCCTGACGTTGATATTCTGCATTCCGATATCGAGATTATCGGATCGTACCGAACGCAGGATCTTCTCCATAACAGCCTGTATGATAATGACCCTGGGATGTGTCATTATGGCCGTCTATTCCAGAGAATCCCTGATACTTCCTCTGGTAGCGACTTTGATATGCATGGGGCTTATGTGGGCGTTCTGCGGCGGACCCATGAGCAGCCGTGTGGTCGAGAATATCGCTGATGAGAGCAGGGAGATGGGTTCCTCCCTGATGAACGAGTTCGTATATCTCGGAGGAACGATAGGTACCGCACTCTTTGCTATGCTGTTCACTATCGGTTCCGGAGCTGGAAATGTCAATTTCTCGGACCTTCCGCAGGATGTATTCCTTGATGGTTTCGTGTTCGCAATGATAGCGGCCACGATAATATCGGCTGTATCCGTGTTCCTATCCTTCATTGTGAAGGAAAAGAGGAAAAAAGCGGTAGAATGATCATTCCAGTTTGGATCTGGCTCTTGCCATGAACTTCTCGTTATTCACCAAGAACCTTTCGTGAATACCTAACCCTACCTCGCCGGCCCTGTCGCATACCTTGACATCGAACACGAATCTCGAGCGATCTACCTCTATGAGCTCTGTTCTGCATGTGATCTCTGAACCCACCGCTGACGGTGCTGTGTGTTTGATGTTCAGAAGGGTCCCCACAGTGCTCTCCCCCTCTTGAAGATAGGGTACCAGACTCTCGAATGCTGTCTTCTCGATCAGAAGGATCATTGCAGGTGTGGCGAAAACAGGAAGTGTCCCACTGACCATGCTCTCTGCAGTGTTGTTGTCCGTTACCTTGACCGTTCCTTTGCCGACGATCCCTTTCTCTATCATGACCGGTCAATCCAAAACTAGATATTAATCAATATGGGACATTTGAAAGACATATATATTATGGAAAAGCCATTCCCGTCTCTATGGGATTAGAAGACGACCTCTACTCTGAACTCGTTGAACTGAGGGATCAGATACGGGAGGAACGCACACACTCTACAGGAAGGATACCTACCGTATGTTCAGATGAGGCCTTGAGGGAGATGGCACAAAGAGTACCAACGAAGTCCGATGACTTCGCCGCCATACCCGGAGTTGGCCAGAGGTTCGTTGAACTCTATGGGGATGAGTTCTTGTCGGTCACAAAGAAATATGCTGTGACGGCGGCAAGAGGCTCGAACATGGACAATGATGTCGCTCAGACACTCAGAGAACTTCAGAAGAAACTCACCAACATAAGCAGGAACAATCGTCTTCTGTACCAAGGAAAGATCTACAGGAAGAACGCATTCGATCTTGCAAGCGTCCCGGATCTGGATATCATGGGATTGCTATTCGGCAAGAAGAGAGTACTGAAACTCTGCGATTCCACCAAAGGTCCAGAGGACCTTAAGAGATTCAAACATCTCAACGAACTCATAAGAGAGGTCAACAGGGACCTTAGGGACAAGGGTCAGTATGACCTGTACATAGGATACCCCTTTGTTGAAGGAAGACTTCCGGGAGAGGATTTCGATGTGCGTGCACCGTTGGCTCTGTTCCCGGTCATACTGGAGAAAGATGCGAAGAGCGTCTCCGTACGTCTTGATGATTCCAGGGATGTTGTGTACAACAACTCGCTTATACTTGCATTCATAAAGTTCAGCGGGAAGAACCGTCCACTTCCCAACAATGTCATAGAGGATTACTCAGGAGAGACGTTCGTAAGCGATCTTGTATCGTTCTATGAAGCACAGGGTTTCCCGATCAAGGTGGCATACGGTCATCCCACTCCTTTCATAGATTACAGGGTCGGGGAGTTCCCCAAATATTTCCCGGGCGATATGCAGATGGTCCAGAATGTGGTACTTGGGAAATATCCTACATATTCAAGTTACATCCAGAAGGATTTCGATGAACTCCTCGCCGGAAGGGAGATCAATGCTGTCCTTTCTGATCTGGTAAAGGATCTGAATTCAGGCGATTTCTATTCTGATATGCCCAGTCCGCTCTCGCTCCCCGCACTCAGGGAGAAAGGATTGGAGGCATCTGAGACCGACATCACATACATCAACTCGCTGAACAGCGCGCAGGAGAATGTCATTACTGCTGTGAACAAGGAGGACGAACTTGTTGTACAAGGGCCTCCAGGAACAGGTAAATCACAGGTCATAACCGGACTGATAACCTCTGCCATCAATAACGGAAAGACAGTGTTGATGGTATCGGAGAAGAAGACAGCACTGGATGTCGTGTACTCAAGATTGGGGAATCTGTCAAAGTATTGTCTGATGATAGATGATGTTGGTAACAAAGAACTATTCTATCAACAGCTCGGTCAGATGATGGAGGTGGGATATCCGAGAACGGGTTCGAACCTTACCGCCTTGTCTGAAAGCATAGACAGGGATGTTTCGGTACTATCGAACATAGCCGATGTCATGTACCATCCTGGTGATTTCGGGATAGAACCGTACAAACTCTACTCGATGGACAAATGGCTGGACCTTGAGGACAAGATCGATTTCGAGAAGTACAAGATGATCAAATCATCGGTCTCCGCGAAGATGTTGGACCTGAAGTACAATGACATAAAGGAATTGAACCGTAAGTTCAACGACAGGGTCCTGATGTCCAATTTCAACGAATATTGCGATACCGTCGATAAGACGCCATGGTTCTCTCTGATGAAACCCGATCTCTCGCAATACAACATAGGGGAGATGAAGGCCGACCTAATGGACCTTGAGCATCAGATGATAGAATGGAGAAGCAAGGGATTCATGTCCAGGATGTTCTCCAAGAGCAAGGTCAACAGAGAAGCCACCCTGATGCTGGACAAATACTTCAATTCATACAACGAGAGAACCATACAGACGGTACTGGACGATCCCACAGGGGTCGTGGCCGCCCTTGACGATTATGATCTTTACTCCTCAAGAGCAACTGTCTATGACAGACTGAACGAGAAGGAACGCATCTACGGACGGGACATCCTCAATCTTTCAAAGGAATCAGGATGGTCATTCACTGAAAGCAACAACATGATCCTGAAGTACATCCTGAACTACCATCTTCAGAGATTCGATGCCGATCACAAGGCCTTACTTCAGGATATACAGGATTTCGACAGCATAGTCTCTGACATGGACCGTAAGATCAACGATAAGAAGAACATCACCCGCGACAGGGTGGAAGAGGTCCTTCAGGAGAACCTCAGATATATAACCGAATCCAAGAGGCGCGGGGATATAATGAGGATCATTGAGAACAAGAGGAAATGGAGTCTCAACAAATTCATCAACCGTTACAGTTACGAACTGTTCAAAGGAGTGAAGATCTGGCTGCTTACCCCAGAGGTCGTATCGGAGATAATGCCCCTGGAGATGGGATTGTTCGATCTTGTCATATTCGATGAGGCATCACAGATGTATGTCGAGAAGGGGATACCGTCGATATACCGCGCAAAGAAGGTCGTCATCGCAGGGGACCACAAGCAGCTTCGTCCGTCCAACCTCGGTTCCGGACGTATAGATTACAGCAACGAGGATGACTTCGACGGAGAGGAGGACGAGGTCTCCGCAGTATTGGAGGAGGAAAGTCTGCTGGATCTTGCCAGGACCCGTTACGACAACATCCTTCTCAACTTCCATTATCGTTCGAAATATGAGGAGTTGATTGCATTCTCCAACTATGCGTTCTACAACGGAAAACTTTACGTCTCACCGAACGTGGAGCAGCCTGAGAGGCCTCCGATAGAGGTCCACAAGGTGGACGGACTATGGGAGAACAAGGCCAATGTCAAGGAAGCAAGGAAGATCGTGGAGCTGTTGAAGGAATTCTTCCAGAACAGGAAGGACGATGAGACCGTGGGAATAATATCATTCAACGTTTCACAGAGGGATCTCATCAACGATCTGATCGATGATGAATCCGCCAGGGATCCGGAGTTCGGTAAAGCGGTGAATAAGGAGATGATGCGCTTCGACAACGGAGAGGATGTGGGTCTTTTCATCAAGAACATAGAAAGTGTCCAAGGGGATGAGAGGGACGTCATAATGTTCTCCATAGGATATGCGAAGAACAGAGAAGGGAAGCTCATGCAGAGATTCGGATGGCTCAACAACAAAGGAGGGGAGAACCGCCTTAATGTCGCGATAAGCCGTGCGAAGAAGAAGATCCACATCGTGTCGTCATTCGACCCCGAGGAACTGCAGGTCGAGAATGCGAAGAATGACGGCCCTAAGATACTGAAGAAGTATCTCCAATATGCCGATGCGGTGAGCAACGAAGAGAAGGAACTCGCAGCAAGCATACTTGAATCGTTCGGAGACAATAAGTGGAGGTCCACTCAACCAGTTCCGGGAGAATCGCCCATATCAGAAAGAGTATACAATGCACTGGTAAGGAAGGGATACAGCGTCGAGAAGGACGTGGGTATCGGAGGATACCAGATCGATCTTGCTATAAAACAGGATGATAGATTCATTCTGGGGATAGAGTGCGACAGCCACATCTATGAGATGTCCGACTCCACAAGAGAGAGGGACTACCACAGACAAAAATACCTTGAATCAAGAGGCTGGCACATTCACAGGGTCTGGACCCCGGGAATGTGGAAGGACCCCCAGAAGGAGATCAACAAGATCGTGAAGGCGATAGAAAGGATCAGTCAGTGATCCCCTAACCTTGCCTTCTTGACAAGGAGCGTTCCGCTCCCTCTCTTCCATTCCTTTTCATATTCTTCGATAACTATCGGACGATCGTGCATTGGTGAATCCAGAGTAAGGGATTCATATTCCCCTCCTTCCCCTATCACGCTTATCCCATGCTTATCCCGTAGTTCTCTGAGTTCCTTTGCGGCATCCTCATTCAGTTCCCTTCCTAACCATGACTCATCAAGGCCTTCTGCATAACATCCAATTATGATCGCTTTGATCCCGGAACCGATGATCTCATTCAGGATCATATCCTGATCCTTCCTCCACAAAGGTGTCATGACCTTTAGATCCAGATCCCCACAGACAATGTTCATCCTGTCCCATTGGTAATCAGACCATACCGCTCCTGTAACTATCCCTTCAACATCCAACCCGGAAAGTGCCTTCCTAAGTCCTTCCATATCTCCCTCTTCGGAACCTGTCGTTTCCGCAGTGATCAAAGGAATATCCATGGATCCTGATGCTAAAGGCACCATACTCAAATTCGGAACATGGAATATCCAGGATTCGTCCTCTTTTGGTACGATTGTCACGAGATATGCGATATCATGACCCATCTGCTGTGCCAGATACATGGCGAGTGTCGAATCCTTTCCTCCGGAGTACAATGCCGCAAGCCGCATGTTCGAATATATGCAACACAGTAATTTAATCTTCCATTGAAGATACAGGTCTATGCGAATGGAAGATATGACCTCGAATGAATTCAAGGATCATTTGAAGAAGGATCCTGTTGTCATAATACCCTTGGGTGCAACAGAGGCGCATGGCCCGCACCTCCCTCTGCTTGCCGATACGATCCAGCCTCTTTTCGTTGCTGATGCAGTTGATAAGGAGTTGGATAACATCCTGGTCGCTCCTCCTTTGAACTATGCCCTTCATTCATCAACAAAGAATCTGCCGGGGACCATCAACCTCACATTCGATACCTTAAGAGCGGTGATCTACGACATGCTCACATCACTGTACGAACAGGGGATAAGGAGATTCGTTGTCATCTCTGGCCATGGCGGCGGAGGTCATATGACGGCTCTGTCGGAAGGATGCAAGAGAATGGTCAGAGAGACCGATGCAAAGGTACTGTTGTTCGCAGACTGTGATATCGGAGAACGTGCGCCTGAGATGAAGGACATCAAGGGTGACGGACACGGGGGACTGGCAGAGACATCTAGGATACTTGCCATACGCCCCGATCTTGTGAGGTCCTGTCGTCCGATAGGCAGATATGCCAGCGTAGGAGCATTGATATCAAAGGATGCGAGCGTGACCTTCCCTGACGGTTTTGTAGGGGACACGACCAATGCTTCTCCGGAACTGGGAAAGATGATAAACGATTACATAATAGCCCGGACCATCGAGATGATCAAGAATGACCTCAACTGAATCCCTGAACCTGAAGAAGATAGTTGCAGAGAAGGCCGTCGATGATTACGTCAAGGACGGAATGGTAGTCGGATTGGGGACGGGTTCCACATCCGAATATGCCATCAAAAGGGTCGGAGAGCTTGTAAAAAAGGGATTCACCTTGACATGTGTGGCCACATCCCAGAGGACAGCTGACCTTGCAACAGGGTTGGGTATCAGGATAGTCTCTCTTGAAGAGGTCGACCATATCGATGTGACAATAGATGGAGCGGACGAAGTGGATCCCAAAAGACAGCTGATAAAGGGTCTGGGAGGAGCATTGCTCAGAGAGAAGATCGTGGCAGCCGCTTCATTGTCCGAGATAATAATCGTTGATGATACGAAACTCGTTGAGAGATTGGGAACCAGATCGCCTCTTCCGGTGGAGGTCATACCGTACGGTCATGAGAAGACCGCTTACGCTCTGGAACTTCAAGGCTGCAAAGCGGTCTTGAGGATGGACGGGGATGTACCATTCAGAACGGACAGCGGCAACTACATCTACGACTGCAGGTTCGAAGAGGGGATCGAGAGCCCCTTCTTCCTGGAATCCAGGATAGATGTTATACCGGGTGTTGTTGAGAACGGATTGTTCCTCAACACAGCAAATGTCGTTCTTGTGTCGCATCCCGACGGTACGATCACCAAAATGGAGTGATCGAACACCCATCATCCCTATTATAAGGAAGTAATAGGAGTGAGGTTTTAATATAACCTCATTATTAGCACATTCCGATTCACTTATAGGTGATATAAATGAAAATGCCCAGAACGATCAAAACATATTGTCCTTTCTGCAAAACACATACAACCCATGATGTGGAAAGGGTAAAGAAGAAAATGGCAAGTGAGCTCAAATGGGGTCAGAGGAGATTCAGGACCGTTACCGCAGGTTACGGAGGATATCCCAGGCCTAAGCCCAAGGACAGGGAGAAGCCGACAAAGAGGGTCAACATCAGATTCAGATGCGAGACCTGCAAGAAAGCACACCTCACCTCATGCATAAGGGCAAAGAAGTTCGAACTTACGGAGTGATCACATGACCGACGATTTCATAAAGGTAAAATGTCCCGACTGCGGGAATGAACAGATAGTGTTCAGAAAGGCTGCCACCAAAGTGAGCTGCCATGTTTGCGGATCCACCCTTGTAGTGCCCAAAGGCGGCATCGGAGAGATCAAGGGCGAGATAGTAGAGGTAGTAGGCTGATGTCAAGGGCCAAAGGCTTTCCCGAGAACGGCGAACTGGTCGTCTGCACCGTTACCAACGTAAAGAACTTCGGTGCTTTCGTCACTTTGGACGAGTATGACGGCAAGGAAGGTTTCGTCCATGTCAGGGATGTTGCCACAGGCTGGGTAAAGTACATCAGGGACTTCATAAGGGAAGGACAGAAGATAGTCTGCAAGGTTCTGGGCGTAGACTCTTCAAAAGGTCACATAGACCTTTCCCTAAAGTCCGTTAACGACCACCAGAAAAGAGAGAAGATCCAGCAATGGAAGAATGAGAACAAGGCCGAGAAGCTCGTAGAGATAATAGCCGAACGTATGTCCATCTCTGTTGATGAGGCATACGCCCTTTTTGCTAACGATCTTCTTGAGGTCTATGAGACGCTCTACGGAGCGTTCGAAACAGCGGTCGCGTATCCGGATGAATTCTTGGAGGATTTCTCCGGTGATTGGATCGATACATTCATGGAGGTCGCGGGAGAGAATGTCACTCCCCCATTCGTTCAGATAGACGGTATCCTTGAGATGACCTCTGCGGCACCTAACGGTGTCGAGCTGATCAAGAAGGCACTGATGGCCGGATTGAAGGCAGCCGACGGTGCAGATGCCGAGATAGCATCCATAGGTTCACCGAAATATAGGGTCGTCGTAACAGCCAGTGAGTACAAGGAGGCCGAGGACGTCATGAAGAAGATGACGACAAAGGCCATCAACGAGCTCGCAGCGGCCGGCGGAACGGCCACTCTCAAACGCGAGAGTAAGTAAGATGAGATCATTTTTCAGAAAATGCGGTTCATGCGGAAGGTATACACTTGAGGACATCTGTCCAAAATGTGGTTCCGTTACCATGAATCCGATCCCTCCGAAATTCTCACCCGATGATAGGTACGGAGAATATAGGAGAATATCAATAATACAGGAGTATGGCGAGAATGGAAAGCCTCGTGATCTATGATTCCAAACCTGAACTGAGGGCGCCGATATTCATCGAGTGTCTTCCCGGAATAGGCAACGTTGGAAAGACAGCAGGGGATTTCCTTGCAGATTCCTTGAAAGCAGAGAAGTTCGCGACCATTTATTCCAAACATCTGCCATCCCAAGTACTCCTTGATGAGGACAATGTCATCGAAATGGCGAACAATACCCTTTGGTATGCAAAGGACGTCAACGGTCATGATATAATATTCCTGAGAGGAGAGTTCCAAGGGTCCACACAGGAAGGTCAGTTCGACCTCTGCAGAGAAATACTTGATATCCTGATGGGATACGACGTCTCCGGGATCATAACCCTAGGTGGTTACGGTACAGGTGCGATGGTGGAAGAACCTAAGGTATTCGGTGCGGTATCCAACATAGAGATGAAGAAGGACTACGAGGAATGGGGAGTGGAGTTCCCGTCCGGAGATCCGCAAACAGGCATCATAGGCGCTAGCGGCATATTCTTGGGACTCGGTAAGATCCATTCACTGCCCTCGATATGCCTGATGGGAGAGACATCAGGTTACTTCATAGATCACAAGAGCGCCATGGCCACGGTCAAGGTACTTATGAAGAGACTTGGAGTAGAGCTTGATCTGAAGGAGCTTCAGGACAGATCCGAACAGATAGACGAACTTACTGCAAAGGTCAAAGAGATAGAGGATCGCAACGATCAGGATAATCTCGGATATATCGGATGATCCTACGTAATTACATTTAAATAGCCTATCTATAATCATGTTTCACCCCACCTAGCTCAGCCTGGCTAGAGCGGCTGACTGTAGAGTGTTCTCGGAGAGATCCGATACAGCCGCTGAAATCAGCAGGTCCCCTGTTCAAATCAGGGGGTGGGGACCATACCACCATACTTTGAAAATTCTAATTTTTGGTTATTTGCTCTGCAGTTGGAATCAAAGCAATAGATGTTGTTGTAAATTATTGTACATCTAAATGAGAATCCTAATGAAATCTCCCTTAACTTATTATAGTCTCTATCCCCCTGAATATTCCTGCAGACGCTTGATCTGCCGGAGGAATCTAATGAATGATATGAACCAGACCTTGCGCCGAATAAGGTCAGATAAAAACGGAATAGGTGCCGCTGCGATCGTGGTCGTCGTAGTGGTCATCATTATAGCAGCAGCTGCGGCAGTATTGCTTGTATCGAACAATAGCAAAGAGGCAACGATCGTGTATACTGTCGAGATAACGCCCAGTCAGGATCTTGACGTGTTCGTCTATATCGATGGAAAGGAGGTATTCTCTGAGAAGGACCTTGAACCGGGTACATACTATGAACGCACCAGAACGCATCATTATAAGATGTCCGGAGACAGCAACGTAATAGATGTTGAGGCCGTGAGCAAGGACAAGTCAGGGAACATACTCCAAAAGACGTCCAAGATACTAGAGATCCATCCCAAAGAGACCTATGATGTTACTCTGCACTTCGAAGGGGGTCATGCCGATATAGGATATTCCGTAAGGATATATGAGATGGATCCAGTTGATATCCAGATATTCTTGAATGGAAACATATTCATGATCTATTCTGACGTTTCTGGAATGTGGTCAAGGACCAACTACTTCAGCTATCCTATTGAGGGTCCAAGCAAGGATGTTACATTCAAGGTGGATATGCTTGACAAAGCGGGCAATGTCCTTAAGACCGACAGCAAGACCATTACGCTGCACGAAGGAGATCACGACGTATTCAGATTCGATTTCATAGACCGCAGTTAACATCTTTTCTAAAATGGGGATCGTTTTCCCTTCTTTTTCATTCTTTTATTCTAACAAAGGTATGAATTGTGTCGCATTTGGAGATTTATTCCAATTTGTAAATTTATTCTGAGAAGACAAGTAAATAATTGATTGAAATTTTATTTTTTTCAAAATTCTAAATAGGAATTGAAGTAGTATATAAGTGAATCTCAAAAAAATATATACTCTATTAAGTTTCTAATATATTTGTTGTATAAACAAAGGAGCAAATATGAACAATAAGATTGTAATAGGTGTCGTGGCAATCTTTTTGGTTGCAATGATTTTACCATTTGGTTTTGCATCTACTAATGAGGGAGATGTTTCCATTGGTGAAACCTATAAAGTTGAGTTTTCTGATCGTACTGTAGTTGTATACGGTTCTGATGATTTTTCAAAAAGTTTACAAACTGATTTATCTGAACAAACCTCAAAGGTTACTTCTTCAAAAAATATAAATGAGGAAATAACATCCGATATGATTTTGTTTGAAGAAAGTTGGATCTACAAAAACAACGCCGAATCCGTAGATATGAAGATATATGAAACTGTCAAAAGTGGAGTTCCTGTATTGTTTATTGGAAAGAATTCATATTTATTTGAAGATTCAAAGATCGAATTGACCTCTTATGGATACACGGGTACAGAAATAGGATATGGGGTTTTTGAAGATGAATTCGGTTCAAGTCATTTTTATAGTGTTGAAGGAGATGATCTTAATGAAGCTGCAAACTTGCTGTATTCGTGGGCAAATGAGATGACCTCTGGAAAAGACCCTTACAAGGTAGAAAGTACATTCTCATGGATGACCTCTTTCAGTGCAGATAATTCAAGGAAAGAATTCGAACATGAACCAATACCCTCTAAAGCATCCAATTCCGGAGCATATTGGGGATATATCGGATCTAAAACTTCCTCGACTACTTGTGGAAATTATGGATACCTTTCTCAAACAACATGGTCCTATAAATTGTTTGATTTCGTTGATCCTGAAGGCTATACCTATTATGCTTTCCACTATTTCCAATCGGGTGAACCTAACTCAAATAAGGGATATCGTGTTGCCGATCTGTATCTTCTAGGTGATTTTCCAATAAATACTATCAATCTTATTGGGTTTTCACCTGGGACAACTCAAGGAACAAATGGTACAACACTCAGTGTTTCTCTTGGTGGCGGAATATCTGGGGCGGGCCCTAGTGGGTCTTTTGGCCTCTCGGGGTCATGGTCATATTCGATAGCTGATATAATTTTAACAAACACATCAAAAATAGGAAATCAGACAGTGAACTTCTATCACGATGTTGCTGAAGACAAGGGTGTTGGCTCAGGGGCTATCGTTGAACCCAGTATAACTGTCAAGACTGAGGGCAGCTATATCCATTGTGACGATCATAGAATAAAAATGTGTAAAGAAGTTAAGAGTATCTATTGGATTTTGAATCATGCGATTCACACAACTTCTTATGTACAGTTCCAGACGTTCACAATGTGTTATACCACGCAAATATCCAATGATGTTGTAACAGGGAATCAGATATTTACACCATTCTAAACATGGCTATTTAGCCATCTTTTTTTTATTCTAGCAAAAGTGTGATTAGATCGTAATTTGTGTTATGAGGTTTAAGTTGTAGCTGAAAGGCTGTCTGTGACCTAGACTCTGGAGTATATTGAGAACATCTCAATTTATTCGGACGATTAATCCGTAAAATGACATCTGGGCATGTATGTTCGAACGTTTTAGTAATTTTTGATGGATGTATAACAGCAAAAGAAGGATGCGATGTCGTCCTTGATCCTTATCTTTTCATATTCCCGCGTAGGTATCCGACCTTATCCTATCCTCCCATGTACCTGCTATAACATCCAATCTTTCCCTTCTCCTAATCTCAATGTTCTTTGCAGGTTCGCCATTGTTTGTTATCTTGCAAGCTGCTATGTTACGTTTCCTACATCAGGACAAATGTGTATCGTTAGATACACTATCCTTTGATTTTGTCATTTAAAGTGTCATGTATCACAATTTTAGCTTAGACAGTCATTTTTGATTGAATTTAGGTATACCAAAATTTATATAAATTTAGGATATCCTAAACAATACCAAACCCAACAGAGGGATGATCAAAAATGGAAAAGATCGCAATAGTTTATTGGAGCGGTACCGGAAACACAGAGAAGATGAGCGAATTCATCAGCGAAGGAGTTACCGGCGCAGGCGCAGAGGCCGTCATATACACTGCCGACTCATTCAACAAAGGCAAGATGTCCGAATACTCGAAGATAGCCTTCGGTTGCCCTTCGATGGGGGATGAGGTGCTTGAGGAGGATGTGTTCGAACCGATGTTCAGTTCGATAGAGTCGGATCTCAACGGCAAGACCATCGCACTCTTCGGATCCTACGGATGGGGAGACGGCGAATGGATGAGGATCTGGGAGGAGCGCTGCAGGGACAGCGGAGCCAAGCTCATATCGGACGGGGTGATAGCAAACGAATTCCCCAACAGTCAGGAAGCATCCGACTGCAAGGATCTGGGAGCCAAGCTCGTCAACGCATGAAGGTCAGTACGCATGATGGAAAAGAAGATCATTGAACATTGTTCCCCAACTCTAGCAGGGATCAAATGCGGAAGCATGTTCAAGTATACCGATAAAAGCAGATCCAGAGACGAAGTGGCAAGATTGAATGCCTTACTAAACACTAGGGGTATTTCTGTCAAGATCCTGTTTTCTTGCCCGAAAAGGGACCTGATATTGGTGTACAGAGAGGATATGATCAGTGAGCGGCTTTCTTCATCTGGGGTATCCGAGCTGCTCGGCCATGAATATGACTGTAGTAGCGTTCCATCATGCCTGACAACACTTTCGACGAAGATGCATTCCAATGGTACCATACCTCCGGAGATAGGCATCTTCCTTGGATATCCTTTGGAGGATGTCCTGGGGTTCATGGAACATGAAGGAAAACATTCCAAGGCCGTCGGGTGTTGGAAGGTCTACGGTGATGAGGAGATCGCCGTCAAGACCTTCACAAAATACAAGAAATGCCGCGATGTCTTTGTAAGGAAGTATGAATCAGGATACCCCATAACAAAGCTCGCGGTCCCTGCTTGAAACGATAATTAATAATTCCATATTCAATCCCCATCCACATGGAGAATTCTGAGGTATGGGAGACACTTAGGTCAGGAAGACCTCTCGGGCGGGATACTCCCGGGATCGATGATTATAACAAGGCCCTTGAATCATGCCTTGAAAGGTGCACCATATACAACACGTCACCTCTTTCCCTTGATGAAAGAAAAGATGCCCTTTCGAAGATCGTGGGATACAAGGTAGGAGATCTTGTGAAGGTGATACCCCCGTTCCATTGCGATCTGGGATTCAACATCAAGCTGGGGAACAACGTACTGATCAACTACGGCTGCATGCTTCAGGATTGCGGCGAGATAGTCATTGGCGACAATGTCATGATAGGCCCTGGAGTTAAGATAGTGACCGCAAAACATCCTTATGAAGCAGAAAAAAGAAGGGATTGGTCCGTGACCTGTTCTCCCATTGAAATTAAGGAAGATGTTTGGATAGGTGCCGGTGCGATCATCCTTTCCGGTGTGACCATCGGTGCCCGCTCCATTGTAGGAGCAGGGTCGGTGGTCACAAAGGATGTCCCTCCGGACACCATTGTTGCCGGCAATCCTGCAAAGATAATCAGGGAACTCTGATCAGAACTCCCTTCTTATGAATGCTATCCAAGCCAGGATCATAGTGATCAAACCCCATCCTAGCATTGTGCCTACCGATTTTACAAGGTCAGGAGCGGATATCAATAAAGAATCTATGGTATCCTGATCCATTTCGAATCCCATTCCAGCTAGTTGGTCTATGAGAGCTTGCATCCCATCATTAGTATTGGCAACATACTCAGGCATACTGGTCGATATTGAATTTGCGGCCTGATCCAGCATGAACCAGGGATCCATCGACATGCTCAGAACTCCCGATATTATCGGCAATATAAGCAACAGAAGAACGAATGTCAGTATTGCGCATGTGCTTCCTTTCTTCATTATCGAACTTATCAGGACAGCAACGCCGGATGTCGCCACTACGTATATGAATGCAAGTCCGAGGGATATCAGCAGATCGCTTGATACTGAACCGGATACAGCAAATGCGACAACCATTATTCCTATGTAGAACACGACCACCATTACTGTCTCCAGTATTATGCAACCAAGTATCTTACCTAGGAATATCGAGGTCTTCTTGATAGGTCTTGTGAACAAGATTAGTGCAGTCCTTTCTTCAAACTCGGATACAACAGTTATTGATGCGAACAGGGTCGCGGCAAGTATGACAAGTAGGAAGACATACGGAACATAGTTTGATATTACCTCTCCTGAGGTGTTGCCGAGGTCACCTCCCACAAGATATGGCAGGAAGGTTATGAGTGCGAACACTATGCCTATCAAAGCTACATATAACGTGAATCTTTTACCGCGCACGAACTTCCTTATCTCGTTCTTTGCAACCACATATGACTGCCTGAAATCATCTAATTCTACGTACATCATCTCGACTCCTTTATCAGTTTTAGATAAGTGGTCTCAAGTGTATCCTCTTCTGAAACACCGTATACCCCCACGTTCAATGCACTGAGGTCATTGAAGAACCTTATGCGCATGTCATTGTCTCCTTTAAGAGTGACATCGATGTCATTACCGAATCTCTCTGCGGATTCCACATTGCTGAGTTGACCGATCCTATCTATGATCTCTCTTGTCGGTGTCTCCTCGACCTTTACGATCATCCTTCTGGTACCGTCGAACTTACCGATGACCCCTATGTCATCCTGAATGATCATCTTGCCATGGTTGATCAGTGCTATCCTGTCGCAAAGGTCACTTACCTCATGGAGTATGTGGGAACTCATTATCACAGTGAGATTCTTTGAATCATTCCTCAGATTCTTCAATACCTCTCTGATCTCCGCCATTCCTCTGGGATCGAGACCCGAAGTGGGCTCATCGAGTATTATCACATTGGGATCATTCATAAGGGACTGCCCCAAAGCGATCCTCTGTCTCATACCTTTGGAGAATGTTCCCAGTCTTTTGTCCTCCCATTCGGTCATCTTGACCTTCTCGAGGATCCTGTCGGTCTCGCTCTTTATGGATTCGGAGTTCATTCCGATTATCTCGCCTACATACTTCAGGGTCTCTCTCGGAGTAAGGTATGGGTAGAATTCAGGCGTCTCTACAACAGTTCCGACATTCGTCAACGCTTTCTTAGGGTCAGCGGTCACATCAACTCCGTTGATGTATGCCTCCCCTGATGTGGCATTGATCAAATGCGTCAATATCTTCAGCGTAGTACTTTTCCCGGCACCGTTAGGTCCCAGGAATCCAGTGAAACTGTTCTTCTTGACAGAGAGATTGAGATCATTGACCGCAATGAAATCTCCATACTCCTTCCTCAGATTCACTATCTCGATAGGATTCTCGGATGACATGATAATGCTCATAAATTGATGGGATATAAATCTGTTGATTGTTGACTAGTCAACCTGTTGATAGCATCATTTCATCTTTCTCTTTGCACCGCGTTTGATCGTCATGGCCATCTGGTATGATTGTACCTTGATCACGGCAGGCGTATAATCCAAGAAATTGTAGAATGATGTGAGGCCTGTCAAAGCCCTTCTGGGGAAATCCTTCTCAAGTCCTCTGATGTAATTCTCCCTTTTCAGTACACTGTTCAGGAATCCTTCGACATCATCTGCCTTTGATATAGATACGACAGAACCCACATCCTCCGCAATATGTCCATCGCTTCCTCCTGTGACTCCCAGCCCATGCCTGTTGAATGACCTTATCGCCTCTATGTTATCCTGTCTGGTCATTCCGCCGCATATTACCTCATATGCATCCAATCTTCGTATGACCTCGTCCGGAATGTATCCTTTGCGGTTGCATATCTCCACGCCTTTGTTGGATCCCAAATATCCCATGGGATGTGCTCCCGATACTACGCAGTTCTCACCTTCCAGCATATCAAGCAGTTTCTCCGTGCTGCAATCCTTCAGTGCCAACCAAGGACACGATTGGAGCCTGGGCCGTATGTTGCTGTTCCAAAAGCTCCTGAGATCGTTCATGTCATAGAAGTATGTCAGGATGTGAGGCCCGTCTGAAGTGCTTACCTCCATTCCAGGTATTATGAAGACATCCGTGTTCTTCAGATCTATTTTCTCGAGCGAAGTTATGAGATTGTGATCTGTGACCGCCATTCCGATCCTTCTGGATCTGGCTATGTTCAACAGTCTCTTTATATCGCTGTATGAGTCTGAACAATCGGTATGTATATGCATGTCCGCACATTGGTATCCCTCATCGGCAATGTTCTCCCAGTTGGGATTCTCGAACTTTATACGTGGAGTATCAATACTCATCTTTACCTCTGACATAACGACCGCCACATGTCCTCTGACTCTGACAGTATGTTCTCTTCGTTCAAGGTAGTTACCTTCCTGTTCTCGAGGACGATGTCGCCCTGACATATCGTTGTCTTAACATTAGAGGATGACCCCGAGTAGATTATGTTCGATATCATGTTCTCCGGAAGCAGGGGCCTTATATTGGGCATCTTTCCATCCAATATCACTATGTCCGCATACTTTCCGGATTCTGTCGATCCAAGACTATCCTGCATCCCTATCGCCTTTGCGGCATTTATCGTTGCGAAGTCCAGTAATTCCTGTGCATTTGTCACCGTCGGGTCCCATCTGCTTGATTTTTGAAGAAGTCCCAGTGTCTTCATCTCCGCCATCATATCCAGGGTGTTGTTCGTAGTGTTGCCGTCGGTTCCGAATGTCACGTTTACACCATATCTCTGGAATTCTGGGATCGGTGCAACACCTCCGGTAGCAAGTTTCATGTTGGACACTGGGCAGGATGATATGGACATCTTCGCCTCTCCCATGAGCCTTACCTCATTCATGGTAAGCCATGCGGAGTGCGCTGCTATCGTCCTTTCACCAAGCACACCGATATCGCTTAACCATTCGGCAGGCCTTCTTCCTGTCTTCTTCTTATGATCGTTGACCTCTCCTCTGGTCTCCGAGAGATGAAGTGTCAACGGTGCCTCCACTTCATCGGAGAACTCCTTTGCACCTTTGCATGTATCCTCATTGCAGACATATACTCCCTGCAGACCTACGCCGGGGATTATCTTCCTCTTGCCTTTGAATGATGAGTGGAAGTCCTTGCAGTTTCGAAGCGGATTACCTTTCTGTGTTGTCATCTCCTCATCCAGTACACACCAGCATAGGACCCCTCTCAATCCTGCTTCCATCGTTGCCTTTGCTATGACGTCCTCGGAGTAATACATATCAACGAAGGTCGTAGTTCCGCTGCGCATCATCTCCATGCAGCCGATCTTCGTACCGATATCCAGATCCTTGTCTGTCCTCTCGGAATCGATCTTGAATACCTTACTCAGGAAATCCGGGAATGATATATCATCCACCACACCTTTCATCACCGACATCGCAACATGTGTATGCGTGTTGATAAGTCCCGGGATGACAATATCCCCTGATGCATCGATCTCCTTGTCCGCTGATCCTTTATATTCACCGCCTACCGAGACTATCCTCTCGCCATCTATGACGACGTCCCCTCTGAGAATCCTTCTCTGAGCATCCTGTGTAACTATCCATGCATCCCTGATGGCAATAATCATGCTAGGAGATTTTCATCTATTCTAATAATCATTTCGCACCTTCTCAAAAAATGGATATATCTATATCACGATAGGATGTCATGACATTCCGCATAGTTTTCTTGGGAACGGGGGGTGGCAGACACACAACGATGTATCAGACCCGTTCGACAGGCGGAATGCTCATCGAACATGACGGCAAACATCTGCATATCGATCCGGGGCCAGGTGCACTGACGAATATGAAAAGGATACATTATGATCTTACCAGAACTGATTCGCTGATCGTATCACATGCCCATCCTGACCACTATTCGGATGCTGAGTCGGTGATCGAAGGCATGACCTTCGGCGGATGGAAGAGAAGGGGCCATCTGTATGGAAGCCCCACTGTGATCAACGGAATAGGTTCCATCGGGCCCTGCATATCGAATTATCACAAAGGCGTCTTGGAGAACATAACCATACTCGAACCCGGACTCACGCTGAACATAGACGGGATGATGACCGAGATATGCCATGCCAACCACAGCGACCCGACCAATGTCGGATTCAAGTTCGACAGCGGTTCTGGGATTGTATCCTATGTCAGCGATACAAGCTTTTCAACGGACATAGCCGAACAATACATAGGGAGTCGCGTCCTCATATTACCTGTCACAACACCGGACAACATGCGCATACCCTATCACCTCTGTACAGAGGATGCTGCTTCGTTCATTGATATCGTCAGGCCGGAACTTGCCGTTTTCATCCATCTGGGGATAGTCATGATAAAGAGGGGCCCTGAGAGACAGGCACTGAACACAGAGTCCAAAACCGGTGTAAGAACCATTTCCGTCAACGATCTGGATGTCGTTGAGATAGGAAAGGATATCACCATCTCACGATCCAAGACCTATGACGATCTTTGGATACCGGAATCATCCCCATAAGCATATTACATCGGATAATGCTTAAATCCTGAACACGTATGTTCCAGCAATGAGCGTGGAATCCAAGGTGTTGGAGAGGATAAGGCCTACTGCAGAGGAGACAGAGCATATCCGCAATGCCGCAGAGAGACTTAGGAAAGAGGTCCTGGAATACGTATCATCCCATGACATGGATGTGGAGGTACGTTTCGTTGGGTCCTACGCAAAAGGAACATACCTCTCAGATCCGGATCTGGACCTTTTCCTGATGTTCCCTGAGGACCTTCCGATGAAGGAACTGGAAAGATTAGGTCTTCTTGTCGGGGAGGAGGTCATACACGGTACGAAGATGTATGCCGAACACCCCTACACACGCGGCGTCTATGACGGCGTGGATGTTGATCTGGTCCCAAGCTACAAGATATCGACCACCGAAAGACTAAGGTCCGCCGTTGACCGCACGCCGTTCCATACCAGATACATACTTGAGAACCTGAAGGACGAGCAGAAGGATGAGGTGAGACTCCTAAAGAAGTTCATGAAGGGGATAGGGGTATACGGCGCAGAGCCCAACACCAGAGGGTTCTCCGGATACATGTGCGAACTCCTTGTCCTTCACTACGGCAGTTTCAGGAATGTTCTGGAGGGAGCAAGCGGATGGAAGGAAGGTACCACCCTCTCGATAGATAAGAAAGGACCTCCGATAATAGGTTCCTTGATAGTATATGATCCGGTGGATCAAAAGAGGAATGTCGCATCCGCAGTGCACATAGATACATTGGCATTGTTCATAGTTGCAGCAAAGGCATACCTGTCCTCGCCTTCGGAGAAGTTCTTCTTCCCTGTTGACAGGAAACCTCTTTCACGTGATGACTTGCAACGTATGTCCGAAAGGAACGGTTCCAGGATAATCACGGTGGTCTTTGAGAGGCCGGATGTGGTAGAGGACAACCTGTATTCACAGCTTTGGAAGACACGTTATGCCCTTACACGCAAGCTCAACGACTTCGATTACAATGTCCTTAGAGCGATCCATGAGATGTATGATGAGACATTGGAGATAGCATTCGAAATAGAACGCGATATCCTGTCCAAGACATACAAACACACAGGTCCGCCGGTTTGGGTGAAGGCAGCCGATTCCTTCCTGTCCAAATGGAGGAATAACATCTATGGTCCGCCTTTCATAGAGGACGGATGCTGGAATGTGATAGCGGAAAGGATGTACTTCACAGCGAAGGAGATGCTTGCTGACGAAGCAGCGGTATCAGGGATAGGTAGGGAGATAGATCCACGTAACATGAGGATCAGGGATCATGATTCGTCCCTCAACGAGACCGACCCCCTTCTTCTGACAGAATTAATGGATCCGAAACAAAGTTGGGAAGTTTGACCCTTTATGCAAAGGGTGCATTTATTCCTACTATGCAAATACCGAGTGCCAGCATAAGGAACAATAGGTAATTTGCCAACATGGTCTTGGTTTCCAGAAGGTCCACGCGGAATCCCATGAGCATCAGAAGTTTCTTCATTGCCAATACGACAAGGAATGATATTGCTGTGGCGATCATCCAATAGCTGTGATTTATATTGCAGATAATAGCACCGACCACACCTACTATGAAGGCCAATCCCGTTATCACGAACAGGACCTTCGTTCCATAGACGTCCTTGAGAATGAATTCACGCTCATCGAACTCGGACGGAGCGAACTCATATTCCTCCTCTTTCTCCTCGATTATGCGTCTTTTCTTCTTCGCCATGCTTCCACTGATTCTTAACAACAATATAAACGTTTATATTGAGCGGCCTGTCGGATCCACTTTCGGATTATTCGGATACCTTTTGATTTAGCTTAAATACATAGGCCCGCATGAAGAATCGAGTGATTAACAATGGCCACAAAAACCCTAGAGGACATACCAGGAGTAGGACCAGCCATAGCAGAGAAACTCCGTGAAGCAGGGTATACTGAACTTATGGCCATTGCTGTCGCATCACCGAAAGAGCTTGCAGAGACCTGTGAGATCGGTGAGAAGAAGGCAATGGACATCATTGAAGGTGCTAAGCTTTGTGCGGATATTGGCGGTTTTGAGACAGGGGATAACATCCTTGAACGCAGAAAATCGATAACCAAACTCACAACGGGATCCAAAGCATTTGATGAACTCATGAACGGCGGACTTGAGAGCCAATCCATCGTGGAATTCTTCGGAGAGTTCGGAAGCTGTAAGACGCAGGTCTGTTTCCAGCTTGCTGTGAACGCGACCCTTCCCGAGGAAAGGGGAGGATTGGACTCCGACGTCATAATAATCGATACAGAGAACACCTTCAGGCCTGAAAGGATCATCCAGATGTCGAACTACCTCGGAGTGGATCCGGAGGATACGTTGAGAAGGATCCATGTTGCAAGAGCATTCAATTCACAACATCAGGTGCTGCTTGTGGACAAAGCGATCGAACTGGCACAGGAGAAGAAGATCAGGCTCATGATAGTCGATTCGCTGACATCCCACTTCAGAGCGGAATATCTGGGAAGAGGGGCATTGGCCGAAAGACAGCAGATCCTGAACCGCCACATGCACGACCTTCTTAATTTCGCAACCCTCAACAATGCGGTCATAGCTGTTACAAATCAGGTCGCCGCAAAACCCGATGCATTCTTCGGTGATCCCACCCGACCGATAGGGGGACACGTTGTAGGACACACCGCAACATTCAGATTATATCTGAGAAAAGGTAAGGCTGGAAAGAGAATAGCCAGACTTATTGATTCGCCGAACCTTCCTGAAGGAGAGGCAGTGTTCATGGTGACCGAAGATGGTATTAAGGACTGAGTACTAAAGGGGTCCGTGGACCCCACTTTCTTTTTTGAACTGTCCGGCGAATCGAAGGATATGCCTGCCGCTGAAGCAAAGAAATGCATTGAAGCGGAATGCGACAGTTTCGATATCATCTCAGAAGGACCGGGGTACATTATCGCCTCTTTCCCTGAAGAGAAACTTGACGACATCGCGGATCGTATCGCATTGACCCATTCAATAGGGAGATACATCGGAACATACGACCCCGACAATGCAGCATATCTGTTCGACCTGGAACTGCCTGACGGGACATTTGCCATAAGAGCAAAAAGATTCGAAGGAATGATGAAGGATATCGATTCTCAGAAGATAATAAGGGATATCGGCGGAATATTCTCAAGAACAAATGATGTCGATCTTAAGGACCCCGAGATAATAATAAGGATGCAGATGTGCGACATGTTACATCTTTACATTGAGGAAAGGACTATCGATCGGAACCTTCTTGAGACAAGGAAAGTAAGCGAGAGGCCGTTCTTCTCCCCCATATCCCTTCATCCCAAATATGCCAGGGCATTGATCAATCTGACCGGTGCAAGGAGAGGGTCCATTGTTCTGGACCCATTCTGTGGTACAGGAGGGCTGGTCATTGAGGCCGCTTCAATGGGAATGATCACGATAGCCTCTGATTTCGATGAGGAAATGGTGATAGGTACCATGGAGAACATGGAATTCTACGGATTGGATCTTGACGACCATGAGGTCATCGATATAAAAGATATTCCGGAAAGATTCCATGACATAGACATCGTTGTAACAGATCCCCCATACGGAAGATCGACACGAACAGGAGGAGAGGATGCTGCGGACATCCAAAGGATAGCTATGTCCAAGATACCGAAGGTCCTGAAACATAACGGTAAGGCGGGGATAATCCTCCCGTATGAATCAGGACCGACCGCCATGGAACTTGAAAGTGTATTCAAACAACATGTCCACGGTTCACTGTCCAGATATTACCATGTGTTCAAGAACACCGAACAGTAAGTATTTTAACATCGACCCTATCATAAAAATGTGAACAGATATCTCCGCCTGTTCAGGTTCGGCAACGGC
The DNA here is from genome assembly GCA_023402275.1 of Methanobacteriota archaeon. Lineage (GTDB taxonomy): Archaea > Thermoplasmatota > Thermoplasmata > Methanomassiliicoccales > Methanomethylophilaceae > Methanoplasma. Next base: position 50,705 of record JAEXCH010000004.1, read on the forward strand.
CTGATGGGAATACTGGGAGTGGTCATAGGAGCATTCATTGCTGTCGGCTTTGACATCGTCGACCATGTCCTGAACCTTGTGATCGCCTCGCTCGTGGTAGTTATATTCATGGCGGGAGGTAACTCTCTGAACGATTACATCGACAGAGAGATCGATAAGACAGCCCACCCTGACAGACCGCTTCCTAAAGGTGAGATACAGCCAAAGACCGCACTTATCCTCGGCATATCCGGAATATTGGCGGCAACTGTCCTTTCTGTGGCAATGATGTCCGTAACGGTCACTATTGTTGTGATCATCTCTGCAGCTCTTATGATCTCATACGAGATGTTCCTTAAGCAGAGAGGGTTCGTAGGCAATCTTACGATCGCTCTGTTGACGGGGATGATCTTCCTTTTCGGCGGTGCTGTGGTCGGGAACCTGGAAGGCAACATCATAATCGCAGCAATGGCCATACTTGTGAGCATAGGAAGAGAGATAGCAAAGGACATACAGGACATGTCATCGGATGAGGGAAGGAACACACTGCCCATGATGATAGGCGTCAGGAATGCATCCATTGTAGCCGCCATATTCTTCATATTGGGTCCGATATTGAGTGTTTGGCCCCTTATCGATCAAAGCTTCGGTTGGCTCTATTGTCTTGTATTCGTAGCAGATGCAATCTTTATTTATAGTGCATGTATCATTTTCCGCAAAGCAGATGTGTCACAGAGAATGGCGAAGATAGCAATGTTCATCGCACTTGTGGCATTCGTGTTAGGTGTTATCTGATGGAAGTGAAAAAATATCTTATTGATAAGATGAAAGAGGGGACCATCCATTTGGCACTCCTTGACCCTGATAAACAAGATAGTCAGGAGGCTGCCGACATCGCACGCAAGATCAAAGAAGCTGGTACAGACGGAATAATGATCGGCGGTTCCACAGGCGTAACCAACGAGAACCTAAGTGATACTGCAAGATCCATCAAGGAGTCCTCAGGCCTTCCGACGATACATTTCCCCGGAAGCCCAAATGCACTTTCCAAAGAGGTTGACTCCATATTCTTCATGAGTATGGTGAACAGTACCGACCCATTCTGGATAATAAATGCCCAGGCAGGTGCTGCGATATATATCAGAAAACTTGGCATAGAGACTCTCTCCCTAGGATACATAATAGTTGAACCCGGCATGAAGGTTGGAGAAGTAGGTAAGGCAAAGCCGATCAAACATGATGAGATCGATAAGGCTGTTGGATATGCACTTGCCTGCGAGATGTTCGGAATGGACTTCGTCTATCTGGAGGCCGGGAGCGGCGCAGATGTGCCTGTTCCACCGAACATGATATCTGCAGTAAAGAGATCGATATCCATACCGCTGATCGTGGGAGGCGGCATACGTACACCCGAAGCGGCCGAGGCCGCAAGACTCGCAGGTGCGGATGCGATAGTCACCGGAACATTCATCGAGAACTGCTCCGATAACACATTACTAAGATCTGTCGTACAGGCATCCAAAGGCAGGTAAAATGTCAGAAGAACCGGCATACAGGAAACCGATATCCCCTAAGGCCCCAATGTGGCTGACTCCGGAGGAAAGATCCGCTAACATAACCAAGGAGTTGAAGGTAGCGGCGAAAAGGTTCCTTTGCCCAAGCTGTGGAAAGGAGTTCAGTCTGTTCCAATCCAGGGCAATAGCATGCAAATACTGTTCCAAGGCAAATCAGAACTGCCCGAACGTCCGCTGTCCTCACTGTGACAAGGAATTCCCGATACAGGGATTCATCGTACCTGAAAAGGATGACAGGGTCCACATGAACGCCTATACGGACAAGGTGTTCAACAAGTATGAGGATTCATACAACAGAAGATGATCACTCTATCTCGAGTATCCTCATTCCCGTTCTATCGTCCTTCTTTCTGACGGCTCCATTTCCAATGAGCTCCATTATGATCACCTCAAGGACCAGCCATGCTATGACTCCGGCCCTCAGACAACCTGTGACCGCTCCTCCGTCCCTTCCTGCGGATCCATGCATATGCATCATGGGGTCGCCGTTCTCATCCAAGAATACCGTACCCGTGGCTGTAAGTTCATGAGGTTCTGTGATCGTGTGTATGATGGGGATTATCCCATCATCGACAGGGACCTCCGGACCGACGGTCATCTTTGAACCTGGGCCTATACCGCCTACAGCACTTACGAATGCATTCTCTATCCCATTCTCAAGAACGAATGCCTCTATGGCCTCATGAAGGACCTCTCCTGTCTCCAATCTAAGTATGAATGTCCTGCCGATGGACATCTCAACGGATCTCATGGACCCATCAACGATATTTGCTGTATTTATCCATTAGTCTGCTGATTCTGTCGTATTCCTCTTTGGTGAGGTCTCCAGAATCCAAAAATGTCTTTGCGAATTCCTTGGCATCCTTGGTGGATACCCTTGATGCCTTCGCGATGATGGATGCAAGGAAGGATGATGCTTTTGAGGGATCCATGGCAGAAGCCGAAAGGACCTCATTCATATCATATTTGAACGGAGCTAATCTATGGGTGTTGAGCATCGCCTGCCTTTTGTTGCTATCTTTCGATTTTGGTTTGGCTCTTTTGCCTGTTTGTTTGTTGGGCGATGTTTTATACTGTGCAGGGGCTTTCTTAGCCGGACTGTCCTTTGATTCTACCAAGACGATTACTCCAAATCCATGACCTCATTATCTTATTTAATAGTCTCTGGTCAAATAAGACATTCCCAAGATGCTATGACCGCCCTTTTACGAGATAGATTATACTAAATATTTACCCCGACTATAGGGATGATGATGTCTGACGACACGGGGCCCATATCATCAAATACAGATGATTTCACAGGGAAATACACCAGTAAGATCCTTTATGCAAGTTACGTGATAATGCTTGCATTCTCGTTGATCATCTTCACCTATGGACTCTTTAACAACAGCATCATAGAAGCATTCATTGCTGTACCGGTGATCTTCATACTTGTTGATACCCTATTCGTTGAGAGGATCAACGTCCACATACCTCCGCTATTCATATTCATGATGGTAGGATTGATGATGTTCATCCTTCTGGGAAGGATGTTCGAAGAGGGGTATCTGTTCGGGCTGATCGCCGACCTGCTTTTCGGAATGGTCATGGGACTCGGCGGACTGATCCTGACATACTCCCTTATGAGAGCAGCTCCCGGGATCAATGATAAGAGACCATTCATAACTGCATTCGTCTCCATGTCCATGGCAGTATCGATGTTCACCATATTGCTGATGATACAGTATTATGTGGGTCTACTTACTGGCTCAGAGATCGAAACCACCGGGGATATAATGAATAAACTGATAATGGTCGTCGCGGGAGCCATGGCGATATCGGTGATGTTCTACTTCGGAAAACATTCGGCCATAATGAAAAAAGCATTCACTAAATATCTCGAGAACCGGGCAGGCATACTTGATATCGATGAATATGAGATGATGGAGATCAAAAAGGCGATAAAGGGCGGGGAAAATGAGAAGGTGGAGTATAAGTCCACTCTTCGGACCAACCTTTCAACGGGCGAGAAAGATACCAGAATGGAAAAGTCCGTTTTGAAGACCATTGTGGCGTTCCTTAATAGCAATGGAGGTACGCTTTTGATAGGAGTGGCGGATGACGGGACCATCATAGGCATAGATGAAGCAAGCTTTGACAACAGAGATAAACTGAACCTCCATCTTACAAATCTGATCGCAAGCCAAATAGGTAATGAGTATCTGCCATTCATATCATTCCGTTTGACGGATTATGACGGCAAGGGAGTTATGAGGATCGCTTGCAAGAAGAGCGACAGTCCGGTCTTCCTGAAGGAAGGGAAACAGGAGACATTCTATGTACGTTCGGGACCTTCCAGTGTGGACCTGCACGGAATGGATACACTCAACTATGTTGATAACAGATTCACAAAGGGAAGAAAAAGAAAAGTGGTTTGATGGTGTTTACGCTTTCTTATCGTCAGCTTTGATCTTGTCACTGAGTTTCTTTGCACTTCTTGCGATCCACATTGTGAACAGAACGGCCATTACCGTGACCAATATCGCATAGATCAATCCGCCCCATAGTGTCCCGTCATCCTTGAATACAAGTGCGATCGCTTCTTTGATCGTGTCGTTCCACGCAAGTGCTGCCACCAGACCGAATGCGGCCGTGATCAGACTTGAGAATGTGGTAACGAACTGTAATTTCATATCGTCATCCATGATTATAGCTCTCCTTTCTTTCAAAAGAGTAGAACTAATATGTGCATTCTATGTACTTAATATACACTCAAAATCTACATAAACCAGAAATGCCCACAGAGGATCAGTATCGCTGCGGGACCATCATGGAAAAACATTACAAATGATATGGCACATTAAACCAATTAAATAAACATTATAAATATCTCAGTTAATGATATTCGGGGTGCAGGTTTCTCCCGGTCCGTATTTACCGTTCATCACTTGCATCCCACTCATCTGTATATCCAAGTTAATGGAGCGATGACAATAGTGCGAGGGAGGGGATTCGAACCCCTGAACTCCTACGAGACAGAATTTCTTCCCTTTGGAGTCTTAAGTCCTGCGCCTTTGGCCAACTCGGCTACCCTCGCTTATATCTCCTAAAGAGGAACGACAATTAAATCATTCGTATCTGGAAACCGTTAATATCTCTGACTGCATAGTACCGATGATGTCATATAAGGTGCCTGATGAGGATACGATCTCAAATGCGATAGAGAATGTTCTCAACAGGGCCAATCACATCGATACTCAGAAGGAATTCTCCGACAGGGTCAGAAAGGAACTCATTTTGAAGAACAGGGATTACAGGGTCAGCAGCGAAAGGATACGACGGATAGGTGTCGATAGAGGATTGGTCAAATTGACCATAGAATACAGAGAATCCGACATCAAGGGCCTCCCCCATACGTGTCCGGTCTGCAGGAATGCCATGTCCCCGATAATGAACCGTTCACTGGATGGGGATTCTGTTGAGGTTAAGAGAAGATGTACGGTATGTCCTTATGCCATTGGTAAGAAGGTCATGACACCGGGCAGGTACATATTCTCAAGGGCACCCAATACAGAGATCTCGCCTGAGGAACTTACGATAAGGAAGTTGAACAGATCAAAGGCAAAGATCAAGGAGGCCATAGACATCATAAAGGATGCCTTAAGGAATACCGAGTTCGATAATAGGGTTTCAGAACTGATCACGGATCTCAACGAGATAATGGATTCGGACGAACTTTCATACAGCATAAAGAACATTTCCGCTGACATCAAATACAACAACGAAGAACAGCCTGTATGGACATCTCCTCTTCGTTCGGTCAAACATGTTGACCGAAAGGATATATGATTATATTGAATAACCCGGAGATGATAAGATGAAGAACTGGGAGTTCACAAAGATAGAGGGCAACAAGATCAGAATGGACAAATGGCTCACTGATGTGATGGGTCTTGTCGAAGGAGGATACATCTACAGCTCATTGTTCAAATATCCTGACAAAGGCCCGAAGAGATATGAGTTGATCCTCTCAATGTATCCTCAGGAGAACTTCAGGGCCCTGACCCACATTGATGTCTATATGGAGGATGTCCCAGGATCCACTGTCCAATCCGCCAAGTTCCTAGGGGAACAAGGGATCAACATCTTGAATTCAGTGTCATTGAACGGAATATCCGAGACCACGATCATCTGGAACATAATGTGTGAGCTTAATTTCGCGGGAGAAGGGGAAATAATAAAGGAGAGATTCTCAAAACTGAAGGCTGAGAACGATCCGTCCGTTTCACTTATAAAATATATCAGCATAAAACCCGCGAATATAGGAAGGATGTTCAGGAATGAATCGGACGGTCAAGTGAAGGAGGAGATACGTCACGGATCCCCGATGACATTCCATTCGGATACATTCGATCTCAATACGGAGTACGGGGACATACTGAATGATGTTGATGGTACCGAGGTGATGATAACCGTCGATCCATACTCTTGGTTGGTGTCAGTTGTATTCTTCAAACCAGACACGTGCTTGATCAAAGTCAATATTGACATCCCTGATTGTCCCGGGACCATAAACATTGCACTGGAACCTCTGGCACAGGAGCAGATCAATATTATATCAGTATTCTCAAAAGTTGTCATATCATATCAGGCAATGTCCCTTGAGATTGTTGCGGATATGAAGAACAGCAGCCTGACCATCGAAGGACTTGAACGCAAACTCAACGGCCACCTGTCAGAACAGAACGGCATCTTCAAAGTAGTGGGGATCTCCAGCCTTGGATGAGGGATATGAAGATAGCAGGATTCGTTAAGACCACCCTTCAGGACTGGGAGGGAAAGAACGCCTGCATGATACTTTTGCAAGGATGCAACTTCAGATGCCCATATTGCAACAGACCAGATCTCATCCCGGATGACGGTAAAGAGGATATGGACCTTTCCCTGATAATCAAATACATCAAAGAGCACAAGGACTTCCTTGAGGCCGTCGTGATATCAGGCGGTGAACCTACTATCCACAATGACCTCTACAAACTGATCCAAGAGGTCAGACTTCCTAGGATAAAGATAAAGATAGACACCAACGGAAGCAATCCTGATATGCTGGATGATCTGATAGGTGCTAGACTTGTGGATAAGGTCTGCATCAACATCATGGCGCCCCTGGATCATGAACAATACGACAGATCTGCTGGAACGAATGTGGATGTCGATAAGATAAGAAGGAGTCTTGATATCCTTGAGCGATCCGGGATAGCCTATGAGATAAGGACGACCATCGTTCCAAATCTCATTGACCACAAGATATTCAACGATATCCTGAAGGGCATAGACGGAAAGAACAGCCTGATAATACAACAATTCGACCAGCGTGTGACCTTTGACGGATCATACAACATCAAACCTTATCCTAAACCCGTGCTCGTTAAGATGGCGGAGACCGCAAAGGGTTATGTTAAGAGAGTGAGGATCAGAGGATTCTGATCATTTCAGGAAATCCTCTATCCTTGCATATATGGCAGGCTGGAGGATTGTGCTGCTTTCATTTATGAATTTGAATCTTACATCACATTCCGATCTGAATCTCTCTATCGTGCGATTGTCCTTTGAGAATAGACCCGCGGATAATCCGCATTCGGTGTTTGAAAGTTCCTCCATAGCCTCATCGACGTCCTTCACCGTTTTTATGCTCAGGACCGGTATCCCGAAGTCCATGTACATGAGTTCGTTGTCATCATCCAGGCCGGTAATGACCGCCGGAGTGTAATATTGGCCGTTCTTGGTGATCTCATCCACCAGCCTCTTTCCTCCGAATAGCACATTACCTCTGACATCATCTATCCTATCGGCGAACATCTTTGCGTTGTCATCGGATATCAACGGTCCGGAGAATGTATCCTGATCAGCAGGATCGCTTATCTTGAGTTCTTTGACCCTTTCCAAAAGAGCATTGATGAACTTATTGCTATCCTCAGCGGTTATTATTAGTTTGGATGCCGAGAACAACCCCTGCCCACTGTACTTGAAAGCCGAATCGATAACATCCTGAACTGCCGATCTGATATCACCGGGTCTGTGAATGATCACGGGATTCATTCCCTTTGCCTCATTGAGAACTTTTAACTCATCATCGACCTGGAGGAACATCATGTCCTCCATGTAACTTGCCGAACCGGATATCAGTATCCCTTCGAGCCTTGGATCGTTCGCCAACTGTTCGTAGGTTCTGTCCTTTCTGTCGACTATCAGATTCATGACCCCGGAAGGCAGTCCTGCCTTCTCCAGTATGTCATACGCCATGTATACTGGCACAGGACAATACCTGGACGGCATTACGACAACGGTATTCCCTGCCAACATGGCAGCAACGGCATGACCCACCGGCGATGCCAACGGGGAATTGTATGACGTTATTATGCCCCATGCGCCCGTCTTCCCCTTGGCGGGATCCTTTGCTTTTTTGCATTCGGATGTCATTACATCTATCAAACGATCGACCTCCTTGATGGACTCGGAACGTGTCATTCCCGAACTCAGGAGCACCATCGCTGCGAACCTATACCTTTGTGCTTTGATCGTCTCTAATGCGATCTCAAAACATTTGACCCTATCCTCCGGAGAGGTCTTGTTCCATTGTGCATGGACCTTCAGCGCAACATCGACAGCCCGATCCGTTATACCGTCCTCGGGTTCCTGGAAGAATCCAAAACTTATGCTGGAATCTATAGGACTCCTTATGACGAATTCATTGCCGGAGGCTATCTTCATTCCTCCGATATAGGATGGGAAATCCTTTTTCTTTATCTGAAGCGCCGCTTCGAACGCCGCTTCGAACTTTTCCTCGTCATAAAGATTGGCTGCCATGATACCGCATCGCTTGGTCTGTTTGTTAATGTTTTGTCTTCGATCAGCGGCCGAGTATCTTGCTTTTGGCCAGATCGAACTCTTCTTGAGTTATTATCCCATCATCTAGAAGTGCTTTGTACTCCCTTATCTCATCAGCAGATGTGGTTTGTTTTGTGACTGCGGGGTTTACAGTACCGGAGAACTTCTTTTGTACTGAAAGGGCCGCTTCTTCCGGCGTCATGTTGCCAGCCATGTAATCCCTTATCTGATTCGCTTCCAAGAATTGATAGCTGGGGATCTTCTCCAATTTGCTTTTGCATGTGAGGCAGATGGATCCTGACATCACCTTCACTCCAAACCCGTCTAGGAACCCGCCTTGCGATTTACCGCAGCCTAGACATTTCGTCTTTACCATAATGGTGGATAAAGGTGCTCATATATTGATGTTGTTTGTCAAAATAAAGAAAATAAAGGCCGTGCCTATGTTTGCGGGATAGAGGATCGATATCTCCCGTATGGATGCTGCATCCAGGGATGTATTGAATATGGAATATCCGACTATGGCACCTGCATAGACATGATGTCCATTTTCAATGGCCATGCCAGAGTGTGATAGTTGCCATCGTATATACCTTCAAAAGCATTGCCGCTTATCGATAATGGAACGGATGCTCCGCTTAATATTATGTCTACTGTATGAATATATTTTGCATCCGCCGGACCACTGGCTATAGCGATCAGGTCGTCTTCATACTTTATCTCGATCCAACCTATATCCACTATTGTCTTGTCTTGATCTCACCAGATACTATGGATCCCCCGGTCCGGCGACATTTTCATCCCATGTGACGACAATAACGGCCTTGCAGCAACAATAAAGCTACAATGACCCTTAAAACAATTATCTTGTCCTTAATTAGTTAGCCCCCGGATAACTGAAAGATTTGTGGATAGAAGGTCGTATTTAAAATATATCTTAATGGATAGGTTACATATCAGTATTTCTCAACGATTAAATATGGAGAATAGTATTGCGTGGCTAAGGGCCTGTGGTCTAGGGGTTATGACGTCGCCTTCACACGGCGGAGGTCGCCGGTTCAAATCCGGCTGGGCCCACCACTTTTTTCTATAATCTCGATCATGTATCCACTTTATCGAAATGCGACATGACTAAGTCGAAAAAATAAAAGGAGGATTTTTCCGAACCGTCTTGAACGGAGGAAGAAGAACTATTGTTTAGGACGGTTCGGGGTGATCTACCATGGTTGGAAGTATCATCCATCACTAACACTTGTCATCTATATAAATTATTCGATTGTCGGATTGAAAAACCCTTAAAATAACTTATGATAAATCATATACAATAGCAAAATGTTACAATCTTGCATAATAGATCGGCTCATGAACATCCGTATCGATCATATAAAAATGCAGGAACAAAAAAAATCAGGGGGTGGCCCCCTATATGGTTTAAATCACCACTATTACGGTGACGGTCCTTGTATTGTACAAAGACTGATTCGGATTGTCTCCCGTCCCATATCCTGTTGCTGTGGTCTCACAGTAATAGTATGTTTTCCCGGTGGACCTCAACGTGAACCCGTATCCGTCGCAACCGCTGACTACTATACCGGATGCCATGTGGCTGGGTAGTAGGAATAGAGCAGTCTCGTATCCCATAGCCTTAACGATCGCACAGTACAGAATGGCAGTGTCCTCACAATCCCCTCCCTGATCGAACAACGTCTCAAGCGGGAATTTCCAATATTCGGTGTATCCCATGTAGACATCATCAGCCTGATATTCGATGTATTGCGTAAAGGTCAATACAAAATCGGACACCTGAAGGTCTGTCATTCCAGATGTGATCTCTGCGAAGTCTTTGGCTATTTTGATCACATATGGATCAGTATATGTTACAAAGGACAGATCGTGTACCTCGGTACCCTGCTGTCTCTGATCGACCGTGTACAGATCACGATAGTAAAGAAGATCCGAATACTCAATTGTCAGAGTATAGATGTATTCCTTACCCTCGAATGCCCATGTGAAAGTGCGGTCGATGTCCCCATTCACGACAACAGTGTAATAGCCGTTGTATTTTGAGCCGCTGCTCATTCCTTTGATGTATACCTCATATTCACCTGCTGTCGAGAATGAATATGTCGGGGTCAGTCCGTTGAGCTCTGCTACGATCTCACCTCCGTCAGTGTTCACAATTGTCCACATTGCGGATTCCAATGAGACGTATGCATCCAATACATAATCCGTATCTGATTCATAACTGACATCCGGATCGTCTGTGTTCAATGCATATATACTGATGTCGGCTCCGACAACATCCACTGTATAGGTTAGACCTGTTGATAACAGATCGCCTTTGGCATCATACCATCCTTTGAATGTTGTATCATCCGATACAGATGCAACAAGGGTCACTTGATCTCCCGGGCGATATGTACCCGCACCGCTGACCGTCACACCTACATCGGAATACGCTATGACCTCATATTCAGAGGAGGTCTCGAATACGAAATCCCCGGCATAAGTATACTCGATGAAGGAATATGCATATGAGTCTCCGGACTCGTATGTCATGTAGTAGACGATCCAATCATCCCCTATGTACTGGATATTGGTGAATGAATCCTCACTGTCCGTACCAACCCATTTCGAACAGATCTTGTCTCCCATGAGGGTGCTTATTGTGAATTCCCCCTCATATGTCCATATAACATCACTACCTCCGGACCATGAATTGCTTTCACTTTCCCTCACCTGGGCAGATCTTCCGAACATGTATGTTATCACGGAGGAACTGTTCATGAAATACCTGTCCCCGTCCTCATCATAATAGATGTAACTGTATGTCTCTGTACCATAAAATTCATACTCTGTGAAGAATCCTCTCTTGACATATCCTGATACGTTAAGGATCATTCCCTTTCCTTCCAGCGTATCTGTCCACTTTGCATACAGTGTCAGGTCCCCGCTCATCCCTGGACCGATCTTATCGCATGACATCGTCAACTCCTCATCCAAATACCATGAATAGAAGTACATGTCATCTTTGTTTGCGTCATACAACGATATCTCGCTTCCGCTTGAATATGTGGTCGGATTCTGATCGGAGTTCATGCCTCCGTCCAGAACATATGTTATGTTGTATTCCTTGCCGTCGTCCGCGATCAAAACAACAGCTCCCGCACAGCAAACTGCAACTACGGCTATTGCTGCGATGATCATCATGTTCTTAGACATTCTCATACCGCCTCATTGTTACCCTGAAATCGGATCTTCGTCCTTTGATCCGATGATGTCCCTGTCCGTAATTTACGGGCAAATGGACCGCATTCATAGTGTGTCTCTCGGATCCCATAGCTGTCGCTGAATTCTCCGACAGGATGGCCGGCGAAGCAATGGGACATTTTATCACATTCATTATCATTCAATTACATCCTTACAATCGCCTGATGCGATGGTTTGGAATATATCGATGTTAGTTGTTAAGATATTCAAAACGCAGCATCAGGACTTTCGTTCATAGACCTAGGTCTATCTCTCCAAAAACAGACACCGTGATAGTGGCTGATCCTGCGTTGCACATGGATGCTTCTCCATGTAAGAAGATCGGCTGTGCCGTATCGCACGCCTGGAAAAATGTTTCATCCGTATCCGATCCGTCATCTTCTATCTCAGTTGCTAAGAATGAACACACTGATGTTTCCGTGGATCCAAATATTTCCTCAGACTGTTTTCTGTTGACATCAAAGGATCTGACATCAATGAACGAAAGCGTACCGGATGCCAATATTATGAGCAGTTTCGATTGCATGAGTTTCTGTTGTTCATAGGCTGCAGTGAGTTCACCCACGGCAACTTTTGATCGTTCATCATTGCTATCTCTCAGAAAATCCATCATGTTCTTCAGAAACTCAAGATCGATCATTTGATCCGGATCTTTAATTGGCTTCATCATCGCGGGGAATGTCATCCCTTCTGTTCCGATATTGTTCATATCATATCTTGGTTCCGTGGAGCCCTCATCGAACGGCAACACTTCTCCATCAGGAACGGGGTGTGCTCCCATCCTCTCCATCATCTCCTGGACAAGATCTGTTTTGAACATATCCTCGGTATTTGGTGAATGATCATCGATGAACACAATGAATCCTTTCGATTCATAATATTTCTTCTTTGCAGACAATCCCTCAAATAACAATACCAACTCGCCTATGGACGGTTCATCGTCCAGTTCGCCGGTCCCCATGACGATTATGTTGCCGTGAGGTCTGTCGGGACTGCCTGAAAGGCCTTCGGCTGCGAATGAGACGCATGTCGCGGACAGAATGACTGCGACGATTATCGTCATGATCCTCATATTGCCAAGGGCCATGACATAAGAATCACATAATAAATATAAAACAATAGTCTAAAATCCGATTTTTAGAGTAGTTCATCACATTGAAGGGAATGAGGAGTGGGCCCAGCCGGAATTGAACCGGCGATCTGCGCCTTGTAAGGGCGCCGTCATAACCCCTAGACCATGAGCCCGCAATAGTCCTGATTAATGAATTAGTATTAAAAATATCTCCGAACGGACATTGGAAAATCTATAATAATGGCATCATTATGTACGAATGAGCGATCGTAGTCCAGTGGTTAGGACGGAAGCTTCCCAAGCTTCTAACCCGGGTTCGAATCCCGGCGATCGCACCTTTAGCTCCGATTATAAGAGAACATCGTACAATTTTTTGTGATCACATGAATAATACTGCATTGATAACCGGCGCTTCCGGCGGGATCGGTCATGAACTCTCCAGAATATTCGCCGAGAACGGATACGATCTTGTCTTGGTTGCAAGGAATGCAGAGGAACTCGATTCGATCAAAGAGGAGTTGGAAGGCACCTATGGGATCAAAGCCCATGTTATCATCAAGGACCTTTCAGAAAAGGATGCTGCACTGTCAGTGTATGAAGAGATCATGGGAAGGGAACACGAAATAAGGATACTGGTGAATAATGCGGGCTTTGGTGATTATTCCCCTTATTATGAAAGTAACTGGAATAAACAGTATGAGATGATCCAGGTCAATATAGTGTCCCTTATGCAATTGACAAGGCTTTTCCTACCCCATATGATAGAGAATGGCGAAGGAAGGATACTCAACATCGCATCGATAGCGGCTTTCGAACCCGGACCGTATATGTCGGCATATTATGCATCGAAGGCTTTTGTCCTCTCCTTCTCCGAGGCTCTCTCGGCTGAGCTTAAAGGTACCGGAGTGACCGTTACTGCATCATGCCCAGGCCCAACCCGCACAGGATTCGATTCTGCTGCAGGAGAAGGAGCCGTGAAGATGTTCAGTTCGATCAAGACCTCGTCTCCTGAGGATGTCGCTCGATTCTCATACAGATCTTTGATGAAGGGTAAAGTCGTCGCAGTACCAGGCCTCACAAATAAATTCCTGGTCTCCATACAAAGGATACTTCCTCGAAGTACGGTAAGGTCATTCGTATCCAGAATCCAAAGGGAAAAGGACTGATGAGACTATCCGTCATCTTCCCCTTCACCGCTGACAATATTTTATTATAAGGTATATATCCCATCCTTACGATATAGGTGTGATAACATGTTGGAGATAGACAGTTCAAGAGGGGAGGGTGGGGGTCAGATGGTCCGCACATCCGTTGCGCTGTCTGCAATAACAGGTATGCCTACCCGTCTAACGAGGATAAGGGAGAACAGACCTACCAACGGTCTCTCCAAACAACATAACACGGCCATCAATGCCGTGGCCATGATGACCGGCTCTATTGTTGAAGGCAACACAGTTGGTTCCAGCGAACTCATATTCGCTCCCGGTAACGAGGAACATCCGTTCCTTAAACTCGATATAGGATCCGCAGGCAGCATAAGTCTGGTCCTGCAGGCCGTCCTTCTTGCGGCAAGGAAGAACAAAGAGAAGCTGACCATAGATATAACCGGCGGGACCAACGTAATGTGGGCTCCTCCGCTGGATTCCTATGAGCTTGTACTTTTCCCGCTTATGAAAAGGATGGGAATAGATGCCGAATTGAATATCATCGAAAGAGGATTCTATCCCATAGGCGGAGGACACGTCGTTGTCAACATGGATCCTATCGGAGATATAAAACCACTTGAATTGACCACACTGGGTAAATTGAAGAACATCAAGATAAGATGTTTCATACAACATCTTTCCGAGCGCATAGCCAAGGATATGGTCGAAGCTTGCACCAACACCCTTGGAGACGGCTATGAACTGGAAGTGGAGATTCAGAACAGTATGGGCAACTCCCGCGGTGCAGGTCTTGTACTGGTGGCGAATTATGAGAACGGTAAGCTCTCAAGCAATGTGCTGACCTCCAGAGGCCATTCCGCAGAGCAATCCGGCATAGATGCGGCAAATGATCTTTTGCAGGAGATGAACACAGGTGCGACCATTGATGTGCACACTGCGGATCAGTTGCTCCCGTATATGGCAATGGCAAAGGGAAAGAGCAGTTTCGTTGTCTCACGGATAAGCAAGCATCTTCTGAGTCAGATGGATACATTGGAATCCTTCCTTGACGTAAGGTTCGGGGTTGAGAGGAAGAACGACGGCTATCATTTCTCAGTATCATCGGAGGGGTATCCCTGAGACCTTTCATACATGTCAATTGTGCGATGTCAGCAGACGGCAAGATAGCCGGGGTTGAGAGGAAACAGATCAGGATATCATCGGATGAGGACAAGAACAGAGTGAAGAACCTTCGAAAGAAATATGATTCCATCCTTGTTGGTGTCGGTACCATCGTATCGGATGATCCCCATCTTACAGTGAAGGAACTGGATTATGACACAAACCCCATACGGATAGTCCTGGACCCTCACGGCAGGACCCCTGACGATTCCCTTGTCCTTGATGACAGGGCGCCTACGGTCATAGTCACGGAGAAGGACTGCAACAGAGAGTGGGATTGCGAGGAGACCGTACGTGTCGATGCTCCTATGGACCTAAACACAGTGCTCAACATACTGGCGGAGGATATCGGCATCGAGAGCATATTGGTCGAGGGCGGAGGGGAGACCATAGCAACATTCTTCAAAGAAGGGCTGGTCGATAGATACACCGTGTTCATAGGAGGAAAGATCATCGGTGGGAGAACAGCCCCCACCCCTGTCGACGGTGACGGATGGGTCTCCGAAGGTGGCATCGATCTCATACTAAAGGATACAGAGGTCTTGGGTAACGGTGTTCTTCTGACATTCGAGCCTGAAAGATGAGGATATCACGATCAAATAATTGTAAGAGGTGTGGAGAATTGAAGGTCAGAACAGAGACAGGCACCAAGGACCTGAGGGCAGTATGGTTCGAGAACGACAGAGTGATGATGATAGACCAAAGGGAGCTTCCCCACAAAGTGGTCATCGTCGGTTTTGATGATTACAAGGATGTTGCCGAATCGATACGGAACATGACGACAAGAGGCGCCCCATCGATAGGTGCCACCGCAGCATATGCAATGTGCTTGGCCGTCCTTTCGAATGAGGACCTTGATTCTGCCTCCGAACATATCAAGGCTGCCAGACCCACGGCTAACGACCTATTCTACGCCGTTGATCATATGTACTCACTCCTGAAAGAGGGTATGGACCCTATCAAGGCGGCAGATGATTATGCTGATATGATGGTTGAGAAATGCACCCTGATAGGGGAGTTCGGCTCTCCTCTGATAAAGGACGGTATGAAGGTCATGACCCATTGCAATGCAGGTGCACTTGCGACAGTTGATGTTGGCACCGCACTTGCACCGATGAGGGACGCACACAATAAAGGAAAAAGATTCTTCGTATACGCTTCTGAGACAAGACCCAGACTTCAGGGTATGCAGCTAACTGCATGGGAGCTCAATCAGGAAGGGATAGATCATGCGATAATACCTGACGGAGCTTCCGCATACTACATGGAGCAGGGAGTGGACCTGATAATAACTGGTGCCGACAGAATAACGGCGAACGGGGATTTCGCCAATAAGATAGGGACGTTCGACAAGGCTATCGCAGCAAAACATTTCGGTATTCCGTTCTATGTTGCCGCTCCGATATCGACATTCGATTTCAATACCGCAACGGGAAAGGACATAGTCATAGAGCAGAGATCAGAGAAAGAGGTCACTGAGGTCTATGGCATGAGGATAGCTCCTGAGGGGTCCCCTGCTCTGAACCCCGCATTCGATGTCACACCTGCAGAACTTGTGACCGGATTCATCACCGAGAAAGGGATACTTGGACCCAATGAGATAAACAAGGTGATCGATAATGAATGAACAATACGGCCGCAGGAAACTGGCTGAGACATGTAAGATGCTGTATGACAGGGAACTTACAGTATCTGCAGGAGGTAACATGAGTCTCCGCCTGAATAAGAATGAGTTCCTGATAACTCCCAGCGGCAGGAACAAAGGATCGCTTGAACCTCAGGACATGGTCCTGATGGACATGAAGGGGAATGTACTCTCTGACGGCAGACCGTCCATGGAGAAGGGATTCCACATAGCCTTATACGATTCCGGTGATGATGTGAACGCTGTGATACATTGTCATCCTTTGTACTGCACGGCACTTGCCGTCAGAGGAGAGAACATAAGGAGCAGGTTGACCCCGGAGGGGATAATCCTTCTTGGGGATGTGCCGATGATAGGATACCACACCCCGGGTTCCAAGGAACTTGTCAAAGCAGTGAAGGAACACTCCGGATCAAAAGCTATGCTGATGGAAAGGCACGGTGCGATAACCAAAGGACGAACACTCGAGGAAGCCTTCAACAGGATGGAGGAGTTGGAATTCCAGGCCAAGCTTCAGTTGCTTGTGGGTGATTCCGAAGAGCTCCCGAAGAAAGAGATAAAGAAACTGCAGGGGCTTTGATAACATGTCAGTATTGGTGACAAAATGGTTCGGGATATTCCTTGTTGATGAGAGGAATGGGAAGATCGTAGACAAGACACTTATGCCCAAGGATCCCGACCAGATCGCGGAGAAACTTGCCCTGATGCAGAGAGGTTCCATCCTTCCTGAGGAAAGGGACATGGTTGAGAGGCATGTTAAGATGTATGTCTCCAACGAAAGACAGTCAGAGCTGGGAAAAACCATTTTCTATGATTCATCGTTCATACTACCTGAGAACTTCGGCTTCGATGAGGATACAATGCACCAGGCAATGCTTGGGCTGGGAAGGCTTAGGACCTCCGATCCAATACCACGAGATAGAAGCCTTGTGCATGCCATAAGGGCCTTGGACGATCTGATAGAGACGGCCAATCTCCTGAATGAGAGGCTTCATGAATGGTATGGGATGCATTTTCCGGAACTTTCGGATATTGCGAAGGACGAAAGATATGCAGAACTGATAAGGGACATTGGGAACAGGGACGGGATCATAAAGGAGCTTGACCTTGGCATCAGTTCGATAGGCGCGGATATGGATCAGGATGATCTTGTATCCATACAAGGGCTTGCTGAAACTTTGATAAGGATATATGGTGAGAAGAAAGGCATGGAATCCTATATCACAGAGATAGCTTCGGATACTGCGCCCAATATGTGTGCGTTGGTCGATGCTCCGCTCTCTGCAAGATTGATATCCCTTGCAGGAGGACTCGAAAGACTTTCCACCCTTCCATCATCCACTGTGCAATTGCTGGGGGCCGAGAAGGCCATGTTCCGTCATCTCAGATCCGGAAAACGCCCGCCCAAACACGGAGTGCTCTACCAACACCCTGATGTTCACAGATCCCCATATTGGCAGAGAGGGAAGATCGCAAGGACATTGGCCGGTAAAGTATTGATAGCTGCTAAGATCGATGCCTATGATGGGGATTTCAGAGGAGATGCCCTCAGAGGTGATTTCGAGGCCAGGGTCAAGGACATACAGGAAAGATATCCAGAACCCCCTAAGAGAACGCCCAAAAAGAATGTGCCCGGACAAAAGAGAAGAAACAACAAACCCAGACATTGATTTTATCTCCACAAAATATATTTAAGGTTGGGAAGGATAAGGAGGATTGATAAAATGCAGTCACTATCCGAAACGACACAGTTCACCCTAAGATTCAGAAGGGAGCTGGACTACCGGCCGACCGCATAAAGAGGTAATGTTATGTGGGAAATGAAAGAGATCAGGGAATTGAAAGTGGGAAGGTATGTCAACATTGACGAGTCCCCCTGCAAGATAATATCGATAAGCACATCAAAACCGGGAAAGCATGGATCGGCAAAGGCTAACATTGAAGCGGCAGACATATTCACTGGTGCCAAAAAATCAATAAATGCTCCGGTGAGCACAAAGGTTCAGGTCCCCCAGATAGATAAAAGAAAGGGTCAGATCCTTTCCATACAGGGCGATGAGGTCCAGATGATGGACCTTGAGACCTTCGAGACCTTCACCATGGCCATCAACGATGACCACGAGGGTGACATCGCGGAAGGCGCAGAGGTCATGTACATCGTTGCGATGGGAAGGAACAAACTGTTGTAAGGAGATCCAATGTCATATGGGATATCATATGCCGGAGCAGAGTCGGATTATGATGATGCCGATGCCGTGATACTCGGTATTCCATATGACAGGACCTCCAGTTTCAAGGCCGGTGCCAGAGAGGCACCGTTCAATATAAGGAGAGCATCCTACAATTTCGAGGAGATCCATTTCGAGCATGGTCTTGATCTCCCATCCCTTAACGTTTGTGACCAAGGCAACTGTGAGGATTTCTTTTTGCCCGAGGACATGATGGACGAGGTCAAATTCTTCATGCAACCTGTCATCAGGGACAATAAGTTCCCGATCGCAATAGGGGGAGAGCATTCGGTCAACATTCCCATCATCGAATGTTTTGATAGCAAGGATGTTGCCCTTCTTACAATAGATGCACATCTTGATTCCAGGGATGATTATCTTGGTACCAAGTACAGTCACGCATGTGTCACAAGACGTGCCGCTGAACATCTGGGTCTCGAGAATGTGTTCTCCATAGGAGTGAGATCGATATCGAAAGAGGAGTTGGAAAGGGATGATGTTGTCCCACACATAACTTCATTCGAGATACAGGATAAGGGAATAGAATGGGCGGTCAAGAAGGCAATGGACAGTCTTTCCAATGAAAGGATATACCTCTCACTGGACATCGACGGCATAGATCCTGCATATGCGCCCGGAACAGGTACTCCTGAACCATTCGGACTCACACCCCTGGATGTGAAAAGGGTCATCGGATCCCTCGGGAACAGACTTGCCGGTTTCGATGTCACAGAGGTCTGCCCTCCGGCAGATCCATCGGGGATAACCTCGATACTCGCATCAAGATTCATCAATGAGGTGCTTTGTGTACAATCCAAGAATCTCGGGAACTGATCACTGATCAAGATATTCTTTGACGATATTTTCGTACTTCTCCGCCCTTTCCTTTGCAACCGCCTCATCCTTCGATTCAGAGTATATCCTGAATATCGGTTCTGTACCAGAAGGTCTGGCCAATACCCATCCGTCATCGAATATTATCTTGATACCGTCGGTATCATCGATCTTGGCGCCTGCACTGGCGTTGATTATGTGCTCCATGACATATCTCTTCAGATCATTGGGGCATTTTATCTTCTTCTTCACGGTGTAGTAGACAGGAAGTTTCGATATCTGATTCTTAAGGGACCCTTCCTTCACGATGCATTCAAGCATCTTTGCAACGGTCATTCCTCCATCCCTGCAATATTGTTGTTCGGGGAATATCAGACCGCCGTTCTCCTCTCCACCGAATACAGCTTCCGTTTCCATCATCTTCCTTGCTACGATGGGGGATCCTACTGCGGTGTACTCTACCGTTCCGCCTGCATCCTTTACCACCTCTTCAACTAAGGAAGAGGAACTCACAGGTGTCACTATTACCCCTTTGTTCTTTGAAAGAACATATTTCGACATGAGTGCCAGACTTTTATCGCCGCTTACGAATTTACCGTCATTCGTTATGAAGACGCATCTGTCCGCATCTCCATCATGGGCTATACCTAAGTGCGATCTTGTTGTCCTTACCAAGGATATCAGATCCTTCAGATTCTCCTCTGTCGGTTCGCTGGGATGTCCCGGGAATTCCCCTTGCGGGTTACAGTTGATGGTTATTGCCCTTACATTCAGTTTCTTAAGCAATAGCGGAGAGGTCTCATATGCCGCCCCATTAGCGCAGTCTAGACATACTTTTAGTTCCGCATTCCTTATTGCCTCGGCATCTACGTTGGATATGGTCGCATTGACGTATTCCTCGCCTGCACCGCGCACTCTATCCGTCTCACCGATGGAGTTCCATGCCGCACATGGTATGTCCTTCTCGTATTGACCTTCGATCTCTTCCTCTTCCTCTCGGCTTGCTTCCGTTCCGTCCGAGGATATGCATTTGATCCCATTGAACTGAGGAGGGTTGTGGGAAGCTGTTATCATGACCCCTCCCTTGACGTTGTCGTGGGTCTTGATATAGTATTGTATCGCAGGAGTAGGGAGAACACCGAGATCAAGGACGTTCACACCCACGGACATTATTCCCGAGGACACCGCCATCTTGATCATATCGGCGGATATCCTTGTGTCGGTGGCTATTGCCACCGTCCCGCCCATGACCGTACCTATTGCTTTTCCTATCTGAAGTGCCAGATCAGAGGTCATATCCTCATTTATGATGCCTCTTATCCCGTTCGTCCCGAACAGCCTTTCTGGCAACTCACATCCTCCTGGCAGACAGAAGAATGGACATGGTATCCGCACATGTCTTACATGTATCCGCTGCCATCTCGATCGAGAGTATCAACTCCCTTGCGAGCATGACCGCACGCGGATCCATCGGTGACAGGTGGACCTGTTTTATGCATGAGAAATAGAGGCCGTCGATTATCTTCTCTTGGTCATATACGGCTTCGATGTTCCTGAGGGTCTCGGTAGATCCGATATCCAGTGTCTCCACCACTTTGATGAGATACTTGACCGCCGGGATCAACTCTGCGGACATCTTCTCGATCTCCAACCATATGTTCTCGGGGACAAGAGCATTGGTCTCTTTCAGTAATTGGATGTGAAGGGCGCCTTCCTTGGACCAATTCGCTATCTGGTCCATCTTCCTTATGAAGTGGATCAGATCCTCTCTCTCCTGTACGCTGAGTTCCCCTCCGGATACCTCTGCGGAGAGTTTATCCTCGATCCTGTCAGCCTCTCTTTCCGAGATGATGAGCCTTTCGATGCATTTCATCGCATCGACATGATCCCCTTTGCTCATTGCCATTATCGCAAGATCTAGTTCGGTCACTGCATCAAGGACCACAAGTCCGTGGCTTCTTGATCCTATCCTGACCGTTTCTTCCTTCCTTTTGGAAAACCATCCCATTATTCCCCTTTCATTCAAGTTTGATCGCCTCCTCTAGTCCCTCTTCCGGCCTCGCAAATACTTTTGTGGCCTTCTTGTTGAACACAAGATATACCTTGTCACCTACTTTAGGTACCTCGTAGTTCGATGAAATGTTATAATCGATGTAATCGCTGGTCTCCGCCAGGGTCCTTACCCTCCAGTATGTTCCCATGAATACTACGTCGATCACTTCAGCCCTTAGACCGTCGTTCGCAGTATAAACATTCTCTGGACGAACGGATATGACAACGGGATCCCCCGTATTGAAGTTGGATTTGGATGCCCTCACTCTTTGTCCGCCCCTAAGCCTGACCATAGTCTTTCCTGTTCTTGTCTTACCATAGACGGTACATTCAATGAGATTCGTCTCCCCTATGAAGTACGCTGCGAATATGGAACCGGGGTTCCTGTACATGTCCAGCGGAGTCCCGACTTCCTGTATCCCTCCGGCCCTCATCAGTATTATCCTGTCAGATACAGACATCGCTTCCTCTTGGTCATGTGTCACATGCAGGACGGTTATCCCCAATTTTTTGACGAGTCTCCTTATCTCGTATCTCAGTTCCACACGTACACGTGCGTCGAGAGCTGACAACGGCTCATCCAGCATCAGCATTTTCGAACCTGATGCCAGTGCCCTTGCTATGGCGACCTTCTGTTGTTCCCCGCCGGATAATTCATTCGGGAACATTCCGGCACGATCGAACATCTTAACCAGTTCCAGATGATCCTTGGATATGTTCTCCACATCCTCCGGCGGCATATCCTTTACTCTGGGGCTGTACCCGACATTGTCCTTTATCGTCATGTTCGGGAAGAGAGCGATATTCTGGAACACATAGCCTGTATCCCTGTCCTCCATCGGTATGTTCGTGACATCCTCTCCGTCGACTATGACCTTCCCCTCAGTAGGCGTCCATATACCTGATATGACCTTGATCAAGGTCGTCTTTCCGCAGCCTGACGGGCCGAGGATCGTAAGATACTCTCCTTTTGCAATGGATATGTTTATGTTCCTGACGGCATAGAAATCGCCGAACTTCATGGAGATATTCTCTAGTTTTATCTTCATCAGTCCAACCTCAGCTCTTCCTCTATTCCCTCAGGGGGTATATCGAACACTATCGCTTTGTCAGGGAGCCATGATACCATGACCTCGTCCCCGACCTCATAATCATCATATCTTCTGTTAGGGAGTTTTGCGGATACAAGACCTATACCGTCCGCTTCGAGTTCTATGGTTATCGTTGCCCCTTCATACAGTATCCTTTCGACCCTTGCTTTGAAGAATCCTTCTGGTTGTTCGGGTTCCGGACACTTCTCAGAGGGCTTCTCTATTATGGGTATCCTTGTTGATCCGATCTTTATTGTGACCGCAACATCCGTTCCGACTGCTAGGTCTGTCTTCCTTGCCTGTATGACCGTCCCATTGCAAAGTGTGATCTCGGAACGATCCTCTTCGGACGATGATATCCTTCCGATGAATACATTTGACCTTCCGACGAAATTGGCTACAAAGGGTGTCGCCGGATCCTGGAACACTTCGATCGGTGTACCTATCTGAACGATCCTTCCGTTCCTGATTATGGCTATGCGGTCGGCCATCTCCAATGCCTCATCCTGATCGTGGGTCACATGTATGGCGGTCAATCCCATCTCCTTGACGAGTGATCTGAGCTCCTGCCTCAGTTCGAGCCTGAGCCTTGCATCCAATGCCCTTAACGGCTCATCCAGAAGGAGTATCTCCGAGTTGGAGGCTAATGCCCTGGCAAGTGCTGTACGCTGCTGTTGCCCTCCGCTGAGCTCATGAGGATATGAATTCACCTTGTTCTCCATATGTACCATCTTTATCATGCTCTTGACGAGCTGTCTGGCACTTTCCTCGTCCCACTCCTTTATCTCAGGAGAGAACATGACATTCTCATAAACGGTCTTTGGGGGGAACAGGGAATACACCTGAGAGAGCATGGTCGCCTTTCTCTCACTCACAGGCATATCCGTGACATCCACGCCATCGAACAATACCTTCCCCTCATCCGGACGTGTTAGTCCGCATATCATCCTCAAACATGTTGTCTTTCCGGATCCTGTCGGCCCTAATATGCATAGGTATTCTCCGTCATTCACCTTAAGGGACAGACCATTTGCGGCCAAACACCCTCCGTAGTCCTTCACGAGTCCGTCAAGGGTTATCTCAGGCACGGCGGCCACCTCTGTTCACTACGATCCTCACGACAAACATGAACACGAAACATATCGCGATGAGTATTATCGAGCAGAATGCCGCTTCCGAATAACTGTCCTGTCCTATCAGGTCCATTATGTAAACTGGTACTGTCTTCACGCTGCTGCTTATCGCCACAGTTGCACCTGTCTCTCCAAGACTTCTTGTGAATGCGAGTATGGCACCTGCTATGATGGAGGATTTTATTATCGGCATCAGAACCTTGGAGAATGCCTGGAAAGGTTTCGCTCCAAGGGTCATCGCCACCTCTTCGTATGAGACATCGACCTCTTCCACAGCTCCGGTTATGTTCCTCACCACCAATGGGAACGTGAATGCTATGTGACCCAATATCACCATCAGAAGTCCGAGAGAATCACCCGCGTATATGCTTCCCCAGAACAGTGCGAGTGAGAATCCCAATGCAGTGGTGGGTATTATCAAAGGTATGTTTACAAGATTGTCCAGGATCTTCCCGAATTTAGTATCCCTTTTCCTTGCTATGTACAGAGCGATGGGTATCCCGAATACAATATTGAAAACGACAGCCACACTGGCGATCAGGAAGGATATCCCCGTTGAGTACATCAGAGCACCAAAATCGATATCGGCCATTGGCTGGGTCAGATAGGTGAATATGTAAAATGTGGGTAGGAGTACGATAACGGCCAAGAATGCTATCGAGAATGCATCCTTCAGTTTTGGCATGGTCCCCCTGCTTAGGAATCTCCCAAACTTCGGCCATACTTTCTTGATGGGTATCTTGAATCTCATTATCAGGAACTTAACGATGACCAAAAGAAGCAGTGCCAGGATTATCATCAGAACACTTATCAGTATCATGGGGCCCATCGAAGCATCAACACTTTGGGACTCCTTCATGAAAGCTATGAATGTCGGACCTGTGAAGAACTCCGACCCCAACCCCATCATTTTCAATGCTATGAAGGTACCGCCTGTCTCAGACAGGGACCTTGCAAAACAAAGGATGGTACCGGTGACGAGACCTGCTCTGAATAATGGAAGGGTTATTGTCCTGACAGCCGTGAATCTCGATGCGGAAAGGGTCATTGCCGCAGTCTCATAATTGGGTTCGATCTGCTCCAGGATCGCAGACAACGATCTTACCATGTAAGGGTATGTGAAGATTATATGCAGAAGTATCAGCATCACGTATGGTGACATCACCATTCCTAGGCCAGGTATGCTTATTCCTTCCGGGGCACCCCAGAACATAACTACGGATATCCCAAGTACCGCTGTAGGGAATGCCAGAGGCATGTCCATAAGAGTGTCAAGGTACTTCTTGCCTCTGAAACTCTTCCTCACGAGGATCCATGCCATCGGTATACCGACGATGATATCGATCACAGTAACAATGCCCGCAATACTGAAGGAGTTCCACAATGCACCATAGATGGTGGATGTCATAGCTGGGTCATTGAAGACCTCGCTCACCGCACCCCACTCGGTGAACATCTTCAGAACGACAAATATAGAAGGTACAATAATAAGAATAAGGAATATCAAGCATACAAAGGCGAACCATGCCTTCCTTGCCCTTTCGTTATCTGATATATCATTTATCCTTTTGAATAGGGACATCAGGGAGTACCTTCCGCTGAATATTGAGTTTGAACTGGTTTATTCAAAGGATGGAGATGCTTACCACGTTGTTACCGCGGAGCACCACTGTGCCTAAGCGTCTCTCTTCTTCGCCGGAGGCGTTGTTCTCTACAGTCTCATCCAGGACCATGTTCATGTACTCGTCGAATCCTGTGAGTTTTCCTTCCAGGATCCTTCCGTCCTTGAGGAGCAGAGACACGCGTTTATCAAGCGATTTTTCCAGCAGTGCTTGTGGCATTACCATATTATCGATTCGACCATGGGGTGTTTGATTAAAAGCTTTTCTCAAGAGGCATCAGATATTCTTTGCCTGAGATTCTATCCATTTCCTTATGTCGGATATCTTTGTGCTTCCTATCCCAAAATACTCCGAGAATTTCTTGGTGGTAGTGAGTTCAAGGGTCTGTCCGACCCTCTTACCCGATATCATGCCCATATCTATCAAAGCGTGAACGTCATCGTATGTACGAGGGCCGCGTGTCCTGAACAGTTCAGACTGAAGCACCGGCTGATTGTATGCTATCGTACTGAGAGTACGCATCATCCCTCCGGTCATCTCCGCCTTTGCGAACTTGCCCGTGAAATCCGTATACTCCGTTCTGAGCATCATGCAGTACTCATTTCCGATCTTTGCGATCATTATCGCAGAGTCCCTCTCGTCATACTCCTGTCTGAGGTCCTTTATCGCATATCTGATATCAGCCTCGGACAGCCCCGTCCTCTCTGCGATATCGGAGACACGAAGCTTTTCGGCGCTGGAGAAGAGGGCTGCCTCAACTGCGCCTTTCTCATTCACCTTAATTCACCGCCTCTACCTCTTCCTGGGTCTCCATGGATGTGGGTATCCCGGGGACCTTCATCTCTATGAATATCTCCCCTCTCGGAAGTGATTCCTGCCAAACGGCAAGCTTCCCGTCCCTTACCAGATGGAGAACGGAAACGAATGTCCTGAGATTCTCCTGTATGTCCCTTGTATAGAGCTCATTGATCGGTATAGGGCCGGTTCCGAGCTTGACTATCCTTTCCCATACGAACTCGACATCCTGTTTGTCATCCTCATCGTGGGCCTTGTTATCAAATTTCCTCGGGACCTTATCCTCGAGTTCCACTCTGACCCTTTCCCTCTCGCGCTGGATCTCCATCTCGACCCTTGCTTCCTCGAACGCATCCAGCAATTCGTACATTGTGACCGGGCGCATGGTCTCCCTTCTGTAAGCCTCTCTGAAAGAGACCTCCGGGACGACGAGTGATTCATCCTCATCCTCCAATGTGAAATCGAACTCGAAGAACTCCTCTTCCAGGGGTTCATCGGTCTTCGAGCATGTCGCCTCCGACTGCATCCTCAGGATCTTCCATGCCATCAGCATAAGCTTTCCTGCGACTATCATATCGAACCTGTTCTCGGCGACCTTCCTTGAATATAATCTAACGAACTCCCTGAGATCTATCTCCCAGGGATCTATACCGCTCTCGAGGACCAGGCTGAACGCCGATCTTATGGATTCATCGACAGGGTCGTTGAGTTTCTCTCCCGATCCGGTCTTGCCGAGGATATCCATGTATCCGTTTATCCTGACGTAGGCCTCGCTGTCCTCTGTCAGGGCCTTATGGAACAGTAAGTGCTGCTCCATCTCCTCTCTCTTCATCTCTCCATCCATTTTGCATCCCATCCTTACTTACGTTTCTGTTTCCTGTTTTCTCAAAGCTTCTTCTTCGTATTTTGATACTTCGGCGAGGTCCGGCTGCATTATGACCTTGCTGATACCGGACGGAGGCCTTGTCACCCCGATGAGGTGGTCGGCCAGCGCCAATGTTACCTTTCTCAATGATACCTGAATGAACTGTGCCTTCCTGGAGCTTTCCTTCACTCTCTTCGCGACCATCTCCGCATTGACCGAATCCAAGAACATGTCCACCTCGTCCAATACATAGAACGGTGAGGGCTGATACTCCTGGATCGCGAATATGAATGCCAGTGCTGTCAGTGATTTCTCTCCTCCGGAGAGTGCTTCCAATCTTAGGAGTTTACCATTCTTCGGCTTTGCGTTGATGGTCAATCCTCCGATGAACGGATCGTCCTCGCTCTCAAGTCCCATGAACGCCTCTCCCCCTCCGGAGAGCTGGGCGTATATCTCCTTGAAGTTCTTATTCACCGCATTGTAAGATTCCATGAACAATCCCTTCTTCTGGGAGTTCAGGGATTCTGTCAGATCGCTGAGTTCCTTGATCTGTTTCATGAGATTGTCGACGTCCTCCATGAGGCCGTCATATCTCTTCTTCCTTTCCTCGTAATCCTCTATCGCACGCAGATTGACGTTCCCTATCCTGGACATCACATTCTCGCATGACCTGATGGTTCGTTTGATCTCCTCTTCCGAGGGTATCGGGAGTTCGACCTCGATCTTTATCTCCTCTACCTCAGCCTTCAGCTGGGTTATGTTCTCCTGCACTATTGTAATCTGAGCCTGTTGTGAGGACCTCATACCATCCTTGAGTTCGATCTTCTCTTGTATGGACCCTCTTTCGCTGGAGAGTTTGAATCCCTTTTCCACAAGGGCATCCTTCTCGTCCCTGAGTCCTTCTATTCCCGATTCCATATCGGATTCGATCTTCCTAAGGGCATCGAGCTCAATGGTCATCCTCTCGATCTCCTTCTCATGATTGGCTATGGTCACTTTGCTCTCTTCGATCTTCTTGTCGACCGATCTTATCTGACCTTCGAGGGATTCCCTTTGCCTATTGAGTCCCGTTATCTCTGTTTCCAGACCATTCTTCTGTGATCTGAGGTCAGAGACATCATTGGTGAGCCTGTATACGCTGTCCCTCACCTTCTGTATCCTCTCCTGCATCTCTGCAGGTGCTATCGCTGTTATACGCTCCCTTACCTCGACCCTCTCGTCTCTAAGGGATGCGAGGGATTCGGATATCGTATCCAGATTGTCCTTGAGGTTCGTCAGCTCTCCCTCGGATCTGTCACATTCCTTTTGTTTCAGGGCGTGCTCCTCGGCAAGCAGCTGTCTTGTCCTCTTGAGTTCGGATATCTTCGCTGTGAGCTGTCCGATCTGGGCCTGGGCCCCCATTCCCTCTGTGGAAATGCGCCTCATCTCGTCGTCCATGGCCCTGATGCCGTCGCGTATCTCCCTCAGTTGTGACCTCAGAGTATCCAGCGAATCATTTGCCGCCCTCAGCTTAGAGCTGACCTCATCCAGTTTTGATTCCGATGCCGCTCCGAATTTCATGACACTCTGGGGATTCAGCGTACCTCCGGTCATCGCACCCGATGCTTCAACGAGCTCACCGTTCTTGGTGACCAGTCTTATACCGCCCATCAATGAACGGGCTTCGGATATCGTGTTGACGACAAGCGTATCCTGGAACACATACCAGAAAACATTCGCGTATCTTTGATCGTAATCTATCAGGTCCGTTGCATAACCTTCTGTTTGCTTGACCGTCATGATCGCCTTTGCGCGGGGCTTTCCGGCTATCATCTTGTTTAGGGGAAGGAAGGTGACCCTTCCCAATCTTTCCTTTTTGAGGTGTGAGATGCAGTCCGATGCCACTTGGTCGTCATCGACCACTATGGCCTTCATCTTCCCGCCTGCGGCGACCGACAGCGCGGTTTCGTATCCGGGCTGGACGGTGGCGAGTTCCTGGACTGTGCCGTGTATCCCGGTTGCCATTCCTTTGTCCCTGAGCTCTATTATCGCTGCAACGGCCTCGTCCCCCTTGTTCATTCTGTTGGAGACCTTCTTCTCTGCCATCAGCTCACTGTACTGTGTGTCAAGTCTTCTGATAGCTTCCTTCAGTTCGGATTCCTGCTTCTCGAGCTCTGCTTCCTTTCTCTTGGAATCCATGATCCTCTTGGATATCTCATCGGTGCCGCCCATCGGGCCTGCTTCCTGCTTGACCTCTTTCAGATTCCATTCGGCATCCTTTATATCAAAATCAGCAGATTGCAGTCTTTCGTCGAGTGTGGCTTTCGATCTTCTCAGTTCCTCGGTTATAGTGGATGCTTTTGCGTAGTCGACCTCGGCCTCATGTTCGGCCTCTTCCTTGGAATCAATCTCTGCCTCAAGCTCGGTCAGACGGTTCTGGAGCTTTGTATGCTCTCCACCGTGCTTTGACATCTCCTCACTTATCTTCAGATCCTCATCCTTTGCATCTTTGAGTTCCTTCTCAAATCCATCGAGCTTTATGGAAAGATCGGCCAGGGACTCCGATAGACTCTTCGATTCCGCAAGATTCTCGTTCATTGATTCCTCGAACCCGCTTTTGAAGATCTCCTGTTCCTCGATGTCCTCTTCGGCACGTTCGGCACGGTCCTTCTGCATGGCCATGTCTATCCTAGCCTTCTCAATCTTGTTCTTTATCTCACGATACTCCGGACCTATCTTGTCCTCGATCTCCTTCTCTTTGTTTCGTATCGCTATCTCGTTCTCGGCATATTCGTTCTTCAACGATTCCTTCTTCTCTGAGAGTGCTTGTATCTCTTTTGTGAGTGAGGTTATCTGCTGAGAGAGGCCGTCCATCTTTGCATCTTCGATCTGTAGCTGCCTGTGTGTGGATTGCGCCCTGGCCATCTCCAAAAGGTTCTGGGTCTCGATGTACTTCTTGGCATCTTCCTTGTCCTTTTCGAGTTTCTCTATCTGTTTCTCGAGTTCTTCGACCACTATCTGGATCCTGTCCAGATTTATCTCGGCCTCTTGGCGCTCTCCCTTGGCCTTGTCGATATCGGCATCGTAACTTGCAATACCGGATATTCCGTCAAGTACCCTTCTTCTCTCCATGTTACCCATCTGAACGATACGGGTGACATCCCCCTGCTGTACCATGTTGTACCCGTCCGCGCTTATCCTTGCTTTCGTAAGGAGGCTGTCGAACTCGGTAAGGGAGGATTTCTTATCGTTGACGTAGAAGTATGAACTGTAATCCGTTCCGTTATCGGATATCTTGACATAACGGGTAAGTCTGACGATGTCATCATCCCACGGCATTATCCTGTCCTCGTTGTCGAAGACCAATGATACTTTCGTGTAGCCTGCTTTGCTCTTTGATTTTCCGCCGTCGAAGATCAGATCGGTGAGCTTTCCTGCCCTGACCGCTTTAGAACTCTTTGGTCCGAGAACGAAAAGGATCGCGTCCGTTATGTTCGATTTACCGGAGCCGTTCGGTCCCGTGACTGCCATATATCCTTCCATCAGAGGTATCGTAAGTTTACCTCCGAACGATTTGAAGTTCTCTAATTCAATCTGCTTCAAGTACACGTGTTTTACCCCTTTCAGAGGGCAACGCAAGCTTTCGGCTCCCGCATGCATCCCATTTGTTCGCGCACGAACGGTATAATATAACGCATGCTTTATATATAAAAACAGTCCAAAAAATGTGTGGCTGGTAGTTACTTTCGGACCTTTCGGACACCCTGATATCAACTTTACAATTCGATCGTTGATCATAGAATGTCGCACGATGGGAAGCCCCGGTTCGGAGCATCCTACCACGATGAACCGGGGACCATCTGACAGGAGGTGTTAATTTAACAACCAAAAGCAGATGCGTACTCGTTATCTGTGTTAGGGTTGGCAATATGATCATTGTGTCATACTTGACGACATATAATCGGATACGATTGATCACGTTGCGGATCCGGTTCCTTCGGGAACCGTTAATTCCTGTCATTTGCTTATCGTAATGGTGATTTATTTGCTCTCCCACAGGATCAGTCATCTTTTCCCATCTCAAGAACAAGGTCGGGAATGTCAGCAACGGAATCAACAACATAGGTCGGTATTACCTCAGAATTATCCAGATCCGATAATCTTGCTTCGCCTGTCAGTACCATTATCGAGCTTGTTCCAGCATCAAATGCCATCCTTATGTCGGTGTATAATCTATCACCAACCATTACTGCATCCTTTGGATCTATTCCCAGTTCACCTGCTGCCATCTCCAGCATTAATCTGCTTGGTTTACCGACTATTATGGGGCAGGCACCCGTCAATGTTGCCAGTAGATGAATGAATTGTCCAATATCCACATCATACGAATCCTCTGTAGGGCACAGATCATCCGGATGTGTCGCTATGAGTTCTGCTCCGTTCATAATGAAATGATATGCCTTGTTTATCTTATCGAAGGTAATGGTCCTATCAAAGGTCAAAAGAACTATGTCTGGGTCTTCTTCAGTGCTTTGTATACCAAGGTCATGGATCTCCTTTGTGACCTCCGGGGTCGCTACTACGAATACCTTCTTTCCCGCCTTCCTCTCTTTGATGAATCTCACTGTTGCAAGCGTTGATGTCAGTATGTTCTTGATCTCAACATCGAATCCCATGTCTGTAAGTTTCCTAAGATAATATTCACGTGTATTGGAGGAGTTGTTGGTCAGGAATACGAAAGGTATACCTTCTTTCTGAAGGAATGCTATGAGGTCCTTTGAACCTGGAATTATTTTCTTTCCTTTGTAGATGGTACCGTCCATGTCTATCATGAATCCGGCAGGTCTCAAAGGTATCACTCCAAATATTCGTCCCTGAGTATCCTCATGGTAGTTCTCAGGGCATCCCTTGACTCTCTGCTGTAGATGCATGCCGCAGGGTGATAGGTGGGTATGAATATCACATCATTCCCAAGGACCTTTATGGATCTCTTCGTGTTCGCTATATCGGCCATCTTGCCTTCATAACCCAGAAGATCCCTGCATGCCGATTTTCCCAACCCTACAACGACCTTCCTCCCATTGAGTTCATGATCCAGGAACGGGCGGCATGCCTCCATCTCCTCCTTCGTAGGATCTCTGTTACTGGGCGGACGGCATTTGACGGTATTGGTTATCATGACCCTTGATCTATCCACACCCTCCTCCTCCATTATGGAGTCCAAAAGCTTTCCTGATCTTCCAACGAATGGTTTTCCTGAAAGGTCCTCTTTCTCACCGGGTGCCTCTCCTACAAAAACAACAGGAGAATTCAGGTCGCCGCTTGGAAGCACCAAGTTTGTACGGTTCTCACAAAGTCCGCATAGTTGGCAGTTGGGATCGGGCCTCATTGTTTTCCCCCCACTATCTCTGACCCCTTTATCAGGGATGTAAGTTTAACGTTGATGTCGGCAAGATTCTCCCTTCCGCCGCCCTCTCTGTCCACTACCGATATGATGTCGGTGACAACGGCTCCGTTCTCTCTCAGTGTGGCTATGGCCTTTATGCTGGAACCCGCTGTTGTTATGACATCTTCGACGACCAACACCGTCTCTCCTGGATTGAGGTCGCCTTCGATCAGATTCTGTGTGCCATGGTCCTTCTGTTCCTTCCTTACCATAACATATGGCATCCCTGTTGCCATTGACAGTGCTGCTGCAAGCGGTATTGATCCGAGGACAACGCCTGCGATCCTGTCTGGTCGTATATTATCGGCCTGCATCCTCTCTGCCATAAGCTGAGATATAAGATACAGTACCTGCGGGTTCGTACTTGCCCTCTTTATGTTGATGTAATAGTCACTCTTAGCTCCGGATGCCAGAGTGAATTCTCCGAATTGTAATGCGCCGCATTCCTCAAGTGCCTTTGATATCTCACTCATTTTATCACCACGGCTCCTTCTTGTAGCCTAGTCTGTATCCTATTATGTTGACCGATCTGTGTATTATGAACATAAGTGCCAGTATGAATATCAAAGCGGCTATGTTCCATCCTTCTATGAATGTCGAATATACCCAATGGGGGAAGAATATAGATGTTACCAAGAACGCTCCGAAAACAAAATCATATTGATCCAGTATGGGAGCCTTTTGGCCTCTTTCCATTCCCAATCTTCTCTTTATGAATGCTCCCATAAGGTCTCCCAATACAGCACCGAATGACAGACAGAACAGTATCCCTACGTTGCTCCAGAACGGTCCGTATCCCCAATAGTTCACCGGATCCCAGATGGAGGCTATGCCTATCATCAAAAGACCGATGATGACACCTGCGAACCCTCCTCCGAAAAGTCCTCTCCAGGTCTTTCCGTCACCCAGGATCCTCTTTCCCCTCCAGCTCCTGCCGAAGTCTATCTTGGTACCTCCTCCTAACAGCACTGCGGCTGAGTTGGGGAGCATTGCGGGTATGAACAGCCAAAGACCGTTCAGCATTATCAGGATAACTCCGACCACATCCATGTTATCTTCTCAGCATGCTGATTGCGGATTCACTGTATAAGCTTTCGGAGTTCATGATCACCAGTATTACATCAAAATAAAGGATGATCTTGGATTCCGGACGATATCAGGAAAGTAGATAACAGACCCTTCCCATGCAGATGTATGTTGATATTGGACAGTTCAGCACTTTTCTCCATGGAGAATCTCCCCGATGAGGATTTCCTTTGTCCTCCCGGAGTGATAGATGAACTGAGAAGATACAACGACAGAAGACTGGACCTCTGGGGGGATCTCCTGAAGACATCCGATTGCACAAAGGCATCTATTGATAAGGTGACCGAAGCTGCAAGGAAGAGCGGTGACCATGGAAGGTTATCCCCTGTTGACATAACCGTTCTGGCACTTGCTTTGGATACTGAAGGAACTATACTTTCCGATGATTATTCGATACAGAATGTCGCCAAGATAATGAACATTTCATTCAGACCTGTGGGTATGAAAGGCATAAAGAAGGTTGAGAAATGGAATTACCAGTGCATTGGATGCGGTAAATGGTTCAAAGAGAATTCTCCCGAATGTCCGATATGCGGTTCAGGGATGAGGTCCAAAAGAAGGAAATGATCACGGGAAGATGTGTTTGCATCGGATCAGGTTCCCCATCCTTCTCATTCCGAGTATCCTCATGCATATCTCCGTTCTTCTGTCTGAGCCGAATGCGAAGGTGTCTGCAAGTTTCTTGTTGTTGGCAGCTATCTTCAACGGCTTGTGGAATATCCTCATGCATTCGTTCTGGTAATCCATCAAATCACGGGAATTCAGAACATTATCGGCAGCGACCTCTCCGCATACCTTTCCTGCAATGAGTGCCAGCGGCACTCCTCCTCCGTTGACCGATATGACCTGTCCTGCGGCATCCCCAACGATCATCCCGTTGTCCGATACGAGTTTTGAAAGCATCCCTTCGCTCGGAACGTATTTGCCTTCCATCTTCGTGGTCACATCAAGATCGTGTTTGGACCTGAACTTCTCGAAGTATTCGCTTAATGTTCCATTGGCGAACTTGGGCGAGAATCCCACTCCGACATTGGCCTGACCTTTCTTGGGTATTATCCAACTGTATGCTCCCGGTGCGATTCCTCCAAAGAACATTTGAACATATGGTTCAAAATCACCGTTGGCCTGAGCTGTCACTGCGGGGTATGGGTTCCTGTTCTTAGGGAGGCCCAGGCTCCTTGCCACCTTAGAACCTGGTCCATCTGCTCCGATTATCACCTTATACTCGATCTCACCAATAGTGGTGATGGCCTTCTCATCCTCTATCTTCTTGAAAAGACAGTTGTTGATGAGTTCCGCACCTTCCTTCTCAGCTTCCTTTATCAGATACTGATCAAATCTATCACGGTCCGTGGTGTACCCTGTGAAATCCAAAAGAGTTGCTCTTTCCTTAGGGCTTACCAGCCTTATTCCTTCTATCTCCCTGAGCCTTAGGTCCTTTGGGATGTCGAAGACCTCAGAGATGTCCCCTGCTTCCCCAAACATGCTGGATACTTCCTCGTTCGAGGGTACCAATTCCCCGCATCTTACAGGAACACCGACCTCGGGCCTCCTTTCGATTATTGTTACCTTGGCACCTTTCGATGCGGCATATCTTGCGGCGACTCCACCGGCCGGTCCTGAACCGACCACCAGGATGTCAGTTTTTATGGTATCGGACATGTGATCACCTGTTACGGTCCACTATGTATCTTGAGAGATTGATGAGTGATCGTTTATAGACGGAGTCCTCAAGTACGTCCAAAAGGAGTATCGCTTCCTCTGATATCGATCTCGCCTTCTCTACACACCTTTCTATTGCGTCGGTCTTCTTGATGAGGCCTATCGCTTCCTGAACCTCCTCCCATTCGAGGTCATCCCTTCTGAAAAGTTTCTTTAACCTTTCCCCGTATGCGGGACTCTGCATAGCATAGATCGTGGGAAGCGTTGGTTTCCCTTCCATGATATCGCTTCCTATCCTCTTTCCGGTGGTATTCTCATCACCG
This sequence comes from Methanobacteriota archaeon, assembly GCA_023402275.1. Classification (GTDB taxonomy): domain Archaea; phylum Thermoplasmatota; class Thermoplasmata; order Methanomassiliicoccales; family Methanomethylophilaceae; genus Methanoplasma. The sequence continues at coordinate 86,558 of JAEXCH010000004.1, forward strand.
GTCACATCAAGTGTGTCATCTATTATCTGGAATGCTATTCCTGTTCTGTAAGCGAATTCCGCCACATTGTTTATGATGTCGGCATCTGCTCCGGCCAGGAACGATCCTATCTTGGCTCCGCATTCTATCAGTCTTGCGGTCTTTCCCTCTATGATGTTCATGTAATCGGATTCTTTCACGTATTGATTGTGTTCGAAATCCTTTTGATCGAACTCGCCCGCGCTCATCGCTGTTGATGCCTCGACGATGTAGTCGACAACTTCCGGGGATGCGGAACCGATCAATCTGAATCCCAGGACGAATAGGAAATCCCCGGCAACTATCGATTTGCTTATCGAGTATTTCTTGTAGGCTGCTTGTGCACCCCTTCTCAATTCACCCTGATCGTTGATGTCGTCGTGTACAAGCGTAGCATTGTGGATTATCTCTATCGCCGTGGCAACATCTATCGCCTTCTTAGGATCCGTTCCTCCGCAGGCATAGAATGACAAAAGGCACATGGACGGCCTGATCCTCTTTCCGTTGGAGGAAAGGACATAATTGCTTATCTCGGTCAGTTCATCATTGTCCGACCTTACGGTACTCTTCATAAGAGATTCTACTTTCTCCAGATCCTCGGAGATAGAAGAATACCATGGCTCATCCATGCGTTGAGGATGTGGAGAATCTACTTAATTGTTTTCTATGGTCTGGGTTTTCGACAGTGCCGTAGCTGTGGAGAGAATTATAGAAAAATAAAGGGGTTGTTGAAAGGGGTTTGTTTATCCGAACAATACCGCTGCGGCATCTGCACAGAAGTCCATGATCAGCTGAGGGTAAACACCGAGAACTATCACGAATACCACACATATCGCAATCGCTGCGGTGAATGTCTTTGGTACCTTGATCCTCTCTACGGATTCTCCCTTCTCGATGTACATGGCCTTCACGACCCTGGCGTAATAGTACAGGGAGATCGCGGAGTTCAATATCGCTATGAACGCCAGCCATATCCACTGAGTCATCACACCGCCGTCGTATATCGCGGATGAGAACAGGAACAGCTTGGATGTGAATCCTGCAAGCGGCGGGATACCTGCCAATGAGAACAGGAACAGCAACATCGCGAATGCGATGAAGGGTGCTCTCCTAGCAAGACCCTGATAGTCGCTTATCTTCTCGCCGATTCCCACGCATATCAATGCACCGACGACCAAGAATGCTCCTCCTTTCATGAACACGTGTGTGAACATGTGGAACAGACCTGATGCTAGTGCATACTCGGTCATTACCGCCATCACGATCAGGATGTAACCTGCCTGGGCGATACTCGAATACGCGAGCATCCTCTTGATGTTGTTCTGCGATATCGCGACCACGTTTCCAACGGTCATCGTTATCGCTGCCAATATGGCGAAGATATATTGCATCTCCTCCGTTGCGAAGGATGCTGTTGCATTTGCTGCCACGAATATCACGAGGAAGATCTTGAAGAACACTATCAGACCCATCTTCTTGGAACCTGTGGCCAAGAACATGGATACGGGTGTAGCCGCTCCCTCATAAACATCTGGGGCCCACATGTGGAACGGAACCGCTGCGATCTTGAAACCGTAACCGGCTATCATGGTGATCATTGCGATACCGAATGCCCAGCTGAATCCCTGTGTGGAGAGTGCCAATGCGATGTCAGCTATGTTCGTTGTTCCTGCGACACCATAGAGCATCGACAGACCGTACAGTGTGAGTGCGGTGGACAATCCACCGATGATCACGTACTTCACGGCTGCCTCTGCGGCCCTCGGGTCGCTTCTCTTCATTGCAACAAGTATGTACGATGTTATGCTTGCGAGTTCGACCCCCACGAAGATGGTTATCAGGTCGCTTGCTGTTGCAACGAACATCATACCTGTCGCGGCTGCGAGCAGCAACGAATTGTATGCGCCGTAGTGGAGTCTTGTCGTTTCCGTGCTTGATACCGAGACCAAGGCTGTCAGGAACACCACTATCTGGAACAGCAGGATCATCACACCTGCGAAGGCATCGTATGAGAACAGGTCAGCATACGTTGCCTGATATCCGTCCACCATCATTATGACGTTGAATATAGCGGATATCATGATCACTGCGAGCATTGCTCCGGTGACCGCTTTCGTACTCTTCGTTCCAAAGTACACTGCGGGCATCAGCAGTGCGCCGATGATCATTATGATCATTGGTGCTATCGGAGTGAACGCTCCGAATATGCTTGTCACTATAGATATGTCAATCACCTCAGATCACCCCCAGTGATGCGGCGAGCGTAGAAGCATAGCCATCTATGTAACTGAGAGCAAGGTCCGGCCAGAAACCATACAGTGCTATCAGTGCACACAGTGCACCCAAGGCTATCGCCTCGGGTCTGCTTACGTCATGTATGTGTGAAAGATCGATCTTCGTTGTTAGTCTTCCGAACAATGTCCTCTGCATGGCCCACAGGTAATATCCTGCTGTCAACAACAGGGACATCAGACAGAACACGATCAGCCAGATCATGTCAATGGATACCGCATACTCATAGAATCCAAAGATGATACCGAACTCGGCCCAGAATCCTACCAGACCCGGTAGTCCAAGGGATGCCATGAATCCGAACATCATGAATGCTGCGAATATCGGCATCTTGCCTGCAATTCCTCCGAGGAGCGGTATCTCTCTTGTTCCGATGTTGTGACCTGCCATACCGCAGACCATGAAGAGCACTGCGGATATCAGACCGTGCGCGAACATCTGGAAGATCGCAAATTCTATACCGATCTCCGAAAGGCACGCGATACCGATCATGACCATACCCATGTGGCTGATGGACGAGAACGCCACCATCTTCTTGAGATCCTTCTGTGCGATACATGCATATGCACCGTAGATCATTGCCAATATACCGATCACTACCATGACGGCCTGCCATTTGATCGCTCCTTCCGGAAGAACCTCCAGACAGACCCTTATGATACCATAGGAACCCATCTTAAGCATCACTCCCGCTAACAGGACCGATCCTGCGGTAGGCGCTTCCGTATGAGCATCCGGCAACCATGTATGGAACGGAACGATAGGCATCTTGACCGCGAATCCGAAGAACAGCAACCCAAACACCAGTGTCTGGAAGGTACTACTGAATGTCACGCTTCCAGCTAGGACCGCGGCGAACGAGAAGTCCGCCACTCCGCCGGATGCTGCTCCGAATACTATTGCGAATATTCCGATCAGCATGACCAGACTTGCTACGTGTGTGTATATGAAGAACTTGATCGCTGCGTAGTGTCTCCTCGGACCTCCGAACCATGAGATCATGAAGTACATAGGGATCAAGGTGACCTCCCACATGATGTAGAACAGGAAGTAATCCCCTGCCATGTACACGCCCATCAGTCCTACTTCCATTGCCAGCATTAGGGCATAGAAGTAGTGTGGCCTATCGCTCTCACGTGCGGAGAACACAGTTGACAGGAATACCAGTAGACCTGTCAGGAAGACCATCAGTACGCTGAGTCCGTCGACCGTCAGGATATATGACATCCTAACACCGGCGGTCTCGATCCAGCCGTAGCTTTCGTTGTACACTGACAGATCTGGAGTGAACAGCAGGACCATTGACAATATCATGGTTATAGCTGAGAACGCACCTGCTGCATACTTCGCATATTTCTGCCTGTTCCCGCCCATTGCCAATGTTACTATGGCTCCGAGCAACGGAACGACCAGCAGAAGGGTCAGCAGATAGGGGACTTCGAATGGTAATTCAAAGAACATCTTATGCACCTCCCATGAAGTAGAACAGGAGAAGTATCACTGCGAACAGTGCCACTATTCCTACGATCACAACCGCTGCATAGTCACGTACATTACCTGTCTGCACCTTGCTGAGCGATTCACCGCTTCCAACGACCGCAGATGATAATGCATTGACGGTTCCGTCAATGACCTGTCTGTCCACGAACTCTACTCCTTTGGCAACTCCGTAACCGAGCTTCCAACCGATCTGGTCGTAAAGCTGCGGGAACCACCATCTCTTGGTGAGTGCCCTGTACAGGAAGGAATTGCCGTTCTTGTTGAACTTTCCGGGGTCCAGGGACTTCCTCTGATACATCAGATATGCCAGACCTATCGCGATGAGCACCAAGGCTATCGTCAGATAGGTGTACATATTGAGGAATATGTCCTCCAGCCAACCCATCAATCCATGTCCGTGTCCCGAACCTACCTGGAACTGACCTGCCGCATTTATGCCGATGGTAATGAAATCATCGAATCCGAACAGTATTATCGATCCAAGTGCGGCCGCGAACACAGCCAGTATTACCAGCGGGACGGTCATTGTCTTCGGGGACTCTCCGTGAGAGTGCTCCGTTGCGTGACCGGGTGTCCCGCCGAATGTCATGTACCACATGCGGAACATGTAGAACGCTGTCATGAATGCAGTTATTATCGCGAGTATCCACATTATCGTGAAGAGGAAGCCTTCGGCCCCGAAATCACCTGCGTGCATCGCAGTCTCCAGAACTATCTCCTTCGACCAGAATCCGCTGAACAACGGGAATCCCGCAATGGATAACGAACCGATCAACATTGTGATCGATGTTATCTTCATCTTCTTATGGAGCCCTCCCATCTCCCGCATATCCTCCGTTCCCGTAGAGTGTATCACCGAACCGGAACCAAGGAAGAGCAGTGCTTTGAAGAACGCGTGGTTCACCATGTGCAGACATCCTGCGGTGTAACCGATCGCTCCCGCCGCTATGAGGTGGGTGTCGCCGGACTGTATTCCGAGTGCCATCAGGTATCCGCCCGCTCCCAAGGCCAGGAACATGTATCCTAACTGAGATAGGGTAGAGTACGCGAGCACTCTCTTTATATTCATATTATTGAGCGCCATTGTGGCAGCGAAGAACGCCGTTATTCCACCGATCACTCCCACGACGAGCATTATCTCCGGAGCCTGTGTGAACAGTGGGAAACATCTTGCCACGAGGTACACTCCCGCCTTGACCATTGTTGCTGCGTGGATCAATGCAGATACCGTTGTCGGACCTGCCATCGCATCCGGAAGCCAGTCAAGAAGCGGGAACTGTGCGCTCTTTCCGATCACACCTCCGAATATCAAGAGGCTTGCGAGTATGATCATGTTCGTATCGACGGATGCCAACATGGATGCGTCGAATATCGTGACATAATCCAAACTGCCGAATGCATAGAGCATGACGAACAGTCCACCCATAAGGCTCACATCTCCGAGTCTCGTGACCAAGAACGCCTTCTTTGCTGCCGAAGCAGCTGCGTCTGCAGCATCATCACCGTTGGGGTGGTTGAAACTCCAGAATCCTATCAGGAGGTATGAACATAGACCCATGACCTCCCAGAACACGAACATCTCGAGGAAGTTGCTTGATACTGCGAGTCCCAACATTCCCGTAAGGAAAAGTGAGACCTCTGCATAATATCTCCTCTTCTTGACACCCTCGTCATGCATGTATCCTATCGAATAGATGAAGATCAGTGTCGAGATGAAAGATGCGAAGAGCATCATCAGACATGCAAGGCTGTCGATGTAGAATCCCAGATTGAGCTGGAAATCACCTATCGCGAACCATGTTATCGACATCGTATAATATCCGGGATCGGCGTATGCCGCGGATGTGAAGAACTCGTAGGCGATCAGTATCGACATAACGCATGCGAAAAGCGCACCGAATATCGCTACAGGACCTCCGCCCTCAGGCATCTTCTTTCCGAAGAAACCTACGATCACGAAACATAGCATAGGGACCAGCGGGACCAACCAAGTGTATTCTATGAACATCTTTACCACCTCATTGATGTGAGGTTGTCAGCCTCGATGGTCTTTCTCATCTTGTAAGCGTTGAGCAATATCGCTATTCCCACAGCGACCTCTGCCGCTGCTACGGATATCGACATTATTACGAACACCTGCCCAAGTACATCAGTGGTGAATGCAGAGAACACGATGAAGTTGATATTGGCTGCATTGAGCATGAGCTCGATACACATCAACACCACTATCGTGTTATTCTTCACCACTACACCATACGCTCCGATCGCGAAGAGTATGGCAGCGAATATCAGGTAGACCTCAATTGGAATCATCGTGATCTTCCTCCTCTCTCGCTATACACACACCACCGATCATGGCACCGAACATCAGTAGGGCCAAGATCAACAGCAGCGGGCCGTATTTCTCAAACAGGGCATAGTTGAGTGAATTGGGATCGAGATCCCCGTTCTCATCAACGTCACCTTCGAACGGAATACCCTCAGGGGAGTCGTTCGTGACATAGTCGTCCCAGTCGGTTGCAAGCACCGATGCGGCAAGCACCGTCAGCAGCAACGCGGATACGCATATGCCTATCGCGACCTTCTTATTCATCTGTATCACACTCCGTACGCATGATATACCTTCTTGTCAGCATGATGCTGAATGCGAACAATATAGTGATCGCACCGACATAGACCAGCATCTGTATCACACCTATGAACTCCGCCTCAAGGAAGAAGTAGGTGACAGCGACGCAAACGAACACGAGTGCAAGATAGAATGCACTGTGAACCACTTCCTTCACTGTCACGACATAGATGGACGCTGCTATTGCGATCGCGGCCAATACGACAAAGGCCACGAGGTCTGTGTTCGCCCAGAGGTACCCCATTATCTCGCAGAATCCATTCCATAGATTGTGTAGGATCGCCATTATATCCATTATAGCACCTCGTTAATGTGAAGGGCATCCTTGGGACAGTCCTCCACGCAATTCTCACAGCATATACAGGTGTCATTGTTGAATTCGGGATACAGAATCGGTCTTCCCTTTTCATTGACCCCGTGCTCCACCATCTTTACGGCGTTAACAGGGCACACCTTCTCACATTTCTTGCAGCTTATGCATTTGGCTGCATCGAGGACAGGTCTGTCGGTCATGAACGGTGAGATCCTCCTCTCGGGGTTACCGTTCGCTATATCAGACATCAACGTCTGCTCGAGCTTGACCTCCATCTTCTCGGTTATGCCATCGTACATAAGTCTCTTGGGACCGTATATGAGGTCCTCCCTTGTGTACTCCGCAAGTTCTATCTCGGGAGTGACGGTCATTGCATCCACCGGGCAGTATTCTGCACAGTATCCGCACATCGCACACCTTCCGACATTCACCTGCGGCCTCTTGACCTTCTCACCTGCGTCGTTCTCTGTCTCCACAAGCTTTATGCATGCTGTAGGACACATCTTGACGCACATGCCGCATGCTACGCACTGATCGAACCTGAGTCCGGGGCGTCCGCGGTAATTCTCCGGCATCCACAGTTTCTCATATGGATAGAGAATGGTGACCGGTCTGTGTATGGTCGTCTTACCGAGCATCCTGAGGACCTTCCCTATGGGTTTAACGACCCACAGGCGTTTTGCCGGATTCCTCGGATATGTCTCCAAGTACTCTTTCTTGGCCATCAGAATATTCCTCCTAACTTAAGCAACAACACGACTGCCAGGTTCAGTACCGATAGCGGCATGAACACCTTCCATCCGATGTTGACTATCTGATCCGTCCTCACACGGGCGAGTGCTCCTCTCAACACGATCATTATGAAGAACACGAACCACGCCTTGGCGAGGAACACTATCTCGGGGATCCATCCGTTGGCGGTCTCACCTGCGAACGGTATCAACCATCCTCCCAGGTACATTATGACCACCATGGCGCATGAGACATAACCTCTCATGTAATCCGCCAGCATGATAAGACCCCATTTCATTCCTGCGTACTCGGTCTGCCATCCTTCGACAAGTTCCGCTTCCGCTTCGGCGATATCGAACGGTACACGTTCCGCTTCCGCGGTAGCACAGAATATGAAGGTGATGAAACCGATTATCTGGGGTATGAAGTACCAAACCGTATCGAACTGAGCATTGACGATATCATTGATATTGAAACTTCCAGCCATGAGACATGTGGTAGCTATCATGATAAGCATCGGGACCTCGTAAGAGATCATCAGTTCGGCGGCCCTCATACCACCGATAAGTGAGTATTTGTTGTTCTGCGCCCATCCTGAGACCAGAATGAAGAACGGGGCAAGTGCGAACAACGCCATAATTATCAGAAGACCTGTTCCGTAATCTACGACGAACCACCTCGGGGAGAGGGGGATCATACATGCGATGAGCATCGATGTACCGATGATCAGGGACACGGTCCACATGTACGTCATCTTGTCGACCTTTCTCGGGATGACGTTCTCTTTCATGAAGGTCTTGAACCCATCGGCCAGACACTGCATGAATCCTTTCAGTCCGATCATGGTACCTCTTCTGTCCATGATCCTACCGAGGACCTTACGTTCCATCCACAATGATAGCAGAGTGACGACGAAGGCCACGAGGAATATTATCACCATGAACAGTACCAGGGCGAACATGTTGACCACTTCGTCCGATACCAGCCATATTGATATCCCGTTGCCGGGGAAAAGAAGGTTTATCAGCCAGGCTATGAGACCTCCGAGGATCTCCCACAGTTTGTATGATATGTCGAATGGAAGGTTGTACGCATCATAAGGATAGAATGGGTTGGCCATTATGTCCTTGAATTGTATCCAATCCAGAATACTTCCGCCAGCCATATTATCACCTGTCGGTCTCTCCCAGACACATGTCTATCATGGCCATGATGGCGGGAACGTCAGCTATCCTGCTTCCCTGCACCAGCGGTTTGGCGGCCGATACATTCACAAATATCGGACTACGGACCTTCAACCTATACGGTTTGTCTGTTCCGTCCGACATGAGATACATCATGGATTCTCCTCTCGGGTCCTCCAATCTGGTGAACGCTCTTCCTGCCGGGACCTTTGACGGTACCTTCAGTCTGTAAGGGGCGTTCTTTCCGATGGCCTTGACCTTCTGCAGCGTCTGTTTTATTATCTTACAGGACTGGAACATCTCCTCTATCCTTACCATGTATCTTGAATACGAATCCCCGTCATTGAGGACAGGGACCTCGAAGTCCAACTTATCATAGTTGTCATAGGGGTCATCGCGGCGTATGTCGAAGTCCACACCGTTTCCTCTCATGGCGGGTCCGGTTATTCCCAGATTGGCGCATGCCTCCCTGGTCAGTATTCCGGTCCCTTTCATCCTTGAGACAAATATGGATGAGTCATCGATCATCGCGATGATGTCCCACATTGCCTTCTCGAAACGCTCGACGCATCTCATGGTATACATTGCGAACTCATCATCGATATCGTTCCTTACTCCTCCGATACGGGGGAAGTTCGTTGTCATCCTTGCACCGCAAAGTCTGACGTTCAGATCCATGAAGAATTCCCTCTCCCTCATTGACCATAGGAAAACGGTCAGGTTACCGAGATCGGTACCTACTGCCGCCAGCCACATTAGGTGGGATTGGATACGACAGATCTCATCTGCCATTACCCTTATGTATTTCGCTTTCTCGGGTATGTCGATGCCCAGCGCCTTCTCCACCGTCATACAGTAGAGGTGGGTGTATGTCATGGATGCCGCGTAACAGAGACGGTCCGCCATCGGTATGATCTTTGGATACGTCCTGTTCTCGCACTCCTTCTCCCATCCTCTGTGCAGGTATCCTATGATAGGTTCTGCATCTGTCACTATCTCTCCGTCCAGTTGGGCCTTGAGGGTCCAAAGTCCGTGCGAGAAGGGGTGCTGCGGGCCCATGATGACCCACATCTTGTCCGTGTTAATGGTGGAGGTCTCGGCCTTAATGTCTATAATATCCTTGGACATCATTCCTGCCCCCTTAGTTTGTATGATTTCCTGAATGGATAGAATTCGTATGTCTCAGGGGTCAGCAGTCTCTGGAGTTTCGGGTGTCCGTCGAATATCACTCCGAACAACTCGTATGTCTCCCTCTCGTGCCAGTTCCCTCCGACCCATATGTCCGCAACGGACCTTACATGAAGATCGTCGTTGGGAAGGTCGGTCGTGATCTCTATCATTACTCCGTTGTAATAATTGGTCAGGTGATAGATGACCTCTACGCGGTCGATCATGTCGTTACCCATTATGGATGTCGCATGTTCGAAGGACAGGTTGTCGTGTATGTACTTACATAGGTCATAGATGACATCCTTCTCCACTTTGGCGTAGACTCTCCTCTCCTCGGTCCTTGTGACCTCGACCTTGCCGGGGAATCTTCCGGGAAGGAGACCTGCTATCTCTTGGACCGATGGGGTCTGATATATTTCGTCAGTCATGATCAGTCCTCCAGGAATACTCCTCTTCTGAAGTAATCGTTGATCTTCTTCTGCAGGAGCATGAAACCATCTATCATGGCGTCCGGTCTTGCCGGGCATCCAGGTATGTATATGTCAACGGGGACTATCTGATCCAGACCCTGTACGGTATTGTATGAATCATACCAAGGACCGCCGGATATGGCACATTCTCCCATTGCCACCACCCACTTGGGGTTAGGTATCTGCTCATAGAGACGCCTCAGATCGGGGCGTATCTTCTTGGATATCCATCCATTGACCAGAAGTATATCGGTCTGTCTCGGGGACGACCTGTATATCATACCATAACGCTCTGCATCGAAACGGGGCGCGGATGATGCGGCCATCTCAAGGGCGCAGCATGCCAGTCCCCAGTGCAGCGGGTGCATGGAGTTCCTCATAGCCCATGACCATATAGGTCCGGTGAGCTTGTCTACAGTCTTTTTCGTGCCGGCAGAGAGAAGATCATTGATCATGGCCGAAGACCATGTCATGAACTCATCCTTGCTCATAGCAACAGCATGGGGATAGAGACTCATATCCATACGGTTTCCTCCTTTTTGAGTGCGTATGCGACTCCGAGAATTAGTATGCTCAAGAACAGAAGCATCCATACGGTCGCCATGGTCGAAAGACCAGAGAAGGCTACGGCCCAGATCATAAGGAATGTTGCGACCAGATCAAAGACCACGAAAATAATAGCAAAAGCGTAGTATTGGAATTTGAACTGGACGTGAGCATCCCCAATGGGTTCAGAACCGCACTCGTATGTATTCTCCATCCACTGAGTAGGCTTTCTCGGTCTAATGAACCTCGAAGTCAGCCATGCCAAAGGTGCGAAGCCGAAGGCCAAAAGGCCAACGACAACCAATGGTATGTAGGACACAACTAGTGACATTAAGGTTTCGCATGCCTTCTTTAATATATAATGTTTGCAGACGCGCGCTCGTCATTCTTTATAAATGGCTATTCGATGTTTTATTACTCACGACCGCTTTACGGAGTTGGATAGATATGTCAGCGAAAATAGGTTTCATCGGTGCCGGAAGGATGGCAGAGGCAATGATCAAGGGCTTGCTCTTCCAAGAGTTGTACACAGAAGAGGAGATAATCGCCTGTGCCCCCAGCAAAGAGACCCGTGAACGGGTAGCCAGCAATCTAGGGATAACCATGTATGAGAACGCATCGGAGGTCGCTTCCAGAACGGATGTCCTTGTTCTTGCTATCAAGCCCAAGCTCATATCCGGTCTGTTCGAGGATGAGGGATTGGCATTGGGATCCCGGCATCTGTTGATCAGCATAGCCGCCGGGATCAGGATAAGTGCTTTAGAATCATATGTGCCAGACACACGAATTGTGAGGGTTATGCCCAATCATTGCTGCATGGTAATGGAGGGTGCATCCGGATTTTCAAGAGGAAACAGGGCCACAGATGAGGATATGGAGACCGTTTACGAGATATTATCATCGATAGGGTTGGCGATAGAGGTCGCAGAGGAGGATCTTGACGCAGTCACTGGGGTCTGCGGAAGCTCCCCCGCATTCATGTACATGTTCGCCGAGGCCATAGCCAAGGTCGGTGCTGAGAACGGCCTTTCCGAGGACATAGCATTAGAATTTGCGGCCCAATCTATGGTGGGGGCGGGAAGGATGATGCTCGAGACAGGGATGAGTCCGAAGGAGCTTGTTGACAGCGTCTGTTCTCCCGGAGGGACCACCATAGAGGGAGTGAAGGTCTTGGAGGACAGGGGTTTCGACAAGACCGTTCAAGAATCGATAAGGGCCGTGATCAAGAAGTCTAGGTCGATGGGCAGCAGCTGATACCGCCCTATCTTCATTTCTATTATTACCTTATAATAGAGCGCAACAACCCTCGTACGACACGAGGGGAGTTCCTCCATATCGAACCCGCATCCCAATCGAGATTGTTCTTATCGCATACGGTGGAGTTCATCAGGCTTACGCCCTCCGCCTTGATATCCCATAGTCTTGATTCCCTTTCCTCTTGGTCGGATATAAGCATTATCTCATCCACCCTGTGCATGAGCGAACGGGCGATCTCCGCCCTCTCGATCCTATTGTCCATGACCTCCTTGGATATCCTTGATGATTCGAACTCCATCCTTGCAAGTTCTATACCTGCATCATAGGACGTCTCCGCTATCATGTCCCTGTCCATCCATTTTGTCTCATATGACAGAACATGTTTCCACGAGGGATTCTCAAGCAGCCTCTTATGTTCCTCCAACGTTCTGGCGAAGAATCTGTATCCCCATTTTTCGGGTTCCTCGAACACCCTGCTTCCTGGATCTACAAAAGGTGCGAAGGGTGCATTGTAGATGAATAGATCATCATCCTTATCGACAAGCCCCCACAATTTCTTTGATATCTTTGCGCTCTCGATCGCCGATTCCCTGGTCTGGAATGGAAGACCCGTCATGTAGAACAGATCGAATCTGCTGCAACCATTCCTGAATGCAGATGACAGAGAATGCTCTATAGCTTCGTTGGAATATCCTTTACCGAGAGGGAACCTGACCGATTCATCATGGGAATCAGGAGAGAACTCTATGCTCCATCCTCCTTCGAATGCCTTGTCCAACATGCTGAAGTATTCATCCCCTGCTCCGTTGAAAAGTTCCACTACCACATGATTCTCTATCCCTCTGTCCTTGACCTCTTTCAGGAATCTTTCGGCATATCCCATGCTGTGTTGTCTGAGGTCGCCGACGATGAATATCGGGGTGTCAAGATAGCTCTGGATGGTCTCCATGTCCTCGGCAAGCTTCTCAGGACTTCTGTATGCAGGTGCCTTCCTGCATGCTACCTTGCCGTTGGCGAAGTTGGACCCTCCGCATTCCGCACAGTTTAATGAACAACCCCTTACCGTGAACACCGATGTCAATGGTAATTTGTCCCAACCGAACCATGGCAGTGCTCCTTTTATGTCCATGTGTTTCAGGACATTCTTTATCATAGTCCCATAATCGAATTTTATATCGTCCAGTGTCTCAAGGGAGTAGGTTATGCCGTTATTGTGTACCTTTCCGTTATCATCCTTCCAGACAAGATTTGGGACGGTAGAGAGGTCCTTCCCTTCCTTCAGGGCGTTCATCATCATGACCGTCGGCTCCTCTGTTGTATCCCCTCTCATGACCAGATCTATCTCCGGAAGGTTGATCAGTTCCTCCCAGAAATAGGAGGATGTGAACCCTCCCACCTCGACCTTGGAGTCAGGATGATATTTCTTTACGAGTTTTGCTATCTCCGTTGCCCCATGTACATGCGGCATCCAGTGGAGGTCGATCGCGAAGACATCCGCATTCAGCGACCTTATCCTCTTCTCCACGTCGAACTTATCGTCCTGGAGCATCTGCACCGCAAGGTTAACGATCCTTGTCTTGAAACCCGCGGCTTCCAGATGAGAGGATATTGTCATGAAACCGATGGGATACATCTCGAACACAGGTGACGAAGGGATAACATCGCTTACAGGCCCATAGAATATGGGTTTCTTCCTGAAGTCATAAACGCTGGGCGCATGCATGAATATGACGTCTGAACGTGCCATCTCACTCACCGTAGCGTCTTACCCTCTGTTGGTACGATCTTATCGCCCTGAGGAAATCTATGTATCTGAATCCCGGCCAATATACATCCGTGAAGTATAATTCCGAATATGCCAGCTGCCAAAGCAGGAAATTGGACATCCTTACCTCTCCGGATGTCCTCAGTATCAGATCTGGATCGGGAAGTTCGGAGGTGTACAGATGTTCCGAGAACGTCTTCTCCGATATGTCGTTTACATCGAGTTCATGATCTGCGACCTTCCTTGCTATATCCTTTACCGCGGACAGTATCTCCTGTCTGCTCCCATAGGCCATTGCAACATTGAAACTGTAGTCAGTGTATGATGATGTCCTCTCATCAGCATATCTTATGGCCTCCCTTACGCTTTCAGGCAGGGTGGAATGGTCTCCGAAAACCCTTATTCTGACCTTATTATCATGGATCTTCTTATGGTCCGCCATCCTGTAAAGGGCGGCCTCCGATAGATCCATAAGGAAATCCACTTCCTCCTTGTCCCTCTTGAAGTTCTCTGTCGAGAATGCATACACCGTGACGTATTGTATCTTGAGACGGAGACACCAATCAAGCATCTCCTCTATCTTCTCTTCGCCCTTCTTGTGGCCGTCATTACTGTCACTGTTCATTATCTCGTTGGCGTATCTTCTGTTACCGTCCATTATCATGGCGATATGCCGAGGCATCGGACCTTCCAGGATCTCCTTCTCCAGCTCTCTCTCGTATCTTGAGTATGCTGTTCTCGAGAGTATCTTGGGAAATCTCATGGGATCACTTGAAATCTTCAGGTATTCCTGCTGCCTCGCCCCCCATGTCGAAGCAGCCTATCGCGGCAACGGCGCCTATGGCGCCTTTCATTCCAGTTACGCTTATGATCTGCACTCCATTCTCCTCTGCCGCCGTTATAGCATCGTCCTCTGTGAGGAGTTCGGTCTTTGCCCTGATGCCGTATCCCTTCAAGGAATCGGGTATGCTCAGACCTTTGAAGACGGTCATTACGGAATCCTCAGAGAAGGATTCATTCTTGATGAAATCCCTGCAATATTCAATGAGTGCTGGTATCTCCTCTTCCTTTACAGCGAACGATACCGCCGTCGAACAACAGTTCGTTGTTTTGTTGGGGACCTTGGGATTCAGTTGTATTATCTTGTGATCTATGAATCTGCCGACCGGAGTGTTGTTGCCCATCTTCAGTGCAGTGACCCAGGATGCGCCATTCTCTTTGGTGTCGGTATCATCTATGCCGATGATCACCCTGACCATCTTGTGTGTTATTATATCGACATGAGCAATGTGGGCACCGCCGATCTTGAAATCATCAGGGTATTCTGTCTGGATCACGTCGGAACATTGTGCTATACAGGCGCCTATCCCAACGGTGGCACCTGCAATTCCGTACCATGTAGTCCTAACTCTGTCCCCTTCGACCTTCAAAGCAGCGAGTCCTTGACCTCCGACATGTTCGGAAACCGGGCCAAAACTCAATTCCTCCTCGCCGATCTTTACATCCATTATCAGGGTCTGGCCTTCCATCCTTATGTTCTTGATTACCCCGCCTGATCTCTTCCTGTTGACCACATCCCATTCTCCGGGTCCTTTCGAGATGCATTTCTCGACTATCTGGGCAACTCCTTTCTCCTCATCCACCATTGTGAGGAATCCCTGACAGAACAACTTACCATACTTTTCCATTACCTGGTCCGGTCTTAGGATCTGGACCATCTTCACTCCTCATCTTCCTCGGAGTCTTCTGCCTCTTCGGCTATATACATGAACTCTGAAGGGACCTGGTCGCAGAGATACACGGTCTTTGCGGCCTTTCCGATCTCGATGCCTGCATCTATGCAGCCGACGGTATCGATCGCCAGGATTATCGGCTCTTCCACTCTTACCGAACCGGCCTTGACAGCATCACTGTATGTCCTTGAAAGATGGACCATCGCCCTGTCTGAAGGGAACAGTCCTGCTTCGAGTATTGTCGCGCATTCCTCTTCGGTGGTCGGATAGAAAAGTACCTCCGGGATGTCATCGATCGGCAGTCTGAGACTCAATTCTATCGTATGGCCGTATGTTGCCCTTACGTCAGAACCCGATATCTGATACCTTCCTTTTGGGTCCGTCTCGACCATCGCCTCTATGTGATGTGTCCTGAGCCATTTCATACGCGGATTCTTGGATTTCATGACCGCAACGATATCCCTCATATCAACGAATCCCTGATCGTCCATATCGAGATCGAACTTACCGTGTCTCAGTATTCCTGCCATCGTCCTTCCGAGCTTCTCAACTTCGTAATCGCTCATCAGGAACTTTCCTTCCTCTCCGCAGATAGGACAATACTCCCCACGGAAATATCCGTGGTCCTCGCACTCCCTCATCATTTGATCACCTTGATTTTGCAGCCTTCTCAGCGGCTGCCACCGTATTTGCCATGAGCATGCATATCGTCATGGGCCCTACTCCACCCGGCACTGGTGATATTGCAGAGGTCTTCTCCTTCACATTATCGAAATCCACATCCCCTACGAGACGGGATCCTTTAGGAGAGTCAGGATCATCGATCCTGTTCGTCCCTACATCTATCACAACTGCACCTTCCTTTACCATATCCTTTGTTACGAAGTTGGGTTTTCCCATGGCAACGATAAGAATATCCGCCTGTCTGGTAATCCCAGGCAGGTCCTTGGTCCTTGAATGGACCACTGTGACGGTCGAATCCGCACCTTCCCCCTTCTGCATCATCATTGCGGCCATCGGTTTCCCGACGATGTTGCTTCTTCCGACAACGACCACATGCTTCCCTTTGGTTTCGATCCCGGACCTTATCAGCATCTGTTGTACGCCGGCAGGGGTCGCAGGAAGGAATTCGGGCTCGCCGATGAGCATCTTACCGACATTGACAGGATGGAAACAATCCACATCCTTGCCTGGATCGATGGCATTTATTACAGCCTTCTCATCGATGTGTGAGGGAAGAGGCAACTGTATCAGGAATCCGTGTATGGAACTGTCGTTATTGAGTTCATCCACCTTTTTCAGAAGTTCTTCCTGAGTTGTATCCTCCGGCAGCACCATGGTCACAGAATGCATTCCGAGCTCCTCGCATTTCTTGCCTTTCATCCTAACATAGACCTGGGATGCTGGATCCTCACCCACAAGAACGACCGCCAGACCGGGTATCGTTCCTTTGGATCTCATGGATTCTATCCTTTCTCTAAGTTCCGAGTATATGCTTTCGGAGACTGTCTTCCCAAGTATCAGTTCGGAGCTCAAAACGTCACCTAACAATCGAAAGCCACTCTATTATATTATATTAGCGAGTGGACTCATTCCATACGATTTTTCGCATCGGATAAAGTGCATGCATCAAACCCCATATCCATGATCCCGGCAAGTACATCCCTGACATTCTCGATGTTGTTTGCGGTCTCCTCTTTTGACATCATTCCCTTATCCCTGGATTCAACAATGTGCCAGGTATGCGTTGCCAATACGAATGCCCCCTCTTTCATCATCTTCGCCATCCCAACATAGTCCTTCGGTCCTCTTTTTCCTTCATGCATGGGCCAAAGGTATGCCGAGATCTTCTTGTTTGCCGTATCCCTTCCTTCCGGTACAGGCATCTCCCACAGTCCTTCCCCTATCCTGTATGGCATCAGTGAATCCGACATTTCAGTGTAGTACGATGAATCTATTTCTATGCCTATCTCAGGAAGCATTTTCACAATTTCATCATTCACCTTCATGTAAGGTGCCCTGAAACATTTTGGAGAATTACCCAGAATATCCTTTACAGCATCTGATGATCCTGTCAATATGGTCCTGATCCCATGTTCGTCCTGGGATGTCAGATCCTCATGCTCGCATCCGTGTATCCCTACCTCGTGCCCCGATAGAAGATTTGGGTTCCCTATACTCCTTAGTGTGGCGGCCTCGGCGAAGAATGTTGCTTTTATGCCCATCTCGTCCAATAGATCGATCAGAAGGGACAGCCCTTCCTCCGCAGAGGAGAACCTGGGGCCATTGCCTTGACCTCTATCTATCGATCCGGCCGAGGATCGGCCCGGGATCTGAAGATTCACATCCCTGTCGAGATCCACTGTGAGGCACAGTGCGCGCATCTTACCTTGTCCTTGGTGCGGCTATCCTCTTCAGCAGCATCCCTTCGATATCGAAGGGCTGATACTTTATCGCCAATTCCTTGGCCCTATCGACCTTTGCTTTATTGTCGCCGTATATCTCGAAGAGGGTCTCACCTTTCTCCACTCTCTGTCCCTTCTTCTTCATAAGGAGTATCCCTGCCCCTTTATCCGATGGGGAGCCTGCGGCCTTTGCTATTGAAACGAGGTCCTTGTTGCTTATCGAGTGCACATAACCAGATTTCGTTGATCTTATCTCTATCATGAACTCTCCGGGAACCAGATCGCTTGACTTGAGGTCGTAGTTCCCATTCTGGGCCTGAACGATCTCCCTGAATTTAGTCATGGCCGCTCCGGACTCCAAGAGTTCCCTTGCCTTCTCCCCGCCGTTGGCTATTCCGCCCATCTCCAGGATTATCCCGGCTATGTCGCACGCCTTCTCGATGACGCTTGCAGGATGTTTCTCTCCCTCCAATATGCGTATGCATTCCCTTGCTTCGAGTTTAGGGCCTATCGCGCTTCCCACCGGCTGATCCGCATATGTTATGGCACATTCGATGTGGAGATCGAGTTTCTCACCAAGGTCCATGAAGTCCCTGGCATACGCTCTTGCCACCTCTATGGTGGGGACCTTCGTACCTGCGCCCGTCGGTATATCCACTACCAAATGGGTGGCCCCTATGGCAAGCTTTTTGCTTAGGATCGATGCAAGCATCTGTGCACGGGGGTTGATCCCCAACGGGTGTTCCACCTTGATGACCATGTCATCCACGGGTGCAAGGTTCATGGCGCCTCCCCATGCAAGTACTCCACCTATCTTCTCTGATATCCTCTTTAGGGTATCGGCATCCATCTCAACATCGCAGAACGTCTCCACGAAATCGGATGTCCCGCATGCACTGCTTATGGCCCTGGATGATGTCTTCGGCAGCATTAGTCCGGCCGCTGCGACAATTGATACTACGATAGGAGTGATCTTGTTGCCCGGGACTCCTCCCAGACTATGGAAATCGTATACCGGGGTGCGGTCGAATTCGACCCTGTCCCCGGTGTCGACCATCGCCTGTGTGAATGCCGCTATCTCCTCAATGTCCATTCCGTTGATGTACAATGCCGTGAGCCAGGCTGATATCTCTATCTTTGATAATCTGTTATCAAGGATGTCTTGGACGATCGCGTTTATCTCCTCTTTGGAGAGTTTCTCGTTGTCCATCTTCCTGCGTATGCTCCTTACGGATTCCGGGCTGCTTGCGTATACCATGTTCAGCTCGTCCCCGTCTTTGGCGTTGAGTTTGTCCTTGAGATTGCTGGATACTATCGCTTCCCCGGGAGTAACGAAATCCGATACATTCAGGAGAGCGGTTATGGTCCTCTTCCCGTCTATCCTCACACGGTCGTTGTCCTTTCCGCCGATCTTCAAAGCATCCTCATCGTTCATCAGAACGGCAGGTTCTGTGCTTATGTCCAAAAATTTGACCTTTATGTTCATTTCATTCCCCACTTGTCAAGCGCTTCCTTCAATTCTATGTGATCCTTGGCGTAGGTCTGTACATCGATCCCTTCGAATGCAGCATCAACGGCCTGGCACATTCCCATCGCTCCTTTCCTTACTCCTCCGGGATGGCCTGCGACACCGCCGCCTGCCTGTATCTGTACATTGAAACCGGATGCCTGGATCATCTTCCCTACCATTCCGGGGTATACTCCTCCGGAACATACAGGCATCACCGTCTTGTACGGACTGTCTGTGGTCAGACAAGCATCAAGGTTATCGTGGTCCCCTTTCACATTACCGGACATCTTTCCTACACCCAACGTTCCTATATGGAGTGCATCCCCGCCGCACATCCTGACCAGTTTTGTCACCGGCAGCATGGATATCCCGTGAAGGGGGTCCTTCGTGAATGCTCCGTGCATTGTCCTGTGCACGTGTACAGGGACCTTTATCTTTGGGTCCTCGGCAAGTGCCTGTACCGCTGCGAATCCGCATGTTATAACATCGACCATTATCTGACTGGCACCCCAGGATTGGACATCCTCTGCCAGTTCCACGATCTTGTCACCGTTCGTGCTCACATTGATCGCGTGCAGCATCTTGTGGCCTTCCTCCTTCAACCTGTCAAGGGATTCCGCTATCGCCTTTGTCCTATCCTCTATAGGACAGAATGTCTGGTCCACAAGTGTCTCATCATCCTTGCTATTGGTCAGGCCTCCGCTCCCTCCTTCATAGACATATTTCGCAGTGTCCTTGGGAGACAATCCTATCTTGGGCTTCACTATGGTACCTACCAGGGGTTTCTCTGGACGGTCGAGGATCTTCCTGAGTCCGTCCGCTCCGAATCTGGGGCCTTTATATTTCTTCTCTATTCCGGACGGGAACTCCACATCCTCCAGTCTTACTCCGTGGAGGGATTCCAATCCGAAGAGATTGCCTGCTATCACACTAAGGATCTGAGGTATTCCACCTATCTCTATGCTGAAATCCTCTTCGGGGAATGCTATCGTGACCATGTCTCCCTTGATATCTATTATCCTGGCACCATACCTGCCGAACACTTCCTCGTCAAGGGTCGATATACCTGTCCAGGTTCCTGTCGATTGTTCCGCCGCCAATGCTTCAGCGGCCTTCTCTATCGGCATGTCGGTCGTTACCCTGTACTTACAAATTACGAATGCATCCCTGTCTATTCCCTCTCCAAGGTGCATGTATGAATATGATCTCATTCTTTCCCTCCTATATCGAATACATTCTCTCCAAGCTGTCTTATCATAACGTCGTACACCGATCCGGGTGACATGACCCCGAGTTCTGTGATTATTGTGTCAATATACTTTGCAGGTGTGGAATCGAAGACCGGGTTGAATATCTTGACATTGTCCGGTATTGTGCCTTTTGCAACCACCTCATCATGATCCCTTTCCTCTATCGTCACCATATCTCCGAACATCGTCATCGGGGAGAATTTGTATGTCTCGGTACAGACATTGAATGATACCCTTGCCTCGTTGGCGGCAAGTGCCAGCTGTGAGGTCCCTATCTTATTGACCAGTGCTCCGTTGGATGTTACCGTGTCCGCTCCGACGAACACCTTATCGACATTCTTCATAACTGAACGTACAGCACTGTCTATTATCAGGGTTATGTCCACACCTGCCTCGGATAGCTCTTTTACCGTGATAAGGCCCTGCCTCCAAGGTCTGGACTCTGTTGCGTAGACCTTTATCCTCTTACCCTGTTCATGTGCTTCCTTTATGACCCCTAAAGCTGCACTGCTGTTGCAATGGGTCATTATGACATCCCCGTCCTGGACCCTTCTTGCACCTATCTTTGCTATCGTCTCAACAGCATTCGAGGATGATTCCACAAATGATCCGGAATTCTTGATGACGGATCCCTTCGCCTCTTCCAAGGATGCGGCTTTCTTCACATCCCTGATACTTGCCTGGACGCCGTTCCAGAGTGATACCGCTGTCGGCCTGGATCCCAAAAGTATGGATCTTGCTTCGTCCAGATCCTTTTGGAATTCATCGAGGGAGCCTCCTTTGTAATCCTTTGCGAACTCCCCGAGAGCGGATGCACCTGCACGTGCTATCCTCCCTGCACCTCGGATCTTCATATCCTTTATCTCTGATGCTGTTCTGTTGACAATTTCGGACACATAGACCAGAGTGGCTCGTCAGATTAAATAGGTATGTCATATCGAACTGTTGCCTCGAACACGATGTTCGAGTACTCTCATCAGGTTTTTTAAGATGATGATACATTAGGTTATAACATGGCACCGAAGAAACGTCTGAGAATGAGAGGTGTGAAACAGACACCGAAGAGGCTTGAGGAGGAGATCCTCGAACGTTCGAGGAAATTAGCGAACGATCCTGGCCTCCTCAGACCGATGTGTGCAGGCAATTGCAGGAAGTGTTTCTTTGACAAGCCATTCAAGAGTATCGACCAGATAGCACGATACAAGGACGATCCCGACACTTTGCTGAAATTCGCATCCAAGGGATCGGACGATCTTGCCAAAGCATATGCGGGCACCATATCCCTGAACGCAGCGGGGAAGATCCCCATGCTTGCAACAGCAACTATTGCAGGAGAGAAGGTACCTTTCGCAGTAAGAGGTGCTGTTGGAAACGATAAACTGATCGGATGCCAATACTATGACGATCCAAGGATCAGACTCCTCTACTACAACTCGTTCATAAAGAAGAACAAACTCCATCTGTACTCATTCCAGGATGGTCTGGTGTGTGCCAACCGCCCCAATATGCCGGAGGACTACTTATACGAAACATTCTGGGATTCACCCTATGAGTTCAAGGATGACAGTCTGGATTGCGGACACAAGGGCGCTTTGATACTGGATATCAAGATAAGATCATTGGATGAACACATACGCATATGCGAGAATTGCGCCAAGGATGTATCCACCATACAGTATCTGATCTCCAGGATATGCGCTATCGACCCGCTTGATGATATCGAGGTCAGCGTCATACACCCCTATCACTCTGCAAACGAGAGCGACATCGAGAAGGTGGAAGGTGATCTCCTAAGGAAATACCTTAGAGGGGAGATAAACGACCGCATCCTGCTCCAGACAATAAAAAGAGAGAAGCTCGGGACATTGAAGAGCGGAGAGGTATCCACCTATATCGTGGGAACAGAGAATTACGGTTCCGATCTTGATGCTTTCATGAATGCATTGAGCGGCCCGGATGATGAGAAAGCGACCCTTAAATCATTCTTGGGATCGACCCCGGAATCCGTGGTCATAAAGAATGGGAAGACATCGGAGGTACTCACATACCTTTGGGATAACCACTGGAGGGAGTTGATAGCGGCCCACACGTCCCCTGATATCGCAGAGGCATATCTTGAGAGGCCGAAGAACCTTCCCTCACAGGTGTTGAAGAATGCTTACAGCCTTTACAGATCAGCTGATGTCGTGGCCAGTCTTCCGGAGTTCAGGAAGCCTAGACCGGTTACCAGATTGTCGGACACGCTGGCAAAGGCAGCAAAGGTCGGAGGAAGCGATCTTGTCGTAGAGGTACTTGCTTCGGAGTCGCTTAAGGACCATAAGATAAGATCATTGTCCGCAGCGTTCGTACTTGCGTGCGACCCAGATGCCCAGCTTCCTATACACCTGACAAAGGACGAGAGGGATTTCACAGATTATCTGGTACCTTTCGCCAAGATGGTCATTGAGGCTGAGGGCGAGAAGTACAGGGATGCGATGAACACCTTGCTTACCGCAAGCAGTTCCGGTGAATCGGTTTAAAGGATCCTGACATCGGCGACATAATGGGATACGGAGGGTGCGAAGGATTTCACCTCTCTTATCCCCTCTATCGAGAAATCCCTGGGTCCGACATTCTCAGTGAATATGTCCTCGATCCTTTTCCTGTGCTCGTTGACATAGAAAGTATCGTGATAATGGATCATTCCTCCGGGCTTTATGATCTCCAAAGCCTTGGGAAGGAAATCCGATGTCGTCTGGACATATCCCATCAGTATCCTGTCGGCGAACCTCTTTCCGAGAATATCCCGATTGTCACCAAGCAGAGGTATGACCTCGTCCTGAACATCATTCCTCAATATATTCCTGAAGAGATAGTGATAGGATTCTGGATTCTTCTCACATGCGAATACCTTCCTAGCATCGGTGAACTTAGCTATCGGGAGGGTGAAATATCCTATACCTGCGAACATATCCACAACAGTCTCTCCTTTACAATCGAGTTCCTTCATTCTCGATCTTTCATCAATATTCCCGGATGCGAACATTATCCGGTTCACATCGAATTCGTAGAGTATCCCGTTCTCCAATCTTACGGACTCGGTTTCGTTCCCATAGAGGATGTCCATGCTGGGCCTTCTGAACTCTCCGGATACTCCTTCGATGTCGGCGCATATCGTTGATGCGGACAATATCCTTGCATATGCCTCGCCGATCCTTTCTCTGTGTTCGATGCATGATGCATCAAGTTTCAGTATCACTATGTTTCCCACATATTCCCATCTCATTGGGAGTTTTGATCTCACGCTCTCCGGTAGGTCCTCAAGTTCCGCCAATATCCTCTCCTGCGGGCTTCTTCTTTCCATTGTGTATGCCGGACCTTCCTGTATCTCATAACCCATACTTTCGATCTCTTCTTCCGTCCCATCGTTTATGGGTATGAGCCTGAAGTCCCCATCCTTGCTTATCTTTGAATACCTGTCAACAAGACCCAGTTCCATAAGTCTGGGTATGATGGAGGATGCTTCCGAAGATGGTATCCTCGCCTGTTTGGTCATCCTCATAGGATCGCCTTCATCAATATGGGAAGGAACCTTATCCCGATCCTCGGATTCCTTAGCATAGGCCATGCTACACTGCTTGGATGATCGAGATCGATATCATCCAGTATCTTCCTGGCATCTTCGCCGTTTATTATCTCATGAACCCTATCAAGATCCTTATCCTCCAGTTTCAGGAACATCTTCCTTATCCTGTATCCCTTCGAGAGTTCCTTTCCTATCTCATCCTTCCATCCTTTCTCATATCGGGATAATGATGATGGGGATAGATCATCCTTTGAAATGGCATCGCAAAGGACATCGTTCAGAACGGAGGCCGACCTGAGTATCGGATAGAGTCCGCCTCCTGATATGGGTTTCACCTGTCCGGCCGAATCTCCGATCAGCAGTGTTCTGTCGCCAAATGATCTGGGTCTTCCTCCAAGGGGTATCTTGCCGGAATATTTTGCTGTTATGCGATCATCATCGATTCCCTTCATTTTGAGAAGTTTCTTGAGATGATCGTTCGGAGTTGTGCCTGTGTTACCTTTGATGCACAATCCTATCCTGATACTATCATCGAACGGTATCTCCCAGCTGAAGAATCCGGGAGCATATTCGGATCCCAATCTTAGGTCCATTATCCCTTCGTGTTCGTATCGGGACCTGACATCGACCTGTATACCATAGATGTATTCCTTCGGTCCATTGTTGCCTAGTGAATTCGATACCAATGATGTGTGGCCGTCGGCCCCTATGATGGCCTTTGCTTCCACATTCTCTGAACTTGTACGGACCTTGACCGAGTGCCCGTTGACCTCGTGACCCTTGTAACTTGTGCTGTATCGTATATCTGCCCCGGCATCCATTGCCTTTTGGGCCAATTTTACATCAAGGTCCTCTCTGTCGATGAGATAGGCTATCGTTCTTTTGGATCTGACCTCGAACACCCCTCCGTTAGGAAAATGGACATTGGCGCCGTTGATCTCTGATAACACATCAGGCGATACACCTGATCTGTCTATCACATCCTTTGTGACAAGCCCTGCACACTGCTGCGGCCTTCCGGATGATTCGTGCTCCTCCAGAACAAGGACCTCATGGTCCTTCGCAAGAAGGGAGGCTGTGACGGTTCCGGCGGGACCTGCTCCCACCACCACCGCATCATGCATCTTACCACTTACTTCTTGGACTTCTCATAGTCCTTGATGAAGTTCTGTATGCCCTCATCCGTCTTAGGGTGGGAGGCCATCTGCAAAAGCACATTGTATGGTATGGTGGCTATGTCACAGCCGAGGGATGCCGCCTCAAGGACGTGTGTGGGTCCCCTTATGCTTGCGGCTATTATCTCGGTCTCGAAACCGTAGTTGAAGAATACGTTGACGACCTGCCCCAAAGCATCGGAACCGTACATACCTATATCATCCAGCCTTCCTACGAAGGGGGAGACATATCTTGCACCGGCCTTTGCGGCCAGAAGGGCCTGCTGGGCAGAGAATATCAACGTCACGTTGACATCTATTCCCTCTGATGAGAGCACCTTCGTTGCTTTTAGTGCCTCTATTCCCATTGGAAGTTTGACATTTATGTTTGGGTGTATGGATGCCAGTTCGCGGCCTTCTTTGATCATTCCTTCCGCATCCAAGGACATAGCCTCTGCTGAGATGGGAACATCCACGATCTCGGCGATCTCCTTGACCCTGGTCCTTGTATCGGTACCTTCTTTAGCGATCAGACTGGGATTCGTTGTGACTCCGTCCAATATGCCCCAGCTGTCGATCTCCTTTATCATGTCAAGATTTGCCGTGTCGATGAATATCTTCATTTATCCTACTCTCCCGTTCTTTTTGTTGATGGATGACCTTGCCGCCTCGATTATGTCGGTCGTGGTCAATCCGTATTTCTCGAATAGTTGATCCGGTGTCCCGGATTCCCCGAAGGTGTCCTTTGTACCTATCATGGTCATAGGGCGGGGCATCTCCTGGGTCAGGAACTCTGCGACCGCCGATCCCAGTCCGCCGACGATGCTGTGCTCCTCTGCGGTGACGGCGCATCCTGTCTTGTTGAGGGATGTCCTTACCGCATCTGTGTCCAAGGGCTTTATCGTGGACATGTTGATCACTTCGGCATCTATCCCTTCCGATGAAAGTGCTTCTGCCGCTTCCATACAAAGTGCGACCATCTGTCCTGTCCCTATTAGGGTTACATCCTTACCTTCCCTGAGAACTGTGGCCTTGCCTATGGTGAATTCTGCATCCTCTTCTGTGATCGTGGGGAATTCCGCACGGCCCATCCTCATGTAGACGGGACCGTCATATTCAGCTATCGCCTTGGTTGCGGCGTATGTCTCATAGGCATCTGCGGGAGAGATCACGATCATGTTCGGTATCGCACGCATGATCGCCATATCCTCCAATGCCTGATGGGATGCTCCATCCTCCCCAACGCTGATTCCGCTGTGGGTCGCCACTATCTTAACGTTGGTCCTGGGATATGCGACAGCCAATCTTATCTGCTCCCAGCATCTTCCGCTTGCGAATACTGCAAAGGTAGATGCGAACACCGTCTTTCCCGAAGCTGCGAGACCTGCCGCGACTCCGATCATGTTCTGTTCCGCTATCCCCACTTCAATGAATCTTTCGGGTGCGACCTTCCTGAATTCAGATGTCTTTGTCGAATCTGCAAGGTCCGCGTCAAGCACGACTATGTCCTTGTTGTCCGCAAGGTCTGCCAGGGCCTTACCGTAATAGTTCCTCTGTGCGAGTTTCTTTCCGGTCATATCCTGCACCCCAGTTCCTTTACGGCCTGTTCCCTCTCCTCTGCCTTGCATGTCTTACCATGGAATTCATAGTTGTTCTCCATGAAGGATACGCCTTTTCCTTTGATGGTATTGAGTATTATGACGGTGGGATTCTTCTCAGATGACCTGGCCTTCTCGCATGCCTCTATCATCTGCATCATATTATGTCCGTCCACTATGATGACGTTCCAACCGAATGCGTTCCATTTTTCCGGAAGAGGGTCAAGCCCCATCGCACACTCAGTGTTGCCTGTTATCTGCAGACGGTTCCTATCAACCACTGCAATGAGATTGTTAAGATGATAATGATGGGCGAGCATCGCTGCCTCCCAGTTCTGTCCGCTCTGTAACTCTCCGTCCCCAAGCAGACAGTATGTCTTGTAACCCTTATCGTCCAGCTTACCTGCGAGTGCTATGCCGCATGCCATGCTGAGACCTTGGCCGAGGGACCCTGTGGACATCTCCACTCCTGGGACCTTTCCCTTTACGGGATGCCCCTGAAGGTTGGACCCCATCTTCCTGAGGGTCATGAGTTCCTCTTTGGGGAAATAGCCTGATTCAGCCAGTGCCGCATACAATATGGGGGCGGCATGTCCTTTCGAAAGTATGAAACGGTCCCTTTCCTCCCATTGAGGATCGGATGGGTTATGATTCAATATCCTGAAATAGAGGACTGCCATGAAATCCGCTGCAGAGAGCGATCCTCCGGGATGACCGGAACCTGCTGCTGCAGTGGACTCTATGACATCAAGTCTTAGCTCGTTCGCCTTCTTTTCCAATTCTTCGATCGTGTAGTCCATGGTTCCCACCGAGGACGGATCAGTCGCTCTCTATCCTTGGTGCCAGGAAGTACACTACCGTGGCCTCTCCGCTCGCCAGTCCGAATACCAGCTTGACAGGATAATCGTTGTCAAGCTCAACCCTTATCTTTGTTCCGGCAGGTATTGCCTTGATAAGGTTCGAGAAGTAATCCAACGGGAACAGACTGCATACCTCTGAAGGGACGTCGAGACTCTCGAGATCGCTTCCTTCCAGTTTGAGGCTTGCATCGTCCGTGTCTCCCTCGCATGACAATTCAAAATATTCCGGGTTCGCTTTTAGCGATATGTGATCTGATATAGACTCGGCCGCACGTATACCTCTCTGCAGCTGGTCCACCATTATGACCGCATTGGATGAGAGTGTGAGCTGAGGGACCTTAGGGTCGTTCATGCTTGATGTGTCCACGAGATTCATCGATCTCGTTATGTTACCGATCTTGAACACGAACCTTCCTTTGTTCTCGTCCTGCTCCATTGAGATTATGTCGCCGGGTCCGGCGAGTTTCAATACCGCCTTCACCTTATCCAGGTCGAGTCCTATCTCGCTCTCGCTTGCCGAATATGATTCGAATGCTTTTGCTCCGACATTCAACTCTATCATTGCAACATGTGCTGGATCGACAGCTTTGAGTGTCATTCCTTCCGGAGTGATCGTGAACTTGACCTCGTCTATGAGTGTCGAAATTATGTTGACCAATCCTTTGAGGGTCTCCGATTTTATCTCTGCCTTGAACATTTACTCACCAACACCTGTCATGAGGCCTCAGTATTCTCTCCAGGAATGGTTGCATTTGCAGCAACGGTATATCCTTGTCTCGGGCTCATCTGCGGATCTCGTCTGTCTGAGAACGAAATAAGCCTCTGCGTTGTTACACTCTGGGCACGTGATGCGCGTCTTAGGGAGGGTAGCGACATTCTCTGTTATCACAGTGGTCTCCCTATCCTCTGAATCCGTAACGAACACTTGCGCCTTTCCCTCTATCTCCTTTGTGATACCACAGGAGTTGCAAACGTATGCCCCATCCTTGGGGAACATCATTGAGCCGCATCCGGAACAGAACAAGTTATTCAGCCTCTCTGCTACCAACAACGGCTGACGATATTAAAATATTTGTCACATGCGCACGCACGTGCACTTATTCCTTCTTACGCTCGGATCTCTCGAGTATGTCTGAGAACGGTCCTTCAGAATCCTTTCCGTCCCCGGATGATGTTTTGCCTGAAACTGTGGTCGTAACGGTCTGGACCGTAGTGGTCACAGGCCTCATTGTCTGCATTTTATTCTTGTTGTCGTCGGTATTCATTTTTGATCCCATACCCTTGTTGTCGTTGGTGGTCATCCTCTGCATGGTCATGCAGTCACTGAATGATTCGAACCCCATCTGCTTTCCTTTTGCGTATAACTGCATGGACCTGGCTGCGGGCCTCACCGCCGCCTCATTTGCCCCTGCGGATATAAGATATGCCGCCTCCTTACGCATCTGTCTTGACAATATTCCGCCCACCGCTCCGAATGCCGTCACGATACCGAGATTCAGCAGGTTCAAGGAGGACGTGCCTTCAACAAAGAAAGTACTGAGATATGCTGCCGCGGCGCCAAGTATGCCTGTGAGTGATGATGCCGCCTCATCCGCCGG
Source organism: Methanobacteriota archaeon (assembly GCA_023402275.1). Lineage (GTDB taxonomy): Archaea > Thermoplasmatota > Thermoplasmata > Methanomassiliicoccales > Methanomethylophilaceae > Methanoplasma. Next base: position 116,107 of record JAEXCH010000004.1, read on the forward strand.
TATTTCAGGATATCCTCCATGACCAAGTATCCAAGCGGACAGCCCCCATATCACAAGCATGAGCACTACCCCGGATATCAGTGAGCATATGGTCCCTTTGACGAATGACCCTGTCTTCCTGCCGCAGACGTATCCTGCCACGGCAGGGCCCAACACAGGTATCCACCAAAGCAATGCGGAAAGGATCATGCAGAATACAGTTGCGACCCTGACGCTGTAGACCTCATTATCTGTATCGAATACCCTCACGAAAGAATTGCGAAGAGTGCTATTGTCCATCCCACACCCAGACTGTCAACAGAATGTTCATTTAAAAAGTTGTGCAAAAAAGGTTTGGATTTTAAGTGGTTTCTAGAGAGGTCACTTCCTGCTCTTTTTCTTCTTGGCTGCGCGCTCGGTCTTAAGGTTCTCCTTCACGGCCTTGCTGATCTCATCCGCCTGTTCCTTGCCGTCGGTTATATCCGACTCAAGGTAACGGAAGACCGTCCATCCCTCGGACCTTAGGGTCTCATCGACTGATGTGTCCACCATCTCCGGGACAACATACACAGCCACCTTTGCTTTAACGAAAGCGATAGGTATCTGGTGCTCCCCGTAATCCCTTCTGCATCTGAGTCCCTTGTTCCAAGTGGCCCTTCTGAGAAGTGCATCTGGGGTCTCCTCCATCATGTCGAAATCCTCTTCATCGGATCCCTCGACATCGTCGATCTCCTCTTCGGGTGCTGACACGATGATCGGTTCCTCTACCGCCTCTTCCTCTGCGACCTGCATTGCCTCTTCTTCCAATGATCCCGTCACGACCTCTGGTTCAGGTACCGGTTCCTCCTTCACGGGTTCCGGCGTCCCTTCCTCTTCCTTCTTGCGTGCGGACTCCCTTGCCATCGCGGCCTGCTTCGAACTCATTACCTTGAGCTTGGGGAGTTCCTCCTTTGCGGGTTCTGAGGTCTCTGGTACCTCTTTCTTAGGTTGTGTCTTCACGGGTTCCTCTTTCTTAGGAGGTTCGGTCTTTTTGAGGTCCTCTTTCTTGACCGCCCTCTCGGAAGCCGCCTTCTTCTTGGCTGCAATTTCCTCTTTCTTTGTCGGATACGGTCTGGGGGTCGGGGCGTTCTTCTTCTTTCCCGCCTTATCTACCTTCTCCTTCTTGCTCTTCTCCGGTATAGCGTCCTCGATAGGTGCGAACCTTAGTGCGGACAGGAATATCATCCAAAGGGAAACGAACAATATGAAGACGAATCCCATGATGTTGTTATCGCTTGTCTGACTCAGTATGCCGGTGAGAGCTATTGCCAAGGTAAGCACCAAGGTCAATGCCATTATTATCTTCTGATCCACGACCCAGTTGTAGAACATATCTGCAGCCGCCGACAGTATGACCAATCCTATGAACAGGTATACCATCAGTGAGTTACCGTTTGTCAGTCCTACAATGACCAGGACCACTCCGGTCAGGACCATTGCAAGCCCGCGGATCTTTCCTATGAAGACATCGGACTCTGGTTTCTTGTATGTTGTAAGGAAACCGAACAATGCACCCAGTATACCCGCTATTACGCATCCTGCGACGAATGCCGCCTCAGAGGTAAGATCGGCCAGTGTGTTCGTTCCAAAATTAAAATCACTTTTCGTGATGGCTGCGGCCATTATTGCCACAAAGAATACTATGACGGCAGCTATTCCCATCCCGCCTATGATTTTCTCATCTTTCAAAGCTGTTGCCATACTTTACATAACCAGCATACTTATTTTTGTAGTTTCGCATTAAAAAGGGGTATTTTCTCAACATACCCACTTAGGAAAATAAATATACACATAGCAGATAACATAAGTATAATGGTCAAAAGGTCATTGGGACAATGACCATAACTATCACAGTCAAAGAGGCTGCATCCAGCACCCTCTTTTCACAAAAGTCCTTCGAAAGAAGGCATCAAACAAAAAAGGAGAATCCATTAGATGATAATGAAATTCAGATTCCTCGGCGGGGCCGATATAGTAGGCCGCATGGGGATGACCATTGAAGGCGATAACAAAACAATGCTTGTCGAATACGGTATGAGTCCAACAAAACCTCCGGAATACCCGATAATGCCTCCGAGAGTGGACCATCTTTTCCTGACCCACTGCCATCTGGATCACTGCGGAATGGTACCTGCCGTATGCGGCAGGGATAATTGCGAGGTCTTCACAACACCTCTGTCAGCGGAGATCTCGGAGATCATGATGTACGACAGCCTCAAGATAGCAGACGCGGAAGGATACCCAGAACCATATACATCGGCAGATGTGGAGAAGACGATGAACCTTGTCGTCCCCTTCACATACAAGGATGTCATAGATCTCGGAAAGACAGAGGTCACCCTGCATTCTGCGGGCCACGTTCCCGGAGCAACGATGTTCGAGTTCAATTACGATAACAGTACATTGTACACAGGCGACATACACACAGAGGATCAGAGATTGGTCCTTGGCGCAAAGCCCGTAAAATGCAAGAACCTGATAATAGAGGGAACATACGGAGGAAGGAACCATCCCCCGAGAGAGGAGACCATCGAGGCATTCATCCACAAGATCGATGAGGTCATAGACCGCGGAGGCACCGTCATAATACCGTGTTTCGCAGTAGGCAGGACCCAGGAGATAATGCTAATACTCAAGGATCTGGGTTACGAGATGTGGGTCGACGGGATGGGACGTTCGGTCACCAACTTGTTCCTCAACTACCCTGAATACCTCAGGGATGCCAGGGCGATGCGCGCGGCAAGGAAGACATTCAGGGAGATCAAGAACTCAGGAATGAGGAAACATGCCTCAAAGGGTCAGATAATCGTAACTACCGGAGGTATGCTCGACGGAGGACCTGTCCTAGGATATCTCAGGATGCTGAAGGACAACCCAAAGAACGCAATATTGTTGGTAGGATACCAAGCGGACGATACCAACGGAAGGTTGCTTGTGGATACCAGAAGCATAGTTCTCGATGGGGAGCTGGTCAAGATCGAGTGCGAAGTGGAAAAATACGATTTCTCTGCACATGCTGGTCACAATGACATAGTCCAATTCGTAAAGGAATGTGATCCGGAGAACGTTGTGCTCATGCACTCGGAAACAAGGGAATTGTTCCTTCCGGATCTTCAGGACTACAATGTGATATTGCCTGAACTGGGAAAGGAATTCGAACTGGATGTCTGAGATGGATCTCCAGCGATTCCTTGATGAGGATATCGGATCCGGCGACATAACCACCGATATCTTCGTCCCGGATATTGCCGGCAAGGCAGCGATCATTTGCGAGGAGGATGCGGTTGTAGCTGGCCTTGAGGAGGCTACCGAGATATTCCGATTACTCGGTGTGGCATCCGAACAACTTGTATCCGATGGGGATCGCATATCGAAGGACACGACCGTCATGAGATTGGACGGCCCGCTCAAAGGTATCATAACCGGAGAGCGTGTGGCCCTCAACTTTCTCATGAGGATGAGCGGCATAGCGACCGCCACTAGCTCCATCATTGATAAGGTGCATTCGAAGGATCCAGCTATGAGGATAGCAGGGACCAGGAAGACAACTCCGGGATTCAGATACTTCGAGAAGAAGGCCATTGAACTAGGAGGAGGATGGCCTCACAGGAACGGTCTGTATGACATGGTCATGGTGAAGGACAACCACATCATAGCAGGCGGCGGTCTGAATGATATTCTGGAGAAGATGGACCTGATACCTGAGGGCATCAAGGCAGACATAGAGGTGACGAACATCGAGGATGGTGTATCCGCAGCTGAAAGAGGTGCCGACATCATAATGGCGGACCATATGTCGCCCGAAGACACCAGAGAACTTAGGAATAGAGCTAGAGTGATCAACAATGATATCCTGATCGAGGCCTCCGGCAACATCACGGCGGAGAACATCATCGATTATGCCGGATGCGCCGATATCGTCTCGCTCGGATCGCTCACACATTCTTCCAAGGCAATCCACTTCTCACTGGACGTAGAGTGATAAACCCTTTATCCTCATACATCCCTTCGGATGTTATGGCGATCGATTTCAAAGATTACAAATGCCAATTCTGCGGAAAGCAAAGCACAAACTTCGTCTATGCCGCATTCGTCTGCGATGATGTCGAATGCATCGAGAAGGCCAGAGAGGAGAGGGGCGGGCCCGCTGGACATATGAAGAACAAGGCAGAAGGCAAACCCATACTGCCCGATCTTGATGATTGAACTCAGTGTCTGAACACCCTGCAGCCGGTGAACACCATTGCCATGTTGTGTTCATTGGCTGCATCGATCACTTCTTGATCCCTTATGCTTCCGCCCGGTTGTATTATTGCTGTGACGCCTGCCTTGGCAGCCTCGTCCACACCATCCCTGAACGGGAAGAACGCATCCGATGCCATCACTGATCCTTCTGTCGGCTCATTCGCCTTCATTGATGCTATCTTGGCAGAATCGACCCTGCTCATCTGACCTGCACCGATTCCTATCGCTCTCTCGCCTTTTACGTAGACGACGGCGTTCGAGGTGACATGTTTTGCCAGCTTCCACGCGAATAAGAGAGCGGATATCTCATCCTCTGTCGGTTTACGGCTGGTCACGACCTCAAGGTTCTTTGGATCGATATTGACATCCTCGTCGGTCTGCACGAGCAGACCTCCCTGGACCTTCTTCATCTTGTATTCCCTGTGCCTTTCGCTCGGGGATATTGGGGAGTTGGTCCTCAGAAGACGTATGTTCTTCTTCTTGGACAGAAGATCGACAACACCGGGATCGTAATCCGGGCATATCACGGCTTCGACAAAGTATTGTGATATCATCTCTGCGGTCTTCATGTCGCAGTTACGATTCAGACATATGACACACCCGTAAGCAGACAATGGATCAACATTGTAGGCTGTCTCGAATGCCTCGAATATCGTATCGGCTGATGCGAGACCGCATGGATTGGTGTGTTTCATTATCACTGCGGTAGGCCTCTCGAAATCCAAAGCTATGTCCAGAGACTTATCCAGATCCAGGATGTTGTTGTAAGAGAGTTCCTTGCCGTGGAGTTTCTCTGATTTTGCGACCGTGGTGCCTTTTGTGAAAGGTGCTGTGTAGAATACCGCTGCCTGATTCGGATTCTCCCCGTATCTTAGGTCGTAGACCTTTTCGGAAGGTATCGGGAAAGACCTAGGGAAACCATCGCCGAATTTGCCGTACATAACGGATGCGATCATCGAATCATAGTCTGCAGTGGCAACGAATGCTTCGGCCATCAGTCTTTCGAGTGTCCCCTGACCTACTTCGCCATCATTACGAAGTTCCTCGATGACGCCTGAGTATTGGGACGGGTCCGTTATCACTGCTACTGAATTGTAATTCTTAGCGGCTGCCCTTATCATGCTCGGCCCACCGATATCTATGTTCTCAACGATATCCTCGAACTTCACACCGTCCCTGAGGACCGTGTCCTTGAAAGGATATAGATTCACTACGACCATGTCGACCGGGGTTATCCCTTTCTTATCGATCGCATCCATATGTTCCGGGACATCCCTTCTTGCCAGGATGCCGCCGTGTATCATCGGATGGAGGGTCTTGATACGTCCATCCAGCATCTCCGGGAAACCTGTTATCTCGGATACCTCTTTGACCGGTATCCCGTTATCCTTCAGTAGCTTGAAGGTACCTCCTGTGGAGATCAGCTCCACGCCCATTGATGTCAATTCCTTTGAGAAATCCAATATCCCATTCTTATCAGAAACACTTATGATGGCCCTTTTGATCTTAACCAACTGTACGACCTCCTCTTGCGAGGCACCGCGCCCTTTGGTGGGTACATTCGGTTAATGAACTAGTCTTAGATAAAGACTACTTCTAAAGAACGTCGATCGACGGAGTGAATAAAAAAGGAGGAAGGAAATGTTACGGCCTTTCGGCCGTTTTTGTTTCAAAGAAGAGCTTTCATGACCCTGTTGGCCCTTGCATCCAGTGTCTCTATTCCAGACACTTTGCTGGCATACTCGGAGAGTGCGACTAGATCCTCGTTCTCAATGCACTCGAGCTTGAACTTGCGGGTCCCTGCCATGAGCTGCCTGAGACCTTCTCCGAGCCTGTCGTTGAAGTAGGTGTAGAGACTGACCGCTCCCCATGGGATGTCTGTTCCGATCTTCTTGTCCTGGAATCTCTCCTGTACCCCCATTGCACCTATGAAGAACTTGCTCGGATCGTTGCCATACTGGTCGACGAAGGAGGTTGGCAGACTTCCTTTTGCAGCGAGCTCTGCGAAGTGCTTTCCCTTCATAGCTGCGGTTATGGGCCCTCTGGACATTGCCACTGACTTGACAAGAGGTCCATCACCTATATCGGAGAATGCTAGAGCTTTGTACATCTGGGTCTCATTGATGAATCCTCCAGCGAATGACAGATCGGGGACATATCTTCCCTGTTTCTTGAGTTCCTTAGCACAGGTCATCACCTGGCTGAACAACCATATGCCGGGCGAACTGAGCTCATTCATGTGGTTGACCGGGGACATTCCTGTTCCTCCGCCTGCCGCATCGAATGTCAGAAGATCGATCTTCGCCTCTGATGCGCACCTCATTGTGAATGCGACGACCTCCGGTTTGTATGCACCGGTCTTCAGGAACACGTTCTTTACTCCCTTGCTCCTCAGTTGGTCGATATCTTCAAGGAATGACTTCTCATCCGGGAATCCGACACGGCTGTGTCTCTCGAATGTCTTGAACACACCTGCCTTGAAGGCCTGCTGGACCTCCGGATCCTCCGGGTCGGGCATAACTATGTACCCGCGGGATTTGAGCTCGAGCGCCCTCTCCAGCGAGTTCAGTCTGACCTCTCCCCCTATGGCCTTTGCTCCCTGCCCCCATTTCCTCTCTATCACTTCGACATCGAGCTTCGATATTCCGTAGTCGTCGACACCTCCACGTGTATCTTCGACATTTGTCTGGAGTACTATGCGCCCATTGGTACCGTCCCAGAAGTCAGTGTATGATTTGACGCGGAAGGCCAGGTCCGGTGAGGACTGTACCTTTCCATTGGAGTACACTGATTCAGGGTCCATACCGCAGACATTCTCTCCGATGACTTCGGAAACACCTGCGAGTGCCGCTCCGCCTGCAAGTTCCCTCCAGTTGTTCTTCGCAACTGCTGTTGAACCGAGACCTGCGATGTGTACCGGTATCTTCATTTTTATGGGGCTCTTTCCCCTTGAACCTATGACCGTGTTTATGTCGGCGTTCTCAAAGAATGCGACATCGGGGTTAGGTTCTATCCCCTTTGCACCGATGAGCTCGGCCATTATCTGGAAGTGGGACCAGTCCAGGAAATAATCCTTGTTCGAGGCTGCGGTGGATTTACCGAAGTGCTCGGGACTCGGATACAATACCTCTCTTCCTCTAAGAGCGCCCTTACCGACCTCACAAAGAACGTTACAATCCTCTATGCAGACCGGACACATTCCGTTTATCGGACAGGGGTCCTTAACACGGAGGGATGTTCCGGTCGTTGATTTTGAATTCTCTATCGACATTGTTGATCACCTTGCCATAGTTTACTATGAACATACCCGCTTACATTGTCATAGGATTTAAGCCTCTTCATGGGTTGAAAAAGTGATTTGTACAAATATACATATTAATGAATAAAAAATAGACATACATCTACTCACAATTTTGACATCATGGTAACCATTCATCATATCACCTATATGGTGACCATGGGATTTTTGATATCACGTTGCGATAATGAACGAATCCGTATTAAATCGGATCACCATTATCCAAAGGAATGAAGAAGAAGGACCTTGAGATCGAATTGGAGGGAGTTCCTAATTTCATTGACCCCGATCCGGCATTGGAGCAATACATGACACCTGCGACCATTGCAGCGGATGTCCTGTTCAATGCATACAGCAACGGCGATATACAGGGCATGAAGGTGCTTGACCTCGGATGCGGCACAGGGATGTTATCATTCGGTGCATGGATGCTTGGGGCAGGAATGGTCATAGGCTATGATACATCAGAGAAAGCGATAGCCCTCGCAAAGGATCATGCATCTTCGATCGGTGCGTATATAGAATTCAGGGTCTCCGACATCAACGATATCACGGAAGGTGCGGACACTGTTGTCATGAATCCTCCGTTCGGATGTCAGAACAGACGTGCGGACCGGGATTTCCTTAGGAAAGCCATGGAATCCTCGGAATGCATATACTCGTTCCATATGGCGGAGACCTTGGATTTCGTCAAGGAATTCGCCGAGAAGTATGACCGAAAGGTTGTTTATAATAAAATGTATAAGTACGACATACCTAATACATTCTCATTCCACAGTAAAGAGAAACATAGCGTTGACATTGTGGTCGTCAACATAAGGTGAAGAAATGACGGATATTATTGAAGTATTCCCCGGCGATGAGGTCGCCGAAGAGGAGGAGTACCTGGCCTCGGACGGGACGTTCGCAAGTGATGGGAAGATATATGCATCACAGATCGGCGTTCTTGAGTTGGATGATGATGATTGCGTTGCCAGGGTCGTATCCCCCAACCCCCCAAATATATTGAAGAACGGAGACGTGGTCTATGCTGTTGTTGCAGATGTCAGGAACACCATGGCCACAGCGGATGTTGTTGCGAAAGAAGGTGTAAAGAGAGGGCTCGGAGGAGAGACCTACGCCACCATACACGTCTCAAAGATATCCCAAGGCTATACCGACGATGTATCGAAAGAGCTCAGGAAGGGAGATTACATACGTGCAAGGGTCACCGCGACATCACCATCCCTGCAGCTTACCACCAAAGATGATCATCTGGGCGTGATCAGATCGCTCTGCGGGACATGCAAGACCGAACTGGTCAGAAAGGGAAAGGGACTGTACTGTCCGAACTGCGAGCGTTCATTCCTAAGGAAGCTTGCGGACGACTACGGTGATGTAAAGCTATGAGCAAACCCGAGGACATAACAGAGCTCAGGGCTGAAGTGGATGCCCTGAAGACCGAGGTCGCAGGACTCAAGGAATTCATCAGGGCCATGTACAGCATGGTGATCGATGAAGAGGATTACGAGTGTCAGGACGACATGTACATGGGTCCTGCTGTCGGAAGATACAACACATGAGGCTTGTTGCACTTATCTCCGGGGGAATAGATTCGCCCGTTGCGGCATACATGATGGACCGCATAGGGGCGGACATAACACTTCTCCATATGGATAACAGACCGTTTGCGGATGATGAATCCATAGATAAAGTAAAGAGACTGACGGAAAGGCTCAGAGAGGTCTCCGGAAAGGATATCCCATTGTATTCCGCATCCCACGGGATATCCCAGCAGAAAATATCAGAGACATGCGACAATAACTACCAGTGTGTCATGTGCAAGAGATTCATGCTGAGGACCGCACAGACATTCGCCGAAAGGAACGGATGTTCTGGAATAGTGATGGGAGATTCGTTGGGACAGGTCGCATCGCAGACGCTGAAGAACATCAGGTCGGTGAATCATGGCATAACAATGCCTGTTCTTAGACCACTGATAGGTTATGATAAGATAGAGATCGAGAGTATCGCCAAGGATATCGGGACATATGAGATCTCGATATCCAGATCCAATGGTTGCTCGATAGTCCCCGGCAGACCCATCACTGAGGCCGATCTTAAAAAGGTTAAGAATTTTGATTTATCATCAGGCATAGACGATCTTGCTATCAGGATCGCAGATGAAACGATCAGACTGCTTTGATCATCTGTAATTGAACACTGAGCAGGATTCCAGATCATCCCTGTTGTAGATCATGTCCATCGTCACTCTGTCGATATATCTGGCCTGTACCCTTGATATGTACAACGTATTATTGCCTACAGGGATCCTGATGTCGGATTCCTTTGGTACCTTCATCGTTATCGGTACAAGTGCTGGACCTGTGCAGGATGTGCATATCCTATAATCGCGTCCTTCCGACATTATCAACTTCTTGACGTCGTCGTCCACGGATATTTCCATAGCACACCCCAGAGCGGACTACTTTATTACCTTTGCTTATTTGAGAAGAACTCGCGTAGGTCCTTGCATGGGGCATCCGTAGGTTGTGATGATATCCCCTCCAAAGTGAATGCTCTACGGTCCAGGATGACAGCTGCTCCCACATCTGTCTCGGATCTTATCAGTCTGCCGATCGCTTGTCTCATCTTTCTCATTGCAGGTATCTTGGACGAGTGCTCCCAACCGTCACCGAATCTCATATCATAATATCTTCTGAGGGCCTCTTGCTTGGCAGTAGGTTTTGGGTAAGGTATCCCTACCAACACAGCGACCTCCATATCCTTATCCGGAAAATCAAGGCCTTCGCTTATCCTTCCGCCTGTGATGGCGAACAGTACGCTGTTCTCGGATATCCTGAATTGGAACACCTCATCCATCAACTCAAGCTGGGTCATTCCTCTTCTTTCGATGAACGTCTCTTTACCGAATCCCTCGGTTATACCTGATGCGAGGAACCTGTCCATTATGGCATAGGACGGAAAGAACACGGCCGTGTTCCTCTCTGTGCATCCGACTATCGATATTATGTGTTCCCTCATCCTCTGGAATGTCTCGGGAACATTGTTGAACTCATCGTACTTGGTGGAAACATCCTCAACATACCGTATCATAAGATTCTCAGGAGGGAAAGGGGACGGGAATACGACCTCGACGGGATCGTCCAATCCCAGCTCGCTTGTGTAATCGGAAAGAGGGGCCAGTGTTCCAGACATGTGTATTGAGGACCAACATAACCTCAAAGGTTCTGCTGCTGCCCTCGGATCAAGACAATATGCCTGGAATTTAGGGTTCTCGCCGCCTACCACCAGAAAGATATTCACCTCATCATCGAACATGTTCCATGCCATCAGGAATCTTCCCATGGAACCGATATAGGAACGAGGCAGTTTCTTCTTGGATTTCTTGATGTCGGCTATCATCTCTCCTCTATCCATCAGTCCTTTGTATACCATGTTGAGGGAGTTGGATGACATCCCTAACCTTACCATCAGTTCGTCCTGAAGGAAGGTGGGAGGTATCATGCCGTCGTCACCTATGATGTACTGGTCCAAAGCTTCGTTCAGACATTCTCTCAGAACGCCGATGATGTCTGTCACCGATAATCCGGCATGGATGTCCGGATCATTCAATTCGATGGCTTCCTTCTCGGCGAGGTCCATTGCTCTGGCACTGTATTCCAGCGTCATCACCTCTCTCAGATAATCAGGAAGATTGTGTGCCTCGTCAACGATTATCACGGCATCATTCAACGGCGACCCGATCCACTCAACGAATCTATCACGTATGTGCGGCATGAAAACAAAGGAGTATGGTGCTGCGATAACATCCGCATATGGTATGAGGCGTTTAACCATCTCATATGGACATATCTCCTGCTTAAGACAATGATCCGAGAACTCCTCGGGTTCTGGATGTTCCTTTCTCAGATATTGTAGCATTACAAGAGGATCGATGCTCCCGGCATTCTCGTAATATTTGCAAGGGGAACCGGTACCGTCATCCTTTTTGTATTCCGAACATAGTCTTGAGAGTTCCTCGGCCGTCCCGGTCTCGTTCTCCGGGTCCTTTGACATCATCGGGCATGTGTGTATGCTCCTTCCCTGGACCCCGAGACAAACTACAGGATGTTTCTTGGATATCTCTCCGGCCTCATGGATTATCTGTTTCTGTTGGGATTTGGTCCTCGTCATGTACAGGATCTTCCTGCCCAATCCCAATGATGCCTCTAACGCTCCCGTCAGTGATACGACGGTCTTTCCGGTACCTGTACCTGATTCTATCACCGCGGAACGACCGTTACGCACAGTGTCCCTTATCAGATCTACGATCCTGCTTTGGTCACCTACATGCTTGTAGGGGAATAGATCCTCAGGCCCTTTGCTGGTCATCACTCGCTTCTGCGCCAGATGTCATCGGGAAGTTCCTCATAGACTACGGATTCGTCGCTTCCCTCTTCCATTATCTCCTGAGGTATCAGGTCCATCAATCCTCTGATCCTATCCTTCTTGAAGAGCCAGTAGTGTATCCTCCACTCCCTTCCGTCGTAGAGTGTCGTCTCTTCCCTCTCCGTGGTCAGAAGACCTGCATCCTCCAGCATATAGAAGGCATCCCTGTCCTCGGGTTCCAGGATGTTATCTATTATCCTATCGGAGAATCCGAAGAAGTTGAGGACGTGCCTCGCAAGCATATATGCCTGCTCCTCCTCCATCCCGATGCTGTTGTCTATACTGTTCTTTATCGCAAGGGTAAGATCTTCCACTGTTACCGTATCATTGACCATCATAACACACCTCAGTTATCTACCAGATCCACGAATTTGACATCGTCTGTCCCCGATGCCTTCACTATCTTCTTCAGTACATCCGCGGGAACATGCTGATCCACTGTTATCACCATCAATGCATCCGATCTGTTCCTTCCCACGGACATTTGAGCGATGTTTATTTTGCTCTCTCCGAACACGGAGCCTATCGCCCCGATTATTCCCGGAGAGTCCTTGTATCCTACGATAACCATATCCCCGGACATCGGAGTATCGAATGTGAATTCGTTGTATCCCACGAGTCTGGGTTGATCTCCGAAGACCGTTCCTCTTATGACCGTCTTCTTTCCGTTGGATGTTATCTTGACCTCGATCATGTTCGCGTAGTCATCGGATCTGTCGGTCGATGACTCCTTGATGGATATTCCCTTCTGTTTCGCGACCGGAAGGGCATTGATTATGTTGGCGTTGTCCGGACCTATGATGTTCTTTAGGATACCTATCACGACTGATACCGTCAACATCTTTGTCTGCTTGCTGGCAAGCTCTCCGCAATATGTTATCTCCAATTCATCGATAGGATTGTTGCCGTTCACCTGATGTACGAACACACCCATGCGCTCTGCCAGCGGCAGGAAGGCTTCCGTTTCCGGATCCAGCTTACCGCGGGGTGCATTGATCGCATTGGTTATCTCCCCATCCTTCAGGTACTTCACCGCAGCAACGGCGACCTCCACCGCGACCCTCTCCTGGGCCTCGACCGTGCTTGCTCCCAAGTGCGGAGTAGTTACAAGATTATCAAGTTCCAGAAGTTTCATCTCATCCTCTGAGAGGGGCTCATTGCACCAGACATCGAATGCCGCTCCTGCGATCACCTTCTCTTTGAGTGCGGTGTAGAGATCGTCCTCGTTCACGATACCGCCTCTTGCGACATTCGCCATCCTGAGGTTCGGTTTCATCATCTTGAACTGAGGCATGCTTATCATGTTGCGCGTCTCCGGAAGAAGAGGTGTGTGTATCGTCATGAAATCCGCGTTCTGTATCACTTCCTCAAAGGTCGTGAGCCTTACACCTATCTCGTCGGCAACTTCCTTCGGAAGGAACGGATCATAACCGATCAGGGTCATATTGAACGACTTCATCCTTTTGGCGACCTCTCCTCCTACACGCCCTACACCCACTATACCAAGGACCTTACCATTGAGTTCGACTCCCGTATACTTGGATCTCTTCCACTCGCCCTTATGCATCGAATCGTGTGCAAAGGGTATGTTCCTTGCAAGTGCCAGAAGCATTGCGCATGAGTGTTCTGCTGCGGATATTATATTCGCCGCAGGGGTGTTCATTATCAATATGCCTTTCTCTGTTGCGTAGGGTATATCAACATTATCGACACCAACTCCTGCTCTTCCTATGACCCTAAGGTTCTTTCCGGCATCGATCACCTTCTTGGTGACCTTTGTACCAGATCTTATGATCAAGCAGTCGTAATCTCCGATTATCTCACAAAGCTCATCCTCCGAGAGATCAACCTTCTCGTCCACCGGGAAGCCTGATCCTTTCAGGATGTTCAGCCCTTCTTCGTCAAGGGCATCCGAAACCAATATCCTGGTGGTCATGCGGTCTCCTCCAAAATCTCATCCATAACTGAAAGTAATTCTTTGACGCCTTCAGGGGTTGTGTCTCCCATATGGCCTATCCTGAACGTCCTGTCCTTGACATCCCCGTATCCGTTGGATATCTCGTATCCTTTGGATTTGAGTGCGGAGTGGAACTTATCGAAGTCCAGATCCCCGTGGTTAAGTACGCTTATGGTGTTGGAACGATATCCTTTCTCGGGGAATGTGCCGTTGAGTTTTGCGTTTGCCCATTCCTCCACCATATCTGCCATCTTCTTATGCCTCTCGTATCTCTTCTGCATCCCTTCAGCAAGCATCCTGTCAAGCTGGAAGTCCAATGCGTACATGAGTGAGACAGGAGGGGTCGTCAGAGCATAATTGTCATCATTCTGTTTCTTTATCTTGAGAAGGTCCGTGTAGAATCCTCTGTTAGGTACCTCCTTCGCCTTCTCAAGCATCCTTTCCGATACCACGATCATCGCCAGCCCCGGCGGGAGTGCCAGTGCCTTCTGTGTACCGAACACCAATGCATCGGGCTGAAGCTGCTTTATTTTCAGGTCCATTGCGAATGCCGAGGTCACGGCATCTATCATTATCAGAGCATCTGAGTTCTGAGTCCTTACCTCATTCGCCAATTCCAGAGAGTCGCTGAATACCCCTGTAGAGGATTCGTTGCTGACCCAGTGTACGGCCTCGATGTCATCTTTGACCTTGCCTTTGATGTGTTCCGGGCGGATCGCTTTCCCCCATTCCACCTGAACTTTATCAACCGTCTTTCCGTTGGCTTCGGCGATCTCTATCGATCTGTTGCCGAATGAACCGTTGGTGATCCCAAGCGTCTTGCTGTTGACGCCGTTCCTTATCATTCCCTCCAGGAATACCGATGCGGAACCGCTCACGAGGAATATGTCCATGTCGGTGTCCAAGGCCTTTCCCATCTTCTCCATGATGTTCTGATGAAGCGCCTTGTACTCCTTCGACCTGTGCGTTATCATAGGTTTGGTCATTGCCTGCAGGACCTCTTGTTCAACGTTTACGGGCCCTACTGTGAAAAGTTTCCTGCTCAAAATGATACCTCTGCTGTTCGCTATGGCCTTCGCTATCTGTTAACCAATATTTATTATAACGCACGCACACGCCTGCGCTTAAAGGTTCAGCATGAACTGTTTGATCCTCGACAGACCTTCCCTTATCTGATCCTCGCTCGTTGCGTACGATACTCTGAAGAATCCTTCTCCGCTTGGGCCGAATGCTGATCCGGGGGTCACAGCGACATGGGCATCCTCGAGCATCTTTGTGCAGAGCACTTCCGACTTGACCTTGGAGTCATACTTGGGGAAGAGATAGAACGCTCCTTTCGGAACATTGACATCGAGACCTTTTATATCTCTTATCAGATCGACGGCGAGGTTCCTGCGCTTCCTGAATTCTTTGACCATTGCATCCTTCTCGGTCTGAGGTCCGGTTATCGCCTCTACAGCTGCCGGCTGTGTGAATGAAACACAGCAGGATATTGAATGGGTCTGAAGTTTGTTTATGTCCTTGATATGCTGCTCAGAAGCTATGACCCAGCCAAGTCTCCATCCGGTCATGGCATACGTCTTGGAAAGACCTGAGATCGTTATGGTCCTGTCGAACATATCGGGCATCGATGCTATTGAAAAATGCTTTCCGTCGTAGATTATGCTCTCGTATATCTCATCGGAAAGGACCATCAGATTGTGCTCTACGGCTATCTTCGCTATTGCCTTGATGGTCTTGTATGGCATGACACTTCCAGTAGGATTCGAAGGTGAGTTGAGAAGGATCATCTTCGTCTTAGGGGTGATGGCCTTTGCGATCATCTCCGGATCGACTATGAAATTCTCATCGAACTTGGTCGGTATGTACTTTGGTTTGGCGCCTGCCAGCCTTATGCACGCTTCATACGACACCCAGCTTGGGTCCGGAAGTATGACCTCATCCCCGGGATCCAGATAAGCCAGTGCGCTCATGAATATCGCGTGTTTACATGGCGTTATGAGAACATTCTGTGCTGTACAATGTATCTTGTTATCGGAGAATGCCTTGGCGGCTACTGCCTTTCTCAGCTCAGGTATACCGGCCGATGGGGTGTAATGTGTGAATCCGGCATCCAGGGACTCTTTGCACGCATCGATTATGTTCTGCGGAGTTACAAAGTCTGGCTCTCCCATTGAGAATGAGATCACGTCAGTTCCCTGTGACTTCATATAACTTACAAGATTCGATATCGTTACCGTGCCTGATGCAGGTATTCCCTTTAGCCTCTTAGATACCATCGTGCCACCTCACTGATATTTGAGTATATTATTCTTTATCCAACTGAACATATACTGATGATATCGAAGATCATATCCTAATCATCATCTTTCAGAGCAGAACATAGGCTCTAAGGGATGATCGATCAGCTCATCAATGTCTTAAGATCACCGGATTTGGCCGCATCCTTGATCTCAAGCGCCATCCTTCCGCCTGTGCTCAGACCGGGATATATCAGATCGGCATAAGGCGATCCTGATATGAACGGGTTCGTCCCTGCAACTATCCTGGTGGATATCTCGAATACCTTGAACTCCAGTTTGTCTGTCACTACCGTTTCCAAACAGAAAGGTCCCCAGAGTCCACCGAACAATTCGTATGCCCGGTTGACCACACCTTCTCCCATCTCGAACGCTTTCGGAAGGAGTGATTCCCTGATCACGACGGGAGTATTACCTGTGACAACGAATGATGGGTACATCCCCTGTCTCTTGGCATCCTCTATCGACCCCAGTTTGTACATCTCATCGATGTTGCTCTCATCCCTGCGGTCTATGGAAAGGAGTTCCAGTGATCCTCCCTGTTCGCATCTGTAACCATCCGTTTTCAATGGATCGTAGAAGAAATGCAGATAGTATCTCGTTCCCATACAGTATTCCTGTATGGTGTATGGCTGGGTGTTATCTATGGACATCTTGAAGTCCGGGTAGTCCTTTGCTATGAAGAATCCCCTTCCTCCCTTTGCCCCGTGATATTTCACCATGACGGGTTCGCTTATCTCCCTCGCATCGGTTATGAGTCTCGGCATAGGGACGCCTGCGGATGTCATCCATTCCCTCTGGCTCTCCCTATTGGACTCCCATTGGAGGACTGCTCTGTTCCCATATGACGGTACTGCATATTCCTCGAATCTGGATGCTCCCATGTATTCAACGAACGAACCATGCGGGATTATGATCGAATTCCTGTCAAGAAGTTCTCCGATGCGTTCCTCCATCTCATCGAAATCAGAGTACTTGAGGATCTCATCCGGCTTCGCCAGAGGGAATGCGTCGTAGTATCTTGTGTTGTCCTTAACGGTCAATCCTAATGTCTTGAAACCCATCTTGCGGGCTCCATGGAAGATCTGAAGTGATGAATGTGAACATAATGTTGCGATGGTCAGGTCGCTTGTGTCATATCCGTCAAGAATCTCATCGATCTTTTTCTTAGGGACCATATCCTCTTATTGCATTTACGCTTTTAAATATTGCTATTGGATGATCAAGACGGATTATCGGAGGCCAGATCGACCGGGGCCTCTGTTGTTACCTCTTGAGACTTTTTGAGTATGATCTTGCCGGAACTCTGTATCGTGTTACCTGCCTTTCCGACTATTGTGACATTAAGACCGAACCTGTCGTCATCCTTGATCTCCGCTTCTATCTCAAAGATGTTCTTGAGATTCTCGGAGTTTATCGTTTCACGGGTCGTGCCTGCGGCAGCTATCTCCCCATCGGTCATTATGATCACTCTATCGCAATATCTTGCCGCCAGTATGATATCATGTGTGACAAGGACGACAAGCATGTTCCTTGTCCTTGCGAGCCTTTGTATCAATTCCATAAGATCGAACTGATGATTGATATCCAGATGCAGGGTGGGCTCATCCAGCAAGAGTATCTCCGGCTCCTGGACCAGTGCTCTTGCGATCATAACTCTGCGTCTTTCTCCTCCGCTGAGTTCATCGATGTATCTATCTGCGAATTGAACGACCTCGGTCTCCTCCATCGCTTCGTATACAACCTCGACATCCTTCTCGGTCTCCGAGCCGAGAGCATCTATCCTAGAATATCTGCCCATCATTATTGTCTCGTAGACGGTGAACGGGAATGTCACGCTGGTTGTCTGGGTGACGAAGGCCATCTTCTTTGCTATTTCCTTCTTGGACATGTCCTGAACGCAGTTGTCGTCGACCATTATGCAGCCGCTGTTCGGAGAAAGGGTCGTGTTCATACATTTCAGGAGTGTTGTCTTACCGCAGCCGTTCTGTCCCAGTATTCCCAGGATCTCCCCGGACTTCGCTTTGAATGTGACCCCTTTGAGGACATCCTTCGATGAATAGGAGAATTCCACTCCGCTTATGTCCACCTTCATACTATCACTCCCACATCTCCTTCTTCCTTGTCTTCATCACATATATGAAGAACGGTGCTCCCAACAATGCCGTAAGGATACCTACCGGTATGGATACCGAGAATGCTGCCTTGGATATCGTATCTATCGCCATCATGAACGCTGCACCTCCGAATATACACAATGGTATCAGAAGTTTATGGTTCGGCCCCACCAACATCCTGAATATGTGCGGAACTATCAATCCCACGAATCCTATCGTACCCGATATAGCTACGGAACCTCCGACGCACAACGAGGTCGCTACGATCACAAGTATCCTTGTTAACTTTACATTCACTCCCATGTTGGCTGCCTGTTCCTCTCCGGCCGATATGAGATTGAGTTCCCTTGACTGGAATACTATCATCAGAATACCGGCTATCACGGGGATCACCGCCAAGAACACCTCGTTCCATTGGCATTTGTTGAAACTCCCCATGGTCCAGTAGACGATCATGGCCAGTGTATCCTCGTCGGCAATATACTGCATCAAAGACACAAGACCGTTGAAGAACGCTCCGACCGCAACTCCTGCCAGAAGCAGTGTGACCGTAGCAACACCGTACTTAGTCCTTGCTATGAGATAAACCATACCCATGGTTATGAAACAGAATATGAACGCCATGAAGGGTATGCTGTACTGTCCCAGGAGCGTTGTTCCCACCCCGAAGGATATCGCCAGGGATGCACCGAATGCTGCACCTGATGATACACCCAATATCGAAGGTGATGCCATTGGATTCTTGAAAAGGCTCTGCATGGCAAGTCCCGACAAGGACAATGCTGCACCGACGAGACAGCAGCATAACAGCCTTGGGAGACGGACATCCAATATGATCTGCCTATCTCCGACGGAACCTCCTCCCAAGAATACCTCGATCACACCCCACCATGATATCTGATAGTTCCCGACCATCATCGTGACCGACAATGTCAGGAACATGATTACTATGGTCGCCACTATGACTATGAATGCCTTCCTTTTCTTGGAAAGGTGATAATCCTTCAGGTCCTTTAGGGATCCCAGTTCCGCCATGTTATGTTCACCGATAGAAAAAGTTGAGAGGGGTGGTCCCCTCTCTTTATGCTCTCATCTTGTCATCCATCGACCTTGTGTCGTTGGTGTAGAAGATGATTATGTCCGGCTTCTCTTGGAGAAGTGTTTCTGTGTCTACCTCTCCGCCGTTTATCAGGGATGTGTTCCATCCCATGAATTCCAGTACACTCTCGGACATACCTCTCATGGATATGGACTTTCCTGCGTATGTCTCCCAGTATACCTTATGCTCATCGGACTTCTGCTGCAGGGAATAGTACACTGCATACAACCTGACCTGCAGGTCCTCGATGAGATCATCGGTGTATTCACCGAATCCGAGTATGTATCCCAGACACTCTATGTTCGCGAATGCTTCCTTGATGGAGGATGCTGTCACGAGCACAGGTTCCATTCCGCCGTTGGCCTGGAATGTGTTGCGCATGGTGTTGTATGCCGAGTCGCTAACTGACTTTCCAGAGGCAACGAGGATCACATTCTTGCCTGCCGAGGAAAGATCCTTGGTGTCCTGGCCCATCTGCTCTGTGTCGTAGTTGGCGATGGTGTTCTGTCCGCAGTCCTTGTATGTGTCCTTGTCAAAGTAGTCTATGAGCTCGGTGTTGCTCTCAACGTAACTGAGACTTGTGGCCCCTGCAACTATGCTCTGGAACTCCTTCTTGAGATCGGAGTTGTTCAGTGCGTTGTTGGAATAGGGTTCGACGTCATACTTCTCACACAGGAAGTAGTAGACCGTGGTCATATACATGGTACCCATGGACAACATCGAATTAGCTGTCGAATTCAGGGTTATATCCCTGTCCCCGCTGCTGAGTGATATGGTCACGGTGAATGTACCATTTTGATTATCCTTGACAACAGGATCGTAATTACAATACTCATTCCAGAATTTCGTGTCATTCTTTGCATCTTCGATGGTGAAATCGGTCTTTACGAGATCACCGTATACCTGCTCATAGAGCTCCTCTATGGACGCCACCATCTTCGGTGTGGCGGTTATCCCGCCCATGTCCACGGAGATCACCTGAGCATCCAAGGCGTACAGTCCTCCGGTCT
Organism: Methanobacteriota archaeon; assembly: GCA_023402275.1. Lineage (GTDB taxonomy): Archaea > Thermoplasmatota > Thermoplasmata > Methanomassiliicoccales > Methanomethylophilaceae > Methanoplasma. The sequence continues at coordinate 136,582 of JAEXCH010000004.1, forward strand.
TCTTCTCAGACCCGGAATTCAGCATCACGACCGCCGCTGCAGCAGCAACGACGACTATGATTACCGCCAGAATAGCGATTAGTTTTTTGCTCTCCATTTCATTCCTCCAATTGGAAATCTAATTTAGGAAAACCTAAATAGTATATTAAGTTAGGGGCGAGTAACACGCGAGGTTGATGAAGATTGAGTCCAGATGATCCCATAATTGTAGCAAAATGCCTTACGAAGCGTTACGGAGACCTTGTTGCGGTCGATGACCTCTCGGTGACGGTGAACAAAGGAGAGATATTCGGTTTCCTCGGACCGAACGGTGCAGGTAAGACCACTACGATCAAGATGCTCACCACCATGGCACAGCCTACGGCAGGAAAGGTCACAATAGCAGGATTCGATTCCCAGAAGGATTACAGGGATGCGAGAAGCAACATAGGGGTGATACAGCAGCATCACAGTCTGGACAAGGACATCTCGGTAAGGGAGAATATAATCCATCACGCCCTCATGCAGAACATGCCGCGTTCGAAGATCAAAGAACGAGTACAGGAGCTATCCGACATAATGAATCTGGAGGATCATATGGATGTACTTGTGGAGAAACTATCAGGGGGGTGGAAGAAAAGGGTCGCTATTGTCTGTTCCATCGTACATGATCCTCCGGTACTTTTCATGGATGAGCCCACAACAGGCCTCGACACACAATCGAGGAATGCCCTTTGGGCACTGATAAGGAAATTGAATCGCAACGGGTGCACGATATTCCTTACGACCCACTACATATCGGAGGCGGAAGCACTCTGCGACAGGGTAGGGATAATCAACAAGGGGAAGATGATAGCCCTAGGAACGAACGATGAATTAAGAGCTCTGATCGGGACAGTTGCGGTGGAACAACTGGACGACAACGGAGAGAGCCAGAACAGATATTTCAACAGCAGGGTTGATGCCAAGGAGTACATGCAGGGGCTTCCTGAGGATGTGAACGTTTCCCTGAGAAGGACTGATCTGGAGGATGTCTTCCTCGAACTGACAGGGAGGAAGCTCTGATGTATCGCGTGATAGACGAGACGCTCCGTGTTGCATACGGCGACCTTCGTTTCATGAGAAGGAACCTGATCCCGATAATAATCTCGAGTATGATCGCACCTGTTCTCTATCTTATCGCATTCGGATACGGCATGAGGGTAGGTTCATCCGAAGGCGGGGTGGATTACATCGCATATGTGATACCCGGGATAATGGCCATAACATCGATGACGGCAGGTTTCGCATCTACCTCCCAGAAGATACTGATACAACGACTGTTCCATTCGAGTTTCGATGAACTTGTCCTTTGTCCGATGCATATTACTTCAATTGTCCTTGGTAAATCCGTAATCGGAACGATACGAGGGCTCATCGGTTCTACGCTCATGCTCGTGCTCGGACTGATGTTGACGGACGACATCCATCTTTCAATACAACTGATACTCTGCATGCTGTTGTGTTGTCTGACCTTCGCGATGCTTGGGGTCATGGCAGGATTGATAGCTAGATCGAGTCAAACGTTGAATATGATCTCGAATCTGATCATCCTCCCTATGACATTCATGTGCGGAACATTGTTCTCCGTGGATGCTTTGCCGGAACCTGTCTCAGCGATACTATGGACGCTTCCTTTGACACATGCCTCAGAGCTTCTGAGGTCCACTGCATTGGAGTGGTCCTTCCCTTGGATATCCTTGGCGGTAATGATGATCTATTTCGTCGGGTTCTTCATCATTGACTACTACATAATAAGGAAAGGGAAGTATTGATCGGATCATAGATAGGGTTCTATCAGGGACCCGACGATCTCCACTATCTCGGGTCTCGTCCCTATCGGTCTTCCGTATGAGACGGTCATCTCCCTTCCATTCAGTTTCACGGACCCTGTTCTCCTGTCATCTGACAACCCCAGTTTCTCAGGTAGGTCCTTCTCGGTATGTTCTCCCGGAGATACGAAGAGCGGAATGGCGATTATGTGCTCCACTCCATCCTTGCACATCGATCCCAGTGTATCATCTATCGATGGTTCGTTGAACTCATTGAATGCCATGTACACATTCTCATATCTGTCCTTGAGACGATCCAGATTGATTGACACCATATTCTGATTCTCGACCCCTTTCGAACCATGACCGATCAGGATGATACCATTCCTCTTGCCTTTGATATTCATCTCATCCACCATCTTGGATATGATATCTGAGAGCATGGGATGATATCCGAATGCATCGGTTATTCTGATATTGACCGTTGAATCGTTAATGGTGATCGTTCCTTCCTTCTCTCCCTTCTGAAGACCTACCCTCTTGGGGACCACATCATTTGTATAATGACCTCTGGCTATGAACATGGGAACAACGATGACGTCATCTATCCCGTCCTCGGCCATCTGTTGGATCACGTTCTGTATGTATGGTTTGGAATATCCTTTGAACCCATGGTATACATTCTCGTACCCTCTCTTCTTCAGATTCTCGGCGTGCATGGTTATGGCTGATTCGTTGGAATGGGAAGTGGAACCATGTCCTGCCAAGAGTATACCTTTCTTCGACATGATCGGGAGTATGTCAAGTGAATTTTATCAATTTATTGTATGCAGGATCACGCTGAGATCACAACAGATGTCTGCCTCATTTTCGGTGCATTCGAGGACCCGACTAGTGCCTTTTAATATCATACAAGGAGTACTGTAATTACCTCGTGGAAAAACGAAGAGGTCGATGCGATGAATGATGAAGAACTAACTCTGCATTTTGAGGAACTTAAGAAGGAATTGGACGGAAAGATCGATGACACCCAGCTCATGAAAGAGCTTAACACGTATCTCAACGAGTACCGTGTTACGGTGGATGCCGCCAAGAGAGGCATCAAGAGGAAGTACGGGGCCGACAGCTCATCCTTCATGACCGCGGATACCATCTCCAAGAAGATCGGCGATCTGAAAGGAACGGAGATGAACGTCGATATTACCGCCAAGGCCGTGTATGTCGACAAGAAACAGATAACCGTCAGGGGCAACCCGAAGACGATCGTCTCGGGAATACTCGGTGATGAGACCGGTACCGCACCCTTCACCATCTGGGAAGGGGAGAATGTTGAACTCGACAAGGGAGAGGTGTATGTTTTCAAGAATGCATACACAAAACTCTGGAACGAGCGCGTTCAGATAAACCTCGGGAACCGCGGAAAGGTGGAGAAGACCGAGGGGATCAGAGTGGATGTTCCAGAAAGGACGATCACGATGGAGGCCACCGAGGTCAAGATCGGAGATATCAAGGAAGGGATGGGCAATGTGACCGTCACCGGAAGGATAATGTCCGTTGAGGAGAGGAACATCACGGTCAAAGGAGAATCGAAGGTCGTCTATTCCGGAATAATAGCCGACGATTCCGGTAAGATACAGTTCTCTGCCTGGAACGACTATGATCTCAAGGAAGGGGAGTCCATATGCGTCAAGAACGCATACATAAGGGCATGGAGAGGCATCCCCCAGCTTAATCTGGGCGACAAATGCGAAGTGAGCAGGGTCGACGACTCGTTCGGCGAGATAGATATGAGTGTTGCTAAGAAGACCGTTGCCGACATCATTGCCGTGGGAGGAGGTATAGACCTCTCTGTCACAGGTACCGTTGTGGATCTAAGAGCAGGCAGCGGACTCATATGGAGATGTCCGGAATGCAACCGTTCTGTTCTGAACGGAGAATGCACAGCACACGGAAGAGTGGATCCCATTACGGATCTGAGGATGAAACTCATATTGGATGACGGAACAGGTGCGATAAGTGCCATAGTTAACCGTCAGGATACCGAGAAGTTAACAGGAATAACCCTTGAGGCAGCGGAAGGTCTCGCAAAGGCAAGAGGGGATTCCGAGATGGTCGCAAGGGAGATCGCGGAACTCATGATAATGAAGAGGATGACCGTCATGGGCAATGTCCTAAGCGATGATTACGGTCCGATGATGATAGTCAGCGATGCTCAGATAGAAACCGTTGATGTTATCGAAGAAGCAGAGAAGCTCTACAGCGAAGTGGAGGCTGCACTATGAATGCCAGGGAGACCGCATGGAGGATGTTCTCCTCGGAATTGAACTCGGCAACCTACGAGATCAAAGGCGAGGATGAGAAGTCGCCATCATATGTCGTAACAAGATTGGGTGCAATGGTCAACAGGGTGCTTATCGCAGGAGTGTTGACGGAAAAGGAGAACGTCGGAACAGATGACGAACCGATGTGGAGAGGCAGGATACAGGACCTTGCCACAGGGAACTTCTTCATCAACGTCGGAAGATACCAGCCTGAGGCATCAGCGGCGATAGCCGACATCGATACCCCTGAGTTCGTGGCCATCGTCGGAAAGGTAAGAACATACACGACAGATGATGAGAGGGTATTCGTATCTATCAGACCGGAACGCATTGTGAAGATCAACGAGGAGATAAGAGCGCAATGGATCCTTGATGCCGCACGTTCAACGTGGGACAGGCTCAACAAGATGAAGAAGGCGACATCAGTTGAAGGGCTTTCCGAGAAGGCATTGATGGACAAGGGATTCAGTGATAAGGATGCGAAGGGCATAATGACCGCACTCGATCAATATGACCTTCCCAACTCAACGACCTATCTGAAGTCCATACAGACCGCCCTTAGGACCATTCTGCCGGATAAGAACATAGATCTGGGTCTTCCCGAGGACATGTCTGACATACCCGATGAGATAGATATCGAGCCCGGGAACACGACCAACAACAATGCCGAGATGGAGGACCTTATACTATCGATGCTCGAGGAACTCGACACCGACGGAAAGGGTGCTCCGAGGGATGAGTTGGAGAGAAGGGCCGAGTCCGAAGGGATATCCAGTATGGAATTGGAGGAGATCTCTAACGTCCTGATGGACAAAGGATTGGTATACGAACCTAACCTAAGATATCTGAAACGCATATAAACAAAATAACAGGGGCTTTCGCCCCTTTTTCTTTTATTCTAAAATATTTGAACGATACAGTTCTCACTGTATCGAATTGAGTTCCTTCTCGACCTCATCCTCGAACTCCTTGAATCCTCCCTTTGACGAGAGTATTATCCAGAAGGATATGAGTCCGAAGAACAATGCGAGGAAACCGGAGACCGCCAGTATCGCCGATACGATACAGAGTGCCAATGCGGCATAGTAGAATCTGCGGTAGAAACAAAGTGCGGCAGATATTATACCTGAAGCACCGGATATTATCCACGCCGTTCCAAGATATACAAGATACTGCTCGAAATCGGCCATTGTTATCCCGAGAGCGTTCATCTGCTCCACGAATGTCGGATTCTGCCAAAACATATCGGTTATGCTTTGAGCGTCGATAAGATAATAGAGACCAAGGCAGAGGAGCGGTATGCCGTAGATAAGCATCAGCCATCCTGCCCACCTTGGACGAGATCTCAGGGACGTGCGTATAGCCTCTTTCTCGGCCTCCACCAGTTCCGGGTTCCTTCCTGGTACTCTCGTACCGCATTCCGGACAGTAACGGGTGTTGGGAGATAACTTGGCTCCGCATTGAGTGCAGAACTCATATTGATCTGTCATGAGCCCCTAATCAAAATAAGATATAATAATCTCTTCCGACCGCTCACCTGTACATCAAAGCCGAACCATACCCAACAACGGAATTGATATCCTGCTTCAGGGAATCCCAGGAATCGGAATATTCGAGGATCTCTATGCTTGACGGTTCTGTCGATATCATGGCAGCGGCCATAGGGCCGTATCCGCATATGGATATCTTCTTGTCCTTTATCACAGAGTACATCCCTTCGATGTCCTTCTCCTCGATCCTGTCCAATACCAATCTGTTCAGTATCTCTGCGTCAGGTTTCGGGATGTAATGGGACATATCACTCGATGCTATCACTATTACATCCATACCTTTGCATGCTTCCTGTATGTGTTCGGACAATTCCCTTGCTGCGGTTATGCTCTGATCCCTCATGATTATCGGAACTATCCTTGGATCCGGGTCGATGAACTGTATGAACGGTATCTGGACCTCGATGGAATGCTCAAGGCGATGAGCACTGCAATCGTTAGGGATCAGTTCCTTCAGCTTCTTTGCTATCCCTTCATGTACCTGACACGTTCCCAATGGAGTGACATGATCCTCATTGCACATGACAAAATCATAAGGAACCCCGTTGTGGTCTGGACCAACCAGGATATAAGCTTCGGGAAGTCCGTCCTCGAGTATCTGTTTGTAGACATGCGCGGCATTGGTACCTGATGCCACATATCCGGCATGAGGCGCTATCGCACCCACTATCGATCTCTTGGATCCCTCTCTTGAAGGCATACCTGGGCCCATGTCCCCGGTGAAACAGCTTTTGATCATAGCCGTCAATTCATCCTTATCATCAGGATAGAAACGACCGGCAACGGCAGGATATCGCATAAGTTAAAATGTAAGTAAAAGGGTAAAATGTTTGCCTTTGGCTTTTTTACAGCCTGGCTTCGAAATCCTCGATTTCCATCTGGAAATCTGCGGGGTCCTTGAGGTCTCCCCTGGAGACCAAGAGCTCCCTTGTGAGGATCCAGTATACGCATGCCAATGCCCTTCTTCCCTTGTTGTTGGTCGGAATGACGAGATCCACGTTCCTGGTCTCGTTGTTGGCATCGCAGAGTGCGATTATCGGTATACCGAGATTGAGTGCTTCATTAAGGGCCTGTTTATCGGCTGCTGGATCGGTCACCATCAGTACCTCGGGTTCAATGAACCCTGCGTTCGATGGGTTGGTGAGTGTTCCGGGAACGAAACGTCCTGCGAATGCGGGTGCGCCTATTGCCTTGGAGAACTCCCTCGCGGGCCTCTGACCGTACTGTCTCGCTGATACCACAAGTATCCTCTTGGGATCATATTTCGCAAGGAAGCTGGCCGTAGCTCTTATCCTGTCGTCTGTCTTCTTGACATCCAGGACATACAGTCCGTCCTGCCTGACCTTGTATATGAAGTCCTTCATATCAGCGCTTTTCTGCTGTGTACCAATGTGCACACCTGATGTAAGGTAAAGGTCCTCGGGGACCAGCAGATCGTTGTTTACGGTTATGTTCTCCTCTTCGCTCATCATTATTCCTCGATTAGTTCCTGACCACTGTGATCGGTATGAGATTCCTGTCATACTCTAGCATGGCTATGTCTATAGGATCCAGCATATCATCCGGATAATCTATGAGGACCGGAGCACCGTACGAGATCTGCAGTGCCCTTGCGCCTACGATCCTTGCCTTTTCAAACCTAGTGTATATCATTTGATTCACCATACAGGATGGCATGGTATTATGATGCCCATTATAAACCTTTCGTGGATTCCTTTTATTTTATTCTGTTAGTACGTAAACATACAACGTGCGCGCGATGACAATGTATTTTTACGACCGTGATGATTGTAGCAGATATGGCAGATGAATTGGAAACGTGTTTGGCCGCATTGTACCTCAACAAGGGGAAGGATGTACTCACGGTCAAGGAATTCGCCATGTACATCTCTCTGGACCTGAGGTGGATGCAGGTCAAGGATGCTGAACTTTTGATGAGGACTTTGATCAAAAGAGGATTGATGACACGTTCAGGGGATTATCTCAAACCTGCCGTCGATATATCTGCGATAGATGTCCCTGTCGCATATAGGCCGTCAGAGGAATTGATCAACGGATTGAGAAAGGTCGAGCCGGAACCTGCGGAAATACCCGCTGCTACCGATACCGTTGATGTCCTAAATGATCTGATACAGAAAGCGATAGAGACGGGGATGGAAAAGGGTGCCTTCATATCCGAATGCAACAAGGTCCGTAAGAGGACGAATGTCGATATGGAGGTGGCGGCACTTATGATCCTTAGGGACAAGGGAGTGGATGTCGATCCATACCTTGAACCAGTAAGATCGGCGATCCTCAGCAGATGATCATTCCTTTCGGATGAAGTTGCTGAGGGTCATGGATTCGGATCTTCTTCCTCCGCCGACCTGACCGCCGGATTGGACCGCTTCCCTGAGCTTTATGTCCAATGCTTTCTCGAGTTTCGCTATCAACTTATCATCCGGAACTAGATCATTGGCTTCGATCTTTGCAAGTGTTCCCTTCTTCTCGAGGATGGATTTTGCGAATTCCTCCAGATCCATCTTCTTAGCTTCCCTCGCCTCCCTTATCACGGTCCCGTAGTCATCGATGAGTTCCATAGTGGTGGAAGAATAGACGTCCTTGGACTGCATCCTTCTCTCCCTCTTCTGGAGCCTCTCCTCTATGACCGTCCTGGACACCGGGGCTCCGGACGAGGATGAACCTGACCCTTTGTATTCATCTCCGAATCTGGCACAGTTCTGACAAAGATTCAGCTTAGTACCTTCGACCAACATGGGCTTGGTAACGGGAACCTCTTTCCCGCACATTTCGCAGATCATGGTCAATAGTTAACATCATCCGTCTAATTAATGTGACGGTCCAACATCTGCGGACACGATCGCACCATTCACTACGTAAAATTCAGAACAATCCGTTGTATTTTCCAAGCACATAGTATATCGCTAATGCTATTCCGACCGCTATCAGCAGACCAACGATCCTTGCCCAGAGAGGTCCTTTTTCCACAACTGCCTGTTCTTTTGTATTGTTGTTTCCTACAGATTCTTTCTCAGTAACTATATTGGTTGAACCACAGAATAGGCAGTTGTCATTCCCATCAAGTACTTCGGCCCCGCATTCGTTGCAATGTCTCTTTGCCATGTTGTCTCACTCCTTTCGATGCGGTACTGCGCGGGCAGTCCCTTTATTTGTATCGCATTAGGTATTAAACAATGTGTGGAATTCCGGCATGCCTTGATGGGATCATATTATTTCGGCGAACTTGAATGCAAAATAGATTATCACTGCTCCGATCCCCAACCCGATGATCGCAGGCAGGACATCCTGTTTGAATGTCTTCTTCCTTGTCACAGCCGTTACCGTCGCAGATTGATTGTTTATCTGCGTGGTATTGCCTGTCGAGAACTCGGTTGAACCGCATAAAATGCACTGTGAATCCCCCTCCAATACCTCTGCTCCGCATCTGCTGCAATGTCTCTTTGCCATATTGTTTCTCTCCGTCCGTTGTTGTACTGTGTTATCAGTCCTTGCTGCGTATCGCATTTGCTATTAAACAATATATCGATATGAGAATCGATTCACATATCATAGCCAATGAACACCCACAGAACCCATCCTTTGACCTTTTTATTAGCTCAGTACGAGAAAAAGTAATAAAGAGAAGGAATACATGACCCACTCAGGGTAGCAATCTATGGACGAATCTCGGATAGAAGAACTGAAGGCAAAGATCATAACACTCGAAGAAAGGAACGTTAGATTGATGGAGGACCTTCAGACAGCAGAGAACGATAAGCGTTACTCGGAAGGAGAACTGTTCAGGTTGCAGAAGGACCACAGCAGAATAAGGGCGGAACTTGAAAGATTGAAGAGCCCGCCCCTGATCGTCGGGTCCTTGCGTGATGTACTGCCTGACAACAAGGTCGTCATCAAGAGTTCGACCGGACCTGATTTCATAGTATCCGTTTCAGAGTACATACCGCCGAAGGACCTGATACCAGGTGCAAGGGTGTCATTGAACAAACAGACGCTTGCGGTGATGAACGTACTTCCTATGCCTTTGGACCCTGTGGTCACAGGTGCGGAGATCATAGAGAAACCGGACGTCACATACGCTGACATCGGAGGCCTGGAGAAACAGATGCTGGAGCTTCGTGAGGCTGTTGAGGATCCTCTGCTCAGACCTGAACTCTACAAAAAGGTGGGTATCGAACCTCCGAAGGGAGTTCTGCTCGTTGGTCCTCCGGGAACAGGTAAGACCCTTATGGCCAAAGCTGTCGCCAATGCGACCGATGCATCATTCATAAGGTTCGTTGGTTCAGAGCTGGTTCAGAAATACATCGGAGAAGGGGCAAGACTCGTACGTGAACTGTTCGATCTCGCCAGAGAGAAGGCTCCCAGCATAATATTCATAGACGAGCTGGATTCCGTCGGAGCGAAGAGGATGGATGTCGCCACATCGGGCGACCGCGAGGTCCAGAGAACTCTGATGCAGCTGCTTGCGGAACTGGACGGATTCACTCCGACCAGCGATGTCAAGATCATTGGTGCGACCAACAGGCCCGACATACTTGACGATGCTCTCCTGAGACCGGGAAGATTCGACCGTATAATCGATATCGGACTGCCGGACCTGGAAGGAAGGACACAGATATTCAAGATCCACATGTCCCACATGAACACCGAGAAAGGCCTCCGACCAAGGAAGCTCGCCGAGATGACCGAAGGGGCCTCGGGTGCCGAGATAAAGAGCATCTGCACCGAAGCGGGAATGCTTGCGATAAGGGATGGCAGGGACACTGTGACCGAATCGGACTTCTTCGCAGCAAAGGAAAAGGTAATGGAAGCCGGAAGGAACAAGATCAAGGCCGCTCCGGCATATATGTTCGGATAAGATCAGTTCCTATCCGGATCCTCTCCGCCGAAGAACATCAGCTGGGCAGATGCATATATCTCGTCCAGACCTATGTCCTCTTCGGCGGAAACACCCCTTATCCCTCCGAACACACCTGTGTTCTCAAGGGCCTTGAACAACTCCATCCCAATGACCGTCTGAGGATTGGAGTCCTCATCCAAGAAATCGCCGTATAACGTATCGGGATTCTCGAACCAATCCATCATTCTCTCGCTTTCCTCCTCGGACAGCGTATCGATCTTGGAAAGCAGATTTATCATCGGCAGCTGGAGTCGGAATTGTACCAATGATGAAAGCATCATTGATGACACGAAACCGTTGGGTCTTCTGCAAAGCATTGGATCTGAAAGGTATGCTACCATCGATCTGTCCTTACCAAGTGCGTTGACGATAAGATTCGATGACTCCCTGAATGCAAAGAGCTCCAATTGACCGGGAGTATCGATCAGGACGTAACTTGTCTTGTATTCTGCCAGTACGGTCGTAAGCTTATGGATGTTCATTGCCATCAGATCGGCGGCAACCACCTGTGCTCCGTTAGGTCCCAAGGAATACTCATCCATGACCTCTCCAAGGGATATCCATTCCCTGATATCGATATCGGCCCTATACGACAGCTTATCGGTCCCTGGATCAAGATTTACGATTATCGAATCCACTCCGTTGTCGTCAAGCCACTGCTTGAACGCTCCGACCATTGTGCTCTTGCCGCTTCCCGCCGTACCTACAAAGAATATGTTCCTCATGAAGACCGGCCCTATAACGTACTGATGCATTTTACAGTTTGCTAGTATGTTTCCCACATCATTCCTCATATCAAATGCAGCAATTTGTCTACTAAATATTATACATAAAATCGTTATATATTAATTGGATGATACATCCAATTGATGAATAATAAGATTCTTGCGGTCATCGTTGTCGTTGCACTTGTTGCCGTTGCAGCAGGCACGATCCTGATGATAAATAACGATAAGGGTCCAAGTTCAGATCCTGCAACAGGAAGGCTTTGGGTCTATGGGAACGCGAACAACGATGATTATCTCGATGACCGCGATATCGACTACATAAATTCGATAATAAACGGCGATATCGAATGGGACAAGGAGAACTATCCCTATGCAGATACCAACACTGACGGTGTCATAGACAACAAAGATGTTGAACTCCTCAAGAAGATACTAAACAAGGAAGAATGTCTTGTCTATTATACTCAGAACTGGGCCGGAGAATACAGCACATCATACATCCACTACCCGATCACCGGAAGCATCGGTTGCAACTATTATCAGGCTGCTAACATGACCACTCTTCTCGGCATATGGGATAGGGTCACCGCAGCTGAATCCGTTGTAACGATGAGCTATACCGACAAGTATCCAAATGTTGAGAACCTCTATCCTTTGGGTGCACTCGGAACAATGGAGACAGAGACAGTGATCGCATCTGGAATAGATGTGATGATAGCATACACCAACGCAGATTCAACGGGGAAGCAGATACAGAAGGAGCTCAGGGATTCGGGATCTAAGATCGATGTCATAGCATTGCCGATCCAAGGTTATGAATGCATATCCGCGGTCATAACGATGGGAGTTCTCCTCAACTGCGAGGAAGCGGCATACAAATATGTCGACTACTGTGAGAAGATCGTCGATTACATAGAGGACCGTCTGTCCTCATTGAAGAGCAAGGATTATGCCGAGTACTACATAATATACAACCCGACAGACCCCGGAAACCTTAGGATCCAGAGCGAGAACAAGGATAACGGAAGGGTCACAGGGGACCTCAGCTTCGTCAAACTGATACCAGGTGTAAACCTCATGCCATACGGTGAATCCAACTGGTACTCATACAGGACGGCGGAGTGGATGATCGCCGATGATCCCGAATACATACTCGTGTCCATGGCCAGCACCACATCCAACATAACCCACGAAGCGGCTCAGAAGAAATTCGACACATACACCGAGATATTCAAGGGAACAGGAGCATATGACGACAAGAACATCATAGGTTTCAGTTTCGGAATGATGTCCACATACAGCGGTTGTGCATCATTGGTCCTTCTTGCTGCAGCGATGTACCCAGACCTCATCGATGAGGAATATGGATGGGAGGTCCTGCAGGAGTGGTACGATGAATTCACTTTCGAGGAAGTGGATGTCAAGAAGGTCGGAGGAGCAGTATACGGGATGTGAGAACATCCCTCAAACACCTTAACCCTTTTACTTAATTCCCATGTCCGGCAACAACGATGACCCTCTGATAAGCGATCTTGTATCGGCTTCAGTGGAGAAATGGGCGGATGCCACCGCCATTGATAGAACTAAAGTGGATTCCACTCTGGAGTCATATCATAGATATGTCTTCAGAAAATGGATATTCATTGCCGCATGCATTCTGATCGCAGTGGTTGTCATCGGCGTGTCTCTGACGATAGGGGATTATGGCATAGGATTCTTTGAAACCTATGAGATAATCATAAAACACCTCTTGGGTACCATAACCGAAGAGGAGGAACTCAAAGAATACATCATCATAACTCTGCGGATGCCGCGCATAGTGATCGGCCTGATAGCCGGTGCGGGATTGGCCGTTGCCGGTGCCGTCATGCAGAGCATCCTGAAGAATCCGCTTGCCGATCCCTATACCACTGGTGTATCGTCTGGTGCACTGTTCGGTGCCACATTGGCGATGACCATGGGTGCAACGCTCTCGACTGGACAGTATCCCATTGTGATCAATGCGTTCGTGTTCTCCTTGATACCGATGGCGGTCATACTCGTAGTATCCAAATTGAAGAATGCTTCACCGACGGTGATGATAATGGCAGGAATTGCCGTAATGTATATCTTCAATGCATTCACCACTGTACTCAAACTATGGGCCGACCCGAACGATCTTGCCACAGTGTACCAGTGGCAGGTGGGATCACTTTCAATGGCAGGCTGGCCCGCGGTACCGATCATGCTGGTCGTGACGGTCGCCGGAGTGATAATGATGCAATTGGCATCCAGGAAATTGAATGTCCTTTCTACCGGCGATGAGAATGCCAAGGCCATGGGAATAAACGTCGACAGGATGAGGATAATCTGCATGAGTATAGTCGCTATGGTAAGTGCGGTAATAGTCAGTTTCACAGGGCTGATAGGATTCATAGGGATACTGGCACCTCATGTTGTAAGGCTGTTCATCGGAGCAGACAACAGATACCTAATTCCTGCCTCGGCTGTTTTTGGTTCAATGCTTTTGATATTAGCGGATCTTATAGGTCGTACAGTAATAGCTCCGACAGTACTTCAGGTAGGAGTGATAACCGCGTTCCTAGGCGGACCGTTGTTCCTGTGGCTCATAATCAGGAAGAAATCAGTTTGGGGATGATACGATGTCGAGTATAAGGCTGGATAATGTTTCATTCGGGTACAACAAGGACATACCGGTCCTGCATAACATAGATCTTTTACTAGACGAACCGGGTCTAGTATGCATAATAGGTCCGAACGGTGTGGGAAAGTCAACACTGATAAGATGCATAAACAAACTAGTCTCCCCTAACTCGGGTGAAGTGTATCTTGATGAGGATAACATCGATAACATACCCAGCAAGGATATGGCAAAGAGGATCGCTTACGTTCCGGTGATAACTGAGGATTGTTTCTCAATGTCCGTTGTGGACACCATCCTCATAGGAAGACACAATCACCAGAAGTGGAGAACTACTGACAAGGACCTTGAACTCGTGTACAAGGTCATGGATATGCTGGACATAAGTGATCTGGCTATGCGCTCATTCAACGAACTTTCCGCAGGGCAACATCAAAAGGTCGCACTGGCACGTGGATTGGTTCAGGAGACGGATATACTGATACTTGATGAACCTACATCCAATCTTGATGTCAGACATCAGGTGTATGTGACCGAGTTGCTTAGGGCCATTTCGGTCAGGATGGGCATGCTCATCATAATGATCAGTCATGATCTCAACATATCTGCGAAATATGCACATAAGGTCATCGTAATGTCATCACCCGGTGTGATACACAGTATCGGTACTCCTGAGGAGGTCATAACTGCGGAGACCGTGAAGGATGTCTACGGAGTCAACTGCAAGGTCATAATGGACGATAACAGGCCTCATGTTATATTGGGGTCTGCATTACCTACGAAATGATCATCTGAAGTCTGCCATGGTCGGCTGTCCGCAATGGAACAGTCCGCGACCGTTTATCAGTTCATCCAGTATGTATCTGCATCCGTGGATGCCTACCAAACTCCTATTTACAAGCGAAGTCCCCTTGCTGAACGGGAATGTCGTCTCAACGCATGTGGTAATGCTGCTCAGTTCCCTGTGATGACCGGCCATCATACCATTTGTGAAGACAACATCATAAACTCCGCCGGGATCGTTATCCAGAGATTCCATGCAGTCGATATCTTCAAGATAATCTATAAGTGCACCGAAAAGCGGTGACCCTTTACCGCCCAGAACATTTACGCATTCTGGTATTATTGAAAGATGATCGTGCATCCATCTTATTATGGGGAGTATGTCGGAGGGTATGCCTGTGATGCAGCAACCGCATCCTCTCAGACCGCCCAACAGCTTTTCTGCGTTGTTGAGGGTCTTGTCAACGCTCTTCCTGTCCTTTGATATCTCATTGACAACATTGGTAGCATCGGTTCCTAGTTCTGAGGACACCTCATTGACGAATGACATCAATGACGGATATCCTATCGGCGACCCCGATTTCGGTATAATGTACGGAACATCGAATTCCCTAGAATAGAATTCAGCGGTACCTATCGAGAACTCAGGATGTATGAGGATGTTCAACTCTGCGGATCTGGATCTTTCTATCTCTTCCTTTGTGCTTCCGCATCCGATGAACGATATCACCTCTGCGCCCGATCCGTTAATGATCTTGGATATCTCCTCTTTCCCGAACTCCCATCCGCTGTCGGATATGTTGTATCCCAGTATGTTCACGGTCCTTGGGATCATATCCGTCTTTTCCGGTGGGCATATGTCCCTGATGATCCTTTCCATGGTGTCATCGTATCCCTCATACAAAGACATGGAGGAAAGATACTTGCTGGCTATGGTCACTCTTTCGCCCTTTCCTGTCCTCCTGACGGCATTGTCCGTATCCATTACCTGTATTGATGCCCCCAGTGTATCCACCATCACGATATCGGATTCGGATACAGAAAGAACAGAGCCCACCCCGTCCGATACCTTTTCGGATGATCCCATTATCATGTCATTGGAGCTAAGGTATGTGCAGGGGAGTTTGGACTGTCTGCTGAAATATTTTGATGAACAGCAACCGGGATCCTCTCCCGAATAGTTCTGTATCAGTTCCTTGAGCAGGATCTGTGCTCTGGACCTGCATCCTCCCGGACCGTTGATCAGTGCTTTCATCCCCTCGATCCCTTCCGCTGCGAGGACCGCCCCCATGAATCCGTCCGGTTCTGTGTTCAATCGGCCATCCTCCAACCGTCCTTAAGTGGTATCCTCAGAGCATTCCTTACTTTCTTGGCCCAATACACTGTCCCCGGTATTCCGGTGAGGTTCGTACTGAAGCCGACCCATCTTACACCTGTCGTGCCGACCCTGACATCACTTGATATGATGATGTCCGGCCGTACCTCTTCTACGATATCCTTCAGGCCGCATAGTGAAACATCATTCACATGCTTGATGTCCTTGTGTCTGGTCGGACGATCGTACTCATCCGATACCGCTCCCTTCCAGTGAACTATGCATTCAACACTCACCCCAAGATCCTTCAAAGTGTCAACATACCAATCCACATCCTGATTCGGCCCCATGTATATCATCGATCTCAGGCCGTCTGTGTGTTTCCTTATCGGCGATATCTGTCTCTGGTAGTTGTCCATCATATCTTCAATGAACTTCTCTCCGAGTTCGTATCTGCCTGTCATCTCTGAGAACGCGGATACCCATTTCCTTACTCCGAACGTTCCGTTAGGCATCTTGAGCATCCTGTGGTCCCTTCCTTCCAGCAGAACATCGCACATCATATCATTCAGGAATGTATCGTTGATCTGTATATCGAACTCGGCTTGGAGAAGGGCCTTTATCTCATTCGTGGAGATGCTTCCGTTGAAAACCGTGTTCAATCTCAGGCCCATTGCTCCCAGTATTTTCTCGATCTCCCTTAGATTCTCCTTTCTGGATAGTGCGGGTGCGGAATAACACATGAGGTTCACTGTGTCAGGTATGATCTCGATGTCATTATCCATCATTCCTTTGATACATTTGAGAGCACCTCCGTAGCAACCGAACTTGCTGCCGAGGAAGACATCATCACTTGGCACCACCATGATCTCGACATCATCCCTTCCCATACCTTCAACGATGCCTTCAATATCCGTGCCTATTGCAAGAGGGGTGCATGTTGGGACCACGAATACCGTTCTGAATCCTTTTGACATCACATCCTCTATCGTTCTTCTAAGACATTCGGCATCACCGCTGAATGTAGTATCGTCATCCATTCCAGTACTGTACAGATTGCATGAGCGTATGCTTCCGTCCGTTGCGGGGAGTTTCAGTGCACGCCTTCTGTTCGCATACTCTGTCAGGAACGCACAGTTCCTGGGTCCATGCAGCACAACGGCTGCATCCGTTATCTCCTGAAGAAGCTCTATCGCACCGTGGGATGTGCATGAGGGCATTACGAAGTTGCCCTTGTATGTTATCCCCCTCATGTGATCATAGACATCGAAATCACATTGTTTGCCTTTATCCGGGATGTTATTCTCCCTCACACTCAGACCTGCCGCTATATCTGCCATGGCATCATCCGATAGCGGATGCGGGTCCATTGGGTCGAGTCTCCCGTTCATTGCTTCATGAACAGCTTCGACTATACCATTGATCTCTGAGGCCGATCCGGAATCCGGAGATAGTTCGAGGACAGTTCTTCCCTGCATATCGGCCTCTGCGAATATCGGGTCCTTCGATATCCTTCCCAGGATCCTTAGTTCTGCTGCTTCTGCGAACTTCTCCGCCCTTCCCTTATTGTCCGGTGATCTGCTATTTATTATCACTCCGAGTATGCATGGCCCATCATTAAGATTCTTTAGTCCCAGAAGTATATTGTTCGCTGCGTATATCGACATGAACTCCTCGGATATCACCAGTATTATGGAATCGGTGTTCTCCTTCCTCATCGGGACCGAGAACCCCCCGCATACAACATCGCCGAGGACATCGTGGATGCGAACATCCACACCCTCAGGCATGTTATCGTTAAGGTGGTCGAACAATCTCACTATACCTTTCCCTGCACAGCCTATTCCGGGGGTCGCTCCCCCGCATTCCATGCAAAGTACGCCATTTATCCCCTCTTCGATGGACGGGGTCCTATCCTCTATCAGATCATCCATGAATGTCCTCTGTTGGATACCATTCATCAGAAGTCTGGTGGAATCATGTTTCGGATCGCATCCGACATGCAATACCTTGAGACCTCTGGCCGAAAGACCGTAAGAGATATTGGAAGAAAGGGTGGACTTGCCGATACCTCCCTTTCCGTATATCGAGACCGCATACATCCTATAGACCGTACCATCTATTGGATATATAATCCAATTACTCCTACCTTTGCTCCATTATAATTTTTCAGTGACATCATTGACAAATATATCGTTCGTGCTGGATGCACATCCGCACTTGGCCATTGATCTCCGACGGGATCTATTGAAACATAGTGCACAGCATCCAAAATATCTTATAGTAATCGGTCGATATTAAATTACATTGAACAAGATTTAATTGTATAAAATATAATAAGATGAAAATATGACCGAGAACTATGACCCTCTGAGATTGGAGAACCAATTGTGTTTCCCGCTATATGCAAGCGCGAAGAAAGTGGTCCATGCATACACGCCTTTCCTTGACGAGATCGACCTGACATACACACAATACCTGGTCATGATGGTACTGTGGGAAAAAGGAAAGATGTCCGTAAAGGATCTTGGAAACATTTTATTTTTGGATACCGGTACACTTACGCCTCTGCTTAAAAGAATTGAGAAAAAAGGCATCATAAACAGAGAAAGGGATGTTCTCGATGAACGCAGTGTGATCCTAAGCGTGACAGCCAAGGGCGTGGATCTTAGAGAGCATGCACTTTCGATACCAGCCAAAGTCGGTCAATGCATCAACATATCCACCAATGAAGCACAGACGCTTTACAATATCTTGTACAAAATATTAAAAGAAGGTCAATGAATGGTCAACAACATATATGATTTCAATGTCAAAGACGGAACGGGCAACATGGTCCCTCTGGCCGACTATGAAGGGAAGGTCTTGCTTATTGTGAACACCGCAACCAAATGCGGGCTCACGCCCCAATATGAAGAATTACAGAGACTGTACGAAGAGTATCGGACAGAAGGGTTCGAAATATTGGATTTCCCATGCAATCAATTCATGAACCAGACTCCGGGAACCAATGTTGAGATAGAAGAGTTCTGCTCATTGAACTATGGTACGACCTTTCCGAGATTCGCAAAGATCGACGTCAATGGAAAAGATGCAGACCCCGTCTTCATCTGGTTGAAGGAACAGATAGAGGAAGATTCAGGAGATGATGGGTCCAGATCCTTTGAAAAAAAGGTCAGAGCATTGAAACCGTTTGCAAAAAAAGGCGATATAAAATGGAATTTCGGAAAGTTCCTTGTCGATCGTTTTGGAAATGTCATCGGAAGATTCTCGCCGGGATATTCACCAGAGAAGCTGGCGATGGATATCGAAAAGGCGTTAAGAGGGAATGTTTGAAATCGATGTGATAACAACGACCTCATTGTTGATGCCGAGACAAAGAAGTAACTCAATCCCATGTTCATCTGATATCAAAGGCAGGATCGAGCACATACATACTGATTACCGCTGTACACCGGTTGCA